>JAAXVR010000023.1:0-15765 GCA_013335405.1 Chlorobiaceae bacterium
GCTCCATAGACGCCTTCTCCGTCAGACTTGTCGGTGATCTTTCCCCTGACTGTACCGGTATCGGCCCCGTAGGAGGGCAGAGGGACCAGCAGGGCCACGAGGCAGAAAGCCGAAAGTACAAAACGGACGGCGCGGTAGAGGTGCGCTTGTTTTGCTTTCATGGTTGTGTGTTGTGTGGTTGCTGTGATTCGAAAGAACAAAAAAAGACCTTCATACACCTTTTTTCATTGCATGATCATCAACACGGCATGTGCTAACAGCGGCGAGCAGGGAATACCTATCCAATCAACCATAACATAAATGCTAATCTATTAAAAAAAAACAGAAAGGCGCAACAATTAACGTGAAAATGTGGGATGTGGGGTCTGGGAAGTGCTGAGTGCTGAGGACTGAGTGCTGAGGGGAAAGTGGGGGCTGGGAAATAAAACCCATTCAATTGGGGATGCATAATCCGGTGGTTTATCCACCGGCTACCAATATGCCGCTCCTACGGAGCTATTTCTGGAACGTGGGAATTCCCAGAACCTAGACCCCACTTTCAAGACCCCAGACCCCACTCATCAAGAAATAACGCCGAGCTCCCTGCCGATGGTGCAGAACTCCGTGATGACCTTGTCGAGGTGCTCGCGTTCGTGGGTTGCCATGAAGCTGGTGCGCAGTGCTTCATGGCCCGGCATGACGCCGGGGCGGATGAAGGCGTTCACGTAAACGCCGGCTTCGAAGAGCTTTTTCCAGAAAAAGAGGGTTTTCATCTGGTCTGCGATCAGCACGGTCACGATGGCTGTCCGGGAGGGCAGGAGCGTGAAGCCTGCAGCGAGCAGGCCCTGGCGTACATAGTCGGTGTTGGCGATGACCTTTGCCTGCAGCTCGGGTTCGCTGCGGATGATGTCGAGTGTCGCAAGCACCGCGGCCACGCTGGCAGGTGTCGGCGAAGCGCTGAAGATGAGCGAAGGGGCGTTGTGCTTGATATAGTTGATGACGCTGCGTTCCGCGACCACATAGCCTCCGAGTGACCCGAACGTTTTCGAGAAGGTACCCATAATGATATCGACTTCCTCGACAAGGCCGAATTCGGACGGGGTGCCGCGTCCTCCCTTTCCGATGATGCCTACGGCATGGGCGTCGTCGATAACGATCCGCGCGTTGTATTTTCTTGCGAGTCTGACCAGTTCCGGAAGGTTCACGATTTCGCCGGAAACGGAAAAGACACCGTCGGAAACGATAAGCCGTCCTGCGCTTTCGGGGATTTTCTGAAGCACTCGCTCCAGGTCCTCCATGTTGTTGTGATTGTAGCGCACCTGGCTGGCACCTGCTCCCAGGGCCATGACGGATGCCGCCACAAGGCTCGCGTGGTTGTCGCGGTCGGAGACAATGTATTCTCCACGCTGCACGAGGGTCGGGATGATTCCCTGCCCGGTCTGGTACCCCGTGCTGAAGAGAAGGCAGCGTTCCTTTTCAAAAAAATCGGCAAGCTTTTCTTCGAGCTCGATGTGAAGGTTCACCGTTCCGGTCATGTAACGGGAACCGCTGCAGCTCGTGCCGTATTTGTTTATCGCTTTGATGGATGAGGCTTTGACTCTCGGATCGGCGGTAAGGCCGAGGTAGTTGTTCGAGCCGGCCATGACGAGTTTCCTGCCTCCCAGGCAGACTACGGGTCCTTCGTTCTCGTCTATCGGCTGGAAGTATGGATAGAGGCCCTGGGCCTTTACCTCGTCGGCCAGAGTGAAATCAAAGCATTTTTTAAAAAGGTCTTTCGTTTTCTCCACAGTAATGCTCATTTAAACGTCAGCTGTTCGGGAAAAATGCTGGAAGTTCTTGTTTTTAAAGCCGGCTGTCGTAAGTTTTTTTCTGCAGTGGCCGGATTTCAGGTTTTAAGGCAAGATGGGTCATGTCCAAAACCGCAAAGTGCGGCAATATATTTATTTTTTTGTAAAACACGACGGGGTTTTTTATCGATGCCCATGACGGAAGAGGGCTGAAGGTATGAATAAATTCAAATGTGTGATGTATTATGGGCGAAACAGTGCTGGTGACGGGTTCGACGGGTTTTATCGGTGCACGTCTTCTTCTGCACCTTGCCAGGGAAGGTGAGAAGGTGAGAGTTCTTCTCAGGCCGGAAAGCCGTACGGATCGATTGCCTGGAAATATCGAAGTCGTGAGGGCTTCTTATGACGACTCCAAAGGCCTTGCCGTTGCGGTCAGGGGGGCAGACCGGATAGTCCATCTTGCAGGTGTCACGAGGGCGGCCAGGAGTTCCGGTTTCGAAGCGGGCAACGTGACCCCGGTGAAAAACATCCTCTCTGCTGTCCGTGAAGCGAACCCGTCACTGAAGAGGTTTCTGCTCGTTTCATCGCTCGCCGCTGCGGGACCTGCATCCGAAGGGATACGCGGGGTGAGCGAGTCAGACGAGGCGAAACCGGTGAGCGCTTACGGCAGGAGCAAGCTGCTGGCGGAACGGATCGCCATGGAAAGCCCGGATATTCCGGTTACCATCGTAAGGCCGCCTGCAGTGTATGGGCCGGGTGACCGCGACGTGCTCCAGGTGTTCCGCATGCTCAGCAAAGGGTTGCTCGTTTCGGCAGGCGATGCCCGCAGACAGCGTTTCAGTATGATCTATGCCGATGATCTCGTACGGGGAATCATGGCCGCCGCACGTTCACCTCATGCTGCCGGCCGTATTTATTATATAACCTCGTCGAGGTCATGGTCATGGGAAGAGGTGATCGATGCGGCAAGACCGGTGCTCTGTTTCGAGAATCTTGTGAGGATATCGCTGCCGAAACCCCTTGTCTACCTGCTCGGCAGCGTAGCCGGGACAGCAGGCTCGCTTCTCGGTATACCGACGATCATCAACCGCGACAAGGCCGCCGAACTTGTGCAGGATTTCTGGGTCTGCGATCCCGGAAGGGCGGAAGAGGAACTGGATTTCAGGGCCGACACCGGGCTCCCGGAGGGAATCGAAAAGACCGTTGCATGGTACAGGAGCAGCGGTTGGATGTAGGGTGGTTGGGTTTCTCACGACAATAAAGAGTGCTGCCTTTTTCCTGTCATTCTGAGCGGAGCGAAGAATCCACAAAGTGCTAAGTGTGGAAATGGATACTTCACTTCATTGCGTGACGTTCAGCATGACGAATCGTGATGTCATTCTGAACGAACAGAATCCATATGTATTGGTTTTGCAGGAAGATGGATCCTTCACTCCGCAGTGCTTCGTTCAGGATGACACCTGTAGTTCAAACCAGCTCCAGGCTCTTCTCATGCTGTCTTTTCCTGTCGTTTTGTTCCCTTGTTATTCTGCCTTTTTCATGTCATTCTGAACGAAGTGAAGAATCCACAGGAATCAAAATAAGCTCTTGAAATGCATGATTACTATGTCTACATCCTTGCGAGCAAAATGCATGGGACGCTTTACACTGGAATAACGAACAATCTTGAGCGTCGTGTCTTTGAGCACAAAGTGAAACTGATTGACGGTTTTACAAAGAAGTACAGTGTAGACAAGCTTGTTTATTTTGAATCCTGTATGGATGTTAAAGATGCAATTGTCAGGGAGAAACAAATCAAAGGTTGGAAACGGGAAAAGAAAATAGCTCTAATTGAGTCATCGAATCCAGGCTGGGAAGATTTGAGCGAAAAGTTGTCACAGTGAATTTTGCCTTCAGGGTTTTTCTTGGTTATTCTGTTTTTTTCATGTCATTCTGAGTCCCCTCTATCATGTCGCAATCGCACACGGAACATGAACAATAAAGCCGTAAATATTGAGTAGTGAATTTGATCAGCAGTGCTTGTACATGGAGAATGGAGTGAAGAATCCAGATGTTTTGGTTTTGCAGGAAGATGGATTCTTCATTACGCTACGCTTCACTCAGAATGACATCTGTTTTTCAGAACAAACTCCATGCTCTTGTCATTCTGTCACTTACCTGTCATTCTGTTTTTTTTATGTCATTCTGAACGAAGTGAAGAATCCATAAATGGCAAGCCGGGCAAAGGATGCTTCACTTCATTGCATTTCGTTCAGCCTGACGGAAGGCGATGTCATTCTGAGTCCCCTCTATCATGCAGCTATCGCATGCTGGCCCTGAACATGAACCGTATGTCACCCCAGCAGTTTCTGCATAAGGCGGAGGAGGAGGTATTTTTCGTCAGGGTACGGACGCAGTCCCTTCAGTGCAGCGTCCGTTTCCCTCAGGGCGCCGATTGCTTTCCGGGCATCTTCAAGGGAAAACGACCTTGTGTAGCCGAGATAGTTTTTCACGAAATATTCCTGTTTGCCGTACATGCCGAGCACTTTTGCGATCTCCTGCCTGGGCAGTTGCGCCACTTCGGGGAGGGAAAGTTTCCAGAGACGGAGGAAAAAAGTCGAAAGGTAGCGGACGATATTGCCAAGTCCCTCTTTCTGCCCTTCCTGCTCCATGATCATGAGCGAAATGCCGGTGCAGAGCCGCAGGTTTCTTTCGGCAAGGGCTTTTTCAAGCTCGAAGACATTGTAGGTGCGCGAGATGCCGACGCAGTCGTAAACATCGTTTGCCGTGATGCTTTTCTGTCCGTTCCGTGCGGAAGCGAAGAGGATTATTTTTTCGAGTTCGTGGCAAATTTCCCTTGCGGACGGTTCGATATAGGCGACGAATGCCTTGAGCGCATCCGGTTCGAACGACCATCCTGCCGCTTCAGCCCGTTCGGAAGCGAAAATGTCGGGGGTCCTGATCGCAGGAAAGTCATGACGGTATTTTTTCAGGGCGTTGAAGGGGAATTTCTCGAGTTCCTTTTTTTCCCCCTGCTCCGCATCGAGCACGAGAACCGTGAATTCGGCCGGGTTCAGCATATACCGGGCAAATTTCTCCTCGTGTTCCGGAAGCTCCTTCGAGGAAGGTTTCCTGATTTTTTCGAACTGGCGGACGATGATGAGCTGTTTGTTGGTGAACATCGGGTATTCGGAAGCTTTTGAAACAAGCTCGCCGGGAGTGATCTCCGGTCCGTAGAGAACGTGGGTATTGAAAGCAGCATCGCTTCCTGACGGAAAAACCGCGGCCCTGACAAGTTCCGCAGCCTCTTCCCTGAGGTAGCTTTCCGGTCCCAGAAGGAGGTATACCGGGTCGATGATTCCGGACTTGATATTTTTTTTCAGCGTATCCATAGAGATCCGGAGGGGTCGCGGGGCAGAATTAAACGTGCCCCGCGGTTAACAGTCGTTCAGAAAGGCAGGTCGTCCTTGTCGTTTTCGAGCATTGCGCCCGGCGCCTGCCCGGGTTGGGCGTAAAAGTCTCCGGAAGATTGCTGGAACTCCTTCCTGGGCTGGCCGTAACCCTGTGTGCTGCCCTCGCTGCCGGCCTGATCGCGCTGTCCGCCGAGCATCTGCATGTCGGTGCAGACGATTTCCGTAGCATACTTCTTTTCGCCGCTTTTCGTATCGTCCCAGCTCCTGGTCTGCAGTCGTCCTTCAAGATAGACCTGGCGTCCTTTTTTCAGGTACTGGCTGCAGATCTCGGCAAGCTTGCCCCAGACGACGATCCTGTGCCATTCGGTCCTTTCCTGCAGATTTCCGCTGCTGTCCTTGAAGTTTTCGTTGGTCGCCACGGTGAAATTCACCACCGACTGTCCTGAATTGGTTGTTCTGAGCTCAGGGTCGCTGCCGAGGTGGCCGATGAGCATTACTTTGTTGAGTCCTCTTGCCATGATGCCGGTTCCGGGATTTTTCAGTTTGCAGATATTGATATTGTTCAAGATAGGTCTCACGAGGCTATACTGCAAGGAGTGCCGCGTCTATTACCGGGCCTTCCCTGCAAAGCAGCACGGTTCCTGTGCTTCCGTCGGGGTTGAGGACTTCGACGCTGCAGCCGTAGCAGATGCCGATGCCGCACCCCATCACCGATTCAAGCGAAAGCTCGCAGGGGAGGCAGTTCTCTCTGCAGAAGAGCGCGAGAGCTTTCAGCATCGGGGTCGGGCCGCAGGCAAACACCTTCAGGGCTCCTTCGGTTTTCAGGGCGGGAAGTTCTCTGGAGAGCAGTTCTACCACGGTGCCCCTGAATCCTTCCGAGCCGTCATCGGTTGCATGCCTGCAGTCGGAAAGGTTTATGGAAAGGAGGTCTTCTTTCGTGCGGCCCCCTGCAAGGTTGACAACTCTTTTGCCCTGGGAAGAGAGTTGTTTTTCGAGGAAACGCATGGGCGCCGTGCCAATGCCGCCGGATACGAGGACGGCTGTGTCGAAAACGGTGCCGCTCCTGTCGAAACAGTTGCCGAGCGGCCCGAGGACCATCACCTCTGTTCCTTCGGCGGCATTGCAGAATATCGAGGTTCCGCATCCGACGGCTTTGACCATGATATCGAGATGGCGGCCGTCGGTGTCGTGAATGGAAAACGGCCTTCTCAGAAGAGGCTGCGAAGTGTCGTTGACTTTTACATTGACGAAGTTTCCCGGTTTTGCGTTCGAGGCGATTTCAGGGCAGTCGAGCGTGATGATGCAGACATCGCCGGTGATCCTGCGGCTGCGGACGATGGGTGCCCGGGTATCGACTATCGGATTGTTCATGGGCATTGGCAGATGATAATCTGATATGTAATAATACTGGTGTGAACGGCCATTACTGATCGTTGTCAATTAAACCAGCAGGCGCAACTTTTGCAAAAACTTATGCTGCGAACAGTTCAGGGCAGCAAGCCCGTTTATGCCGCTGTTTCTTGCGGCAACAAGCCGGATGAGCATGCAGGAGTTGAAAAAATAATTACTTTTTTTCGGAAAACGCATAAATAAAGTATTTGCCGTTGCGTTTCCGACAAAAGCTGTTCATCAGGACGACATACGATCTTTCAGGACAACTCCTGTATGTGCCGAAGGTTATACCTTCCCTTCCCGCTGAAAAAAAATTTCAGGAAGGAATGTCGTAAGTTTGCCTCATCTTTTGCAGAGTCATCGGAGAGTCATATCTTAAGCTTCTATGATTTTCCCTTGTTGCTTCACTATCAATTCAATGTCCGGTTCATGCGTATTTTGACGTTTACAGGTAAAGGCGGGGTTGGCAAAACCAGCGTTTCTGCCGCAACGGCAGTCCGTTTATCGCAGTTGGGCTACCGAACCCTCGTTCTTTCAACCGATCCGGCCCACAGCCTTTCCGACTCATTCAACCTGCCTCTCGGCGCTGAACCGACAAGGATCAGGGAAAATCTCCACGCGATCGAAGTCAATCCATACGTGGACCTCAAACAGAACTGGCAATCCGTCCAGAAGTACTACACAAAGATTTTCATGGCGCAGGGCGTCTCGGGGGTCGTTGCCGACGAGATGACCATCCTTCCGGGAATGGAAGAGCTTTTTTCCCTTCTGAGGATCAAGCGTTACAAGGCTTCCGGAGCTTATGACGCACTGGTGCTCGATACCGCGCCTACCGGCGAAACACTCAGGCTGCTTTCACTTCCCGACACCCTTTCCTGGGGTATGAAAGCCGTCAAGAACGTCAACAAATATATTGTGAGGCCGCTCAGCAAGCCGTTGTCGAAAATGTCCGACAAAATAGCGAATTTCATTCCGCCGGCGGACGCCATCGATTCCGTCGACCAGGTTTTCGACGAACTCGAGGATATCCGCGAGATTCTCACGAACAACGCAAAATCCACGGTCAGGCTTGTCATGAACGCGGAGAAGATGTCCATCAAGGAGACCATGCGCGCCCTGACCTACCTGAACCTCTACGGCTTCAAGGTGGATCTGGTACTGGTCAACCGGCTTCTCGACACGAATGAAAACAGCGGTTACCTCGAGAACTGGAAAGCGATCCAGCAGAAATATCTTGGAGAGATCGAGGAAGGCTTTTCTCCGCTGCCGGTTAAAAAGCTCAGGATGTACGAGCAGGAAATTGTCGGCTTGAAAGCGCTCGATCAGTTTGCTGCGGATATTTATACCGACACCGACCCGTCCGACATGATGTACGATGAACCGCCGATCAAGTTCGAGCGTCACGGCGACGTGTATGAAGTGAAGCTGAAGCTGATGTTCGCCAACCCTGTCGATATCGATGTCTGGGTCACCGGCGACGAGCTCTTCGTGCAGATCGGCAACCAGCGAAAGATCATCACGCTGCCTCTGAGCCTCACGGGCCTGGAGCCGGGGGATGCCGTATTCAAGGACAAGTGGCTCCATATTCCGTTCGATCTCGACCGCGAAGAGCAGAGCAGGCTGCAGAAGGGAAACAGGGATTCCCGCGAGGCAAGGGAGCAGAACGTCTATCAGTAGATGTTATTCTTGCTTCCGGGCACTTCCGTTTATTTGTTCCGGAGCTTTTTTGCTTATTTGTACCGACATACCGGGATAGAAATCCTCATCCCGAACGCTTTCGGGACGTTGTCCGCATCGCACCGTTGAGTTTTCGCGACAGTAAATTAGAGCTGCCCATTCCAGGAAGAACTCTTGTTTTGAATGAATTTTATAATTAACTTTTTTCATAAACTATTTTTGGCTTCACAACAGAGGTTCTGTCCTGCTGAGCCTCAATTCCAGGGAGAGTAACATGTCGGAATCGTACCAGAATCTGCGTAAGGATTTCAAGACGCTTGAATTACCGGATCGTCTCACCTTTCTTGCCGAGGGAGTTCTTCTGACCGGACAGAGCGCTGTCGTTGGTGGACTTAATCTTGCAGGCAGCATTTTCGATACCGTTACAGGAACTGTCGGCGCTCTCGTCGATGCTACCGGGCTTGGCCGTGTTTTCGGCAGCTCCACCGGTGTGGTAGGCGAAACCATCGACCGTGTAGCGATTACCGTCAAGGATGCATCGAGAACGGCCAACGAACTTTATTCCAACGCTGTCGAAACCGTCGAGAATGCAGCCGGAAACGTTGCGACTGCGGTAGGCGATGCAGGGCAGTCGGCTTCAGAAGTGGTGAAAAGTTTCACCGGTTCGTTCCCGAAACCTCCGGTAAAAAATTAAGAGTGTCTTGCCTTTTGAATGGGGCAACATGGTAACGGCAATCTTTTTCTTGTGTTTTTTTATTTATTGCAGTAAATTGGCATAAGGTAACTATTCCAAATTCTTTAAACTTTCCAATAATTAAATTCCAAGGAGGAATTATGAGTGGTGGTGGCGTTTTTACCGATATCCTGGCAGCAGCCGGCCGCATTTTTGAGGTGATGGTTGAAGGTCACTGGGAAACCGTTGGTATGCTTTTTGACTCTTTAGGCAAAGGCACCATGAGGATCAACCGTAATGCCTATGGCAGCATGGGTGGCGGTTCAAGCCTTCGTGGCGGTTCACCTGAAGTGACAGGCTATGCCGTTCCTTCAAAAGAAGTTGCTTCCAAATTTGCGAAATAAGCCTCGCAGGATTATCCGAATCCAGGGCAGTGAAAAATCGTAAGTTTCACTGCCTTTTTTTTTATCTGAAATCCGGCCTGTTGAAACGTCCTTCTTATCTCTTATCTTTGCAGATCGAGTTCCTGACCGGACCCAGGTCCGCATGACGGGCTGTGAACCGCTTGGCCGCAGTTGACAAGGGATTTCGGGAGGGGGCATGATTTCTCTTTCTTATAATTTTTTAATAGATTTCACTTTTACTGCCTGTAAGTAGTTTCAAGTGAAAAGGTATGGGGAATGGCTAATTTATCTTTGTACATCTCGGGACAGACTGAACAGAATGATGTAGCTGAATTTTTCCAGAAAGGCCTCATGAATGCCGGTGAAAATCCGATTGCATTTTTTGACGGGGTTTTTTATGAATCGCATCAGGAACGGGTCGGGAATATCGCGTTTCAGGATTACCTTATTTATTCTGACAAAGCAGTTTACCTCTGGGCAAGAGGAACGTCCAAGGATTTTCTCGACCGCTTCGATCTTGGTTCGGTTTCGGTAAACAGCCGCAACAAGGACCATGATTTCGCGACCGTCAACCTGAAAGTAAGGCGCGAAGGAAAAGAGCCGGTCTATGTGATTTTCGACATGGTCGAGCTTCGGGAAGCCGAACTCATCGTAAGACTTCATACCGTTATCGAGTCTGTCATCGAACAGTATATGGGCCTTAATTACCGTTCGAGCCTGCCCGATGACGTTTCCTCTCAAATTCTGATGGCTTCGAGAAGCGTCTGTGTCCCACGTGTCGTATCCCTTCGCCTCGATGCTCCAGGTCAGGCCCAGCCACAGGCCAGCATCGGATATGGTCAGGACCTGCTCGAGCAGTACAAGGCCTCAATCGGCTATGCCGCTTACGAAAAGCCTCCCCAGCCTCCCGGTTTCCCCGGTGTTCAGCCTCCTCCCGGAGCTCAGCCGCAAGCAGGCGGCGAGCAGTACCCGGAAGCGTTTTCTCCGACCGATGTTTTCAAGAAACTTGAAAGCATGCTTCCCGGCGAACCCGGAGCGATAAAGAAAGTCGCCGACTCTCTTATGGATATGATCGGAGAGGTTCCCATGAAGCTGCGGGACCAGTTCAAGAGCGATATGCAGCATGTTCCCGGCATGCTTTCGGCCCTCAATGAACTTCTGACCAATATTTCCGATAATCCGCAGGCGGAACGCTTCGTCATGAATATCGTGAAAACCGCTGTCCGCAACGACGGGATGTTCGGTTCGGTTGGAAAACTTATCAAGATATCCTCCAATTTCACTTCGCAGCCGAAAAAGAAGCAAGCGAAATCTTCGCCGAGAAGTGCAGGTTCGGCTATGGACGATCCTGTCAAGCATGAGCGCTTCGATTCGGACGATGATTTCGACCGTCCGCTGAAGAGAAAGAAAATCACGATCAAAAATGATGAGCCTCATCCCATGTATCCCGATATTTTCGGAAACGACGAGGAGGAGGTGACGCCCGTTCGTGAATCGAGGCCGGTCAGGGAAGCGAAACAGGCGGATGAGGATTTCGATGACAACCAGGGCGTGCGGAGAAAAAAAATTTCGGTCAAGGCTCCTGAAGAAGATGTCCCTGCACTCGTCAAGCACATGATGAGTACGGATGAAGATGTTCCTGAATCAGCAGTTCCTGAACCGCCCGCAGCTGAAAAACCGGTGCTTGAACCGTCTGGAAACGGACAGCAGGCTGCTGTTTCCAGAAAAATCAGGATAGTACCAGAACCCCCTGCAGAAGAGGCTTCGGAACTTGAGGCAGTCGTCGATGAGGCATTTCTTGCGGAGATGCTGAACGTTGAAGCTGACGAGCCGGAACAGCATGACATTGAAGTTGTCGTGGAGGAAATCCTGAAGGCTGAGGTTGCCGAATTACCTGTTCCGGAAGCCTCTGTTCCTTCCCCTTCACCGTTACCGGATCCGGATATCCCGGACATGCCTGAAGAGGAAGCACAGGCACCGGAGGTGAAGCCTGCTGAAAGCAGTGTCCAGGAACAAACAGAAAGCCAGGACCTTTCCGCCTCGACACCGGAGATCCCTCTGCGCAAGCCGGACAACAGCGGTAACAGTGCGTCAAGGAAAAAGTTTCACGTACCGGGCAAGCACGGCAGAAAGTGATGGACGCAGGCAGGTATGAGCATAAAAGCATAATCGGACGTTCAGTCAGGATTCAATCTACTCACCAGTTTTAATCAAAAACATGAGAATTATTCTTTACCTGGGTAAAGGAGGTGTCGGTAAAACCACCGTTTCAGCCTCGACGGCAACATCAATTGCCCGCAGGGGGCAGCGGGTTCTCATCATGAGTACCGACGTGGCCCACAGCCTTGCGGATGCTCTTAGCGTCGAGCTTTCTTCCACACCGGTGGAGGTGGAAAAGAACCTTTTTGCAATGGAAGTCAATGTCCTTGCTGAAATCAGGGAGAACTGGAATGAGCTCTATTCCTATTTTTCTTCGATACTCATGCATGACGGCGCGAATGAAGTTGTTGCAGAAGAACTTGCCATCATGCCGGGCATGGAGGAGATGATCAGTTTGCGCTATATCTGGAAGGCAGCCAAATCGGGCGATTACGATGTCGTCGTCGTCGATGCAGCTCCGACCGGCGAAACCATGCGCCTGCTCGGCATGCCTGAGTCCTATGGCTGGTATTCGGACAAGATTGGCGGTTGGCATTCAAAAGCCATCGGCTTCGCGGCACCTCTCCTCAGCAAATTCATGCCCAAGAAGAACATTTTCAAGCTCATGCCGGAAGTCAACGAGCACATGAAAGAGCTTCACGCCATGCTTCAGGACAAGAGCATAACGACGTTCAGGGTAGTCCTCAACCCGGAGAATATGGTTATCAAGGAGGCCCTCCGCGTTCAGACCTACCTTAACCTGTTCGGTTACAAGCTCGATGCAGCGGTTGTCAACAAGATCCTTCCGCAGAGCTCGGCCGACAGTTACCTGCAGAGCCTCATCGATACGCAGACTAAGTACCTGAAGGTCATCGAGAACTGTTTTTACCCAGTACCCATTTTCAGGGCTCAGCTTTCGACCGAGGAAATCATCAATACGGACAAACTGGACAACCTCAGCCGGCAGATATTCGGCGAAAAAAATCCTGCAGCTGTACTTTACTGCGACGACAAGACCCAGGTTCTCGAGAAGATCGATGGCAAATATGTACTTAGCCTCTACCTGCCGAATGTCGAGGTGAAGAAGCTGAACGTCAACATCAAGGGCGACGAACTGCTGGTTGATATCAACAACTTCCGCAAGAGCATCATCCTGCCGAACGTACTTGTCGGGCGCAAGACCGAAGGAGCGGATTTTTCACAGGGCAATCTCAGCATTACCTTTGCGAACTGAATAATATCCTCCTCGGGTATTCAGTACCGGAGCTGTTGATAACAGAAGAGCAATGTCAAAATGGGCTGCTTGAAAGGTGGCCCATTTTCTTTGAAGAGGGGGTCTGGAAAGTGGGATATGGGAAATGAAACCCGTTTTTTATTTGATCCGCGATACAGGGGTTGCACCCCTGCCTACCGATATGCCGCTCCTACGGAGCTGTTTATTGGGTCTGGGAACTGGAAAGTATAAAATAGGAATTCCCAGCCCCCAGACCCCAGCCCCCAGACCCCAGTTCTCACTGCTTCATGGCGAGGGTTTCCTTCAGTTTCACCAACACCGAACGATCGCTGCACTTTCGGAGGAGGCCGCTTGCGGTTTCGCCGGAGGAGGGATGGAGCGGGTTCGAAATATCGAGCAGGGGAACGAGTACGAATTTTCTGTTGTGCATTTCGGGATGGGGGATGCAAAGCGTTTCGCTGCGGATGCAGAGATTGTCAAAAAGCAGAATATCGAGATCAATAACCCTCGGGCTCCAGCGCCGGTATGCTTCGGGTCTGCCAAGGTCGCGTTCTATGGTTTTGCATGACTGTCTCAGGGCTTCCGGCTCAAGTACTGTTTCGAGAAGCACAACTCCGTTGAAGAACCTTTCCTGGTCGGTATCGCCGACAGGTTCAGTCATGTAAACCGCAGAAACCGCGTTCACCGTTGTCCCGGTCAGCTTTTCGAGCATCTCGACCGCTTCCTGAAGGTGCATCAGCCGGTTTCCGATGTTCGAACCGACCGCGATATATGCCTTGTGTCGCGACATTGGTTACTGCTGTTTTACAGAAACAGATGCTTCTGCATAATCACAGATTCCGCCCAGGGGAGGATTGCACTTGCGAACCCTGACCGTGACTTCGTCGAGCAGGGAAAACTCCCCGAGAAGAGCGGCGGCAATGTCGCCGGCAGCCGATTCAATCAGTGAATAGTGCTTCCGGGTGAACACTTCGCGGATTTTCCGATAGGCTGCTCCGTAATCGACGGTTTTCGTGATATCGTCATTTTTCGCAGCATCGGAAAAATCGAAGGAGAACTCTGCATCTATTTCATATTTCGCTCCAACCGTATGCTCTTCCTTCAGCACTCCGTGATAGGCGAAAAAGACCATATTGACAAGCCGGACAGAGGATCTGGATTGGTGGCTCATGGTATGGCTGCGAAATAAGTCAGGTTGAGATGAACGTTCCCGAAATCGCCATGTCCTGAAACATGAGAAGAAGTGGAGAGATCAGGGAAATGCCCTTGACCATCAGGACAACATCGACGGTCCGGCTCAGATAAAGTTAAGAAAGTTCATGAAATCTCCTTATGTGATCGTCTGTCCCCGAGGTGCGTTTCCTTTCGGATGGAAAACGGTTTCCGGATTCTGCCGGATCATGATAACAGCGATATTCCTGTGGGCTTTACCGGAGAGGCTAAAAAATACAGCATGCAGGAAATCGGATCAGAGTTTCCTGTCCCCCTCGAATTTGCTGCCGATTACATCGCAGTCCGGAACGCAGTACCAGAGCAGTATGTCTGAGTTGCCGTCATGAAGGACCCTGAAACATCCATGTTCATGGACCACTTCGACTGTCGATTTGTTCCAGTTCAGAAGATCCCCTTCAAATATTTCCCGGCCATTTCTGTCGTTCAGTCCTGTAAACTGGAGCCAGTCCGATTTCTGGCGGTATTCGAGGAAATCGACATCCCTGGAGTTGACTGTCGAATACTTCCAGACGCTGATATCTGAAGCAATGTGCTGAAACTGTGCCTTGAATCTGATGTTGTTGATGTGCATGGTGAGTACCTGAAAAAGCCCGCCGAACGGGCAATGTTCCTGAGCTGCGGGAAGAGGTGATATCTTGGGGGAGATCGCCGCAGGTAATATAATAATTTCTCTATATCGTTATAATTACAGTGGTAGATCAACTTCCGGAAAATATGTTATTTGACGTACCGGGCACGGGCAGGATTGCAGGAATAACGGGGGTCAGAAATTGCAAAATTCACTACTTTGCATGCAGAAGTACATTTTTTCACCATTTCCTTACGGTTCATGAAGATGGAGAGTTCCCGAAACGATTTTTATGAGGGTTGCCGTTCAAGGGCTATCATGCTTGCGCTCGAAGAGGACCGGTATACCGGGGATATTACCACACTTGCAACAATCGATAACCGGCAGGAAGGCCGGGCGGTCATCAAATCCAAGGAGGACGGGGTTGCCGGCGGAGTCGAGGTGGCAATGCAGGTTTTTGCCGCGTGCGATCCTTCGATCGAGGCTGTATTTCATCGCAGGGACGGACAGATTGTCAATCGCGGGGATGTGATCCTTGAACTCACCGGCAAGCTCGCCCCGATACTTGCCGGTGAGCGAACGGCCCTGAATTTCATGCAGCGCATGTCGGGCATTGCAAGCAGGACAAGAAGCTATGTGGAGAGGGTAGGCCATACGAAAGCGAAGATACTCGACACCCGGAAAACTGTCCCCGGATTGCGGTATTTCGACAAGGAGGCGGTCAGGATAGGAGGGGGGGTGAATCACCGGTTCGGTCTGTACGATATGATGCTGATCAAGGACAACCATATCGACGCTTCAGGGGGGATAGTCCCCGCAATACGCAGGGCACAGAAATACCGCGAAAAACATGCGCTCGATGTGAAGATCGAAGCTGAGGTCCGCTCACTGGACGAGTTGAGCAAGGCGCTTGTCTGCGTGCCGGATATCATCCTTCTCGACAACTTCACGACGGATCTCATGAAGGAGGCGGTCGATTATGTAAGGAGGGCCTGCAGCGGAGTGGTGCTCGAAGCATCAGGCAATATCGGCATGCACAATGTCAAGGATGTTGCCGAAACAGGAGTCGATTACATTTCGATTGGCGAACTGACACACAGCGTCAGAGCTCTCGATCTTTCCATGACCGTTGTGCTCACGTGAGGACCGGGGTCTGGGGACCAGTAAAACAGGGCAATAAAAAAAGGCGGCTGTCCCGTCAATACTTTCGAGACAGCCGCCCTATCTTTGGCGTACCCTTACGTATTACATTTTATGTTCGGGTATGGAGCGCTCTTCCTCGGAGAT
>JAAXVR010000023.1:15865-47047 GCA_013335405.1 Chlorobiaceae bacterium
CCAGTAAAACAGGGCAATAAAAAAAGGCGGCTGTCCCGTCAATACTTTCGAGACAGCCGCCCTATCTTTGGCGTACCCTTACGTATTACATTTTATGTTCGGGTATGGAGCGCTCTTCCTCGGAGATGGTCACCTTCGATTTGAGAATGTCGTAGATTTTTTCCTTGAATATCGTATCGGTGATATAATCCCTGAATTCCGCAGACATATAGGTGTTCAGGAGCTCTTCCGCATTCATGGATGTGTTTTTGGTCGCTTCCTTTTCCGCATAGACCCGGATATCGTCATCGGATACGGCAAGGTTTTCGATTTCTGCGATTTTCTGGGTGATAAGCAGCCATTGGGCATGTTTCAGAGCGTTCGGCGACATGGACTCTTCGAAAGCCCTGTCATCGAACCCGGCAGGGAATTTGCCTCCGAACTGGCGTTTCGCATTTTCAACAAGCATCTTCGAAAATGAAGCCACCATGGATTTGGGGGCTGGAACCGGATTTTCCTCGATCATCTTTGCCGAAATCGCTTCGAGGAGCTCCTCGTCCGATTTCATCAGGAAATGCTGTTCGAGCTGGATTTTGACGTCGGATTTGAAATCGGCAACCGATTCGAACCGCTGTCCGGTGATTTCCCGGACCAGGTCATCGTTGAGTTCCGGGAGTTCAAGTCGCTTGATTTCGCTTATCGAGACACGGAACCGTGAAGGTATTTCACCTTCTTTGTCCGCTTCCAGCCCGATCTCTACGATTTCGCCCGCTTTCTTTCCGATGAGCTCCCTGCGGAAAGGATTTTCTTCAGGAAGGTATTCAAGGTTGAAGTGGTGATTTTCCGTTTTCATCTCTTCTTCGGGCTCGCCTTCGGCATTGAGCCTCTGCACGTCGCCGATAACCGTGTCGCTCGAGGATGCGGCCTCGTCGATGCTGACCATGGTGCCGTGTCCTTTGAGGATAAGGTCGATTTCACGCTGTATATCATTATCGGTGATGGTGTACAGCGCCCTGGTGAATGCGTACCCGGTGTAGTCTTTCAGGTCGAATGCCGGATGGATTTCGTAGGAGAGCTGGATGGTGAGCTTGTCAGGCTCGAATGTGAAGTCGAGGAGCTGAGCCCGGCTTGCCGGCTTTATTTTTTCTTCATCGACGACAGGGCCGAAATGTTTCGAAGCCATTTTTTCGGCAACGGATGCCTCGATGGCGGGACCGGCAAGTTTTTTAATCAAGCCTTCAGGGGCATGTCCTTTTCTGAATCCCTTGATCTGTACGTTTTTCTTTGCTTCGTCCAGTTCCTGGCTGTATTCCGGACCGAACTCTTCACCGGAAAATATGATTTCGAGTTCCTGTTCGGTTTCGCTGACGTTCTTGATATTCTTTTGCAATGCTCTCTGTGGTTGATTGATAATGTGACAAAATTAAAGGTCCAAAAGATAGTAATTAATCCTGTTTTTATGAAATCAGGTTTCAATGAAACCCTCTACCGTTTCGGTTTGTAGACCAGGGTGGAAAAGGGGGCGCCGTGAAGCAGCGTTTCAGCCGCCCGGGCAATATCGTCGGCGGTTACCCTTTCGATTGCCGCGGTTTTTTCTTCGTTGGTGACATACCTGCCGAAATAGGAAATATCCGAAGCTGTCTGCGACATACGGCGGGTCATTTTTTCCATTCCCATGACAAGCGAGCCGAGCAGTTTGCGTTTTGCCGATTCGACTTCATCGGGATCGGGAGAAAAGAGCGCATCGCTGCCGAGGAGCCCTTCCACAAGTTCGAGGGTTGCTCCGGTCTTGTTGCCGTCGGTTCCGGCATAGATATTCAGTGCAGTCATGTCGTCGAAAAAAGAGAGTGACGAATAGACGTTGTAGACGAGACCGCGTTTTTCACGAAGTTCCAGGTTCAGCAGTGAGCTCATGCCGTTGCCGAGGATCGTGTTGAGCACCATGAGGCCGTAAAACAGCTGATCGTTGCGCTCTATTGCGGTACCGAGGACAATCTGCGACTGGTGTACAGGTTTTTTCAGCGTCGTTTTGAAGGGTGTGTAATCGCTCGGGCCGAACGGTTTGCGTACATAGGTCCGCCGCTCTTGTGAAGGGAGATGGCCGAGGAACTCTGCGGCAAGTCCTGTGATCATTTCATGGGTGGCGCTCCCTGTCGCGGTGACGAGCATGTTGGCCGGAAAATAATGATCGCGCATGAACCCTTTGAGGTCGTCTCCGCTGAAACCGTCTATGCTTTTTTCAGTGCCGAGTATGGGTTTTCCTATCGGATGCCCCGGAAAGGAACGCAGGTCGAAGTCGTCGAAAATCAGTTCTTCGGGTGTGTCGTTGACACTGCTGATCTCCTCGATAACCACCTCTTTTTCCTTTTCAATCTCTTCAGGCGGGAAAAGAGGGCTGCATACGAGATCGGCAAGGAGGTCGAAGGAGGGCGCGATATGTGATTCGAGGCATCTCAGGTAGATGCAGGTGTGCTCCTTGGTGGTATATGCATCGAGGTATCCGCCGTTTTTTTCGATGTTTTTCGCGATATCCAGCCATGTGCGGCGGTCCGTGCCCTTGAAAACGGCATGCTCGATGAAATGGGCGAGCCCGGGCTTGTCATCAGGATCATCGCGCGATCCTGCCTCGATCTGTATGCCGATGGTAACGCTCCGGACATGGGGGACTTCGTCGGTTACGATTCTGAGGCCGTTCGGCAGAACATCCTGACGGACTGTTTCCGGCGATACATCGGGGCAGCGTGTCCGGGATTTTTCTTTTGCCATTGTGGAATAATTTTCAGATGCTTGTGTCGGGAATTGAATGCAATGTAGTTTTAATTATTATTTTTATAAACAGGAAGGTTGGCGTAAATTTACAGCGTAATTCCAGAGGCTTGTTGACCCTCACGCGCCGGAACAGCCGCGACGCTTTTTCGGCTACCCTGAACATAACAGATGTTTCCGGTGTTCTGATGGGGATGGAAGACCGGAATCATTCATATTTCAATGCAGAAGTCATCGATTGCCATAACAGGGGCTACCGGATATATCGGGTCCCAGGTCATACTCACACTGCTTTCGAAGTTCGGTCCGGAGCTCTCATGCAGGGCGATAGTCAGGGAGAGCTCGGATTGTTCGTTTCTTGAAAACCTGCCTGTTGAAAAGGTGGTTGCGGATATTCTCGATCCGCTCGCGCTCGACGAAGCTTTCCGGGGGGTGGATACCGTGTTCCATTGTGCCGGGCTGATTTCCTATACGAAAAGCTCCAGGCGTTCCCTGTATGAAACAAATGTTGAAGGGACCCGGAATGTGGTCAACGCCTGCCTTGCCGCACATGTTTCGAAGCTTGTCATGACGAGCTCCATTGCAGCCCTCGGCGTTACCGATGACGGTTCTCCGGCTTCCGAATCTGCGACGTTCAAGGATTGGCAGCACAGGAACGGGTATATGGAGGCAAAGTACCTTGCAGAGCTCGAAGGTCTCAGAGGAGTGGCCGAAGGCCTCGATGTGGTGATGCTCAATCCTGGCGTGGTGATCGGTACCGATCATGGCAACAGGGCTTCGTCGAGCTCATCGAACGGTGTTCTCCGGCTGATCTACGATGGAAAGCTGCCGTTGCTTCCTTCCGGAGGAACGGGGTTCGTCGATGTCAGGGATGTTGCCGAAGCCCATATCGCAGCATGGAAAAAGGGCCGGTCGGGCGAGCGGTACATCGTGGTTGCCCGGAACTTTTCCTTCAGGGAGCTTTTCGAGCATATCAGGGACCTCGAAGGAAGCAGGAACCGGAATGCGCTTTCCATACCGCCCGCAGCGGGTTTTGTCGCCGGGCTTGGAGGAGAGCTCTGGTCACTTTTTTCAGGCACTCCCTCGTTTATCAGTCTCGAGAGCCTGCGGCTTTCAGGGAAGCTTCTGCAGTACGACAACAGCCGGTCCCTCGAGGAACTGGGCATCAGGTACCGGGATTTTTCCGAAACGCTCATGACGATCATTACATGAAGGACCTGTTACTTTCCCATACACATTTTATCATGCCCGATCAATGGATACAGTGAAAACCGAAAAGAAAGCGCCCGGCATCGACCCGGCGAAACTCAAACAACTGAATATGGCTGTCGAGACCCTCGAAAAGCAGTTCGGCAAGGGGGCTATCATGCGCCTGGGCGACAATTCGGCGGGAATGCAGGTCCATTCGATTTCCACCGGTTCGATGACCCTCGATTTCGCGCTTGGTGTCGGTGGGCTGCCGAGGGGCAGGGTTACCGAAATCTACGGTCCGGAATCTTCGGGCAAGACAACCCTTGCGCTGCACGTGATTGCCGAGGCGCAGAAAGAGGGGGGGATCGCGGCCATTGTCGATGCCGAACACGCGTTTGATCCGACCTATGCCCGCAAACTTGGCGTAGACATCAACTCCCTGCTCATCAGCCAGCCTGAATCAGGAGAACAGGCGCTTTCCATCGTTGAAATACTTGTCAGGAGCGGTGCGGTAGATGTCGTGGTCATCGACTCGGTTGCCGCCCTGGTGCCGCAGGCCGAGCTCGAAGGGGAGATGGGCGACAGTGTCGTTGGTTTGCAGGCCCGTCTCATGAGCCAGGCGCTGCGGAAACTTACCGGTGCCATTTCGAAATCGAGCTGTGTCTGTATTTTCATCAATCAGCTTCGAGACAAGATAGGGGTCATCTACGGAAGCCCCGAAACCACGACAGGCGGCAAGGCATTGAAGTTCTACGCTTCGGTGCGGCTCGATATCCGAAAGATCAGCCAGATCAAGGAAGGAGAGGAGAATACCGGCAACCGTACGCGGGTCAAGGTGGTGAAAAACAAGGTCGCCCCGCCGTTCAGGATTGCCGAGTTCGATATACTCTATGGCGAAGGTATTTCAGCTGTCGGGGAACTTATCGACCTTGCCGTGGAGTTCGGTGTGGTGAAAAAATCAGGTTCGTGGTTCAGCTACGGGCCGGAAAAACTCGGTCAGGGAAGGGAGACCGTGAAGAAAGCCTTGCGGGAAGATGCGGCATTATTCAGGAAAATCCATGGCCAGGTAAAGGAACTCATGAGCGGCAACCCGGAGACCGTCAATTAGGGAAGTATGAAAATAGGGAGCATCACGATAGATCGTCCGGTCATTCTCGCACCGATGGAGGATGTGACCGACAGGGCATTCAGGCAGCTCTGCAAGCGGTATGGGGCGGATATGGTCTATACTGAGTTTGTCAGTGCCGAAGCACTCAGGCGGGGCGCCGAGAAATCAGTGCGCAAGCTCAGGGCTGACGACATTGAGCGCCCGATTGCCGTGCAGATTTTCGGCAACACCGTCGAGTCCATGGTCGAAGCTGCCATGATTGCCGAGGAGTTTTCACCGGACTTTCTCGATATCAATTTCGGATGCCCCGCCAAGAAGGTTGCCGGAAAAGGTGCCGGTGCGGCACTGCTCCGGGAGCCCGAGAAAATGGTCGCCATCGCTTCAGCGGTTGTCCGGGCGGTGAGCATTCCCGTCACGGCAAAAACAAGGATCGGCTGGGACCACGGGTCCATCAACATACTCGATGTGGTGCCCCGTCTCGAGGATGCCGGCATCCAGGCAATCGCGATCCATGGCAGGACCCGCAGCGACATGTTCAATGGCAAAGCCGACTGGAACTGGATTCGTGCTGCGAAAGAACTTGCCCGTGTCCCTGTGATCGCAAACGGCGATATCTGGACAGCCGAAGATGCTCTTGCGATGTTCGATACGACACTGGCTGACGGTGTGATGATCGGTCGGGGTTCCATAGGCAACCCCTTTATTTTCTCGAGAACGAAGCGGCTGATGGCTACCGGCAGCCCCGGGCCCCATCCTGATTTCCGCGAAAGGATCCAGGCTGCGATCGATCACCTGGAGCTTTCTGTAACGTTCAAGGGGGAAAAATACGGGACCCTCGAAATGCGCCGCCATTATTCCACTTATCTGAAAGGGCTGCCGAAGGTTTCGGTGGTCCGCAACAAGCTGGTGCGTGAAGAGAGCTGGGAACAGGTCATCGATATCCTGCACTCTTACCGTCAGGAGTGCGAGGGATATGCCGCCCAGGGCAGGATCCACTGTGATACGGAATATCTCAACGATCATTCCGTGAGGCTGGTTTTAAATTATCAAGTATAACCTAAAAACGTGTTATGAGTAGTTCGGATTTACAGTTAAAGGTGGCTGTTCTTGGGGCGACCGGCCTTGTGGGCCGCACCATGATCCAGGTGCTGGAAGAACGGAATTTTCCTGTCGGCGAACTGGTTCCTATCGCTTCGGCAAGGAGTGCAGGTCTCGTCGTCCCGTTCAGGGGGAAGGATTTCATCGTGAGGGAGCCTTCCGCAGAGGCATTCCGGGGCGTCGATATTGCGCTTTTTTCGGCAGGTGCGACGGCGAGTCGCCAGTGGGCATCGGTAGCTGCAGCCGAAGGTGCGATTGTCGTCGACAATTCCTCAGCGTTTCGTATGGAGCCGGATATCCCTCTCGTCGTTCCAGAAGTCAATCCCGAAAAGATTTTCACGCAGGACGGAACGCCTGAAAAAATCATAGCCAACCCGAACTGTTCTACCATCCAGATGGTGGTCGTGCTCAAGCCGCTTCATGACCGGTACGGCGTGAAGCGCGTTGTGGTTTCAACCTATCAGTCGGTAACAGGCAAAGGGAAGGCCGGACGTGACGCACTCGAAAGCGAGCTCGCCGGGGAACCCCAGGCAGAGTTCACCCATTTTCACCAGATCGCTTTCAACGCGGTGCCGCAGATCGATGCGTTCACCGACAACGGCTATACCAAGGAAGAGATGAAGATGGTGAACGAGACGAAAAAGATCATGGACGACGATTCGATAAGCGTTTCGCCCACGACGGTACGCATTCCTGTTTACGGTGGCCATGGCGAATCCCTGAACATCGAGCTGGAACAAGAGTTCGATATCGACGAGGTGCAGAGTCTTCTGGCCGGATCGCCAGGGATCGTGATGCAGGATGATCCGTCGGCCAGAATGTACCCGATGCCGCTGACCTCCCATGAACGAGACGAGGTGTTTGTCGGCAGGGTTCGCCGGGATTACTGGCATCCGCAGACATTGAACATGTGGATCGTGGCGGACAACCTGAGGAAGGGTGCGGCCACCAACGCCGTTCAGATCGCCGAAGTCATTGCAGCAAAAAGGTAAGCCTGCCATTGCCCGTTAGAGCCATCAGCGCTGTGCCGATGGCTTTGATGGCTGCCGGGGAAGAGATGGCGAACCTTTCGGGATTGAAGAGTTTCAGCGAGGAGGGAAGGCCGAGAGGTCTTGTTTTTACCTGCGTCTCCTGTTCGATGAGCTCCGTCATCGCCTTGTCAGCCAATGTTCCGGTCACCTGGACGCCCGTTTCATTTGCAAGCTGGTTGCCGGAAAGCTCCCTGATCGTGAAATAAACAGCCTCCTCCCTTCCCTTTACCTGCCTGCAGACAAATTTTTCAAACCTGCCGTTCCTTGCCACGGCAAGAAGGATATAACTGTTTTCAAGCTCGAGGATTACCCGGGGGGTGTCCGTGTGTTCCGACAGGTGCAGCAGGGAAAGCTGCGGCGAGCAGCTGAACAGGATGCTGCGTTCTCTCGATAAATGATGAGCGAGCGTCTTTGCAGGTTCAGAGGGATAGAAAAGCAGGAGCTTTTTTTCGTGGATTCCGCTGTCGGCATCCTCTGTCGATCCAACGGCATCGCAATGATAATTCTCCGGGCTGTCGAGGAAGTTATCCGCCTCCATCATGCAGGAGATCCTGAACTCATCTACGGTTGATTCCATTGCGAAACAGGCGGGCAGGGGCAGGTAAGTTTCAGGAGAGACGCAAAGCGCAATGTTTTCATTGCGGAACTTTTTCAGTTGCCCGGCAAGCTTTTTCAGCAGCCTTTTTCCTTTGCCCGCAGAGATATCCCCGAGCCCGAAAGGCAGGATGCCGCAACCGGTCAAGGTGTACTCACGATCACCGGAGGCCTGAAGCCTGACAATTGCGCTTTCATGCAAGTCGATACTGCATGCTGTGCGGCTTGTGCCCATCAGTCGAGGATAAAATGTTTTTTGAGAATTTCGAGTTTTTTCCGGCCTATGCCTTTCACCGCGAGGAACTCCTGAAAATCGACGACCCTGCCCCCTTTCTCGGTACGGAATGCAAGAAGGCGTTCAGCCATCACGGGGCCAACGCCGGGCACCCGCTGGAGCTGCGCCTTGCCTGCCCTGTTGAAAGCGATTGTTCCGTTGAAGGAATTTTTCAGCACCCTGCGCTCAGCCGCCTTTTCCCTGACTGTTGATTTCATATCCGGTTTTTTTTCGCCGGTCACCTCTTCCTGCACAAACTGCTGCTCAATAGTCGCCAGCCTGATGAGGCTGTCCACTTCGACCTCCTGCAGCCTCGACTGCCGGACATTTTTCAGGAGCACCGCCTCTTTTTCGACCGATCGGAAATTCTTCAGGATGCCGCCCAGAACCAGAAATCCGATGAGCATGGCGATCAGGGAAATTTCAGCCCTGGTCAGGCCGAGTCTCCATGCTGTTTTTTCAATGCCGCTCATGGGATCTCAGTTGGTGAAACATTATATGAAAATACGTTTTACCCGCGAAGAAACCGAACACAGGGTTTCGTAACTGATCGTGCCCGCAATGCCTGCAATGCTGTCGGCTGAAAGTCCGTCCCAGCCGAAGAGCACGACCCTGTCACCTTTTTTCACCTCGGGGTCCTCCCCGAGGTCCACCATGATCTGGTCCATCGTGACCGTTCCCACCTGCCTGAAGGGTTTTCCATGGATCATGACTGTCGACTTGTTCGAAAGTGATCGGCAATAACCGTCGGCATACCCGGCAGAGACTGTCGCGATACGGCGCGGCCCCGGAGCGGTCCAGGTGCGGTTGTAGCTGATTGTCGTACCGGCAGGGATCTCCTTGACGAAAATCACCCTGGCTTCGACCTGCATGACAGGTCTCACGTCGAGCCTCGAAGGGGTGTTTTCGGACGGGTGGTAGCCGTAAAGCAGAATGCCCGGACGCACCATATCGAGCCATGAATCCCGGGAAGAAAGGATGGCCCCGCTGTTCGCTGCATGTTTGCAGAGTGTTTTCGATGCGGCATGTTCATATTCGGATGTGAGGGCCCTGAATTCCGAGAGTTGAACGTCAGTATATCTTCCGGGAAGGGAGCTTTCCGCGAAATGGGTATAGATGCCTTTAAGCCGGAGGCCGCGTGAGCTGTCAATCCTCCTGAGGAGCTCCATGGCCGAGGAGGGTCGGATGCCGAGCCGTCCCATGCCGGTATCCACTTTCACATGCACGTTGATCGTTCTGTCGTTGGCCGACGCTACGGCATCGGCCGTTTCCATGGTTTCGATATCGCAGAGCGTCATGTCGATATCGTGATGAAGGTACGTTTCAATCTGCGATGCCAGAGGCGAGGAGAACGCAAGGATGGTCGGTCGGGTTTTGAGTTCTCCGCCGGTTTTCAGTTCCACCGCCTCATGAATATTGGCCACACCGAAATCCCTGATACCGATGGATTCGAGTGCAGAAGAAACCTTACGGGCGTTGTGGCCGTAGGCATTTGCCTTGACGATGCCCATCACTCGCGCTTTTCCCTTGAGCCTGCTGAGGATGAGGCATGCGTTGTGACGGAGGTTTTCAAGGGAGACGAGAGCTTCGGCCATGTTTTCGGCAGTAGCTGCCCCTGATGGCAGGTCCGGTTCCCTATGCTCCATAATGCCTCACGGTTGTTTCGGTTTAAAGGTACCGTTATTTATTTGTTCCGAACCCAGGGGTACGGCACTCACTCCTTCTTGTTCCCGGTCTTCTGCCGACAATAAACAGAGGAGCCCTCAAGTTGTTGTGCTCGATGAAGGCATGAGTGGCTGAGGAGCGGCACCGCTGCCGGAACATTCTCGTAAAAAACGTATTTTGTTTCTGATTTTCAAGAACAGAAACCCCATCCCGGTTAGGTATCTTGAAACGACAATGTATATTTTCCTTTTGTGCCGTCAAGGACCGTTGTTCATTTAATCCATTTTTCCGATACCATGATGCCGAATCACGATATATTCGGGTTGAAAGCCGAATCACCACTTGTCCTCATGAAACGGATGGCCCGCTCGACCCGGGCGACACTTCTGGCGAAACTCGAGTATATGAACCCGGCATGTTCACCCTATTACCGGGTTGCTTCGGCCCTTATCGGCGATGCGGAAGAGCGGCGGCTTATCCATCCCGGCATGACCCTCGTGGACTGGACTTACGGCAACAGCGGAATCGCACTCGCGATGGCCGGCGTGAGCAGGGGATACAAACTGCTGCTTGCTGCCCCGGAAAAAATATCGCGGGAAAAGCAGGATCTCCTGAGGGCTATCGGAGCCGAACTGGTCATCACGCCAGCTGACGCCTTGCCCGGAGAACCCCGCAGCTGCATCAAGGTGTCGGAAAGCCTGGTCAGGAACATTCCCAACGCTTTCTTTGCCGGCATGTATGAAAACCCGGTCAGCCTCAGGGTTCACAGCGAAATAACCGGTGAGGAGATCTGGCGGCAGACGGATGGCAAAGTTACTCGTGTTTTCATTCCTCTGGTATCCGGTGCGATGGTGACAGGAATCGGGCGGTGCCTGAAGGCGAAGAACCCGGCTGTGCGAATTATCGGAGTCGAATCGGTTGGTTCGGTCTACAGCGGATTATTCAGGAATGGAGTGCCCGGTGCATATCTTCCTTCCGAGATCGAGGAGCTCGGTACGCTTCAGGCATCGACTTTCTGGGATCCTTCGGTCGTCGACGATGTCGTGCAGGTCAGCGATAACGATGCGTTCAATACGGGCAGGGACCTGCTCCGCCTCGAATCTGTTTTCGCAGGGGGTGCATCCGGAGCGGTCATGGCCGCCGCTCTCGAAAAAGGGGGAGAGTATGGCGGGCATGATTGCGTTGTAGCGCTGCTGCATGATTTCGGAGGGTATTATCTCAGCAAGATGTACTGCGACGACTGGATGCGCAGCCATGGCTTCTATCGCAAGGCGAAAACCACCGTCGACCAGATTACCGCCGAGGACATCATCCAGCTCAAGGCACGCAAGGACCTGATTTTCGCCTATCCTGAAAACACGCTTGCCGAAGTATTCGAGATGATGAAGCAGAACGACGTTTCACAGATGCCCATCGTCTCCTACAACGCGCCGATCGGAAGCATCAGTGAAAACAAGATCCTTTCCATTCTCATCGAAAACGATGAAGCCATGAATTCCAAGGTGGTCGGTTTCATGGAACAGCCTTTCCCGGTCTGCCTGCCGGATGCGACAATTTCCGAGTTGTCAGGAAAGCTGCAGCAGAACGCTTCAGGTGTGCTCATCAGTTTGTCTGACGGCAGGCTGCAGCTGATAACGAAATCTGATCTTATCGATGCACTTACGCACAAGTGAACGGGGTGCAATTATCCGGTTGTTTTTTTTTCCGGATTTGTGTAACTAAGCACTCCTGAACAATCCTGTTTTTTTTGTCGCGTAATGCCTTATATTGCGCAATGCGGAAAAAGCCGGGTCAAATGCCGGGAATGATATTTCAGGCATTGCACAGTAAATCGCTTAAAGCCAGGCCCTTTTTTTCAGCGGTTTAACAACCAGCATGTTTATATGAAGGTAGAGTCCAGAAAAAGGCAGTTCATATTGGATGGCAAGATTGAAGCCAGCTTTTGTGAGGGATGCGGACGGATTACTGAAAAAGTGTTTGTCGGTGAATGGATGCCGAGCGACAAACCGAAAGACGACGACTTATTGATGGTCGCTCCCCAGAAAAAAGGCAGGGACGGCAAGAGCGCTACAGGAGATATCGCTCCTGCGGCTGAAAACCAGTACTGGATCAGGTGCGCCGAATGCAACCAGGTCTACCTTCTCAAGGAGTGGCAGATACAGATCGACCGTGATGTGAGCCCATGTGAACTGAATCCAGAGGATTGCCAGATCTATTCTCCCCACGGCATCTATGCGAAGGGTGACGCCCTTTTCCACAAAGCCCTGGGTGAGGTCGGTGTGGTCAGGGAAAAGCATGCCACAGGAAGCGGAGCGTATGTCATAATCGTAGAATTTTCAAAAAGCGGCAAAAAACAGCTGCTTGAAAACGTCCGTGTCAACCCTGAAAAAGAGCAGAGTACGGATAACAGCCTTACCGATCTTATCAAAATGAAACTTAGACGCTGATACAGTATATAAAGGGGGTGAATATTTTTGGTTAGTGTGCAGATCAATGAGAACGAGTCCATCGATAAAATGCTTAAACGCTTCAAGAAAAAGTACGAGCGCGCAGGTGTTTTGAAGGAATTCCGTAAAAACGCATACTTTGTCAAACCTTCGATTGATAACCGGCTGAAGCGTTCGAGATGTAAACGCAGGGCGCAGCGGGCGAATGAAGAACGTAATTCATGATCAATCCGCAAGGAACAGGTTATATGCAAGCAGCTCCTTTGCGGGAGTTGCTTTTTTTTTGTCAACATCAATCCACTGGTTCATGAGAGTTTTCAAAGGTGAAGTGACGGCTTTGCCGCCGGACAAGTCGATATCCCATCGTGCGGCCCTGATAGGCGCGCTGTCGGAAGGGACGACCGAGATTACCAACTTTTCCGGGGGTTTCGACAACCAGTCGACCCTGGGCGTACTCAAAGACACCGGTATCTCTCTGAGGCAGGAGGAAACAGACGGCGCCTATGGGCGACGTATCCGCAGGGTCGTGATGGAATCCCCAGGCCTCTGGGGTTTTCAGGCTCCTGCTGTTACCCTGAACTGCAACAACTCTGGCAGCACGATGCGGATGTTTGCCGGCATTCTTGCCGCACAGCCGTTTGAGAGCGTTCTTGTCGGGGACAGTTCGCTGATGAAGCGCCCCATGAAAAGGGTTGCCGATCCCCTGCGCCTGATGGGCGCGGATATTGAACTTTCGCCTTCAGGTACCGCGCCGGTGCGCATAAGGGGCACGAAGGAGCTGAAAGCGGTTGAATACCGTCTGCCGGTCCCTTCGGCGCAGGTCAAGTCCCTTGTTGCTTTTGCCGCCCTGCATGCCGAAGGGGAATCGAAGATTATCGAAAAGCTCCGTTCGAGGGATCACACCGAGGTGATGCTCGGCCTCGAGACCATCGAGATGCATGGGGAGAGAATCATCGTGGTGCCCGGCAGGAAACGCATCGAGGCGAAACCGTTCCTCGTGCCGGCCGATCCTTCGGCTGCCTGTTTCATCGTAGCGCTCGGCCTGCTTGCCCGGGGTTCTGAAATCATCATCAGGGATGTCTGCCTGAATCCGACGAGGGCGGCATTCCTCGATATCCTGATCGATGCCGGAGCCGGAATCGTCGTGGAGAACAGCCGTGTGATCGGGGGGGAAACCATCGGAGATATCCTGGTCACGAACAATTCAGGCATAGAGCCTTTGACGATAAGCGATCCTCAGCTGGTGGCGTTCGTTATCGACGAAATTCCCATGCTTGCTGTGCTTTCGGCATTTGCAACGGGCAGATTCGAGCTGCATAACGCCGAAGAACTCAGGACGAAAGAGAGCGACAGGATCGATGCCCTTGCCATGAATCTCAAGAGTCTCGGGTTCGAATGCGAACAGTATCCGGACGGTTTCAACGTCAAAGGGCGCAATACAGTACCGCAGGGTATGACAGGCATCGAGAGTTTCGACGATCACAGGATTGCCATGAGCTTCGCAATAGCAGGCTGTGCAACGGGATGCGAGCTCGATATCACCGATATCGGCGTGGTCGGGGTATCGTTTCCGAACTTTTTCGATATCCTCAGGGAGCTGGAAGCCTGAAGGCCTTCAGGTGTGGTCCGTGGCATGAAGGAACTCGAGGAGTGAGCGATTGAACGCCTCGGGTTGTTCCATGTTTGAAATATGCTCAGCACCGCCCAGCAGGATGAGCCTCGAACCCCGTATCCGCACGCTGATCGCTTCGGCGGTTTCAGGCGGGGTCATCCTGTCTTCGGCACCGCACATCACCAGCACGGGACACCTGATCGAGGAAAGCATCGGTGAGGAGTCGGTACGCATCAAGATAGCACCCATTGCCGCATTGATGACTCCTGCAGGCTGTCTCCTGATGATCTCCGAAGCTTCTCGGGCCAGTTCTCCACCCGATCCGGCATCATTCGGTGAAAAATAATTCGGCACCATTCGCCGTATGGCTTCCTCCGGTCCGCAGGCTTCGACCGATTTCATGAACGCCTTGCGTTGTTCCCTTGCCTGAGGGGTATCGCTTTCAGCCCTGGTATCGCAAAGGACGAGTGAAACGATTTTGCCGGGATAATGCCGGTAGAATTCGAACGCCTGGTAACCGCCCATGGAAAGGCCGAGGATCGTAGCCTTTTCGATATCGAGCGAATCCATGAGCGCCGCGAGTTCATGAGCGTAGTCAGTGAAATTCCAACCGGGTTTTTCATCCGATCCTTCGACACCGAAAACGTTCGGAGCAACGGCCCTGTAGCCTGCGCATCCGAGTGCGTAGAGCTGGGGCTTCCACATTTCCGCCGAGAGAGGGAAAGCATGAAGCAGAATGACTGCAGGAGTGCCCGGTTTTTCAGGGCCGGATTGCAGGTAGGTCAGCATGGTTCAGTTTTCGTGCGTTTTCGGCAATCCCCTGATTTCCCGGATGATGCTGTTCGCTTCAGTGAGAATTTTTTTCGCCTCGTCGCGGGCGGTATCGATGATTTCCTGGGAGCGTTTCTTCGCCTCGTTGCTGTATGCCACATCCTGCTCGGTGCTTTCGTAGTAGTCGCTTGCCTTGTCAAGCGCGTGCTTGATCTTGCCGGTTATGATCTGCTGGGTTTCCGTTCCCTTGTGCGGAGCGAAGAGTAATCCCATGATCGTTCCGGCCGCCGCACCGAGGAGGGCGCCGAAGAAAAGCCCCTTGTAAAACTTGTCCTGTTGTTCCATGGCGTTATCAGTTTATGTTTTACGGTAATATACAATCCTGCCGGCGTAATATTCCCATGATGTCGCCGCTCGATGCAATGATCCTGTCCACCAGGTCGGGACGGCAGAGAAGCCGGAACTTTTTTGTATAACGTTCGAAGGAAAGAATAAAATCAGAGCGGAAAACCGATTCCTGCAGATCGTCGAAGCGGACATACTCTGAATCGAGCTGCAGGGCGTAGTGGATGTGTTCGGAGCGGGTAGGGTAGACCCTGAGTTCCCTGAGGTCCGAATAGTCGAAAATATCTTTTTTCGAGGGAGGATCCAGAAGCACCTCATTACCATGCAGGCCGAGGTGGTGGCGCCGGTTGAGGAAGCTGCAGATTTCGAGTTCCTTTTCTCTTCGAAGGGTATTGTCCATGCTGTAGGCGAACCATCCGGGATCGGCCTCTCCGGAATTCCCGTGGTATGGCTGGAGGGTTATCGCCCGCTTGTAGACTTTTCGTTGCCGGACATCGTCGAGCAACGAAACGACAGGATGGTTTTTTTCCGGTATCAGCTGTTTCAGTTCGTGAAGCACCCTGTCGTCGGCATTGTCGTAGAAAAGTACGCGCAGACGTTCAGGTGTCAGAAGACCTTCGAGGACGATATCCTGCAGAAGTCTCCGGAGCATGGCGGCAAGGGCCCTGCTGGTGTGATGCCAGTAGACATTGCGCATCATCATGTACTTGGCGAAAAGCAGACTTTCAAGAGGGGCGATACCTTTTTCCGTGATCGCGAACCGCTCCCTCTCAGGGTCGGGTACGAACGACTCGATCAGCCTTTCGATATCGATGCTGCCGTAAGGTATGTTGCAGTGGTGAGCGTCGCGCATGAGGTAGTCCATCTTGTCCGGATCGAGTGTCCCGCTGATGAGTTTTCCGAAACGGCTGCCGGAACTTCCCCTGATGAGTTTTATGACAGAATCCGGGGAGACCTTCCACTCTTCATCGAGTATTTCCGCAATCGTCGGTATACCGGGATGCTCTTCATGGATGAAGCGGCTGCAGAGCTCTTCGTGATGTGAAAATACGGGCACTCCACCACAAACAGGGATCTGTTCCTCGATGATATGCGCGTGGGGAAAGTGGCCGATATCGTGAAGAAGGCATGCCGAGAGCAGAACCCTGCAACTGTGGGCGTCGAACCTGAAGCTGTCATTCTGAAGGTTCAGGGCCAGGTTGCTCGTAAGCATGCGCTGCAGGATGAGCTTCATGAGGTGGTAAACCCCGATCGAATGTTCGAAGCGGGTGTGGGTAGCACCGGGGTAGACCTGCTGGGAGAACGAGAGCTGTCTGACACCTTTCAGGCGAAGGAAAGAAGGGTGAGAGAGGATTTTTTTCAGCGGAACGCTCAGAGGGATATGCCCCCAGATAGGAATGCGGATGAATCCGCCGTCTGACTGAAAAAGCAGGTTTTCGGCTATCATGAGGCATTACTTGCATGTTCGGGTATCCGTCATCAAGATACGCAACAATCGCTCAGGGGCAAACGTGCGCGCCGGTATTTCATCCCTGTCTTTTTCAAGCTCGGGAGATGACGACGTGCCCCCTCTGAAGCGAGGCTGTCCTGGAAGAAAAACCAGGGACAGCCTCATTCATGATCATGCGGTGATTTTCTCCGCCTGCTTGAGGTGGAGCTGGCAGACTTTCCGGAAATGGTGCCCGTAGATGGCAAGGGTGACTGCCAGTGAGAGCGATTGCTGGCGGTTGAAAAAAGTCCAGATCAGCATTTTCCAGTACTGGAATCTTTCGCGGCCGATAACGCCAAGCAGCACGGTCGATCGGGCGAAAGCCATGAGCTGGTTCATGCGGAACCTGCTTTTGAACTTCGGTGCATTGTATTCCCTGAGGAGCGTTTTGATTCGTTTATAATAATATTTTGGGGCGTACAGATGGTCCATCATCTCCTGGTACCCTTTGCGCAGGACATCGAGGTCCATTTTCGGAATGATGTTGGTGTTGCTGTCCGCGTTGTCGCCGCTCGAGTTATGCAGCAGGCGCCCTTCCTTCTTCATTCTTTCGTAAAGTTTCGTTCCCGGAAGCGCCTGCAGTATCCCCACCATGGCGGTCACGATGCCGCTGTTCTGGATGAATTCGATCTGTTTCTGGAAGATCGAGTTGGTATCGGTATCGAAGCCCACGATGAAGCCTCCCTGAACTTCCATGCCCGCATTCTGGATTTTCCTGATGTTTTCGAGCATGTCCCTCGAGGTGTTGTGCTGTTTGCCGCAGGCCTGCAAGGCATTGTCATCAGGGGTTTCGATACCGATGAAGACCTGGGTGAAACCCGCCTTCACCATCAGCTGCATGAGCTCGTTGTCATCGGCAAGGTTGATGGAGCATTCGGTATAGAATTTTGTGGTGGTATTCTTGTTTTTCTGCCATTCTATCAGTCTCGGAAGCAGCACCTTTTTCAGATACGATTTGTGGGCTATGAAATTGTCGTCGACAAAAAAGATGCTGTCCTGCCATCCGAGCTTCTGCAGACCTTCAAGTTCATTGATAATCTGATCGCTGGATTTTGTCCTGATTTTATGGCCGAGAAGTGCAGTGACATTACAGAAGTCGCACTGGTAAGGACATCCTCGTGAAAACTGCAGAGCCATGGAGGCATATTTTTTTATGTCGAGCAGATGCCAGTGCGGAGCAGGTGTCAGGGCAAGGTCGGGAAAAAGTTCTGATGTATACCGTTTCTGTGGAGTTCCGTTTTTCAGGTCCTCAAGGAATGTCGGGAGGGTCAGTTCGGCTTCGTTCAGCACGAAATGGTCTACAGTCGGGAAAGCATCGTATTCAGAGGTAAAAAGGGGGCCTCCCGCGACCACCTTCAGGTCGGCTTTATTGCATTGCGCTATCACCTTTCGTGCGGAATCCTGTTGTACCGCCATGGCGCTGATCCAGGCCATGTCAGCCCAGGCGATATCTTCAGGCCGGAGAGTTGTGACATTGAGATCGACAAGTTTTCTTTCCCAGTTTTCGGGAAGCATTGCAGCAATGGTCAAAAGACCGAGAGGAGGCAGAGAGGCCTTTTTGTTGACGAATTTCAGAGCATGCTTGAAACTCCAGAAGGTGTCGGGGAATTCGGGGTAGATAAGAAGGATTTTCATCGTAACGTCGCCTCCGGCGAATAACCGTTTGTTTATTGAAGAATGGGTGGAACCCCAGCGAAACCGAATATTATCAGTTGTCTTAATAAAAACGCCCCAAGCTTTGCTCAAAGTTCCATGAAGTGAAAATCCGAAGGAGACAGACTTCATGCAGATAACCGTAATTGCCCGTGGTCATGGGTTGAGTGCTGTCATACCGTTCTGCACTCAGGATCCTGGCGCATGAAACTCCCTGAATGAAAAAATCGGGGTTAATACCTCTCGAGTGAAAATTTTTCGCCTAGGTACATTTTCCGTACTTCCGGATGAGCGGCTATCTCTTCCGGTGTTCCCTTCAGGAAGATGCTTCCATCGAAAAGCAGGTAGGCTTTGCTGACGATGGAGAGTGTCTCATGAACATTATGATCTGTTATGAGTACACCGATGTCACGTTTGACCAGTCCTTCGACAATATTCTGGATATCTTCCACGGCGATTGGATCGACACCTGCGAACGGTTCGTCGAGAAGGATGAACTTCGGATCGAGTGCAAGCGCACGTGCTATCTCGGTCCGTCTGCGTTCACCGCCGGAAAGCATATATCCCATGCTTTTGCGGATATCCGCGATATCGAGGTCTTCAAGCAGTTTTTCTGTTTTTTCCTGCTGTCCTTTTTTCGGGAGCGCGGTGAATTCAAGAACACTCAGGATATTTTCCTCCACCGTCATGTTTCTGAAAACGGATGCTTCCTGCGGAAGATAGCCGATACCGAGCCTGGCCCTCCTGTACATGGGAAGCCGGGTGATGTTGTTCCTGTCTATGAACACCTCACCGCCATCAGGCTTTATCAGACCTACCATCATGTAGAACGTCGTTGTCTTTCCTGCGCCGTTCGGCCCGAGAAGGCCCACGATTTCCCCCTGTTTGACCTCGAGGGAAGAGCTTCTGACGACTTCCCGCCGGTTGTAGATTTTTTTCAGGTTACTGCAGCTCAGTGTGGATTTCATGCCGGTGCCGGGAAATAACATGGTAACTCTTATCATTACATACCAGTAAACATTATACTGGAATTTTCCAAATGTATAATCAATCGGTATACAATCTTTCTCTTTCGGCCAGATTCAGCCTTGCCTGCAGAAAAGGGTTTCGATTGCGGGAACGGGAAAACCAGAGAGGGGGAGGAGGCAGTGATCGGGATACAACGAAAAAAGAAGGCGGCAGGTCCTGGGGACCAACCGCCTTTTCAGAGCCGTTCAAGGTCGATCAACCCTTTTTTACCGCTTCGCAAAGCAGGTGTTCGTACTTTCTCACGATGCGGACGTCGCCGAATCCGATCGACTCGAGGATCTCCCTGTAAGCATTCTGCGGTTTGAATCCGAGGACGCTGAACGGCATACCGGCGCCGAGGATGTAATGGCTGAGATAGTCGTAGTTCGGATTGTTCTCGTCATCGATGATCATGTCGAGGATAAGAACCTTGCCGCCGACAGGAAGTGCTTCGTATGCTTTTTTGCACATCATTGCGGTAAGCTGCTCGTTTGCCGAATAGAGGATACGGCAGAACATGACAGCATCGGCTTGAGGATAGACATCTTTGTAGATATCGACCGCAGCACCCCTGAGGCGTTCGCCGAGGCCTTTTTCGGAGGCGTTTTCGTCAACCAGGCCTATAGCGCCGGGCAGGTTCAGGATCGTCGAATTGAGCTGGGTATATTTCTTCAGCAGTGCGGCGGAGATATCGCCGATACCGCCGCCGACATCGACGAGGGTCCTGGCGTCTGACAGTTCAGCTTCCTCGAGCAGCAGTTTGATGGCGAAGTAAGCGTTGCTGCGGTGAATTTCCTCGAAGTACCAGTTATCCTCCCGCGTTACGGGCGGATAGGGGACTTCTCCCTTGAAGTTGAGAGTGCCCCTGACGGCACTGGCCATATCCATGTAGAAGTTGTCTGCGAGGTGGGCCATGGCTTTGGCGACCGGTGTCATGTAGTTGTTGGGGCGATCCTTGTCCGGAATGAACATGTTTTTTGCGAAAGGGGTAAGTTCCCATTTTCCGTCAGCCTGCGAAGTGATGCCGATCTGGCGGAGCGCTTCGAGAAGCATGGCGAGTCTTGGCGGAACCGCACCGGCTGCGGTGGCGAGGGTCTGGGTTTCTTCAGGTCCGTTGGCAAGGAGGTTGAAAAGGTCGAGCTCGAGGGCGGCTTTCAGGCAGCCGAACTCAACGAGACCTTTGAATATGAGCTCGTTGGCCCTTTCGGTTTGCTGCAGCAACTCAATGTCATTCATGGTGCAAGGTTGGTTTTCGGAATTAATGGAAATGGTTCGATTATAAAGGGATATCCACGCGTTTCCTTTGCATGGTCATGCCCGACGGCAGGTACGGTGCAGGGAAGGTGAGTGCCGTGATTTTCACAGGTTGTGCTCCTTGCGGAAAATTTCGAGTTCCACACGGATATTTTTGCGGAACGCCATGCTGGTGATGAGGTTGAGCAGTTTGTACGGGTTTTTTCTTACCCTGTTGGCAATGTTCTTCAGTGAATAAGCCTTGTAGTAGCTCTGCATGAACTTGTGCTGGAACTCGACAGGATCGTATTTATCCGAGCGGATGACCAGGTTCAGCGCGTTGTACCTGTCCCAGTCCTCGTCGGTGATGAGTCCCTTCTCCTTGTACTCCCAGTACATGGATGTGCCGGGATAGGGGGTTATGATCTGGAAGATCGGCATGAAGACATTGTTTCTGCTGACGAAATCAACCAGGTTGTCCATGTCTTCGAACGTGTCGAGCGCCGGGTTGACGAGGAAGTTTCCCTGGACGTTCAGTCCCGCCTGGCGGCACTCCTCGATGAGGCGGGAAAACTTCTCGGCCGAGTTCACATGGCCTTTGTTGTATGCTTCGAGCGTGCTCTGGTTGATGGACTCGAAGCCCACGAGCACCATGATGCAACCGGAATCGACCAGCTTTCTGACGGTCTCCCTGTCCTCGAGGAAATTGATGCTGAAGAAGACGCTGTAATTGATGTCGCACTCCCTGATGAGGTCGAGCGTCTCCCAGAGCCGCTTCTTGCTGACCCCGAGGTTTTCGTCGCAGAGCATGAACCATGGCTTCGAGGATTTGCCGTTCGGCTTGAAAAAGACCTTTTTGGCGACCTCGATCTGTTTTTTCAGTTCGTCCGGCTTCTGGGCACGGTAGAGCTTGCCGGTGAAGTTAGGCGTGACGCAGAAGGAGCAGTCGAACGGGCACCCCCTGGTGACGTAGATGGGGATGGCCCTGGTGCCGTCGACTTTTTCGCGTTTCGACGCTTTGGCGATCCTTTCGTAATCGATCGGGGCGATTTCCATGACCGGAGGGAAATCCCTGGAGTTGTAAAGCGGCTTGAGCCTGTCGTTCACCGCATCGTCGAGCACGGTCAGCCAGAGGTTCTCGGCTTCGCCGCAGACGAGGCAGTCGGCATGGGGCCTTGCTTCTTCGGTGTTGAAGGAGACATGGAGGCCGCCGAGGATGACCTTTTTGCCCTTTTTGCGGAAAGCATCGGCGATTTCATAAGCCCTTTTTGCATCGATGGTGCGCGAGGTGATGCAGACAAGGTCGTAGTTGCCGTCATAGTCGATGGCATCGTCAAAGTGTTCGTCGACGATTTCGATGTGGTGCTTTTCCGGGGTGAGGCTGACAAGCACCCCGATAGCCATGTTGAACAGAGGTTTCTGGTTTGATTTCGAATCCTTGTTTCCCATCGGGGCGACGAGCAGCAGCTTCAGTGGCCTGTTGCCTGGTAATTCGGGGATACTCATGTTCTTTCTGCCGGTATGAGCGCTTTGTTTTTACTGATTGCCCTGTCTATCGAAAAAAAACAAGGTTATGCCTGTACGGATCGGAGAGCGTTCAGGTCTAACCCATATGGTTGTTCAGAACCCTGCTGTTTTCTTTTTCAAGAAGAGTCTGTTTGTGATTGTTGAGATCGAACGGAATGTGAAGCCATTTGTCCCTGAAAAAGGCATCACCGGGTTCAAGGCCTGTAAGGCTCAACGGAAGCGTGATGACCTTGCGCTGGTTGCCGATCTGCACGAAGAGCTCGTCGCCGGTGACCCAGACATCGATATCGACAGGGTTGGCGAACATCAGCTTCAAACGCACTTCATAGGTGTCGCCGCTCCTCTCGAACTTGATAGGCGGTTCGTCGTACATCATGTCGGCCGGGTCGGTATCGCCGTAGATATCGTGGGCAAAGCGCTCAAGAGCTTTCAGTCCCACGATTTCCTTTTCGTACATCCTGAGCTTGAAAACGGGAAGGGGAGAGAAACCTTCCTCGATTTCACCGAGGTATTTCTGCTGGATGGATTTCCATTTTTCCAGGTATCCGCTGTCTTCATTGGTGTCGAGAAGCCGGTTGACCAGCACCAGATCCACCTTGAAGCCGTAGAGGTTCAGGTAGGTCAGGGCTCGCATGGTCTCTTTGATGGACATCTTCTCCGCGTTCATGACAAGCCTGACCGTGGATTTTGCGTTGTCCGTAAGGATCTCGCGGATGCCTTCAAGTTCGTCGAAGACATGATCGACAGAGTCGATGGCTTCTTCGGGAGGAATATAAAAGGCGATTTTGTCGGACATTTTCGACAGCGGCTTGCTGAGCGGTCTTACGATGTATTTTGTGACATTCTTGACGGCTTTCATACCCCAGGAAAGGGTGTCGGGAAGTGAAAGCAGCCTGAGTGTTTCGCCGGTAGGCGCGGTGTCGAGCACCAGTGCGTCATAGGCTCCGGAAGACTTGTAACGCTTGATCCTCAGAAGGGAAAAAAGCTCTTCCATTCCCGGAAGGATGGTCATCTCGTCGGCAACGACCCCCGAGACGCCCTGCGCCATGAAAATCTTTGTGTAATACTTCTGGACGGCATGCCAGTTCTCCTTCATATCCACGTATGGATTGACTTCGATCGCGTGGAGATTTTCCCTGATCCTTGTCGGTTCAGCGCCGAGAGGCAGGTTGAACGAGTCGGAAAGACTGTGGGCAGGATCGGTCGACAGAACGAGCGTTCGGTATCCCATTTCCGACAGGCGGACAGCGGTAGCGGCAGATACGCTGGTTTTACCAACCCCGCCTTTACCTGTATACGTTAGAATGCGCATGAACCGGATATTGATATGTGAAACGCGATAAGGAAATGCTATGAACTGTAAAATAACAATTTGGGCAGAAGGAACAATGGTGCTAAATATATAGGATTTATAGGATTTATGGGAAATCGGGGGCTGTTCTCGTGGGTATTGTGGGATTTGTGTGGGTCCTGCTTTTTCTGATGGTTCCAGAAATGAAAAGTGTCATGAATCTGAAGCATAGGGGTGCTGTCCGGGCCGGAATGATCCCTGACGGCAACGAGCTATGGGTTCGGCAATGAAAAAAGCCATTGTTTAAATTCCTGAACAAGCTTATTTACGGCTTTCCTCCTTGTTTTTCACGGCACTTTTTTTGCCGATGAATTTGTTCAGGAACATGACAATGAAAATACCTGAAATGAAAAAAAGAACAGGAGCGTAGATGGTTGTGTATTTTGTGAATTCAGGCATCGCTGGTTGGTAGTTTTTTACTGGTTATTGAAATGCTGTTTCCCTGACCGGTTTCCATTTTCGTCCCGGCGTTCACAGGTTGTGTTCCTGCCTGAACGTGCCGAGCTGTTCGCGGATGTTCCTGCGGAACGCCATGCTGGTGATGAGGTTGAGCAGTTTGTACGGGTTGATTCTTACCCTGTTGGCAATGTTCTTCCAGGAATAGGCTTTGTAGTAGCTTTTCAGAAATTTGAGCTGGAACTCGACAGGGTCGTATTTATCCGAGCGGATGACCAGGTTCATCGCGTTGTACCTCTCCCAGTCCTCGTCGGTGATGAGCCCCTTCTCCTTGTACTCCCAGTACATGGATGTGCCGGGATAGGGGGTTATGATCTGGAAGATCGGCATGAAGACATTGTTTCTGCTGACGAAATCAACCAGGTTGTCCATGTCTTCGAACGTGTCGAGCGCCGGGTTGACGAGGAAGTTTCCCTGGACGTTCAGTCCCGCCTGGCGGCACTCCTCGATGAGGCGGGAAAACTTCTCGGCCGAGTTCACATGGCCTTTGTTGTATGCTTCGAGCGTGCTCTGGTTGATGGACTCGAAGCCCACGAGCACCATGATGCAACCGGAATCGACCAGCTTTCTGACGGTCTCCCTGTCCTCGAGGAAATTGATGCTGAAGAAGACGCTGTAATTGATGTCGCACTCCCTGATGAGGTCGAGCGTCTCCCAGAGCCGCTTCTTGCTGACCCCGAGGTTTTCGTCGCAGAGCATGAACCATGGCTTCGAGGATTTGCCGTTCGGCTTGAAAAAGACCTTTTTGGCGACCTCGATCTGTTTTTTCAGTTCGTCCGGCTTCTGGGCACGGTAGAGCTTGCCGGTGAAGTTAGGCGTGACGCAGAAGGAGCAGTCGAACGGGCACCCCCTGGTGACGTAGATGGGGATGGCCCTGGTGCCGTCGACTTTTTCGCGTTTCGACGCTTTGGCGATCCTTTCGTAATCGATCGGGGCGATTTCCATGACCGGAGGGAAATCCCTGGAGTTGTAAAGCGGCTTGAGCCTGTCGTTCACCGCATCGTCGAGCACGGTCAGCCAGAGGTTCTCGGCTTCGCCGCAGACGAGGCAGTCGGCATGGGGCCTTGCTTCTTCGGTGTTGAAGGAGACATGGAGGCCGCCGAGGATGACCTTTTTGCCCTTTTTGCGGAAAGCATCGGCGATTTCATAAGCCCTTGTGGCGTCGATGGTGCGCGAGGTGATGCAGACAAGGTCGTAGTTGCCGTCATAGTTGATGGCATCGCCGAAATGCTCGTCGGTGATTTCGATGTGGTGCTGTTTCGGGGTGATGCTTGTGAGTACCCCGAGAGCCATGTTGAACAGCGGCTTCTGGTTAGATTTCGAATCCTTTTTCCCCTTCGGGGCGATGAAGAGCAGTTTGAGTGGCCTGTTGCCTGGTAATTCGGGGATACTCATGTTCTATCTGCCAGTAAGAGCGCTTTGTTTTTCACTGATTGCCTGCCGGTTATTTCTCCCGGGTGCTATTGCCTGAAGGTATGAACCTGAATACACCCGCGGTAATAGTTCAGTGTTCCCGGTCGGCAGCGCTTTCAAACTGGAATGTAGCAATAATTGTACAAAAACCGGCCATTTTCGGCTGTTTTCATGGACAGAGGCAGGAACTACATGAATATTTCAGAACTACTTGCAATAAGACCCTTTAAGCTGCGCACCGGGCGGATTCCCTTCGAGGGTGGCGGTACATTTCCAGAAAGCGTTATGGCTGGTTGCCGGCAGAAGGTTTTGAAGGCATGAAGGAAAAAAATCATATGTTAATCATGACAATGGTCCGGTTCGCACTGGCATGTGCTCCGGTCAAACGGCTATCCGGATTTGTACCGGCTATGCCTTGAAACCTGAAACAGAGAATGAATCGCATGGGAAAAATAGTACCATACCGGGGGGTCTGGCCTCAGTTGCATGAGACCGTATTTATGACGGAAGGGGCTTTTGTGGTCGGCGACGTCCATATCGGCGCATATTCAAGCGTCTGGTTCAATGCCGTGGTCCGCGGAGATGTCTGCCCGATACGCATCGGCCAGAAAACGAACGTTCAGGATAACGTTACCCTCCACGTGACGCACGATACAGGTCCTCTGAACATAGGCAACTGCGTCACTATCGGTCACGGAGCGGTGCTTCATGCCTGCACGGTGAAGGACCATGTGCTCATTGGCATGGGAGCGGTCCTGCTCGATGACTGCGTTGTGGAGCCATGGTCGGTTGTCGCCGCCGGTTCCCTTGTCAGGCAGGGTTTCACGGTGCCTGAGGGTATGCTCGTGGCCGGTGTACCAGCGAAGGTCATCCGCCCGATAACGGAAGATGAGCGGCGGAACATCGCTGAATCGCCCGAGAACTATATCCGATACTGCAGAAATTATAGGGAAGGATAACCTCTTGCGGGGGCTTTTTTTCCGGTCAATATTTTCGTCGGTGTTTATCTCATATTTCGCTAAATTGTTCGGGAATCAGCCAGGGATTCAGGGTTATCCGCTGTTTTCCGGCATGTTTTTTTTACAAGAATTACCAGAACTATCCTGACCTCTATGATGCAGAACGATGTTGTTGTTGTCGGCGGCGGTATCAGCGGCCTGAGCTTGGCTTATTATTGCGTCCAGGCAGGTATGAAAACAACGATTGTCGAAAAGAACGAATCCACCGGAGGTTCTTTCGCATCGCCCCGCTACAGTTCCGGAGGTCGCGAGTTCTGGCTGGAACTTGGAGCCCATACCTGCTACAGTTCATACAGGAACCTGCTCGGGATTGTGGAAAAGTGCGGACTCATGGGTTCAATTACTCCCCGTGCAAAGGTGCCGTTTTCATTGTACAGCGATGGTCAGGTCAAATCGCTTGTGTCCAGTCTCGATATTCCGGAACTTCTCTTCTCCGCCCCGAAAATTTTCTCTCTGAAAAAAAACGGTATGAGCGTCAAGTCCTATTATTCTCAGATCGTAGGGCAGAAAAACTACCGCAATGTCATCAGCCATTTTTTCAATGCGGTACCGTCTCAGGTGACCGATGATTTTCCTGCTGACATGATGTTCAAGAGCCGTGAGAAAAGAAAGGATGTGCTGAAGAACTACACCTTCGCCGAAGGGCTGCAGAGCGTGGCTCGTGCCATTACTTCCGGAAGCGGGCTGAACGTTTTCACCAGCAGTGAAATTCTCTCGCTGCGCCGGGAAAACGGCCTTTACATCATTACCGCCTCAAACGGAACCGAATATTCCGCGAAAGCAGTGGGTCTTGCCGTTCCTTCGGCTGAAGCATCGAGGCTTCTCGGAACCATGGATCCTGTCATTGCAGGCCATCTTGGCCTTCTCAAAGCTGCTTCCGTTGATTCCGTCGGCGTTGTCATCAGAAAGGAGAATCTTTCCATGAAACCTGTCGCGGCGCTGATTTCGCCGAACGATATCTTTTTTTCGGCGGTATCGCGAGATACCGTGCCCGATGATAATTTCCGCGGTTTCGCTTTCCATTTCAGGCCCGGACTCGACGAGAAAACGAAAATGACCCGTATCTGCGAGGTACTGGGTATCGGTCCCTCAAGGATTGAAAAGACCTTCACCAGGGGAAATACGGTACCTACCCTTCAGCTTGGACATCACCAGTGGCTCGAGAAGACCGATACGCTTCTCGCAGGGAAGAAAAACCTGCTTCTGACAGGGAATTATTTCAGCGGTATGGCTATAGAGGATTGCGTCTCGCGTTCGAAGAGCGAGTTCGGACGGATTGCGTTCTGACAGTTCAAGCAGGGTCCGTTGCAGCGTTTCTGCATCAGGTACGGGAGTTCGGTTTTTTTACCGGAGAAGCGGCTGCTTAACGGCATAAAAAAATTTTATTGAAGGGATTTTCCTTTAACTTCACCGTTTTTCCTGGCCGTTATTCCTGCTGGTTGTCTTTCAGGTAATGGCCGGGGAGTGCTTCAACGATAGTATTGTATTTCAGAATAACAAGGAGAATTTCATGGCACAGGCAAAAACAGGGGATACGGTCAGGGTTCATTACACCGGTACGCTCGATGACGGGACGATGTTCGATACATCGGTGAACCGTGAACCCCTTGAGTTCATTATAGGAAAGGGACAGGTCATTCCCGGCTTCGACAGCGCGGTGATCGATATGGTTCCCGGCGAGACGAGGGTTTCACTGATTCCTGCCGACGAGGCGTACGGACCCCACAGCGGGGAACTCGTGACAGACGTAGACCGCTCCCGCTTTCCCGCGGACCTCGAGCTCGAACTCGGCCAGCAGCTCCAGGTGGGTCTTGCCGACGGACAGCAGGCTGTCGTGATGATTGTCGACATTACCGATACCTCGGTAACGCTTGACGCGAACCACCCGCTTGCAGGTCAGAACCTCACGTTCGAGATCGAGCTGGTGGAGATTCTGTGATCTTCTGCATGCATGCCGGTCACTCTGTTCAACGTCTCTTTCGATGACAGAGTGGCCGGGCAGTGAAACGGCATGTTACTGCAATTTTCTCTTCCCCAAATCCTCTCTCCTGCAACCGGAATATGCTTGACGATCGTTCTTTTGCGTATCTTGAAGCGAAATAGTATTCACGATTCACCCGGTTTTCCCTGCACGTATGATTGTTCCCGGAAATAGTCATGCTGTCCTGACTGGTGATCTTGTGAGGTCGTCGAGCCTGACAAGCGATCAGAGCCGGGAAGCCATGCAAATATTGAAGTCTGCCGCAACGGTCTTCAGCACGGTTTATCCCGGTGCAATTCACGGAGAAATGGATACCTTCCGGCACGACAGCTGGCAACTCCTGCTGAATAATCCTGTTTTTGCGTTCAGGGCCACCCTTTTTTTACGCTGTGTCCTCAAGATGAAGTCCAGTGCCGGCGTCAAGTTTGATACCCGGGTTGCTATCGGCCTCGGCAGCGTCGATTTCGTGGCGGAAAAACGGGTATCAGATTCACGTGGTCTCGCATTTACCCTTTCAGGCAGGGGCCTGGACGGGATGAAAAATACACATATCGCTTTCGATGGAGCATTTGGGGAGACTGATGTCTTGCATGATGTTTCATTGGTTGTCGTACCGCTTCTTGACTGTGTGGTTTCCGACTGGACTCCTGTTGAATCAGCTGCCGTTTCGGCAGCACTTCTCGGGAAAACCCAGGTTGAAACGCTTGAATATCTGTTTTCAAAACAGGGAGCTGTGCCTTCGCGGCAGGCAATAGGTGATTCGTTGTCGAGAGCTCACTGGTGCAGGGTTCATGATGTGCTTGTTCGACTGGAAGGGATGATTGCCAGATCATTGAAATCCGCCCATAAGCAAGCATGAGGGTTTGCATATGGCGTAAGTAAGCTCTCGGGTTTGCGTTGCTGGCCATGCCCTGATTGATGAACAGGATTGCATTGTAGCAATGGCATGTCTGAAAAGTGCGATGAGAGATCAATGACTCAAGTCCCATAAAAGAGAGCGCGCATTGTAGGTGGTCGGAGTCCCGACAACGCGGGATGAGGATTTTGTGCACCGGCTGGCGCAGCAGTTCGGGTTCGTAGTGATATTTTTAACGATGCCCACAGGTTTCATGGAAAAGATCGCCGCGGTTCTCATAGCAGCACATGTCATCGGTGATTTTGTTTTTCAGCCCAATGGAATGGCCAGGAACAAACATCAGCCGCTTGCCATGCTTCTTCATGCGGCAATCCACGGGCTGCTTGCCTGGCTGCTGCTGCAGTCGCCCGGTTGCTGGCAGGCGCCGCTGTTCATCATGCTGGCCCACGGCGCGATCGACCTGTTTAAACAGCGGTATTTGCAGGAAGGCCTGAAATTGTTTCTCGTTGATCAGGCATTGCATCTCCTGAGCCTTTTCATGCTCGCCTGGTTACTGGTTCAGAACGCTATAATTACGGAATTTTCGGGAATCGGATACAGGCCCGTTGTGGAAATTGCCGGGTTTTTCGCTGTTGTCAGAGGTGGAGGTTTTCCCGTAGCCTGTTTCTGTGCTGAAATCCTTCGCAAGAATAATCTGGATTTCGACGGGCTGCCAAACGGCGGCAAGCTTATCGGTTACCTTGAGCGTGCTATGATTTTTCTTCTCCTGATGATCGGGCAGCCGGAGGGTATCGGATTTCTTGTTGCGGCAAAATCGATTCTGCGCTTCGAAGAAGCGAAAAAACAGAAGCAGGCAGAGTACATTCTCATCGGTACGTTACTGAGCTTCTCGATCGCAATTGCCCTTTCATCACTGACTCAGTACGCGATGGCGCTCTGAGAATTGCCATTTAACCGGAGAGTACTTCCGGCAAACCAGATAATTATCATCATCTTCGATATGAAATCACCATTCAGACACATTCCCGGTCTGCTTCTCCTGCTCGCCATGACGGCCTGCAGCGGGAGGGGCAAGCAGTTCGAAGCAGCGACGTCCGACATGCCTGCAGCCGGATCGGCAGTGGCGAGCAGGGTCGCAGCCGAGTCGCCTGAGGCGCCGTCCCCCGAGGTCACGGCGGAGGACGTCAGCGTCGGATCGACGCAACCGACCGCAATCCCGCAGGTCGCCCAGCAGATCATCCGCGAAGGACAGGCCGTGTTCGAGACATCCGATCTCAGAAAGACAAAAACATGGATTGAGAGCCTCGTCCTGCGTCACAAGGCTTACACTTCCAATGACGAGCAGTACAAGGGATCGGACCGCATCGAACAGCGCATGAAGCTCAGGATTCCCGCCGACAGGTTCGACGCCTTTCTTGCCGATGTCGAAAAAGGCGTTGTCCGCTTCGACAGCAAGAGCATCACCGCTACCGATGTGACCGAAGAGTTCATCGACGTTTCGCAGCGGCTCAAGGTCAAGAAAGCCACGGAGGAACGCTATATCGCCTTGCTTGTAAAAGCCGCTTCGGTGCGCGATGTGCTTGAAACCGAAAAATATATCGCAGAGGTACGAGCTGAAATCGAATCACTTGAAGGCCGTCTGAAATACCTTCAGAACCGTATCGGGCTCAGTACCCTGACGATTACCTTTTACCAGCTCAAACCCGAAATGCAGGGCTTCGCGTCCCGCTTCGGTGTCGCCTTCAGCGAAGGGTGGAACGGTTTCCTCTCTTTTTTGCTCGGCATTGTATCTCTCTGGCCGTTCCTCATTGCCGGCACAGCATTGTTTGTCGTTTTCGCATTTGTAAGGAAGAGCTATGGCCTGCGTAAAACATCGAAAGCTGCCGCTCTCAAAAGGAATTCTCAATGAATGCGGATTGAATTGCAGACTCTGTCTGTAAGATCATACCGGCTTTTCACAACGTGGCTTGATTTCAGTAAAAAAGGGGGGGACGTTCCTGAAATCATGAACTTGCAATGACAAGAATGCAGCGTTAACTTTCTGCGATAAAACAACCTTTAGAGATATGCCGAGAGGTCCAGGACTCGATTCTCAAGGCACATGGTATCAAGTGATTATCCGTGGGATCGAAAAAGAGAGATCGTTGACGACGATGAAGATCGCGATATATTCGTATCCGGAATGGGGACGGTTGCCTTGAAAATAGGAACGAATATCTATGCATGGGTGCTGATGACCAATCATGCGCATATCCTTCTCAAAAGCGGTCAGCCAGGACTCTCTGCATTCATGAGGAAGTTCCTTACCGGATACT
>JAAXVR010000024.1 GCA_013335405.1 Chlorobiaceae bacterium
GCGAAAACATCAGGGTGGTCAGCATCATCGGACGTTTTCTCGAGCACAGCCGCTGTTACTATTTTCACAACGGAGGCAGGGAGGAAATGTACCTCGGCAGTGCGGACCTCATGCCGAGAAACCTCGATGACAGGGTTGAAGCGCTGTTCCCGGTTTTTGATGAACTGCTCGTTCAGGAGGTGAAATCAGATCTTGATCTGATTATGGCCGATAATGTCAAGTCCTGGGAAATGAAATCGGACGGCGGTTATGAAAAAATACAGCATACCGCTGCAGTCATAAACAGCCAGACCTGTTTTCTGGTCCGGAAAGGTAAATGCAAAAAACAGGTGAAAATCAGGAAGAAATAATCCTTGCCCTGGACTGCGTTTTCTTTTTCTGTTGTTTGCAATGCCAAATACATTTGACAAGCGGGGATACCGTGATCGCAGGTACAGGGGTCCGGCCGCAACTTCTTCCTTAACGGTTTGTTACGATATTGAAAACAATTCCCTCTATCGGGAGGTCCCTCTGTTTTCACCGCTGAAAACAGGTATTTTCAATGCTGTACGCCGGGAACAACCCTTCATGTAATTTCCCACGATGCCTTCACCATTGCTTCTTGTTGTCGAGGATGATCAGAACCTCGCCAATCTTCTGGAATACAACCTCAGCCGTGCAGGGTTATACTGTGTCCTTTCAGGAACGGGGGAAAATGCATTGCTGGAATTGCCGAAAAAAAATTTTGATCTCGTACTCCTCGATATCATGCTTCCGGGGATCGACGGGTTCGAGGTTTGCCGGCAGATAAGGCAGCACCAGCTCTATATGGATATTCCGATTATCATGCTGACAGCCAAAGGGGAGGAAATCGACAGGGTGCTCGGTTTTGAACTCGGGATCGATGACTACATTGTCAAGCCCTACAGTCCCCGTGAGCTTATCCTGAGAATCCGGGCCGTTCTCAAGCGTGATCGTCGAATGGGCGGAAGGGCGCAGGACAATCTCAGCCTGGGAACGCTGGAAATCGACCTGGTGAGGCACAGTGTTAAACTCGAAGGGAAGGAACTGGAGCTCACTCTTATGGAGTTCAAGCTGCTTGTCACCCTCATGAAAAGAAAAGGGGAAGTCCTTTCAAGGGAAATCCTGCTCTGCGATGTCTGGGAAGTGGAAAGGAACATCAATACGCGGACGATCGATACGCATGTCACGAGATTGCGTGAAAAGCTCGGAGACCACGGCGCTCTGATCAGGACCGTACGGGGTATCGGCTACAAACTCGACAGCGCAAGACCGGGTTGTGATGCTGCCTTATCCGATAATTGCTGATCAGGTCATGTCTGGCGATGCGAGATGCCTGAACCAGGGGATCCGCTGGCCCGGAACTATTCTGCAGGTCTGCCGGGAAACGCTCCGCTGAATTGCCTGATGGCCAATTTCGAAGGGAGCAGGAAGCCTTCTCCGTACATGGCGCCGATCTGTTCGCCGAAATAGCGGGCCCTCGCTTCCAGACCGGTCAGGAATTCCTTCCGGTTGATCAGCGTGGATGGCTCCTCATGGTCCCCTTCACGGTAAAACTGCGAACCGAAAGCGAGAACGCCTTCTCTCGATTTCGCAAACGTTTCCGACACATCGACAATGACGTCCGGTTCGAGATGGGTGAACTGGATATAGTAAAGCAGATGCCCGGGCCGGTGGGGCTGTTGTTTGCGTCCGTTCATGACGGTTTCGAGCTGCCGCAGTCCCGCATAGTAGACGGCGTCCGTAACCAGCTTCGAAGCTTTGACATGGTCGGGATGGCGCTCTTGCGGGGGATTGGCAAAAACCACGTCGGGCCGGCAATGTCGTATGACCGTTATGATTTCAGCGAGATTCTCCTCGCTGTAGAACAGTTTCGAATCTCCGAGGTCAAGCGTTGTCCGGCTGCTGTAGTGCATCACTTCCGCGGCTTTTGCTGCCTCCTTTCTGCGGATATCCGGTGTGCCGAGCGTTCCCATTTCGCCTTTTGTGAGATCGCACACCGCTGCAGGGAACCCTTCCCCGATGATTTTCAGGAGCGTGGCGCCGCAGGCAAGCTCCACATCGTCCGGATGCGCACCGAATGCGAGAGCATACAGCCTTCCTGCCTGGTTGTCCGTCAGACTTGCCATTTATGTGTTATATTCGTTTGAGTGTTCCGGAGGGGCTATCTGCACATCCGGTTGCCAATAAACCAATTCAGCCCTATGCTGCAAATAAAGATTGTCAGGTTACATAAACAAGCGGTTCTTCCTGTTTATGCAACAACGCATGCCGCAGGCATGGATATTTCCGCATGCCTCGATGAACCGGTCACTCTTGAGCCCATGTCGACGGTTCTCATCCCTTCGGGGTTCGCCCTCGAGGTGCCAGAAGGTTACGAAGCTCAGCTTCGCCCGAGGAGCGGACTGGCACTTCGTTCCATGATATCGCTTCCCAACACGCCTGCGACCATCGATGCCGACTATCGCGGTGAAGTCAAGGTAATTCTCGTAAATTTCGGCAGAGAGCCTTTCACGGTGAGGCACGGAGACCGGATTGCCCAGATGGTGATTGCAAAGGTCGAGCATGTCCGGTTCGAGGAGGTCGATGAACTCTCGACGACCATGCGTGGCGGTGGAGGTTTCGGGCATACGGGAGTGGCTATGCAATGAGAAGGAAATCCGGTCGGTCCCCCCGGTACCGAACCAGTTTTCTCCTGTACTGGACGAAGGCGGAAAACCCTTTGGATCCGGGGTTTTCCGCCTTCGTGCTGTTGTTCCGTTTTCCGGCATGTTTCCGGAAAGTCATCTGTTTCGATCGTCAGTTTTCAGCCGGATTTTCAGGTGCCGACGGTGGTGCAGGGGGAGCTGCGGACGCCTGGGGCTTGGGTTCAGGTGCATGACCGCAGAACGGTATCTGCTTGACTTCCTTTTTTTGATGCTCGTCGTGCCCTGAGCCGATGACCGGAGAAAACACCGTGTTGACAAGTTGCCCGAGACCGAAGCTCACATTGCTGAAGAGGTTCTGCACCTGACCGGAACTTACCGTCGTGTTCAGGTTGTCAAGAAGGTTCTTGAGCATTTTCCCGAATTCCTGGACCTGCTGGGAATTGATCGTGGCGTTGACGCCTTCGAACAGCTGGCCTGAAACGGAATTGACGCCTTCGATAAGCTGGCCTGAAACGGAGTTGACGTTCTGGATGATTTCCTGGAGCGGTTCCGATTTAATCGTACTGTTGACGCCCTCGATCAGTTGCCCGGTAACTGAGCTTACCGAGTTTATCATTCCCTGTACCGACTCGATGGTCGAGTCGAGAAGGATCCCGACATTGCCGATGAGGTTGGCGAACTCTCCCTCGCCGGCTTTCGTATCCGGTTTGTTTATCTCTTCTGCAGCCATATGATTGAGAAGTTTAGAGGATTTTTGAATTTACACTGGTATAATATAACAATCTCCTGATTCCGTTTTTTCAGAAAAACGCCGGAATTCCTCCCTGCAGCGTTTCCTGTGGTCAGCTTTTCCCCTGAAACATTGATCCGATGCGCCGCCAGTCAGTCCACTTCCCTTGACGGCCTGACGAACAGCACTTTTTCCCTCTCGACGATGACTTGACCCTTCGCACTTTTTTTCATGCGGCGGACGTATTTTCTGAAGGTGTAGATGACCGGAACGAGTTCCGAATGTTTTGCTGAGGAATGCCATGCCGCGATGGATGCGGCTTTTTTTATGTCGTCGAGATGGTCCATTCCCGATCCTTTCAGCACGCAGTGCGAACCGGAAGATCCCCGTGCATGGAGCCAGATGTCGTCGGGTTTTGCGTGACCGAACGTAAGTTGATCGTTGTTTTCGGCATTTTTCCCGATAAAAAGCGTCGCCTTCGGGGAAATCTGTACCGAACGGAAGGGTGACGCCGGTTTATTGTTCCCGGCGACAGGTTTTTTTACTTCGTGCTCTTCAAGAAACCTGCGGGCATTTTTCGGGTTTTCTATGCTTTCCAGAGTGCCGATAGTCTTTTCGAGAACGGCTTTTTCACGTTCAAGCAGCGCATGCCGTTCTTTCATCACAGCAACCCTCGCTCTTGTTTTTGCTGCTTTCGAGAAGTATGCTTCCGCGTTTTCGCGAAGGGTGAGCGCTTCTTTGAGTTCTATGGTTTTGTCTGCGGTATCCGTTTCGAAAAAATTGCTGACCGTGATGCTTTTTCTTCCTTTTCCTTCGTTACCGAGGGATGCCATGAGCAGGTGTCCGCAGGCCTCATAATCGCGGGATAATTTTTCGAGCATTTCCGGATCGTAGGCGGCGAGCTCTTTTTTCTTTTTTCCGAGTTGCCTGATAACCCGGTCGCGGAAAATTTTCAGTTCATCCCTGGTCTCGATGAATTTGAGGGTCGAAATACTGTAGAATGCGAGCCCTTCGAGCACTGACGGGAAGGTGACGGTGTTTTCGGGTTGTCCGGGGAGTATCGAAAACACAGGTTCTCCTGTTTCCATTTCCTTTACGCTCGCCGTCGGATCGAGCAGTTCATAAAATACCGTACGGAACATCTCATACATGGTTTCGGGGCAGTTGCCGCCACCAGTGCTTTCAAGCAGTTTCCGGGCAAGGGAGCGGTCGAAACCAGGCAGGACGGCCGAAACAGTTTCAGCGGGATCCGTCTTTTTTTTCGATTCGAACCGTTCAATAAAGAGGTTCCTGTCGAGAGCGAGCTTTTCAAGTGAGCGAATAATCCCTTCTCCGGCGGGCGTTTCCGGGTAGCGGGTGCCTTCGGGATTTTTTTTCTGGTGCAGGGCATCGCGGACAATATTTTCCTTTACAAGCAGAATGTTCGATTCCTGCCCGAAAAACCGGAGGATGAGATGTTCGCTCTGTTCGAGGTTAATCGATATCTCCCGGTCGAAAGGCGAGATCGAAACCCCCGACACGGATTTTCCCGCGCACTCTTTCAGGATGCTTGCGGAGTTTTTTCCTTTTACCCGGGAGCCTTCCCTTGCAAACATGCACAGACGGCGGGATCCCGGAAAAATGAAAAGCTGGAAGCACGTTCCGCATGCCAGGGTGAAGGCGAGCACCACCTGCTCTTTTTTCCCCGTGCAAACTTCGTCGATGCGGCTTCCTGCGAGCTTTTCGTGCAGTTCACGGGCGGCATGGTAAAGGGTGAAATAATTCCTGTGCATGGCGGTCCGGCCTTTTGTTTTCTGTGCATATGTTTCCTCTGCAGCGAGCGAACGCTCTCCATGCAGACGTTTCAAGGGGAGAGGTCCTGCCGTCAACGTATTCAGGCAGGCGGGTTTCGGCAAAAAGTGGTCAGACTGAACTGCGAACCCCTCCTGTCTGCTTTTTTTCCTGTTCAGGGAAACCCGGATGCAACTTTTTTCGCCGGATTTTCCGGATCCGGACCGGCGGCCCGGAGCACCGCGTTGTCAAAAACTTCTGCGGGCCACTCTGCCATTTCATTCCCTGACTCCTTTCGGTCCGGGTCTGCGGGTTTGTTTTTTTCAGATGCCGGATTGTTTTTCAGCCAGTTCATATAGGCTTTTCCGACTGGCTCGGGAAAGCTTTTCTTGAAATGAACGGTTCCGGTTTCGGTATTGTACACCCATACGGCGTTTATGAGGGAATGGATATACCTGTTGGTCACCTTCCTGTTGAGCTGATAGAATATTTCATATTCGTTGGCATGGTTTTCCGATACGGCCTCACCTTTGCCGTTCACTTCGGGAGTGGCGATAATCAGGATGCCAAGATATTTTTTCAGCTCCCTCCCTTCCGACGGGCTGATCCGGAAAGTCAGTGCAGACGTGATGTAACGCGCAATTCCGGGTTCTTCCCTTATGTCTTTCAGGTAGTAGTTCGTGATTTCAGGTATCGTCTGGCTGCCGCTGTCCGCCGGGTGCGATGATTTTCTCGATTCGACAATCAGGGGCGCCGTATCGCCGGACTTGCTGTTGTCGGTAAACGAGATGGATATGAGCTGGCGATCTATGTCATACGACGATACCCGACCAAAGGCGGATGTGAAAAAATATTGCCGGTGAAAAACGGATGACCTGAACCTGGCGATGTAATCACCCAGTTTCTCGAATTCATCCTTCGGTGGAAACGACTCGAGTTCGCGGGCAAAAAGGCCCGTAATATCGTCGCTGATGAAAACCCGGGGAATGACGAGCGTTTCCGTATTCATTTCCGCCGGTGAAGAAACGGTCGAGGGGCTGTTCACGGTCTGCGGAACGGTTTTCATGCCCGGAATGCCGTATTCGCTTATCAATTGCAGCAGCGGATCGTAGACGGCTATGGCGAAGATCAGGGTGAAAAAAAGAGTGCCTGTCGTCAGAATGAATACGCTCCGGAATGAGATCGCTCTTTTTTTGTGCGCAAACGGCTGATTTTTCTGCCAGGCAGGCTTTTCGGAAGGTGCTTCGGTATTTTTCGAACCGCAGAGATCCTGCTGCCGGAGCCATTCGTCATAAAGCTTCCTTTTCAGTGGATTGCAGAGGATGTCGTATGACTCGTTGATGCTTTTCATCCGTTTGGCCGCATCGGGACTTTCCTGATGCAGATCGGGATGATGAATTTTCGACAGGGTCCTGTACGCGGCTTTTATGACCTCGTCAGGGGCACTTCTCGATACTCCGAGGTTATCGTAATGCGTCAGGATACTCTTCATCATGAACTGTGATTACGGAGCTTGAGGGATGGGGTGCACCGGAACGATAGTGAAAATAAAAAAAAAACCGCTATCAAAACGGTTAATACGGTATTATTCGCATCCGGATGGGTCGCCACTTTTCGGGTACTCCTTGTGCATCCATGCATTTCGGGTGCGACAGGGAACCGTGGCGGAAATGTCGGCGCATTGTGTTCCGGTTGTTCCGTTCATTCTTTTTTCTCAGTAATCAGGCTTTATATTAGCAGATAAACAGCATGCAACCGTTCGAATCTCAAACAAACCATCACAATGCCGGAAGAAAATGTCACCGGATGCGGATGTCCGGGCAAGGAAGAAGAAAAGGGGACTGAAGGGGCGAAAAGGCTTGGCTGGCATGAATACTTCATGAGTGTGGCACACCTCATTTCCCGAAGGGCAACATGCACGAGGGGGCATATCGGAGCGGTGATTGTCCGGGACAACAATATCCTCTCTACCGGATACAACGGGGCGCCCGCCGGGCTTCCCCACTGTAATGACACAAATTGCCGTATCTACAGGAGTACGCACCCCGACGGGACGGTCGAGGAAAACTGCGTGAACACCATTCATGCTGAAATCAACGCCATCGCGCAGGCCGCAAAGCACGGGGTTTCCATAAGGGATGCCGATATCTACATCACCGCGAGCCCCTGCATCCATTGCCTGAAAGTGCTTATAAACGTTGGGATCAGGACGATTTATTACGACAAACCCTACAAGATAGAGCATATAGACGAACTGCTCCGGCTTTCCGGAGTCCGTCTGGTGCAGGTGAACGTTGCGGAAAAGGAGAAGGAATAGGTATGGAAGAGTCTCTCGATGCCGTTTTCATGAAGCGCTGCCTGGAACTGGCAGAAAAAGGGGCCGGGTCGGTCAGCCCGAACCCGATGGTGGGGGCCGTCATCGTGCATGAAGGCGCGATCATCGGGGAAGGGTGCCATGAACGTTTTGGCGGTCCCCATGCCGAAGTGAACGCCATCGCTTCGGTGTCCCGAAAGGAACTGCTTGTCGGTTCCACCCTCTATGTGAACCTCGAGCCATGCTCCCATTTCGGGAAAACCCCGCCCTGCAGCGATCTCATTATCGAAACAGGAATTCCGAGGGTGGTGACGGGCTGCCGCGACCCCCACGAAGCCGTTGCCGGAAAAGGGATAGCGAAACTGCTCGCGGCCGGAGTCTCCGTAACCGAAGGGGTGATGGAGCGGGAATGCATGAAACTGAACGAAGCATTCATCAAAAGCCATACCCGGGGTCTTCCGTTTGTTGCCGTGAAACTGGCAGAGACGCTTGACGGCAAGATTGCGACTTCTCTCGGAGCTTCCCGCTGGATTACAGGAGAAGAGTCGAGAAGGGAAGTGCATCGCCTCAGGGCGGTTTATGATGCGGTTCTGACAGGCGAAGCCACGGTCCGCCTCGACGACTCTCTTCTGACCGTCAGGAACTGCGAAGGACGCAACCCTTTGCGCGTGATTCTCGACCGCCGGATGAACCTTCCTCTTGACGCAGGTATTTTCAATGCGGAGGCGCCGACGATCGTTTTTGCCTCGAAGGAACGGAGAGGAGTGGGTAAGGTGCAGCAGTTGAAAGAGCTTGGCGTGGAAGTCGCTTTTGTCGCCGATCATGCCGGAGGACTCGATCTCAAAGCCGTGCTGCAGGAGCTGCAACGCAGGAACGTTCTCTCCTTGCTTGTCGAAGGAGGAAGCCGCCTTTCTGCTTCTTTCGTCCGTGAAAATCTTGCCGACAAGCTTTATCTTTTCATAGCGCCGAAACTTTTCGGTTCCGATGCATTGAGCTCTTTTGGTCCGCTCGGCGTCAGCATGCCCGAGGAGTCCGTCAAACTCTGTTTCGAACCCCCAAGGTTTTTCGGCAGGGATATCCTGCTTGAAGCATATGTCGAACAATGACGAAATTTTTCAAGCTGGCCTGGTCGGCCATCCGGAGTTGCCGAAAGGCAAGGATGACCGGTCGGCTGTTGATGGAATCCGGAAAAAAACTCTACACAAAGGAGGTCGCAATTGATTGAACGTATCATGAACAACAGTGATCTCGGCAAGTTGCTGCTGCGTGTTCCGGTTGGCGGTCTCATGCTGTTGCACGGCCTGAACAAACTTCAGACAGGCTACGGGTTTATTGCCGGGCTTCTTCAGAAGGCACACCTGCCGACCTGGATTTCCCATGGGATTATTATCGTCGAAATTGTCGCTCCAATCCTCATCGTGGTCGGCATTTTCACAAGGCCAGCCGCTTTTCTGCAGGCTTTCGGCATGGCGATGGCCGTTTATCTCGTTCACCGCGGTCAGCTTTATGCATTCGGAGAGCATGGCGCCTATGCCCTCGAGATCCAGGCGCTTTATTTTTTCGGAGCGCTTTCCGTGATGTTCCTCGGTGCGGGCCGCTTCAGTGCATCGAGGGGGCGCGGTCCGTGGAATTGAGAGGGGGGAGGCACGGGTGAGTGAGCCGGTTTTCGAAATTCGGGATATAACCGCCTACAATGGCTCTACCCGTGTTTTCCGTAATTTTTCCCTTACGGTCGAAAACGGCAGCAACACCGTGATTCTCGGACCCAACGGATCAGGGAAGACGACCCTGATGAAACTGCTCTCCTGCGAGCTCTATCCCGTGTTCCGGGAAGGGAGTTCTGTCAGGATATTCGGAAGTGAAGGCTGGAATGTGCAAAGGCTGAGATCCCGTCTTGGCATCGTTTCCCACGATCTCCAGAAGAATTACCTTGCCGGTGCGAAGGGGGTCAACGTAGTGCTGTCGGGGTTTTACGCAAGTATCGATACCTGGCGGCACCAGCAGTTCACTGCGCATGACCGGGAAAAGGCTGAAACGGTCATGGAGATGCTCGGGATCGGACAACTCGCCCGGAGGGAGTTCGGCACGTTGTCTCCCGGCGAGCAGCGCCGTTTTTTGCTCGGCCGGGCACTTGTGAACGATCCGGAAGCTCTCCTGCTCGATGAACCGACGTCAGGCCTTGACCTCCGGGCATCCTTCATCTATATGGAGACATTGAGGAAGCTCATGAGATCCGGAAGGACCGTGGTTCTCGTTACGCACCATATCAGCGAAATCCTGCCTGAAATCGAAAAGGCTGTGCTCCTGAAGGAGGGGCGAATAGTGGCATCCGGCCCCAAAAAAGAGGTTCTCGGTTCGGCATCGCTCTCCGCACTGTTCGATTATCCACTCGAAGTTATTTCCGTAAACGGTTATTATCAGGTCTTTCCGGCACTGGCAGGGTGCGGTGTACGGTGATGATTTCTCTCTGCGTTCCGTTTCGGGTATGTTCACAATGTTTGTGATTTACTGCCGGAACTTTTTACATTCCTCAAACGCTCTTATCCACGTGGGAATTATCCTGTATTGCCGGGGAATGTATTGTTGAGGAAAGAAGCTGAATCGCTGTACCGCTGTCAACCGGCGGAAATGCTCTGAACGATGTTGCGTACCGGAAGTGCTGTCTGATGAATACCGGTTTGACGAGATTTTCCTTCCAAAAGAGCCCGATGGGCATTGTTTAACAATACATTCGTCAGACAGGTGGAAATATGGCTCGATTTGCACAAGGAAAACGGTTTTTCTGCGCGGCACTGTTTTTCAATCTTGTTTTCCCCGGTACAGGGGTTTTCGCGCAAAACGGTGGCAGCCCCCCCGTTTCCCCGCCGGTACCGCCCGCACTGACCCCTTCTGTTTCGCCCTCCCCTGCAGTTTCAAAGCCCGGGGACAATGCCTCGATGATGATCCCTGATGGTTTCGTGAGGCGGCCGCTCATGAAAGGAGAGACATTGTCCGGCATATGCAAGGCGGATTCATCCTGCGAGATCATTCTCATGAAAGTGAACCGCATCGATCAGCGGCATCTTTCGACAGGAAGAAATATCCTTGTCCCCGTCGATAAACAGAAATCTTCACGTTATGTTCCCGTACCAAAAGTGCTTTCGGACAGCAGGGGGGAGAGGGAAATCAGGATCTTTCTCAAACGGCAGTTTTTCGGTGCCTATGAAAAAGGCCAGCTCTCTTTCTGGGGTCCGATATCGTCCGGCAAGAGCAGCAAAAGGACCCCTGCCGGAAGATTTTTCGTGAACTACAAGCAGCGTTTCAAGCGATCGATCAAGTATGACGATGCTCCCATGCCCTTTTCCATCAATTTCAACCAGGGATATTTTCTTCACCAGCAGTCCCTGCCTGGTTATCCCGCTTCGCACGGCTGTGTGAGGCTGCTTGAAGTCGATGCCCAGCGCCTGTTTTACTGGGTCAAGCTGGGTGATCCTGTCACCCTTGTGCTTGAACCGTGATTCGGCAAAGAGAGTGCTTTTTTAACCAGTCAGGAAAAGCATCGCTTTTCCCGATATCATTTCAACAACCACCAGAAAACAGTTATGGCACAGATCACTTTCAAGGGCAACCCGGTTGAAACGTCAGGCTCGCTTCCCGGGACCGGTTCGGAGGCTCCTTTTTTCTGCCTCGTGAAAACCGACCTTTCAGAAGCCGGTCCTGCAGACTTTGCCAGCATGCGGATGGTCCTCAATATTTTTCCCAGCCTCGATACTCCGGTATGTGCGTCTTCGGTGAGAAAATTCAACAGGGATGCCTCTTCGCTCGACAATACGGTCGTGCTCTGCATTTCTGCGGACCTTCCTTTCGCACACAAACGTTTCTGCGAAACGGAAGGGTTGCAGGACGTCATTCCCCTCTCTGTTTTCCGATCTCCTGAATTCGGCAGGGATTACGGTGTAACCATTACCTCCGGTCCGCTGAAGGGACTTCTGTCGAGGGCGGTGGTCATCGTGGATTCCGACGGGATGGTCATCTATTCCGAGCAGGTTCCCGAAATTACCCAGGAACCCGATTATGCCTGTGCGCTCAAGGTTCTGGGCTGAATCCCGCTGACGGGAAAACAATGCCTTGTAAAAGCCGGTTCCGTTCGCCGGCTTTCTGTTTTTCTACGTATATTCTACTTTGCCGCGCAATGGTATCTGCAATTTCCGCAAACCTGAAAAAAAAGGAACAATGACCCCTGACGTGACCCAATTTCCTGACAGCCGGGTCGAAAAGCGACTCCGCGATATCGATTTCAAGGCGCTTGTCGAAAACCGGAAATTCCATCCATCCCCTGCGTCGTGGGCTGATGAAATACTGTATTTCCTTTTTCTCGACCGATTTTCGGACGGCAGGGAGTTCGGCGGATTCGGCGATAGCGACGGAGTTCCCCTGGAATCACTTGCGAACGTCCGCAGCACGCCCCTCTTCGATCCGTCCGGAGACACGGGATCGGCAGAACGGGCATCGTGGTTCGAGGCGGGAAGGGGGTGGTGCGGAGGGACCATCGCCGGAATGAAATCCAAACTCGGGTACCTTTCCCGTCTGGGCATTTCCGCGATCTGGGTGAGCCCTGTTTTCAGGCAGGTTACCGGCAGCAGCGATTATCACGGGTATGGCATCCAGAATTTCCTCGATGTCGATCCCCACTTCGGCACGCGGGAGGAGTTGCGGGATTTCGTCAAAGCGGCGCATGCCTCTGGCATCAGGGTGATTCTCGATATCATCATCAACCATGCCGGCGATGTTTTCGCCTACCAGGGCAACGAGCGCTATTATTACCACGAAGGTCGTCAATGGCCTGTTGACGGCTTCAGGCTTTCAGGCGGAGAGAAGGGGAGCCTTCCTTTCTCAGGTCCTCCGGCCAGTTCCGAGAAAGGGGCCTGGCCCGAAGGAGCCGTATGGCCCGAAGAACTTCAGAATCCCGAAACCTGGACAAGAAAAGGCGAGATCAGGGGGTGGGATACCTTCCCGGAATTTCTCGAAGGGGACTTCTGCACCCTGAAGGATATCAATCTCGGTGATGCGCCGCGGGAACCTGGCGCACTGCTTGATATCGAACGCCGCGTCGCAGGGTTCGTTCCTTCCAGGGCGTTGCGCGATCTCACCGATATCTATCGCTTCTGGATCGCCTACGCCGATATCGACGGTTACCGGCTCGATACCGTCAAACACATGGAACCGGGTGCAGTGAGGTATTTCGTGACGGGTATTCACGAGTTCGCCGAATCGGTCGGCAAGGAGAACTTTGCGATCATAGGGGAAATTACGGGAGGACGGGCCAATGCCATGACCATTCTCGATGCCACGGGTCTGGATGCGGCGCTCGGCATCGATGATATCCCCGACAAACTCGAGTTCCTCGTCAAAGGGCAAAGAAGTCCCGGTAACCCGGAAACGGCCGATCAGGAAGGGTACTTCGATCTCTTCCGCAACAATATTCTCGACAATCGAAGAAGCCACCAGTGGTATTCCAGGCAGATCGTGACGATGCTCGATGACCATGACCAGGTAGGTGTGCGCCACAAGTTCCGTTTCTGCGGAGATTCGGCCCGCAGTGCCAGCCTGCTTCGGCCGGCGCTTGGACTGAACCTGACTTCTGCCGGAATTCCCTGTATCTATTATGGTACGGAGCAGGCGTTCAATGGTGCTGACAACCGTCATGGCGATGATTCATGGAGTGACGTCTTTCTCCGGGAGTGCATGTTCGGAGGCCCTTTCGGTTCGTACCAGAGCAGCGGGAGGCATTTTTTCAATGAAGGGCATGAAGTCTACCGTTTCATCAGTGATGTTGCCGGCCTGTGCCGGCGGCATATCGCGCTTCGTCGCGGTAGGCAATTCCTCAGGCAGGTATCGGAAAGCGGGCTGGACTGGGAATTCTGTTACCCGCAGCCTGTCAACGGCGAACTGCACTGGGTTATCGCCTGGTCGAGGATTTTCGACAGGTCCGAATACCTCTGCGCGATCAATACCGATACCGAACGCGATCTGGAGGTCTGGGCAGTGGTGGACAGCAGCATACATCCATCACCCGGCATGATGGAATGCATCTATTCCACCGATCCCCAGCAGATCGGTCAAACCTCTCCGGTTTCTCCGGCGAGGGGGGCAGCCCTGCGGGTCAGGGTTCCTGCCGCCGGGTTTGTTGTGTACCGCTAACCGTCATATATTGTCTGTCAAGTGATTGTTTGCCGGGGGATTTCCGTTCTTCTGAAACGAAACGCAGTGCAATGTTTACCGGAATTGTCAAGGACGTCGGCCGTGTGAGCGGTGTTTTTGCGCGAAGCGGCGGATTGAGGCTTCGGGTGCAGTACACGAATGCCGTCGAGTTTGCCGGCCTCTCGGCAGACGAGAGCGTGAGCGTGAACGGAGTCTGCCAGACGGTCGTAGCCCTCGGACAGGACTGGTTCGAGGTCGACAGCGTAGAGGAAACCCTGTCGAAAACGACGTTCGGTTCGTTGCGCAATGGCTCGATAGTGAATCTGGAGCGGGCACTGCGGCCAACGGACCGCCTGGGTGGTCATTTCGTGCTTGGACATGTCGATTGTGCAGCATCGGTCGATGAGCTGAGGGAGCTCGGTTCGAGCCGTGAAATCTGGGTAACCTTTCCGGAAGAATTCACTCCCTTCATCGTTTCCGCCGGCTCGATAACGATCGACGGGGTAAGCCTTACTGTCGCCAGACTCGAAAGGACGCGTTTCGCTGTCGCAGTGATACCCTATACGATTGCTCATACGACCATCGAGCTGATTCGGAAAGGAAGCCTCGTCAACCTGGAATTCGACATTCTCGGCAAGTATGTCGCTCGACAACTTGCTTCGCACATTCGCCCGGATTCCGTGGGGCGTCCCGTTTCTCTTATCGACGAATCGTGGCTGAGGGAGCGGGGCTTTTAGCGATGGCCAGGGTAAACGACATGCAATCCGATCTTTTCGGCCTTCCGGAAACTTCGGGAACAGGGCCGCTGTACCAACCCCTGGCCGAAAGGGTGCGCCCTCGGTCTCTCGACGACATGGCAGGCCAGGAGCACCTGATCGGTCCTGATGGTCCACTCCGCAGGTACATTGCCGCAGGCCAGCTTCCTTCCATGATTTTCTGGGGCCCTCCCGGTTCAGGCAAGACCACGCTTGCAGAAATCTTCGCAACGTCTCTCAACTGCCGTTTCGAGCAGCTTTCGGCCATCGATTCCGGTGTGAAGGATGTGCGCAGGGCGCTCGAGAACGCTGAAAAATCAAGGCGTTCGGGACGCAGCACCATTCTTTTCATCGACGAGATCCACCGTTTCAACAAGGCTCAGCAGGACACCCTTCTCCATGCCATCGAACAGGGAGTGATCATCCTGATCGGTGCGACAACCGAGAACCCTTCCTTCGAAGTGAATGCCGCGCTTCTCAGCAGGATGCAGGTCTATGTGCTCAGGTCCCTTGCAGAAGAGGAACTCGATGCGGTCATTCGCCGTGCGCTCAGGGAAGACAGCTATCTGAAAGGCCGCCGGATCGAGATCGCCGATCCCGGTTTTCTCATGCGGTTTGCGGCCGGGGATGCGCGCAAGGCGCTCAATGCCATCGAGGCGGCCGTTTCGCTGCTTCCTGAAAGCGATGAAGGGGTAACAGTAACGCGGGAGTTGCTCGAGCGAGCCGTACAGCACAGCGCGCCAAACTATGACAAGGGAGGCGAATACCACTACGATATCATCTCGGCATTCATCAAATCCATGCGCGGTTCCGATCCTGACGCAGCGCTATTCTGGCTTTCCAGGATGCTCCAGGGGGGGGAAGACCCCTTGTTCATCGCGCGCAGGATGGTTATTTTCGCCAGCGAGGATATCGGCAACGCCGATCCCTACGCCTTGACACTCGCGATCTCGGTGTTTCATTCGGTCGAGGTGATCGGTCTGCCCGAAGCGAGGATAACCCTCGCCCAGGGGGTCACCTACTTCGCTTCGGCTCCGAAATCGAACGCGAGCTACCAGGGGCTCGGTGAGGCCGCGGGGGAGGCGGAAACGTTCAGGAACCTTCCCGTTCCGCTGCATCTTCGCAATGCCCCGACAAAACTGATGAAAAATGAAGGGTACGGCAAAGGATACAAATATCCGCACAGCTACCCGGGGCATTTTGTTGAGGAACACTATTTTCCCGAGGGCATGGAGCCGAAAGCATACTATCGTCCCGGGCAAGAGGGGCGGGAAAAATATCTCCGGGAACGTCTCGGTTCGCTGTGGCCCGGACGATATCGATTCTGATTGCCGGGAAACCGGCGCTCTTTGTATATTCATGCCGTTGAACGGAAAGGGGTTCGAACCCAGGCGTCTACATCAACAAAGACCACGTTATGAACAAGAGGATAAGACCGGTACTGTTTTTCATCTTTCTGCTTCTCGCACAGGCAGCTTCCGTCCCGCTTCATGCGGCCGAAGCCGGTGAGGGCATGCCCGTAACGCTCGATGACGCAGTACGCATAGGGCTCGAGAAAAGCCGTGCGCTCGAAATCGCCCGACTCGATCGACAGATGGCGGGCCAGAAAATCCGTGAGACCTGGTCGCAGGTGCTCCCGCAGATTTCCGCGGATTTCACCTATACCAGGACATTGCAGCCGTCAGTGCTCCTTCTTCCCCCCAGTACATTATTTCCAAGCGGTCAGCTTGAAATAAGCGCCGACAATGCGGGGATCGCCAACATCAATGTCAACCAGTCGATTTTCAATCTCGCAGCCCTTGCAGGCATCAGAGCCGCGAACGTCGTACGCAGGATGAGCGACGAGGCTTACAGGAATGCCGAAGCGGGGGTGGTTACCGATATCAAGACAGCCTATTTCGATGCGCTTATCTCCCGGGACCAGCTCAGACTCATCGAGCAGAGCATCGCCCGGTGGGAGGAATCGCAAAAGGACACCCGGGCCATGTTCCGCCAGGGCATCGCCGCCGATATCGATACCCTGAAAGCGTTCCTTTCGGTGGAAAACCTCAGGCCGGATCTTATCCAGGCGCAGAACCGCGTTTCGATAACCATGACAAAGCTGAAGAATGCCATGGGCATCAGTCCCGACAGCAGCATCGTGCTTACAGGCAAGCTCGAAGTGCTCCCTTCGTCCTATCCATCCGATATCGTGTCCGCATACAGCGAAGCGCTGGTTTCGCGTCCTGACCTGCGCCAGATCGAGCTCCAGGTCAAAGCCGAAGGCGAACAGGTCAACGCTGCGAGGGCGGAGCATTTTCCCGTTCTTTCAGCATTCGGAAAGTGGCAGACGCAGACCGCTTTCAATGACGATACGGCTCTCGAAGACAGCTTGTGGCCGGTTTCCTCGTCCGTCGGACTGAAAGTCTCCCTTCCCATATTCACCGGTTTCGGTATCAGTTCGAGAGTCCAGCAGGCAAAAATCGCACAGCTTCAGACCCGTACGAGGTTCGAGGATCTCAGGGCGAATATCCGTGCCGAGATGGAAATACGGCTTTCGAACTTCACCGAGTCTCGCAAACGCATCGAGGTGCAGTCGAAAACCATCAGTGTCGCAGAGCGCAGTTACCGGATCTCGCTCCTTCGTTTCAGGGAGGGGATCGGATCGAGGCTCGAGCTGACCGATGCGGAGCTGCAGCTCAACAAGGCGAAAACCAATTATCTCCAGGCAATTTACGACTATCTCGTGGCAAGCGTCCAGTTTGACAGGTCTTTGGGACGAACGGCGGCTCATGCCCCGCGTGCGAAATAGACGATGCCAGAAGCGGGGGAAGGGTCGTTGCAATATCCCGGAAGTGCCGCGACGGTTTTCAGTACCGCCCGGGACAGTCGCAGAGGATCGAACGGTTTCTTTTTTCCCCTGCAGGCAAGTTTTTCGCTGTATGCAAGGTTATACAGGGTGTCCGGAAAGTAGGGCATGCTCGTGAAGATGTTCAGGTTGTGTTTTTCGAGCAGTGTTGCTGTGGTTCCGGGCGTGAAATGGTAGAGATGGCGCGGCGCATCCCAGGCAATCCAGTTTTCCCCGTAGATTGCCGCATCGGTGCTTGCCGGATTCGGCAGGGCGATGACCATGAGGCCGTCCTGCCGGAGCATCCCGAATAACATATCCAGCATTTCGCCCGCGGCATGGATATGTTCAAGGGTATGCCAAAGCACGATGCGGTCGAATTTCCTTCCTTTCCATTCATTACGGGGAACCGCGGGGTGTATTTCAAGCCCGAAACGATTTCGGGCACATTGTGCGGCGGCGTTGTTCGTCTCTATACCGGCGATACGATCGACGGGGATTCCTTTTTTCCTGTTGAGGAACCCGAGAAGATCCCCTGTCGAACAGCCAACCTCGAGGATAGAAAGTTCGCGAAGGGGCTTTTCATGATATTTCAGGACGATACCTGCCCGGTATCCGAGAAGCATGCGCCGGGCGGCAAGGGAGAACCTGAACCCGTTTTTTTCTGTGCCACCTGCGAGATGGGGGTCATAGAGCCCGGAAGGGTAAAACGCTTCCATCCCGGAAGCCTCCGGGCGAGGGTTGAGCATGATGAGCCCGGATTCGACCGAACGTACGAGTTTCCACCGTTTTTCACCCGTGGAATCAAAACGGTCGGGAACCTCCATGAACGGTATGAATTCGGCCGATCCGCAGATTGGGCAGTGGGCGGTTTCCATAGGCCGGGTATTTTCCCGGTTATCTCTGTTCGAGAAGCCCGGTTATTGCCTTTTTCAGGTTTTTGTAGAGAAGCAGCATGTCATTGCTGAGTACTTTGACATCGGCGAGTACCGGCATGAAATTCGTGTCGCCGTCCCAGCGGGGTACGATATGGAAGTGGATATGGTTGTCGACGCTTCCTCCGGCAATCCTTCCGAGATTGGCCCCGAGGTTGAATCCGTGAGGTTTGAGGGTAATTTTCAGGGCTTGCATGCACAGGTCGGTCAGGTCCATGACTTCGAGTCTTGTCTCGCTGTCGAGTTCCGAAAACTCCGGGGTCTGCATGAAAGGAACCACCATCAGGTGGCCGCAATTGTAAGGATAGAGGTTCATGATGATGAAGCACTTTTTTGCCCTGTGCAGCACAAAGTGCTTTTCATCCTCTTCCGGAGGGATATCGGAAAAAATCGATTTTCCCGATCCGCCGAGGATTTTATCATCCTTGAAAGACTGCATGTATACTTCACGCCATGGTGAGTACATTCGCTGCATGGATATGTAGTCCCGGTAAATTGCGGTTTATCTTGTCGTACCAAAGGTGGGACTCGAACCCACACGAGTTATTCACTCACTGGATTTTGAGTCCAGCGCGTCTACCAGTTCCGCCACTTTGGCTTATTTCGAGTCGTGCGAGAGAAGGGACTCGAACCCTTACGCCTCACGGCACTAGTTCCTAAGACTAGCGTGTATACCAATTTCACCACTCTCGCATGACAGCCTGATGAATATACGTGGTTTTTATTTTAATTAAAATTATCTTTCGGGGTGCTTTTTTGAGGTTTGCCAGTAATATCACTGTTTCATTACCGATTCCACACGTTGCCCATGAAGTTTGATACGCTGCGATTTGCGAACTTGGTTTCATGGGTTATCAGTCCTATTGTTGTCGCCCCTCTGGCATACATGGCGGTAGTGCTTCTCGGCTATGGCCACAGGCCGGAGAACCTGGCCTGCCTCATGGTGCTTTTCGCTTCCAGCACGGTAATCCCCATGCTGCTAATTTACGGGCTGAAAAAAACAGGCAAGGTTTCAGATTACAATATCACATTCAGGGAACAGCGTTTTCTGCCGCTTCTCGTGCTTGTCGCCGTCAATGTTCTTGGTTACGAGTTCATGCTGCAGCTTCACCCTCCCAGGCTTCTGTCGGGCATCCTTCTTTTCAATGCGGTCAATACGGTCTTCATCCTGCTTGTCACCCTGCAGTGGAAGATCAGCATCCATCTTTTCACCTATGCTTCCGCGGTAGCGCTGCTGTTTGTGAAATTCGGCTATCAGGCCTTGTGGCTGCTGCCCGTAGTACCGCTGCTGATGTGGTCGAGAATCGTACTCAAGGCACATAATTTCATGCAAACCCTCGTAGGCAGCATTGTCGGTTTTGCTGTGGTGTTTATGGAGCTAAAATGGTGGACAGGATTGTGAAGAGGAAAAAATATGCTGTTGTTGTCACGACTTATGGAGAGGTCGAGGATCTGAAAATCCGAAATCTGTGGCCGAGCTCGAGAAAAATACTCAGGGTGGTCACCAGGCAGATCGTTGCAGTGCCTGATGCTCTTATTCACGTTATAGCCGATTACCGGTCTGTCAGGCATTATCTGAAATGGAAGCGCAGCCGCTACCAATCCACGTTTCTCGCCATACATCGTGCACAGACGAAAATGCTGGCGGAAGGGATCGCTTCGGCAGATGTCCTGCCCGGGGCGGACATAACGGTACTGGATGCCTACTATTTTGTTCCCCCCTATCTCGACAGGGTTATCGAGAGTATCCATGAAAAATATGACGGTATCGTGGTTCTTCCTCTCATCCCTGTTGAATCGGCCTTCTCGTGCGGCGTTGCATGCCAGATGATCCTCGATGCCTGCAGGGAAAGCGTGTTCGGCAAGGTGAGGGTTGTAAGCAGGATGTGGAAAGACGAGCGCCTTCTGCAGATTTACGCTGACTACCTGTTCGGGGAACTGGACGAGTCGATCAAACGGGTCCGGCAATGGAAAGTGGGCCTGGTGCTCGTCATTCACGGAACACTCGTGAGGGACAGCGCGGGCAATCCTCCGACCGTCTTTACCGGTCTTGACGAAACCCTCGAGTTTTTCCGTCTCATGAAAGAGCGTATCATGTCCCGGGCGGACAATATTTTCCTTGATGTCCGTCTCGGCTGCATCAATCATTCGAGGGGAGGGGAGTGGATGGAGGAGACCACACGCAAGGCTCTCGACGGGTTCAGAAACGAGGGGTATCATGGTGTCGTCATGTTTCCTTTCGGTTTTTTTGCAGACAACAGCGAAACCGAACTTGATTCGAAAGCAGAGCTCGCAGAATCGGCTTTCCCTGTTGCCCAGTACATTAGGTGCGTCAATGATTCTCCGGAATTCGGCAAGTGGCTCGCAGCGAGAGTTGCAGAGGAACTCCGTGCTCTGGCGAACCTGCAGACCGCCCTCGAATCCCTGGAACAGAAACCCTCAAACGCCGTGATCATATGAGCAAGTATGCAGGAGGAACAGAGCCATTGGAGGAAGCACTCAGGCAGGTGCCGGAAGAACCGGAAAAAATGCTTGATCTCGCACTGCATCATATCGCCTGCCAGCGCAACGCTGAAGCTGTCGAACTTCTTGACAGCTGTATCGCACTCCGTCCGAGGCATGCCGCAGCGCTCTATGCCAGGGCCGTCGCCAACCTCTCACTGAACAATTACCGCAAGGCAGGCAACGATTTTCTCAGGGTGATCGTGCTTGATCCCCGTAATGTCGATGCTTACAGGCACCTCGGGTTTGTACAGCATACGCTCGGCAAGGAGGACGCCGCAAGGAAAACCATCAGGAAGGCCCTCGCTGTCGATCCGGATTGTGCAGGCCTCTACTGTGTACTCGGCGATGTCCATCTGGATCTCTGCGAGTTCGATGCTGCGAAAGCGGCTTTCGACAAGGCTCTCGAACTTGCTCCCGATCATGCAGAACCCCACTGCAAGATAGCCATGTATTACCTGTCGAGAGGTGACATGAAAGGCCTGAAAAGGGAGTACGAGCTCCTGAAGTCGCTGGATGCCTCCATGGCAGAACAGATAGGAAGTCTTTTTTTCAGCTGAAGCGCCATGATATTCTTTAAAGACAACGAAGAGAAGAAACGGTTCATGAAAGCCGGCCTTCCCTATATTCTCGGGATTGCATGGACTCCGATCATCTGGATTTTATTCATCGCAGTCATCGGTCCTCTTCTTTTTATCCTTACCGGTTCCTGGGTGGTAACACAGATTCTGATCCTCGGGTTCGCCATTGTGACCGTCTATTTTCTGCTCAGGCTTTTCAGACGGTTCAATTTTCGCTTTTACGGAGGAAAAGCTGAAGAACGAAAAGCTGATCAGGAGAGGCAGGGATAGCCGGTTGATTTTTTAGGCTGAAGTTCGTTAACGCCTTAATGCCCCTTTGCTGGAAAAAGGTATTTTATTTCTGTTACTGAAATAATTTTTTTTTTTATATTTTGCGCACCTGATCCGCCAGCCTTCGATTCAGAACAGGAACCGATCTGCCGGCAGGAAGGGATTAAATCTCAAAAGGCATCACATGGATCAAACCCTGAGCAATTTTGGCAATGTTTTCGCATTCCTTCTCCTCGGAGTTGTCTTCGTGGCAGGAGGTTACCTGACCGCCCGACTTCTGCGCCCCAGCCGCCCCAATCCTGAAAAGAATTCCACCTACGAGTGTGGTGAAACTGCAATCGGCAGCGCCTGGGTGAAGTTCAACATCAGGTTTTATGTTGTTGCACTGATCTTTATCATTTTCGATGTCGAGGTTGTCTTCCTTTTCCCCTGGGCAACAGTTTTCAAGCAACTTGGCGAATTCGCACTCATCGAGGCCCTCGTTTTCGCGGGTATCCTGGTTCTCGGGCTTGTCTATGCCTGGGTCAAGGGTGATCTCGACTGGGTAAGGCCGACTCCGAACATCCCGAAGATGCCTGAAATGCCGTCCGAAAAAACAGTCGGGCAGGGCAGATAATTCTATTCATCATATTCTTACCTAAGACGTTATGGGTTTACTCGATGCCTCGATATCCAGGCATAATGTGCTGGTGACATCGGTTGACAATGTTCTCAACTGGGCACGCCTGTCGTCCATCTGGCCGATGGGATTCGGCCTCGCATGCTGCGCTATCGAGATGATGGCCACCAACGCTTCCAACTACGACCTCGAACGTTTCGGTATTTTTCCCCGTTCGTCGCCCAGGCAGTCCGACCTTATGATCGTGGCGGGCACGGTAACCATGAAAATGGCTGAAAGGGTTGTCAGGCTCTACGAGCAGATGCCGGAACCGCGCTACGTCCTTTCCATGGGAAGCTGTTCGAATTGCGGCGGCCCCTACTGGGAGCATGGCTATCATGTGCTGAAAGGCGTCGATCGCATCATACCGGTTGACGTTTATGTTCCCGGCTGTCCTCCGAGGCCCGAGTCTCTTATCGGAGGCCTCATGAAAGTACAGGAGCTCATCAGGATGGAGCAGATCGGAATTTCACGTGCCGATGCGCTGAGAAAACTTGCGGAAAACAGCGTCGATCCGGGCAAGGTGATCCGCCGCGAGCGCCAGACTGCCGGGGCATAAGTTAAGGTAAAACAAACCAAAGGTTCAGAAGGAAATGGAAGAAGGAGCGGTATATTCGCAGCATGTCACGCAAAGCGCCGATGCGTATGCGATCATCCATGAAAAATTCGGCGATGCCGTCTCGGCTTTCGATGCGAACGAAACGATGCCGTTTTTCGAGGTCATCGATCTTGCCCAATGGCAGAACATCGCGCTTTTCATGCGCGACCATCCGAAACTCAGGTTCAACTACATGGCTTGCCTCTCCGGTGTAGATTATCAGGCTGAAGGAAAGGTCGGCATTGTCTGCAATCTCGAATCGCTCGGCGAACTGAATCACAGGATAGCCGTCAAGCTGAAATGCGACCGTACAGGTGGTTCCATACCGAGTGTTTCCTGTGTATGGCATACCGCCAACTGGCATGAGCGAGAGGCTTACGATATGTACGGAATGACCTTCAGCGGTCATCCGGACATGAGAAGAATCCTCTGTCCCGACGACTGGGAAGGCTTTCCTCTCCTTAAGGATTACAAGGTTCAGGAGACGTATCACGGCGTGAAAGTGCCTTTCTGACAGGCGAAAGGGTTTACAATAGATTAAAGCAGCTCAAGTATGCAGGAATTAGATAAAGCTGGACAGGGTTCGATAAGGGTAACCCGGAAAAGCGCCAATGTTGTTGTTCTCGAAAAGGACCTTGCGACCGAACAGATGGTGCTTGCCATGGGTCCCCAGCATCCCTCGACGCACGGCGTTCTCAAGCTCGAGTGCCTGACCGACGGTGAAGTGGTCACGGAGGCGGAGCCCTATCTCGGGTATCTCCACCGATGTTTCGAGAAACACTGCGAAAACGTCGATTATCCCGGTATCGTCCCCTATACGGACAGGATGGACTACCTGGCGGGCATGAACAGCGAGTTCGCTTTCTGTGTTGCAGTGGAAAAGCTCCTCGACATTGAAATCCCGAGGCGAGTCGAGTTCATCAGGGTTCTCGTGGCAGAACTCAACCGCATCGCTTCGCACCTTGTCGCCATCGGTACCTACGCCATTGATCTCGGTGCCTTCACACCGTTCCTCTTCTGTTTCCGCGACCGCGAACATATCCTCGGTCTTCTCGAGTGGGCATCGGGCGCACGCATGCTGTATAATTATATCTGGGTCGGCGGTCTCGCCTACGATGCTCCCGCCGATTTTCCGAAGCGGGTACAGGAATTTGTCGATTATTTCAAGCCCAAAACACGCGAACTGTTTCGTCTCCTGACCGAAAACGAAATCTTCGTGAAGAGGACGAAAGGGGTCGGCATCATGCCTGCCGACGTCGCCATCAACTACGGATGGTCAGGACCGATGCTGCGCGGTTCAGGAGTCAAATGGGATCTCAGGCGCAACGATCCGTATTCGATCTACCCGGAACTCGATTTCGACATCCCCGTTCCGGATGGCAAATTTTCCGAAATAGGAGACAGCCTCTCACGCCATCTCGTCAGGGCGCTCGAAATGGAGGAGAGCCTGAAGATCATCGAGCAGTGCCTCGAGAAGATGCCTTCTTCCGAAGGTTTCGACCCGAGGGCGGCCATCCCGAAACGCATCAGGCCGAAAGCCGGCGAAGTGTACGGACGCGCCGAAAACCCGAGAGGCGAACTGGGCTTCTATATCATGAGTGACGGAAAATCCACGAAACCGCTGCGCTGCAAGGCGCGTTCATCATGCTTCGTGAACCTTTCGGCCATGAAGGATCTTTCAAGGGGCCAGCTGATTCCCGACCTCGTCGCGATCATCGGCAGCATCGATATCGTTCTCGGGGAGGTTGACAGATGATTTTATCCGCATTATCGCAACTCAGCATGCCGCTTCTTATGGGTAATTCGCTCAATGCCTGGTCTGACTGGCTGACAGGATTCAGCCCGATGGGCATTCCGCTCGGCCTTGTCATCATCGCAGCAATCCCGCTTGTCTTCATCGCTCTTTACGCCCTAACCTACGGTGTATACGGCGAACGCAAGATATCCGCATTCATGCAGGATCGTCTCGGTCCGATGGAAGTAGGGTACTGGGGTATCCTTCAGACCCTTGCCGATATCCTCAAGCTTCTGCAGAAAGAAGACATCGTTCCGACCCTTGCCGACAAGTTTCTTTTCGTTATCGGCCCCGGAGTGCTGTTTGTCGGTTCATTCCTGGCTTTCGCGGTGCTTCCTTTCAGCCCGGCTTTCATCGGCGCCAACCTCAATGTCGGTCTTTTCTATGCTATCGGCATCGTATCGATAGAGGTTGTAGGCATCCTCGCCGCAGGATGGGGCTCCAACAACAAGTGGTCCCTGTACGGTGCCGTCCGGAGTGTCGCACAGATCGTCAGTTATGAAATTCCGGCAGCAATCGCACTGCTTTGCGGCGCCATGATGGCCGGTACGCTCGACATGCAGAAAATCACCCTTCTTCAGTCAGGCCCCTTCGGTTTCGCCCATTTCTATCTTTTCCAGAACCCGATCGCATGGCTTCCGTTCCTTATCTACTTCATCGCATCGCTCGCTGAAACGAACCGTGCGCCATTCGATATCCCTGAAGCAGAATCGGAACTCGTCGCCGGCTACTTTACCGAATACACCGGCATGAAGTTCGCCGTTATCTTCCTTGCGGAGTACGGCAGCATGTTCATGGTTTCGGCAATCATTTCGATTGTTTTCCTCGGCGGCTGGAACTCTCCCTTGCCGAACATAGGAGGTCTTGAACTGAATGCCATGACAAGCGGTCCCTGGTGGGGCGCTTTCTGGATCATCATGAAAGGGTTCTTCTTCATCTTTGTGCAGATGTGGCTGCGCTGGACTCTTCCGCGCCTCAGGGTGGACCAGCTCATGTACCTCTGCTGGAAGGTTCTCACCCCGTTCGCTTTCGTCAGCTTCGTGCTGACGGCAATCTGGGTCATTTATGTGCCTTAATGGAAATTCAACAAGTCAAAGCCCGAACAGGAAAGACGAAGAGAGTATGAGCGAGTATTTCAGCAATATAAAGAACAGTGCCGTCACGATTGCCACAGGCATGGGCATCACCCTGAAGCACTTTTTCAACGCTATCCATCGAAAGGGTGACGCGGGAGTCGCTGAGAAGGACTATTTCAGCCAGGTTGACGGTCTCTGCACTCTCCAGTATCCGAGGGAAGCGATTCCGACACCGAAAATCGGCCGTTACCGCCTCCATAACGATATCGACGACTGCATCGGCTGCGGCCAGTGCGTGAGGGCCTGCCCGATTTCATGCATCATGATGGAGACCATCAAGGTTCTTCCTGAAGATCTCGCCGAATGCGGCAAGACTTCCGACGGCCAGCAGAAGAAGTTCTGGATTCCCGTTTTCGATATCGATGTTGCGAAATGCATGACCTGCGGTATCTGTACGTCGGTTTGTCCGACTGAATGCCTCGTGCATACTGAGGTCTGCGATTTTTCAGAGTTCGACCGCAGCAATTTCCTCTACCATTTCGGCAACCTCACAAAAGACGAGGCAGCAGGGAAGAAACGCAAACTTGCCGAGGCCCAGGCAAAAGCGGCAGCCGAAAAGGAAAAGAAGGCAGCAGAGGGAAAGCCGGCCGCAGCAGAGAAGCCGGAAGAGAAAGGCGGAGAATAAGCGAACCAATTAATATGCTCTATTGACATGAGTAACCCAGCGTATACAGTCATTTTTTACTTGTTTGCGGCCATCACCGTTTTTTCCGCCGCTTTCGTGGTATTTTCCCGGAACGTCATCTATTCGGCTTTTTCGCTGCTCTTCACCTTTTTCGGCGCGGCAGCCCTCTATGTGTTCCTGAGCGCGGATTTCATCGCGGTAACCCAGGTCGTCGTCTACGTCGGCGGCATCCTCGTGCTTCTGCTTTTCGGTGTGATGTTCACGAACAGCATCATGCAGACCGATCTGAAAACCGATGTGCTGAACATGATTCCGGGCACGGTTCTCCTTGTCGGGATTATCGGCGCGATCCTGTATACCTTCTATTCGACCCACTCATGGATGCCTTCCTCGACAATGCTGCAGGGCAGCATTGTCGAGCGCATAGGTTTCGAGACCATGTCCGGGTATGTGCTTCCTTTTGAAATGGCATCGATCCTGCTCCTTGCAGCGCTTATCGGCGCGGCATTCCTCGCGCGTTTCGACAAGCCCGGAAATAATGAAAAATAAGTAGAGAGTGACTATGGAACAGTTGACAACAATAGGGATCAATCATTATCTGACGATTTCGGCTTTCCTTCTGGGGTTCGGGCTCTTCGCCGTCATGACCCGGAAGAACGCCATCGTCATCCTCATGGGGGTGGAGCTTATCCTGAATGCGGCGAACATCAATTTCCTTGCATTTTCGAAATTCAACGGCGGAATGGGCGGCGTGATGTTCAGCCTGTTCGTCATTGTGCTTGCCGCTGCGGAAGCCGCCATCGCGCTCGCAATCGTTATCAATATTTTCAAACTCTTCAAGAGCGTCGATGTATCGAGCATCGATTCCATGAAAGAGTAATGGGCGAGCCCGTAAACGCCTTAAGGACTTTATTTTTTTCTTGTAAACACAAATAGAACATGCACAGTTTAATTCAGTTATCAATAGTCGTACTGCTGCTGCCGCTGCTCTCTTTCGTCATTCTCATTTTCTTCAACCGGAAGCTGCCGAGAAGGGGAGATTTCGTGGGAGTCGGGATACTCGGCACAGCATTGGCAATATCGCTCTACATGTTCTGGACGGTTATTGTACAGACTTATGATCCGGCATTCAAACTTGCATGGGATTTCACGTGGATCGATTTCGGCAACGTGCCCGGTGTCGGCCCGCTCGAGATCCGAATGGGCATTTTCGTCGATAACCTCACGGTCATCATGCTCGCCATGGTTACCCTCATAAGCTTCCTCGTGCATCTCTACTCGACAGGGTACATGGCCGGAGACAAGCATTACGGAAGGTTCTTCGCCTATCTCGGCATCTTCACCTTCTCGATGCTCGGCATCGTGCTTTCGGACAACCTGTTTTCCATCTACATGTTCTGGGAGCTCGTCGGACTTTCTTCCTACCTGCTCATCGGGTTCTTTTTCGAGAAGCAGAGCGCTGCCGATGCACAGAAAAAAGCTTTCCTTGTTAACCGTGTCGGCGATATCGGCATGTGGCTCGGTATCCTTATCCTTTATTCCCAGTTCCATACGTTCGGTTACCAGCAGATATTCGACAACCTCGCCGCGGGCAAATTCACCATGTCCAACGCCTGGCTGACTGCTGCCGGTATCCTGCTCTTCATGGGTTGCGTCGGAAAGTCCGCACAGCTGCCGCTGCACATCTGGCTTCCGGATGCGATGGAAGGCCCCACACCGGTTTCGGCGCTTATCCATGCGGCCACAATGGTTGCTGCAGGCGTCTATTTCGTTGCGCGCATCTTTGCCCTCCTCACTCCTGACGCCCTGCATGTGATCGCCTTCTGCGGCGCTCTGACGGCATTCATGGCGGCAACCATAGCCATCACACAGCATGACATCAAGAGGGTGCTGGCATACTCGACCGTTTCACAGCTCGGCTACATGGTACTCGGCCTCGGAGTAGGTGCCTATTCGGCAGCACTTTTCCACCTGCTTACACACGCATTCTTCAAGGCATGCCTCTTCCTCGGTTCCGGCGCCATCATCCATGCCATGCACCATGAACAGGACATGCGCTGGATGGGCGGACTGCGCAAGCATATGCCATGGACCTTCGCAACGTTCACATTCGCGACGCTCGCTCTTGCCGGTCTTCCGCTCACCAGCGGTTTCATGAGCAAGGATGCAATCCTCGCAAGCGCTATCGGTTTTGCGAAAGTTGAAGGCGGGGGTATCTACTATCTCATTCCGGTTCTCGGTTTCTTCTCGGCAATGCTGACCGCATTCTATATGGGCCGCCAGATCTGGCTTGTCTTCTTCGGAGAGAGCCGCACCCATCTCAAGCCGGCTGAAGAGCATCACGGCCATGATGCACATGCCGCTCACGGCGCGCATCACGGTCACAACGACCATGGTCACGAAGAACACCATGGCGTGCACGAGGTTGCCTGGAACATGCGGGCTCCGCTCGTCATTCTCGCATCGCTATCCGTCTTCGCGGTCTTCTCTCCTGATCCGCTCGACGGGGCAAAAGGGTGGTTCATGCATATGGTGCAGACCCCAGAAACCGTCGTGGGGCGGTATACCACGGAACATGCATCCGCAAACCTTTCGGCACCATCTGCTCTTATGGCGGAATCAGTGCAGGCAGAACCGGCACATCATACCATGACCGATGCCGTTCCTGCCGCAAACCCCGCACACGGAGCCACGGAAGCAGGGCACGGGGAGTCCGCAGAGGGACATACCTTCTCCGACCACAGACAGGCAGAGCTTGCCCACGAATCTCATGCTGCCCATTACACCGCGATCATCATCTCGAGTATCATGGTCGTCATCGGTATCAGCATGGCTCTTATCGTCTATGCGTTCAGGATCATCAATCCGGAAAAGACCTCCGAAGCCATCAGGCCGCTCTACCTCTTCTCGTTCAACAAATGGTACTGGGATGAAATGTATGAAGCGACCGTCATAAGGTTTTCCATCGTGCTTTCGAAGATGCTTGCATGGTTCGACGCGAAAATCGTTGACGGCATCGTCAACGGCGTAGCCATCATGACGAGAAATTTCGCTTTCGCAAACGGAAGCTTCGACAAGTATGTCGTCGACGGCCTTGTGAACTTCACGGCGTTTTTCGTGAACACCACCGGTGCCGTGCTGCGTAAACTGCAGACCGGCAAGGTCCAGACCTATATCGTCATGGCCCTTTTCGCGGTCCTCGGGTATTTCGTCTATTACTTAACGAAACTGATCTATTAAGAGGGATTTATTTTAATCTGAAAACTACAGTCAGGGAACATGCTGAGTTTAATCGTATTTCTGCCTATTCTTGCCGGTCTGGTTATTCTTGCCGTGCCTTCATCACAAAAGCAGGTGATCAGGATCATATCGCTGGTTGCTGCACTTGTGCAGATTGTGCTCGCGATTGTCATCTGGCGAGGGTACGATCCCTCTCTGGCCGGAATTATCGCCGCGCCGGGAGGATCTCCTGCGGGATCATTCCAGTTCATCGAACGCGTTCCGTGGATCAGTCTCGATCTGGGCGGGTTCGGCAAACTCAATATCGAGTATTTCCTCGGTGTTGACGGAATTTCCATCACGATGGTCATCCTCACCGCACTGATTTCGACTATCGGAGTGCTGTCGAGCTGGACGATCCAGAAACAGGTCAAAGGGTATTTCATCCTCTACAACCTGCTTGCAACCGCCATGATGGGCTGCTTCGTAGCGCTCGACTTCTTCCTGTTCTACGTGTTCTGGGAAATCATGCTCCTTCCGATGTACTTCCTCATCGGTATATGGGGTGGTCCGAACCGTGAGTACGCAGCCATAAAGTTTTTCCTCTACACCCTGTTCGGCTCCGTATTCATGCTGCTCGTCATGATCGGCCTCTATTTCAGCGTGATTGATCCGGTTACCCATAACCATACGTTCAGCCTTGTCGCGATGGCAAGCCAGGAGAACTATATCAAGGATGCTATCCTCGGACCGGACAATGTATTCTGGCGTTATGTCGCATTCATCGTGCTTTTCGTGGGCTTCGCCATCAAGGTGCCTATGTTCCCGTTCCACACCTGGCTGCCTGATGCACACGTCGAAGCTCCTACACCGATTTCTGTCATTCTTGCAGGCGTGCTTCTGAAACTCGGAACCTACGGCATGATGCGGATCAACTTTCCGCTTTTCCCCGAAGTATTCCAGGCTTCGCTTTTTGTGATCGGCGTGTTCGGTGCCATCAATATCATCTACGGTGCTTTCTGTGCACTTGCACAGCAGGATCTCAAGAAAATGGTCGCCTATTCTTCCATCAGTCACATGGGTTATGTGCTTCTCGGGCTTGCCGCTGCCAACAGCGAAGGTATGCTCGGTGCCCTCTACCAGATGTTCAACCACGGCACCATCACCGCCATGCTCTTCCTTCTTGTCGGTGTTATCTATGATCGCGCCCATACCCGTCAGATCGACAAATTCGGCGGTCTTGCTTCCTACATGCCAGTCTACGCCGGTATCGTGACCGTCGCATGGTTTGCTTCGCTCGGTCTTCCCGGACTCAGCGGGTTCATATCCGAAGCGTTCGTATTCGTCGGCGCGTTCAGCTCCGTTACGACCCGCAATATCGCGATCGTCTCCGTGCTCGGTATCGTTTTCGGTGCAGCTTACCTGCTCTGGTCTCTGCAGAGGATGTTTCTCGGCACCAGAAAACCCGATGCAGCATACGACCTCGAGGTTGGTTCCGATGGTCATGAACACATTCATTTCCATGACTGGAAAGGAAAACTCGATCTCGATGGGCGTGAGCTTGCCATGCTTGTTCCGCTCACCGTGATCATCATCATCCTCGGCATCTACCCGATGCCGGTGATCGGCCTCCTGACGACCAGCATCAACAAGCTTGTAACCGTGCTGAGCCCGGTCGTCCTGACAACGATGAATTAACCAGAATTGAGAGAGGTAAAAGAATAAACGAAGAGAATTATGTTCGAGCTGCCATCAGGTGCTGAAATTCAGGCTATCATCGCAAGTCTCAATGCAAGCGTCGGGTATTTCATACCCGAGATATACCTCTCCGTGCTTTTTATGCTCCTGATCGTGATCGATCTCGTCGCAAAAGGCAGGAAAAACAATCTGCTTTCCCTTACGACCCTCGCAGGTCTGGCGGGAAGTATCTTTTTCATCGTTCCCCAGCATTCGATGAAGGCAGGGGAGTTCTTTTTCGGGATGTATGTCCTTGACGAGTTCGGACTGTTCTTCAAATATTTCTTTGTGATTTCGGGAATGCTGACCGTCATCGTCACCATGGCGGACGAGCAGTTCGACAGCGAGACGAAGAGCATGGGCGAGTACTATGCACTCGTGGTCGCCATGGTGCTCGGCATGATCATGATGGCCTCGTCGAACGACCTCCTCATGATTTTCCTTTCAATGGAGCTGGTGAGTTTCTCCGCATACATTCTCACCGGTTATTACAAAAGAAATCTCCAATCCTCCGAAGCCGCGCTGAAGTACCTTGTCTACGGGGCCGTTTCCTCAGGCCTGATGGTTTACGGATTTTCGCTCATCTACGGAATGACCGCCCAGACGAACCTCATCAAAATCAGCGCATCGCTTGCCGCCAACGGTTATGATCCCCTGGTGATGATCCTTGCCACGCTGCTCATCATAGCAGGTTTCGGATACAAGATCGGTGCGGTGCCATTCCATTTCTGGAGTCCCGACGTTTACGAAGGAGCACCCACACCGATCACCGCCCTGCTTTCCGTCGCATCGAAGGCGGCCGGTTTCGCGCTTCTCGTGCGCTTCTATTTCGTTTCCGTTCCTCACAGTCTCCAGCCGTATGAGGATATCGTCGGCATCGACTGGCATTCGCTCCTCATCGTCATCGCCGCGGCCTCGATGATCTACGGCAACGTCGTTGCGCTCTGGCAGAAAAATGTAAAGCGGCTTCTCGCCTATTCATCCATCGCACATGCCGGTTATCTCCTTCTCGGGATCATCGTTATGGACAAGTTCGGAACACAGGCGACACTTTTTTACCTGCTTGCCTACTTCCTCATGAACTTCGGCGCCTTCTACATCGTCATTCTCATCGCCAACAAGACCGGCAGCGAGAACCTCGACGATTACCGCGGACTTGGAAAGAGCATGCCTCTTGCAGGCGGCGCACTGACCGTCTTCCTCATTTCGCTCGTCGGCCTTCCACCGACGGCAGGATTCATCGGAAAACTGATGATATTCGCCGCCATGCTGAACAAGGGGGATCTCTACATCGTCCTTGCTCTCATCGGTATCCTGACAAGCGTGATTTCGCTTTATTACTATATGCTTATCCCGCTCAACATGTTTCTGCGCGATTCGCCGCACTCCGAGGAACGGTCGATGGAGCTCTCCTTGCCGTCCCGCCTGATCATGATCGCTCTTATGGTCCTGACGATCTACTTCGGACTTTACTTCGCGCCGCTTTCGGATTTCGCAAAGTATTCATCGGCACTGTACGGCATGTCCTTCCAGTGACAGATGATGGTACACTTCAACAGAAAATCCCGTCGCGATCTCTCATACGACGGGATTTTTTGTTGGAGAAATAATAAACGATTGTTACATTGGCTGTAACTATGCTGTATTAGCCCCGCTTCTCTTTTCAGAGTATTCCTTTTTTTGTTAGATTTCTTCTTGCGTGTTTTTCATATAAACCGATCCTTTCAAAACGGAGGTAGTAATGCAAAGCAACCAGACCTTTGCCGAACTGTTCAGGGCCAGGGGTGTAAGCAGGCGGGACTTTCTGAAGTTCTGCTCACTTACCTCGGTCTATCTCGGCCTTTCGCCGTCGATGGTACCAAGTGTTGTACACGCCATGGAAAACAAGCCGAGAACTCCGGTACTCTGGCTTCATGGGCAGGAATGCACCTGTTGTTCAGAATCGTTCATCCGATCCTCCCACCCCACCATCGAGGACCTGCTTTTCAACATGATCTCGCTCGATTACGATGACGTCCTCAGCGCCGCAGCAGGGCACCAGCTCGAGGCCGTGCGGAAGAATATCATGAAAGAGTACAAGGGTAAATATATTCTTGCTGTCGAAGGAAACATCTCGACAAAGGATGACGGTGTTTACTGCATGGTTGGAGGTGATTCCTTCCTGAACATCATCAGGGAAACCGCCGCTGATTGCGCAGCCATCATTGCATGGGGCGCCTGTGCTTCGTTCGGTTGCGTACAGAATGCCGACCCGAACCCTTCCGGTTCGAAACCAATCCATGAAGTCATCAAGGACAAACCGATCGTCAAAGTGCCGGGATGTCCTCCGATTTCTGAGGTCATGACCGGTGTCGTCGCCCATTTCCATACCTTCGGAACCCTTCCTGAGCTCGACCGCTTCGGACGTCCGAAAGCTTTCTACAATACGAGAATCCACGACAAGTGCTACAGGCGAGCTTTCTTCGATGCCGGCATGTTTGTCCGGAGCTTCGACGATGATGCCACAAGGAAAGGGTGGTGCCTTTACAAAATGGGATGCAAAGGGCCGACCACCTATAATTCCTGTTCGAAAATCCAGTGGAATGGAGGCACGAGTTTCCCTATCGGTTCAGGCCATCCCTGCATCGGATGTTCCGAGCCGAATTTCTGGGACAGGGGACCGTTCTACAAGAGGCTTGCTGAAGTTCCGTTCCTCGGAAGCGACAGCAATGCCGACAGGATCGGCATGATCGCCGTTGGCGCCGCCGCCGCCGGAGCAGCAGCACATGCTGCCGTGACAGCAGTGAAGAAGACGAAGGAAGAAAAGCACGAAAAAGAATAAAGCATAACCGGGAGTCAGCACATGGCTAAAAAAATTGTTGTAGATCCGATTCCTCGTATCGAGGGTCACCTCAGGATCGAAGCGAAACTGAACGACAGCAACGTCATAGAAGATGCATTCAGCAGCGGCACCATGTGGCGCGGTATCGAACTCATTCTCAGGGGACGCGATCCGAGGGATGCATGGGCATTTGCCGAACGTATCTGCGGTGTCTGCACGACGGTGCATGCCCTCGCTTCGGTCAGGTGCGTCGAGGACGCCCTCGGCATCACCATTCCGACAAACGCGCGCATCATCCGGAATCTCATGAACGCGACGCAGCAGACACAGGATCACCTGGTGCATTTCTACCATCTGCATGCGCTCGACTGGGTTGACGTGGTCAGCGCCCTGAAAGCAGATCCGCAGCTTGCATCGGCTATTGCGCAGAGCATATCCAACTGGCCGAAATCTTCCGTAGGCTATTTCAAGGATCTGCAGAAGAAACTGATCGGTTTTGTCGACAGCGGACAGCTCGGTATCTTCACGAACGGCTACTGGGGTCATCCGGCCTACAAGCTTCCGCCGGAAGTGAACCTTATCGCGGTCGCTCATTACCTTGAAGCGCTCGATTTCCAGAAGGAGATCGTGAAAATCCAGACCATTTTCGGCGGCAAGAACCCGCACCCGAACTACCTTGTCGGCGGCATGGCCTGCGCTATCGATCCGAACAGCGATACTGCGATCAACATCGAGCGCCTCGCGATGATCAAGAAGATTATCGACGAAACGAAAACCTTCATCGAACAGGTCTATATTCCCGATCTCATCGCCATTGCCGGATACTACAAGGGCTGGCTCTACGGCGGCGGTCTCGGAAATTACCTGACCTATGGCGATTTTCCCGAAACCTCGCTTTCTGATTTCAAGACACTGCTGTGGCCGAGAGGAGCAATCCTGAACAAGGACCTCTCCACCGTGATCGATGTCGATCCGAGGGAAGCGTCACAGATCACCGAAGAGGTAAGTCACAGCTGGTACACCTATTCGAAAGGCGACAACAAGGGTCTTCATCCGTGGCAGGGCGAAACGAAGCCGAGCTACACCGGACCGAAACCGCCTTTCGAGCACCTCGATACGGACAAGAAGTACAGCTGGCTGAAAACTCCGCGCTGGAAAAACCACCCGATGGAAGTCGGTCCCCTTGCACGCGTACTCGTGGCTTATGCGAAAGGCGATCCGATGATCAAGGAGACCGTCGGCATGGTGCTCTCGAAACTCCAGGTCGGTCCCGAAGCGCTGTTCTCGACGCTTGGCCGTACAGCCGCGAGAGGTATCGAGTGCCTGCAGACTGCCGGCTTCATGGGTCGTTTTTACGATCAGCTTATCGCCAACATCAAGACCGGCGATTACCGTACCTTCAACAGTGAACGGTGGGAGCCTTCGACATGGCCTGCGGAGTGTAAGGGTTTCGGCTACACCGAGGCTCCCAGGGGTGCGCTCGGCCACTGGATCCATATCGAAAAGAAATTGATCAAGGAGTACCAGATTGTCGTCCCTTCGACCTGGAATGCTTCCCCGAGGGACAGCAATGGCAATGCCGGTGCTTATGAAGCCGCTCTGAAAGGTACACCGATGCATAATCCCGAGCAACCGCTCGAGATCATCAGGACGGTGCACTCGTTCGACCCGTGCCTTGCCTGCGCATCGCACGTTTTCGATATGAACGGCAATGAGATCACGACGGTCAAAATCGTTTAAACGGAGTCACTCATGGGCAGATTAATCGAAGAAATCTACGTCTGGAGGCTGCCGGTCAGGTTTTACCACTGGGTAAACGCCATCTGCACGGTATTACTCCTTCTGACGGGGCTTTACATTGCCGGCCCTGTTCTGAACCCGCCTCTCGGCGAGGCGGTCTGGTACAAGGGGATGTCGTGGTGGCGCTACGTGCATTTCGCTGTGGCATTCATTTTCATCGCGAACTTTCTGTTCCGCATGTACTGGGCTCTTTTCGGCAATGACAAATATGGCCGTTTCGGCGGATTCAGGCCCTGGTCACCTTCATGGTGGGGACAACCGTTCAGGGAGCAGGTCGAATCATACCTGTTTCTTCGTTCGGACGAACCTAACTATGTCGGCCACAACCCTGTTGCTGCACTCGCGCACTTTCTGTTCATTTTCTGCGGGTCCAGCTTCATGATTCTGACAGGACTGGCGATGTATGGAGAGAACAATCCCGGCGGATTCACCGGGACTCTGTTCGGCTGGCTCCTGCCGTTGTTCGGAGGCAGCTACACCCTGCATTTTTCGCACCACCTCATGGCATGGATTTTCCCGCTCTACCTTGTCGTGCACCTCTACGCGGTTTTCCGCCACGATATCGTCGACCGCACGAGCGTGACCTCTTCTATCGTGACAGGGTTCAAGCACAAGGTCGAGGAGGAGCCTGTCTGAAGGCCTGTGGCCGGGAGCTTTCTGTTTTCAGCTCGAATCGATGCCCGTTGAAGGGATATGCATCTCCCGCAACGGGCATTTTCTTTGTACCAGATAACCATGACTGAAGTGAAGTATAACCGTATCAATGTCCTTGGGCTCGGCAACGTCCTCTACGGAGATGAAGGTTTCGGCGTGGAAGCCGTGAAAAGCTTCCAGGCGTCGGCCGATTATCCCGATATCGTCCAGTGTATCGATGGAGGCACCCAGGGAATCTACCTGCTCGACTACCTTGAGTCGTGCGATGCCCTGATTGTTTTCGATGCCCTTATCCCGCTCGAGTATGAAACAGGGGTTTATGTCTACAGGAACGATGAGCTGCCCGGATTCATCCACCGCAAGATGTCCTCACACCAGATGGGCTTCAGCGAGCTTATAGGAATCGCCAGACTGCAGGGCAGGATGCCTCTCGAGATTGCGCTTATCGGTGTTCCTCCGCGTAATCTGGATCTCGGTATAGGGTTGAGTTCTGAAAATGCGGCACTGCTTCCCGAAGCAGTCATGAAGGCAAAGACTCTGGTCGATGAATGGCTGAAGGCTTTTCAGTTCTGATTGCCCGAAGGGGATCCCTTTGAGCCCCCCAGTTATCCTGTACTGACGAGAGAAGAGAAGCCGGAAAATACCCCGGGAGCAAAACTGTCCCGGGAGAAAAACCGGGACAGCCCCCTCGGGAGTGGTGCTTCAGTGGCGGATCAGGCGAAGGAATTCGTTCCGTGTCGACTGTGATGCGATGAACTGGCCCGACATGGCAGACGTAGTGGTCACTGAATTGAGCTTTTCAACACCGCGCATCACCATGCACATGTGACGTGCCTCGATAACGACGCCGACACCTTTCGGGTGCAGGACGTGCTCGATGGCATCCCTGATCTGTTGTGTCAGCCGTTCCTGGACCTGAAGGCGTCTTGCGAAAACTTCCACGACCCTTGCGAGTTTCGAGAGCCCGACGATTTTACCGTCAGGTATGTATGCGACATGGGCTTTTCCGAAAAAGGGGAGCATATGGTGTTCGCACATGGAAAAAATATCGATATCCTTGACCAGCACCATCTCGTCGTACGTTTCGGTGAATACGGCATTTTTCAGAAGTTCTTCGGGGTTCTGGCCGTAGCCGGAGGTCAGGAACCGCAACGATCTCGCAACGCGTTCCGGTGTCTTCAGAAGCCCTTCCCTTGAAGGGTCCTCCCCGACACCTTCGAGTATCATTCCGACAGCTTCGTCGAGTTTTTGCATGATCGCGGGGCTGGTGTCCTGTCTGGTTTCGCCGCAGTCGTCGTCATCACAGCAGCTTCCGGAAGAGCAGCAGGAGATCTGATGATTATTCTCCAAGGTAGGTGACGGTGTTTTTTCCTGTTTCGTGTATTTTGACTTCATAGAGAGAGAATTCGCGGTTATTGATGGTATTGAATCGTTCTTCGAGTATGTCCCAGACCAGCACGGCGAGCACTTCGGTTGTCGGTACGCACCCCGAAAGCTCCGGCACGTCATGGTTCAGGTGTTTGTGGTCAAACCTTTCGGTGATTTCCTTCTCGAGTATCGTTTTCAGCTCTTTAAGGTCGAAAAGGTAGCCGGTGACCGGATTGACGAAGCCTGAAAGCGTTATTTCGAGCTGGTAATTGTGCCCATGCCCGTAAAGGCTGCCGCATTTGCCGTATATCCCGGCGTTATCGGTTTCGCTCAGTTCGGGATTGAAGAGGCGGTGTGCCGCATTGAATTCGATCGTCCTGGTGACGTAGATTTTTCTCGGTTTTTTCAGAAGATCGTTCATGAAAAGACGATGTCTTGTTCTTCGGCTGTCGGGGTGGACAGAAAAAAGTGATTGCATGAGCCTGTTTTCGTTTCAACCAACCTGACCTTTCTCCAATAAGTTTCAATACGGCAGAGATCTCTTCTGCTGATGAGTTCCGGAATTATATGAAGGGATCAACGTCCTGATCTGACTGTTTCATCAACATTCACCGTATCGATCTCATGCAGGCAAAAGTAACCTTCAATGGAAAAATGCCGCTTGTCGGTGTCAACGACAAGGGCCATGAAACCTGTTTTGACGCGTCAATGGATTTTTCAGGCCCCGCAAAGTACGCATCACCAATGGATACGGTACTCGAGGCGCTTGGAAGCTGTTCCATGATGGATATCATCTCGATCCTCAGGAAAATGAGAAAAGAAGTGACACGGCTCGAAGCACATCTCGACGCGGAAAGGTCTGACGCGCATCCGAAAGTCTTTACCTCAGTCCAGGTGAACTACCGTCTCAAAAGTCCCGACTGCACCCTCTCCGAGTTTGAAAAAGCGGCTGGCCTCTCGATGGAGAAGTACTGCAGTGTCGCGGCAATGCTCAAGGCTTCGGGCTGCAGGATAACCTGGTCGGCGGAGCTGACCTGACCTGACTGACAGAAATGCGTTGTGAAGGATTTTCCAGCCCGTTCCTCCCAACAGAGTCATCGAGCAGTTGAAGCCAGTAAAACCACATACCCATGAATGCCGCAATCTATTACCATCCTGAGGCATATACGACAAACAGTCCAAAACTCATGGGACGAAATGCCGCAGGCGAGTCTTTTCTTCGTGGTTATCTGCAGTACGCCAGGGCCGACTCTTTCTGGACGCAGGTGCAAATCCCTGAACATGCGCAATCCTTTGCGCAAGCCGTTAAAGCAGCAGGGCGCAGCGAACCTGTCACTATGGTTGACAAGAACAGTATTGGAAGGTTATCCCAACCGGGAGTGGTCTATCATCCCGGACCGGGAATCGGAGATCATGCCTGGCAGCGGTCATTTTACGGCCATGGGGCATGGAGTCTTTGCGGTATCACCCATACGACAGCATCAGCAGGGGCGATGGATGCTCTCGCTCAGTTGCTTGCCGTTCCGGTACAGCCATGGGATGCGGTGATATGCACCAGCAATGCGGTAAAAAATCAGGTTATCCGCCTGCTTCAGGCGCAAGCCGACTATCTCGTGCAACGGTTTTGTGCACAACGTTTCGTCATGCCACAGTTTCCGGTGATACCTCTTGGAATCCATACAGGGGATTTTCAGTTTTCAGAGCAGGAGAAAGCCGCGGCCCGGGCTGCAGTAGGCGCGGATGAGGATACCCTTGTGGTGCTCTATGCCGGACGGCTTTCTTTTCATGCAAAGGCGCACCCTCTTGCAATGTACCAGGCACTTGAAATGGCCCTGACCGTATTGCCTGAAGGAAAACGTGTTTTGCTTGTGGAATGCGGATGGCACGCAAACGACTTTATTGCGAAAGCTTATTCGGATGCAGCCAGTCAGGCGTGCCCGGGCGTTCGGGTTGTCAGCCTCGATGGTCGCAACATGGAAAGTCGAAAGATTGCCTGGGCATGTGCCGATGTGTTCTGTTCACTTTCCGACAATATCCAGGAGACGTTCGGGATAGTTCCTGTTGAGGCGATGGCTGCGGGACTGCCTGTGGTTGTTTCCGACTGGGACGGCTACAGGGATACGGTTCGTCATGAAGTTGACGGGTTCCGTGTCCCTACACTTATGCCCGGGGCGGGTACGGGAAGGGCCCTCGCGTTGCGTCATGCGCTGGAGATCGATACCTATGACGTCTACTGTGGCTTCACCTGCTCGTTTGTCGCAGTTGACGTCCATGCTGCAGCAGATGCATTCCGGCGCCTGTTCGAGTCTTCGGAACTTCGTAAAACGTATGGTGAAGCAGGGCGTCGGCGTGCCGGGGATGTTTATGACTGGGCAGTGATCATTCCGCAATATGAAGCCTTGTGGGAGCAGCTGAAAGAGACCCGCAGGGCAAAATCGAAGGAGTTGACACGATTACCGCATCCGTGGCCTGCAAGGATGGATCCGTTCGATGGCTTTGCCGGATATTCGACTCGACAGCTTGCCCCCCATACCATGCTGGGGACCGATGAACGCGATCCGGTTTCAGCGATGCAGCGGGTAAGCGAATACAGACGACTCGCGATGGTGAACTTCGCAGGGCCGGTGTTACCGACAGCGGATGAAATAGAGGTCGTTCTCTCAGCGGCATTCAACAAGCCGAAACCTGCCGGGGAGTTGATTCAGGAGATCCCTGCCGACAGGCAGTCATTTGTTTTCCGCTCGCTTGTCTGGTTAGTCAAACTCGGTATTCTGAACGTTTATTCATGAACATTTTTTTTCGGATTCTCTCTGGTCAATTCATGTTTTGCAGAGCCGGATTGACTTCACAAGCACAGAGAGAGAGTCTTTAATGACATAGCCGAGGTTCAACGCAGTTTTTTTTCATGTTTTCCTGTCAGCAAGTCCGGTTGTATATTCCCACCCCGGGAGCGAATTTTCCGTTAACCCGGCATTGCCGGGCGACACGCTTAACTCCTCGATCTGCATATGGTTCCGAGGGTCAGGCCCGACAAAGCATGCGGGATTCTTTTCGATAACTCTCAAACGGTAACGTCATGAAAAAATCTTTTGAAGACCTCATAACAACCAGTCCGGTTCCTGTTTTCGTGGATTTCTGGGCAGACTGGTGCGGCCCCTGCAAAGTGATCGCTCCATCGGTCAAAAAGCTGGCGGAAGAATTCAGCGGAAAGCTCGCTGTCGTGAAAGTCGATATTGACGAGCAGCCCGGTGTTGCCGGTCACTACAAGATACAGGGTGTTCCGACCCTTATGATTTTCAGGGATGGTGAGATCATATGGCGAACAGCCGGAGCGATGCCCTATTCCCAGCTCAAGACCGAGGTATTGAAAGCGCTCGGTTCCTGAACGGCTTTTTTGTCAGGGCTGACTGCTCAGGATGGATGCCTTCTTGAAGCGAGATATTCATCGAGAACCGGCAGATCGGCGGCAGGGAAACTGCAGGAGGGCAGATCATCCGGGCTTATCCATCGCAGCGCCGTGTGCTCGAGCGCCCGGGGCTCGCCTTCGGAGAGCAAACAACGGAAAGGGATGAGGGTGAGGGAAAAGTCCGGATAAGCATGAAAACGCGGGGTAAGACGCTGCATGATTGTTACGTTTACGCCGAGTTCCTCACGCAGTTCCCTCTGCAGTGCGGTTTCTTCCGGTTCATTTTCCTGTACTTTTCCTCCGGGGAATTCCCACAGGGAGGCCATCGTTTTTCCTTCGGGACGTTGAGCCACGAGGAACAGTCCCCCCCTTTCGATAATCGCGCAGACGACCTTGCCGATATGCGGGAGTTCTATTCCTGCCACAGCGCAAGCCCGGTTTCTTCGTTGAATTCCGCTTCGTATGACGTTTCATGCAGGCTGTCCCGGCGTTTCAGCCCACCGTTGCAGTGCGGTCGTGAACTCACCTTGTGTATGGTTTCCATGAATTATGCCTGACGGAGTGTCGTGATGTGATCCTGATTGCAGCGCATGATACGAAATCCGGATCAACTGCAGATATATTTCAGGCGTTCAGGATAAAAAAACAGCAAGAAATGCACGCTGACGGCGTCATTACAAGAGAAACGCGCCTTTTCAACACTCCATGCTGCCTGCCATGAAAAAACACCTGCTGCCATTGCTCGTTGCCGCTATCGTTCTCCCAGGAAACACACCGCTTGAAGCGAAATCCACAGCTTCCGCAAACAACGTCCGGCCCGAAGGTGCATCACTGAAAAAGGTCATGGACGGCTATGCGCGTCAGTATGATAATCTCAGGCCGGTTACCGGCAGATGTCCCCATGATTACCGGCTGATCCAGATCTGCCTGCTGCTCGATACGAGCAACAGCATGGACGGGCTGATAAACCAGGCAAAAAGCCAGCTCTGGCAGATCGTGAACGATCTTTCGAGGATGCAGAAACGGGGTGAACCTATCCAGCTCGAGGTGGCACTGTATGAGTACGGCAACAACGCACTCTCGCTCTCTTCAGGCTATGTCAGGCAGGTTTCGCCCTTTACCCGTGACCTCGACCGGATCTCCGAAGCGCTCTTCTCCCTCGATACCAACGGCGGTTCGGAGTATTGCGGGCACGTTATCGGCAGCAGTCTGAACCAGCTCCGCTGGAACAGCTCCCGGGAAGGGCTGAACATGATTTTCATTGCAGGAAACGAGCCGTTCAATCAGGGGTCGGTGAATTACGAGGCGGCCTGCCGGTGGGCTCTGGAAAAGGGGATCACGGTCAACACCATTTACTGTGGTGATAACCGGTCGGGGGAGGAGACGTACTGGAAGAGAGGCGCACTGCTGGGTGGAGGAAGCTATTTTTCCATCGACAGCGACAGGATGCCCGTCGATATACCGACGCCCTACGACGATGATCTCGTTGTGCTGAACAGCCGGATCAACAAGACCTATATCCCTTACGGCAGAGCGGGAAAGGAAAGCTTTGAGCGCCAGTCTGCACAGGATATGAATGCGGCGAAACTCGCCGCTCCCGTTTCAGCCGCAAGGGCTTCGACGAAAGCTTCGGGCCTCTATAAAGCATCCGAATGGGACCTTGTCGACGCCCTCGAGGATAAAAAAATCACGACCGCCAAGCTCAGGAAGGAAGAGCTGCCCGAAGAGCTCCGCAGCATGAGTCCCGCCCAGCTGGATGCTCACGTGCAGCAGAAAAAGAGCGAGAGGGCCCAGGTGAAGGCGCAGATCGCCGACCTTGGCCGCAAGCGAGATGCTTACCTCATCGAAAAGCGGAAGGACACCGCCGGCGAGGAGAGCCTCGGTTCGGCCATCCAGAAAAACCTCCGCACCCAGGCCGAAGCGAAAAAGTTCACCTGGAGGTAGCCTCCATTCCGTTGGAATTAAAGCCCCGCATGCCGGGGCTTTTCATTTTGGACGAAAGCTTTTGATTCCATTGATCCGCTGAAAGGGAACATGGATGGCATTGGCAAGCCTGCGCTGCGTAATCCCCATAGGTAAAAGGAAAATTCCTCGAGCAGCATCTCTCCCGGATGCGTCGGGGTTCTGTCTGTCGGTATGCGTGGCATGGTATTGAAATGTTATTACTGCTGCAAATACAGCCAACTGGCTACCAAGGATTTTTACTGTCATCCTGAATGAA
>JAAXVR010000025.1 GCA_013335405.1 Chlorobiaceae bacterium
GCTTTTCCTACATTCATTTCAAAGAGTAAATTCAAAAGGTCCCTGATTTCAAACGATGAGCCCCTCTCCGGAAGAACCTTCCATCCCGGACAGTGACGGTACGTCCGGAGTACGTTCTTCCGGAGCGGTACAGAAGATCATTGCCGCATTTCCCGCCTTTGCCAGCAGGAACTTCAGGCTCTATTTCATAGGGCAGATCGTGTCGATGATCGGTACCTGGCTGCAGATGGTTGCCCAGGGATGGCTTGTTTTCGAAATGACCAGGTCCGCATTCTGGACAGGGGCAACTGCCGCAGCCTCGTCGCTGCCCACCCTTTTTCTCTCGCTTTTCGGAGGCGTGATCGTCGACCGGTATGACCGCAAGACCATCCTGCTCTGGACGCAGGCAGCATCGATGCTGCTCGCTTTCGTGCTCGGGTCTTTCACGCTGTCAGGCACCGTCACCATCCCGGTCATCATGGTGCTCGCTTTTCTTCTCGGATGTGTGGCTGCTGTTGCAACACCGGCGGTACAGGCCTTTCTGAGCGAAATGGTGGAGCGCGACCAGCTTCATTCGGCGGTTGCGCTGAATGCGGCGATTTTCAACGCTTCGAGGGTAATCGGCCCGGCTATAGCCGGTCTCACCATCGCATGGATCGGCACGGGAGGGGCTTTCATGGCCAACGGCCTGAGCTACGTCGCGGTCATCCTGGCGTTGCGCGCTATCCGGACTCCCGCCGCACCCCCGCGCCCTGAAGCTCGTCTGCCAGCCCTTCAGTCGATCCGGGAGGGGATTGTCTACACCTGGGAGCATCCCCTCCTCAGGACCATCGTGCTTTTCGTTTCAGTGATTTCGATTTTCGGCTGGTCGTTCATGTCGATGCTGCCTGTCGTAGCGCGAGACACCTTCAGCATGGGGTCGGACGGCATGGGCTACCTCTACTCTGCTTTCGGCATCGGTTCGCTTACCGGCACGGTGCTGGTGTCCATGTCTTCGGGAAAAGTGAGGGCAACGCTCCTTGTGACAGGCGGAATCCTGCTCTTCTCGCTTGCGCTCACTGCATTCACGTTCACCGCAGACCGGTGGGTCGCGTTCGTGTTTCTCTTTATCGCGGGCATAGGATTGCTTTCGGCTTTCGCTACCATGACCGCCACGGTACAGCGCCTGGTCGAGGACCGGTACCGCGGCAGGGTGATGAGCATCTATCTCATGGTGCTGATGGGTTTCATGCCGATCGGAAACCTGCAGGTCGGCCTCCTCTCCGAGCATTTCGGAACTGCAGCAGCGATACGTACGGGAAGCCTCGTCGTAATGCTCGCTGCGGTTTTCCTCTACCTCTATCGCGGAGAGATCGAGAAGGGGTGGCGCGATTACCGGCAATCGGATAGGTAGTCCTTCATTTTGAAGGTATCGGCGGATTTTCGATATTCATGAAATTACCCCCTCAGCCGCAAGGTTCACAGAGTCTGGAAACCCATACAGCTCGGGCTGGAGGGCATTGAAAAAAAAACGCGAGGACCATGAAAAGAGCGCTTTTTTTCGTCGCCCTGTTTATTGCTGCGGTTTTTGCCTTCAGGGCCATTACCAGGACCGCCGTCATTCCGACGGCCATGTCCATGATCAGCACAACTCCTGCTGTCAGGCCCTATGCTCCGCATCCCTATTATTCGCGGACCGATACGTCGAGGGTCGTGCTGCCCGACTCGGTATGGAAGAGAGTGCTTCCGGAGGTAGTCTACGATGTGGCGCGACAGGGTAATACCGAGCGGCAGTTCACCGGAAAATACTGGAATCACGACGGGAACGGAACTTACTTCTGTGCAGCATGCGGCAATGCGCTCTTCAGGTCCGATGCCAAGTTTGCCGCCTCGTGCGGCTGGCCGAGCTTTTTCGAACCGGTCCGCAGGAACAGCGTAACCTACCATTCCGATTTTTCGTACGGAATGGTAAGGACAGAGGTGCAATGTGGCAGATGCGGCGCGCATCTTGGGCATCTTTTCGAGGATGGCCCCCAGCCGACCGGCAAACGTTACTGTATGAATTCCGCGGTACTCGATTTCGAGCCCGATACAGGGCAAAGGTAGGGCCACGGTCTCAGGCCGTCGATCCCTCTCAGTGCACCGATGAAAGATCGGCTTTTTCTCCTTTGTCTGTTTTTATCAGCAGGAGCAGCGGAATGCAGAGTACGAAGAGGATCGCGATCAGCATGAAAGCGTCCATGTAGGCCAGGTGGTAGCTCTGCGTGGTTACCGTGCCCTCAAGGGCTTTCATTGCCGCCTGCTGGGCTTCGACCGGCGAGAACCCTCTCGACTGCGCGGCCTGCTGCACGGCGTCGAGACGGATCACAGCGGCAGGATCGAAGGGTGAGAGGTGGGTGAGCAGCTCGGTTCGGTGTTCCTGTACCCGCTGCGAAACATAGGTGTTGGTGATGGCGATGCCGAAAGAGCCTCCGAGCTGGCGCACCATGTTGTTCAGCCCGGTCGCCTGTCCCACATCCCTGCCGTGGAGCCCCGAAACGGCAAGCATGGTTACGGGGATGAAAATGAAGCCGAGCGCAATGCCGCGCAGGAGCAGGACCCAGAAAAAATTGGCCGCCCCGGACTGCAGCGTCTGCTGGCCAAGCTCCCAGCAGAAAAGGGCGAAAGCGGCCATACCGAACGACATGAGCAGTTTCGCTGAAACCCCTTTCTGCAGGGCGATGCCGAGAGGAAGCGAAATAACCCCGGTCAATAGGGCGCTTGGAAACAGTACGAGCCCCGTCAGTACGGCAGTGAACCCGAGCAGGCGCTGAACGAAGACCGGAAAAACGAAAAGCGAGCCGTACAGACCGTAACCCACCACGAAGGTGAGGAGTGCGGCGATGGCGAGCGTCTTGCTGCGCGCAAGCACGCTGAGGTCCACCGCCGGATGCTCGAAATGCAGCTCCCACCAGACGAAGAGGGCAAGCGAGACTATGGCGATGATGGTGAACCAGGTGATAGAGGAAGTTTCGAACCAGTCTTTCGATTGGCCCCGTTCGAGGATGAACTGAAGGGACCCTATTCCCAGGGCAAGCAGACCGATACCCGCCCAGTCTATTTTCACGACATCGTGCTTCACCTTCGGTTCCCTGATGAAGGTATAGGCGGACCAGGCGGCAAGCAGGCCGACGGGGATGTTGACGAAGAAGCACCATTCCCATGAGAAATAATCGACGAGGTAGCCTCCGAGCAGTGGTCCTATGGTAGGTCCGAGCACGAGGCCCATCGAGAAGAGACCTGTAGCGGCGCCCCTCTCCTCCGGTTTGAACGTTTCATACAGGATGGCCTGCGACGTGGGCAGCAGGGCGCCTCCGCCGATCCCCTGGATGAAGCGGAAAAGCACCAGCATCCAGATGTTGTCCGCAATTCCGCAGAGCAACGAGGCAAACGTGAAGAGCAGGATCGAGCCTATGAAGTAGGTGCGCCGGCCCAGCAGGTTCCCGAGGAAACCTGAAAGCGGAATGACGATGACGTTCGCGATCGCGTAGCTCGTCACCACCCAGGAGACATCCTCGATACTCGCCCCGAGGTTTCCGCTGATGTGGTTGATGGCCACATTCACGATCGTGGTGTCGATAAGTTCGAGCATCGCTGCGATGATCACCGTCACGGTGATGATCACCTTGCGGATACCGGTTTCATAGGTATGCACCGGCAGGGTTGCCGATGCGGTGGAGATCTCTGTTTTCATCTTGTCGCTGCTGCACCTTTCGGGCGCCATGTTTTACTGATTATTTCACCTTGATTTCAGCGATCACGTTCATTCCTGCCGCGAGAGGTTCCGACGGCTTTTCGGTAAAGACGATCTTCACCGGGATCCTCTGGGTGACTTTGACGAAGTTGCCGCTTGCGTTGTCCGGAGGCAGCAGGGAGAATTTCGCTCCTGTGCCTGACGAGAGGGATTCGACCTTTCCCCTGAACTCTTTGCCGGGGTAGGCGTCGACGCGGATGATGACCGGCTGTCCCGGGCGAACCTTCTCAAGCTGGGTTTCCTTGAAATTCGCCACGACCCAGAGGTCGCTGCTTGCTACCAGAGCGATAAGCTGCTGGCCGGGAGCGACGTACTGGCCAGGCTGGACGTTCTTTTTCGAAACATGGCCTCCCGCCGGCGCAGTGATGGTGGTGTAGGAAAGCTGCAACTCCGCGTTACGGAGTTCGGCTTCACGCATTTTCACCTGAGCCGAAGCTGCCTTGTGCTGGCTTCCTGAAGCGGCGTAGCGTGCGCTTGAGGTTTCGGCGCCTGCGCGCACCGCATCGAATTCCGCCTGGGAAATCACGTCCTGCTGACGCAGGTTCCTGTTGCGCCTGAGATCCGCGCTCATCTTTCTTTCGGCCGCGGCAGCCTCGCTGATCTGTGCTGCAGCGGCCGATTCCGCGGCTTGTGCGCCGAGCAGGGCCGAGGCTGCCATTTCCTTCCTTACCTGATAGTCCGAAGGATCGAGTGTGATGAGGGTATCGCCCTTGCGGATGTTCTGGTTATCTTTGGCGAGCACCGTTTCCACCTTGCCCGGGATACGGGAGATGACAGGGTAGATGTCTCCCTCAATCTGTGCGTTGTCGGTTTCCACGTAAAGATAGGAGTGGTAGAGCGCTTTGCCGCCCCAGAAGAGGCCGCCGAGGAGCAGCACCGCGAATATCGCTATGCGCACGGGATTTGCCGATGAGAGGGGTTTGCCCGGAAATGATTTTGCTGCTGTTCCGTTCACGGCTTCCTTTGCTCCCGATTGTTCTTGTTGTTCTGGCATTGTGTATGACGATAATGGTGTGTTTACTGAGACATTCATTCTTCCGCCGGTTCTTCCGGGCAGGCATGAGTTCCGGGGAGCTTCAGCACGGCGACGGGACACTGCGCTTCTCGCATGACCTTTTCCGTCGTGCTTCCCACCAGCAGCCTCCTGATGCCGGTGGAGCCGTGCGAGCCGATCACGATCAGGTCGACGTCGTGGTTCAGGGCGAACGAGGTGATGACCGCCGGCGGATTTCCGTAGTCCAGAGCGAACCGGAGCCTGCAGTGATAACCGGAGAGCGTATCCGAATATCGGGAAAAGATATGGAGGGAGTCTTTCATGAGCCTTTCCCTGTCAACCTCTTCCGGGTTTCCGACGTGCAGGATGATGATTTCCGCCTCACCCTGGTTCATTTGCGAGCAATAACGAAGTTGTGCTTCGGATCCCGGTGAAAAATCGACCGGACAGAGGATCTTTCTCGTGCATGGTGTCATGTGTTCGATCATCATCTGGTTATTGCCTGAACTGGTCGCCGGCAGCGCGTTTCAGGGCATAGGAATTTATCGTGCATGCATAGAGTGCCTGCAGGTGGCCGAGCTCGGCTTCGGCGAGTGCAGCTTCTGAGTCGAGCAGATCGAGGGGGGTGGCAAGGCCGTTCTGGTATCTGATTCTCGCATGTTCGGCGGCGAGTTTTGCCTGGCTTACCTGAAGATCGGTCGTCCCTATTTTGCCGATGCTCGCTTTCAGCGAGTTCAGCGTCTGTTCGACCTCCTCCCGTATGCCCTGCTCGGTGTCGATCCTCTGCTCTTCTGCGGCTCGCATCATCGCCTTTGCCTCGCGGTTCTGCGCGCTTGTCCTGAAGCCGGTGAAAATCGGGAGCTGGAGTTCCACCCCGGCGGCATAGTTCCTGCGGATTTCGTTGATGTCAGGTACGGGAGGGGTCAGGTATCCGTTGGTATAGCCGAATGCCGCCATGCCGACGATTTTCGGAAGCCGTTCCTTTGCGGCAAGCGATTTCGTGTATTTGGCACTCAGCTCCTTTTCTTTCGCGAGCTCAAGCTCCACGCGCCGGCTCAATGCCGAAGCGGTCAGCGATTCCAGTTCATAGCCTGAAGGTGAAAACGCGAATTCGCCTTTCAGGTCGAGCGGGGTTCCCGGGCCGATACCGGTCAGCCTCCTGAAAGAGGTTTCGGTGTTTCTCAGGTCCGTTTCGAGATCGGTTTTCCTGTTCTGTGCGGCCGAAACCCGGACTTCTATGGATAGGACGTCGAATCTCGTGGCAGCCCCCTCATTATAGAGCCTGCGAGCGTAATCGAGGCTTTTGCGGAGTGCAGTGATTTCCCTCTGCTGCACGCTGACGGCTTCCCTGAGGAAGATGATGCCGTAAAAGGTTCTGACCGAGGCATAGGAAAGATCCCTTCCGGTCATGTCGAGCTCGCAGCCTGCGCTTTTCCTTCCGGATTTCGCGATATCGACCTGGTTTGCCGTCCTGCCGAAATCGAACAGCATCATCTCAGCGTTCACTTTCGCATCGAAATTGTCGTTCGGCATGAATTTCATGGCAGTTCCGCTGAATTCCATTTCCGATACCGGGTCGATGTACCGGTAGCCGGTGCTGAATTTCACCTGCGGGAAAAACCCGCTGCGGCTTTCCGTCACCCTGGCGTCAGCCGCATTCAGACCTTCGGCGGCCTGTTTCATTTGCGGGTTGTTTTCCCTCGTGAGGCGGATGGCCTCTTCCACGGTTATGGGTCCTGACGGCGCTTCCAGTGCATTGGCGGCAGCGGGGAGCTGTGCCGCAAGGAATGCGAGAGCGGCGAGGAAGGACAGGGAGCGGTTTTTTTTCATGGTCGGTCGATAAATGGTTAATCCTGATAACAGATTAACAATTATTGTGCCAGAATCGGGAATTTCCTGCATCCGGCAGTGAAGCCTTATCAGGCAAGGATATCCGGTCGAAGAACCGTTTTTTTTATTTGATGAATTCTGAAAAAATCAGAATATTCTTGTAAATAGGTTCTGAAAAAATCAGAATCATCGGTTATTGATATGTATGCGTTCAGATAACACCATGGCTTCATTGAGCGAATCGCACCAGCTGATGCAGTATATCAGCGACGCCATCGGCACCATCAGGGAGCCGCAGGAGCTTTTCCGTACCCTTACCGGCAAACTGAGGCTGATTTTCGAGTTCGATTCTGCGGTAATCATCACGTTCGATCGTGACAGACGTAATGTCAACGTGTTTTTCGAGATGCTGCGTTTCGAGGTTCCCGAATCCATCCAGAGAAAGAAAAGTCCTGTTGCCGGGTCATGGATCGAACCGCATCTTGGCGACACCACGGTGTCGGTGATCACCATCGAGGATGTGATCGACCGCAACCCGACGGATTTTCCGGTCCCGAGGATGCTCTTTGATCTCGGCCTGCGCCAGGCGGTGCTCTCTCCCCTGCGCTCGGGAGGCAAGGTGATCGGGTTTCTGAACTTCGTGTCGAAACAGGTGAAAAGCTGGTCGGAAGATGAAAAAGAGCTGCTTGCAACGCTTTCGTCGCCGATCGCTGTCGCTGTCAGCAATGCGGCGGCATATGAGGAGCTTCGCCAGCGCGAAGCTCAGACAGCAATGCAGCTTGCCGTCAACAATGCGCTCCTGACCATCAAGGACCGGAACCGGATGATGCAGTCCGTCTGCGAACAGATAAACAAGCTCATGCCCTGTGCCTTTGTCGGCATCAGGGTTTTCGGCGAGGACGGAAAACCGAGGGTTTTCGACAATTACATGCGCGATACGGAAGAGCGCTTTTCACCTGCATCATCAGCCATTCTGCACGATGCCCTTGGTTTCAGTGTAACCATGAAAGAGAGCTTTTCACTGATATCCCTGCCGGGAGTCTATTCGGGAGATGATTTTACGCGGTTGTGCGGGAATTTCAGGCTGGTCGATCTGGTAAGGGAAAAATTCGGCATCTGTTCTGTACTCGTTGTTCGCCTGTGGGATATTACAGGCAGCTGCGCCGGACTGATCATATCCGATACGGGCAGATCGTTCGGTGAAGAGGACCTTACGACCGTCAATCTTATCGTTCCACAGCTTTCCCTGGCCCTGCAGAATTTCCTCGCCTTCGAAAAAATCGACGAACTGCGGCAACAGCTCGAGGGAGAAAAGATATATCTCGCCGAAGAGATAAAGGCCGCTCACAATTTCGAGGAGATCATCGGTCAGAGCGATGCACTGGTGAAGGTGCTCCGCCGGGTGAGCCAGGTTGCACCGACCGACGCGACCGTGCTTGTCGAAGGTGAAACCGGGACAGGCAAGGAGCTTATCGCGAGGGCCCTGCACAATCTATCTTCCCGCAAGGAGCGGATGCTGGTGAAGGTCAACTGTGCTGCACTTCCGGCTTCGCTGATCGAATCGGAACTGTTCGGACACGAGAAGGGAAGTTTTACCGGTGCCATCGAACGTCGAGCGGGAAAGTTCGAACTTGCAAACGGCGGCACGATTTTCCTCGACGAAATAGGTGAGCTTCCACTGGAGCTGCAGGCAAAGATGTTGCGGGTGCTCCAGGAAAAGGAGCTCGAACGTATCGGCGGAAAGCAGGTCTTTCCTGTCGATGTGCGCGTCATTACCGCAACCAACCGGAACCTCGAAAAAGAGGTTGCCGAAGGGAAGTTTCGCGAGGATCTCTATTTCCGCCTGAACGCTTTCCCCATAGCTCTGCCACCGCTCAGGGAAAGGCGCGAGGATATTCCGATGCTTGTCCGGCATTTTCTGGAGAAGTTTTCAAGAGAGTTTGGCAAGGCGCTCCTGCCGGTGCGTGAAACCGACATGATGGAACTTCAGGCAAGGAACTGGAAAGGCAATATCCGCGAGCTCGCGCACTGTATTGAACAGGCGGTGATCCTTTCGGAAGGTGCGACACTCGATTTTTCTTCCGTGCTGATGCCGCATGCCGGAACTCTTGCCGAAGAGCATGGTGAACTTGTCACGCTGGAGGATTTCGAGCTTCAGGTCCGCTCCATGGAGCGCCGGCTCATTCTCGATGCCCTCGGGCGAACAGGCGGCAGGGTGAGCGGGACGGGCGGCGCGGCCGAACTGCTCGGGATCAACCCGAAGACGCTCTATTCGCGCATCGACAAGCTCGGCCTCAGGAAGAGGTACGCCTGATTCCGGGGGGTGTTTACCCGCAGACCTTCCTGACGGCTTCGGCGATGACCGGTATCCCTTCATCGATTTCTGCCGCGGAGTTGTTGCAGTAGGAGAGCCTCATCGTGTCGTTTTTCTTCCCGGCGGGGTCGAAGGTTTTGCCTGCAACGAAAACTGCGCCGCTTTCGATGGAGAGCTTCAATATCTCCGTAGAGTCGGTGCCTTCAGGCAGGGTGAGCCAGAAGTAGAACCCGCCGCGGGGCTCGTTCCATTTCACGTAACCGGGCATGTGGCGCTTCAGGGCGGCAAGCATGCCGGCAGCTCTAGACCGGTACTCCTGTCTGACTTTTTCGATATACGGGTAGATCAGTCCCGATCGGATGAACTCGTCGGCGAGCACCTGGGTATAACTGGACGAGCAGGCGTCTGCAGACTGTTTGATGAGCTCGCACTTGCCGTAGATCTCTTCCGGAGCGAGCATCCATCCGAGCCGCAGGCCCGGACCGAGGATTTTCGAAAAGGAACCGGTATAGCAGATGTCGATTCCTTCGGGATTGATGGCTTTCATGGGTTTCAGGCGCAAGGCATCTTCCTGATGGAAGTAAAGGTCTCCGTATGCGTCGTCCTCGATGAGCGGAATGTCGCGCCCACGGAGTGAACCGATCAGACGTTCCTTGCGTTCGGTGGAATAGAGCAGGCCGGCTGGATTGTGGAAATACGGGGTGACATAGAGGAATTTTGCCTTCGGCATGCGACGAACCTCGTCATCAAGTTCGTCGGCAGCGATGCCTTCGCTGTCGACATTGATGCCCCGGAGGTCCGCACCGCAGGACTTGAATGCCGAAAGCGCGCCGATGAAACAGGGGTTTTCGACAAGCACCGGATCGCCGGGATCGATGAATGCCCTGGCAAGAAGACTTATTGCCTGAAGTGATCCCGTTGTTATGAGGAGCCTGTTTTCATGCACAGGCAGGCCTTTTTTTTCAAGGAAGCCCTGAAGCGATTCAAGCAGCGACGGAAGGCCGGGTGTCGGCCCGTACTGAAAGGCGGCCTGTTTTTTTCTGATATCGAGCTGCGCGAAAAGCGCTTCGACATCACGAACAGGAAAGAGGTCGTTTCCGGGCATGCCGCCGGCGAAGGAGATGACATCCGGTCTCGAGGCCAGGGTCATGAGGTCCCTGATTTCCGATGACCGGAGCGACGATACCGCTTTTGAAAACCTTGGCATTATTGATTTCTCCGCTGGAAGTTCATCCCTTCCTTTTCCTTGTGTCCTTGAAGTCCCTGCTGTTCCTTTCGTCCTTTTCCTGCTCTTCCCATCACAACTGATAGACATCGCTTTGCCGGAGGAGCTCCAGCTTGTGCTCCTGAAGCACTTCGATGAGTTTTTCGATCGATTCCGCCCTGATGATGACCGTGGCGTTGCACTCACCTGATGCGAAGGCATACATGTATTCGATCGCCACGTTGTTGTCTGAGATGATCTGCAGCGCATGGTGAAGCCCGCCCGGCCTGTGTGGCACGATCATGCCGACGACATCGGTGACCTTGACCGCGAAACCGTTTTCCCTGAGTACCGCGGCGGCTTCTTCGGGGCGTCCGACGATCATGCGGAGGATACCGTAATCGGCGGTATCGGCGATGGAAAAAGCGGAGATGTTGATGTCGCTGGCGGCAAGTATTCCGGTCAGCTCGGTCAGCCGTCCGGTCCTGTTTTCAAGAAATACCGACAGTTGCTTGATGATCATGGCTTCTTCGTTTCGTTAATGGAGTTTGCGCTTGTCGACGACGCGCTGCGCCTTGCCCATGCTGCGTTCGATGGTGCCCGGCTCGACCAGCCTGATCTCGGCGTGAAGGCCGAGGATGCCTGCGATGTTCGCCCTGATCCTGCGGCGCAGGTCCTCGAGCTCCCTGACCTCGTCCGAAAAGAACTGTTCGTCGACCTCTACCTGGATCTCGAGTATGTCGAGGTTGTTCTGGCGGTCTACGACGAGAAGGTAGTGCGGTTTTGTTTCACTCATCTCGAGGAGCACCGATTCAACCTGGGAAGGGAAGACGTTCACGCCGCGGATGATGAGCATGTCATCGGAACGGCCAACGCATTTTTCCATGCGTACGAGCGTACGGCCGCAATCGCACTTTTCAGCATGGAGGCGGGTGAGGTCCCTCGTCCGGTATCGGATGAGCGGCATCGCTTCCTTGGTGGCAGGAGTGAAGACCAGTTCGCCGAGCTCGCCGTATGGCAGCACTTCGCAGGTGTCGGGGTTGATGATCTCGGGGATGAAGTGGTCTTCGAAAATGTGCATTCCCTTCTGACAGGGGCATTCCATGGAGACCCCCGGGCCGATGATCTCGCTGAGCCCGTAAATGTCGTAGGCTTTTATGCGGAGCAGCTTCTCGATCTGCGAGCGCATCTCCTCGCTCCAGGGCTCGGCGCCGAAAATGCCTGCTCTCAGTTTAATCTTGCGCGGATCGATTTTTTCCTCGATGAGCGCCTCGCCGAGGAATGCCGCATAGGATGGCGTGCAGGCGATCAGCGTCGAACCGAAGTCTTCCATGAGCTGGAGCTGTTTTTTCGTGTTGCCGCCGGAAATCGGGATGACCGATGCTCCGATCTTCTCCGCGCCGTAATGGAGGCCGAGGCCGCCGGTAAAGAGACCGTAACCGTATGCCACCTGGATGATGTCGTCGCGGGTGGCTCCGATCATGGCGAGCGAACGGGCGACCACTTCGCTCCACATCATGATATCGTTGTGGGTGTAGCCGACGACCGTCGATTTTCCGGTAGTTCCGCTGGAAGCGTGGAGCCTTACAATGTCCTGCTGGGGTTTGGCGAAAAGGCTGAAGGGGTAGTTGTCACGCAAATCCTGCTTTGTGGTGAATGGCAGTATTTTCAGGTCGTCGATGGAGCGGATATCCCCGGGCTCGATTCCTTTTTCCTGGAGCCTGGCGCGGTAGAACGGTACCGAAAAGTAAACCCGTTCCACCATCTCCTTCAATCTCGTTCCCTGCAGTTCGAGGAGGCTTTCGCGCTCCATGCACTCGTAATGCTCGTTCCAGATCATGTATCGGATGCTTGTTGTTGAGATAATTCCAGCCCCCTGCGGAAGGCGCGGATGTTCATTTCGACGACGTCGGGCCCTTTTTTCAGGAAAAGTTGTTCAATGCCCGATTCCAGGTCATCGGTTGTGATGCCGGTATACGGAGCCGCAGCACCGAGCATCACCATGTTGGATGTTCTGACGTTGCCTGCCAGTCTGGCATGTTCTGCCGCGCTGACAAGAAGGGGTTTGTCCGTGCGGTGCAGTTCGGCGAAGATGGTTTCGAGATCCGGATAGCCCTGCATGTTGATCACGGGGTCAGTCGCGGTGACCACCTTCCCCTTCGGCGAGAGATATGGCAGGTAGCGGAGCGCTTCGAGCGGTTCCACCGAGAGGATCAGGTGCGAAGTGCCGCGGGATATGAGATCCGAATAGATTTTCCTCGCCGATATGCGCAGGTGCGACTGGACGGCCCCTCCCCGCTGGCTCATGCCGTGCACTTCCGCCTGCCGGATGTGCAGACCCTTCCGGATGGCTGCGTGGTTGATGACCGAAGCGATGGTGAGGATTCCCTGGCCCCCGACTCCGGCAAGAATGATATTGAGCTGCATGGCTTCTTCCTAAGGGTTAACCTGAGGGTTCCTTTTTTTTCGCGCGGCGTTCTCGATGCATTCCCGCTGCGCGATGACTACCGAAACTCCTTCGAAGGCGATTTCCTCGCCGAGGACGGTGATGTTTTCATCGAGATGCGACTTCAGGGGGACGATTGTCCTGATATGTTCTTTTTCCACGCCTATTCCGAGGCAGATTTCGACAAGCTTCGTCCCAGTTGCCGCAGAGGACTGGCCTCCAGTCATCGCGACCGTGTCGTTGTCGAGGATGATAACGGTAATCGGAGCGCTGTCATTCACCGCATCGAGCAGCCCGGTCATGCCTGAATGGGTGAAGGTCGAATCGCCTATCACCGCGACTGCAGGCCGCAACCCGGCATCGGCAGCCCCTTTTGCCATGGTGACCGATGCCCCCATGTCGACGCAGGTGTGGATGGCGTTGAAGGGAGGCAGGGCGCCGAGGGTATAGCACCCGATGTCGGAAAAAACATGTCTCTGGTCGTAGGAGCCCATGACGATGTTGAGCGCTTCGTAAAGATCCCTGTGCCCGCATCCCCTGCAGAGCTCGGGCGGACGGTTCGAGACGATTCCGGGTATCGGCAGGCCATGTTCAAGATGCCTGCCGAAAGCCCGGGCGATGATGTCGGTATCGAGTTCACCGGTTCTCGGCAGCGTTCCATCGAGCCTTCCCCTGACAGTTTCTGTGCCACGGAATCCCCTGAGCAGTTCTTCATAGACGGGGTAGCCTTCCTCGGCGATGATCACCGATTCGCACATGCTGAAGAGTGCTTCTATTTTCCTGCGGGGAAGCGGATAGCTGCCGATTTTGAGCACGGGGCAGTCCAGTTCGAAAATTTCCTTCGCTTCCATGACATAGTTGTAGGCTATGCCGAACGCGATGACTCCTGTTCTGCCGGCTCCGGGTATGAGGGTGTTAATCCAGGAGTGTTCGGATAATTCTTCCAGCCTTGGCTGCATTTCGACGAGGTGCTCGTATTGCCTCCGGGCATTATGAGGCATGAGGACGAAGCGTTCAGGTGCAGGGATCGCTTTGAGGCTGTTCTGGGGCCTTTCGGGAGCGCTCTCGACGATTGCCCGCGAGTGCGACAGGCGGGTGGTGAGGCGCAGGATCACCGGAAGCATCAGGGCTTCGGACATGTCGAACGCATCACGGACGGCATCGTACAGTTCCTGCTGCGAAGCGGGCTCTATGACCGGGACCATGGCGAACTTTCCGTAGACCCTGCTGTCCTGTTCGTTCTGTGAAGAGTGCATCGAGGGGTCGTCGGCGACGGCCAGCACAAGCCCTCCGTTCACCCCGGTGATGGCTGAGTTGATGAATGCGTCGGCAGCCACATTCAGTCCTACGTGTTTCATGCATACCAGACTTCTTTTACCGGAGTAGGACATACCCAGCGCTGCCTCGAAAGCTGTTTTCTCATTGGCCGACCATGCCGACCGTACCGGAGAGTGCCGGTCATCGGCGTTATTCTGGATGTATTCGGTAATTTCGGTCGAGGGCGTTCCGGGGTAAGCGTAGACGCCGGATATTCCGGCATCGAGTGCGCCGAGGGCGATAGCTTCGGCGCCAAGCAAAAGTCGTTTGTTCATCGAGCAAAAAAAAGTTCACCCGAAAGATCAGAAATTATTTCCTATGAAGCCAGCGAAATCGGCATGAAAGGTCTCCGGAATTTCATTTGCCGTCCGCGTTTGCCGATGGAGTTGTCGATGGGGGTTCCTTTTTCCTGAAATCGATTTTCAGGAATTCGTCCTCGTATCCCGCTTCCGCCACTCGCATACCTGCCAGGAAAACAGGGAGTATCACCCCTTTCTGGTAGTTCCCGATACGCAGGGTGAGGGAGTCGCCCAGCTGCAGCACGTTAGCCTCCATCCGGTTGTCGAAGACGAAGGGAAGGCGGATTTTCATGACGTAGTGGCCTTCGTCGATTTTCGTGATGGAGGTATGCTCCTCCCTGTAAAAGATATCGAGCGGGTTTTTCTGGCCGTACACCACATCTCCCACGGTCTTCAGCATTTCGAGTCCGAGGACCTCCCTGCGGAAAAGCGGTACTTTCGTGATCGGTATCGGCGAGAATGAACGCTCGATCTGTTCGATATACTGCTGCTGGATGGATTTCCACTCGCTCATGTACTGGCCGTCAAGCTCGTCCATATAAACCCGGTTGATCACCACCTGATCGACGGTGATGTTGTAGAGGTTGAGGTAGGTGAGGGCGCGCATCGATTCCTTGATCACCATCTTTTCGGGGTTCATGACGAGGCGGACGGTTGTCTTCGTCCCGTCGGAAAGCAGGTCGATGATGCCGTCCACGGAGGTGAAGAGGTTTTCCACCTGGTTGTAAACCTCGACTTCGGGAACCAGTTCGTGGAGCTTCCCGATTCTTTTCGAGAGCGGACGGATGACCGGTTTGACCACGAATTTTTCCAGGTTCCTGATCATTTTCAGGATCCAGCCGAACGTTTCGGGCAGTGAGAGCAGGCGGAGGGTTTCCCCCGTCGGCGCACAGTCGACCACGAGGAGGTCGTATTCGCCGGATTCGTTGTAGCGTTTGATGTAGGAGAGCGAAAAGAGCTCCTCCATGCCCGGCAGTACGCCCATCTCTTCGACGTAGATACCCTTGATCCCCTGGACTTCCATCAGGTGGGCGAAGTGGGAGCGCACGATCTCCCAGTTCAGGGTCAGGTCTCCGTAGACGCTCACTTCCTGGCCGTAAAGGTTTTCGGCGATTTGTACAGGCGATGGGCCGAGCTGCACATCGAAAGAATCGCCAAGACTGTGTGCAGGATCGGTCGAAATGACGAGGGTTCTGTACCCCATAGAGGCCGCCTTTACCGCGGTGGCCGCTGCTATCGAGGTTTTTCCGACTCCTCCCTTTCCCGTAAAGACGATAGTCCTCATGATCCTCCCCCATGCTGAAATGTCCCTTCCAGGATTTCCGGTATCAATAGAATAACATTTCCGGGAAGCTTATAATTCACCTTCAAAAGAGATTACCGAGGGCCTTTCCTCCGGCAGGGGAAGCGATGAGGTGTTTTACAGGAATACGATCATTTCATCGAGCGGTTTGCGGTTTTTCGGAACCGTGACGGCTCCCTGTGCCGCATAGCCGATGGGAGTGAATGCGAAGATTTCGTCTTCCGGCTCGAGCCGGAGAGCATCGCGGAGCATTGCCGGATCGAAGGCCGCCACCCAGCAGGTGCCGAGCCCCTGTGCCGTGGCGGCGAGGACAAGGTGGTCCATGACGATGGCAAGGTCGGTCTCGAGGGAATTATAGCCATCCCTGCGCCGTACCCACGCAGCGCTTCTCTTTCCGGAAACAGCAAGTATGCACGGCGCGCTCCGGAGCCACTCACCGGGGTAGCATGCATGGAGCTTTTCCAGCATCCCGGGGGAACGGACGACATGGAACTTCCATGGCTGGAGATTCTTTGCCGAAGGGGCCATTCTTCCTGCATCGAGCACCTGGAGGAGGGTGTCGTCGGATACGGTTCGGCTTGTGTCGTAACTTCTTATGCTGCAGCGCGTTGAGGCAAGTTCGCGAAAGTCCATGGAGTCTCCTTCTAAACCTTCAGGACGTGGCTGCCGAAGTCTTTCGAAATGGAATGGAACATTTTATTGGTAGCAGTCTGCATGATGAAGGACATGCCGGCGCTGGTCATGGAGCGAATGATCTGTTCGGGGATGATCCTGAACGCAGGGTAAAGCACGAACCGGACATCGATGCGCAGATCGAATTGCACGCGGGTCCTCTGTTCGATCATGGGGTGGAGGTAGAGCTCTCCGAAAGCCTTGCCCTCGAAGAGGTAGTTGCCCGGATCCTCGACCTTGCCTTCGACAGGGTAGTGCTTCCAGCCGATTTTCTTTCCAACCGTGTAGAGGTCGATCATCTCTTCGGTAAGCTCGTCAGGGTCGTTGCATTCGATATGTTCGGGCAGCTGCACCAGCAGTTCGTCGGTCTGCTCGACGTAAAAGACCACATCGAACGGGTTGTTCTGCGGGTCGGTGACGCGGAAGTGCCATTTGTAGACATTTTCGATGCCGGTCGGTTCTACGCTGTGGCAGAAAGGGTTGAATCCCAGGATTTTTTTCTGGTCCGAAAGGTAGGAGAACGTCCTGTCGAACTCCCCGTGAAAAATCCATTCGCCCCGGCTTACGCCTGTTGCATCCATTTCCATTACAGCTGTTCCTCGTGTTTCATTTCACTGCGCATTTCAAGCATCGGTACGGTTATTCCTCAATGTAAAAAAAAAAGAAGAGAATGGTTGAAAACCTCTCCCTTTGCCATTCGTCGTTGGTTGTGGAGATGGGGCGATCACCGTTCGGCTTTGAGCAGTTCCGTCTGATCGTGCAGTTTCAGGGCCTCGATGAGCTCGTCGATATCTCCCTGCATGACTTGAGGCAGTGCATGACTGGTGAAGCCGATGCGGTGGTCGGTCACGCGGGACTGCGGATAGTTGTAGGTCCTGATTTTTGCGCTCCGGTCCCCTGTCGTCACCATGGAACGGCGCAGATCGGCACGCTGCTGCTGCTGTTCGGCGAGCTGCCGGTCATAAAGCTTCGCCCGAAGCATTTTCATGGCGCGCTCCTTGTTCTGGAGCTGTGAGCGTTCTTCCTGGCATGCCACGACAATCCCGCTCGGCATATGGGTGATCCTGACGGCGGTTTCGACCTTGTTGACGTTCTGGCCGCCTTTGCCTCCGCTTCGGTAGGTATCGAACTGCAGGTCATCCCTGCGGATTTCCACGTCCACCTCTTCGGCTTCGGGCAGCACGGCCACGCTTGCTGCCGAGGTGTGGATGCGGCCCTGCGTTTCGGTTTCGGGCACGCGCTGGACGCGGTGCACACCGCTTTCGTATTTCATGGTGCCGTAGACGTCGTGGCCGTTCACACCGAGGACCACCTCGCGGAAGCCGCCGGGCATGGAACTTTCATTGTAGTCGAGCACTTCGTAGTTCCATCCCTTTCGTTCGGCAAAGCGCTGGTACATCCTCATCAGGTCGGCGGCGAAGAGGGCGGCTTCATCACCCCCGGTACCAGCCCTGATCTCGATGATGACGTTGCGCGAATCGGCTTCGTCCTTCGGAAGAAGCAGGACTTTCATCTCCTGTTCGAGATCGGGGATTTTTTTCAGCAGATCGTTTATTTCCGCATGGACCAGCTCCCGCATTCCCGGATCGCTTTCGTTTTTCAGCAGACGCCTCGATTCCTCGAGTTCACCGAGCGCCCTGGAGTAGCGGTCGTAACCACGGACGATCTCCCGGAGGTCGCTGTACTCCTTGTTGAGCTTCCTGAAACGCGCCTGGTCTGAAGCAGCTGCCGGATCGGACAGCTGCCGTTCGAGTTCGAGGTATTTGTCTTTTATGGCGCGCAGTTTATCAAGCATGGAGCGCGATTCCTCCCGTCAGGGGTTAAGGATATCGTTGATGAGGATGTATGCGAAAAGCGCGAGAAGCAGCGCCATGCCGATCTGCTGAATGCGGATCTTCACTTCGAGCGAGAGTTCCCTCCGGAGGATCCCCTCCAAGGCGTTGAGGACGAACTGCCCGCCATCGAGGGCCGGAACCGGCAGCATGTTGATGACCGCCAGCGATATGGAGAGCATGGACAGGAAGAAAAGGAAGCTGACCGGACCCTGTTCGGCGCTCTGGTTCGCCATTTTCGCGATTTTGACAGGTCCTCCGACCGATTTTCCAAAATCCTCCTGGCCTGAAGCGATTTTGCCGAAACCCTGTACCGTCATGACGCTCATTTTCCAGGTCTGTTTCACGCCGCTTACGATCGATTCAACCGGAGAAAGCGTCCTCCTGCTGGTTTCGAGCGTCTGTTTCAGGGAAATGCCGATTTTGCCGGATTTGTCGGGTACGACGCTTGCCGTGAAAACCTGTCCCTGTGTGCGCACCAGGGGGAGGTCAAGGCTGTCCCCTTTTGCATGTTCGAGGTAGCGCCACTCGACGGTGATGGGTTTCGATGCATTGGAGGAGATGATGCCGACGACCTCGGTCCAGTCAGTGACAGGCTGTCCGTTGATCGCCGTGATGAGTCCCCCCGATTTGAAGCCAGCGGCCCGGGCAGGCATGTTCGGGAGGACTTCCTCGATGAGCGGGGCGACGACCGGCCTTATGCCCATGCCTTTGTTGGCGCTTATTTTCGACATGATGTCGAATGGCGCGCTGAGCGTGAGCGTTCTGCCCTCTCGACGTACGCCGTAGGAGAGGTGGCGGGAGGTAAGAAGCTCGGGGTCGAGCGCCTGTTCCCAGCTCTCGAGAGTTTTCCCGTTCGCGGAAACGAACCTGTCGCCTGTTCGCATGCCCATCAATTCGAAAACCGATCCTTTTTCCACGAAGGCGGGGTTGCGGACGCTGGTCCTCGATTCGCCGAGTGCAAGGGTGATGCCGATAAAAATCAGTGCGGAGAGCAACAGGTTCATCACGACACCTCCGGCAAGCACGACAAGGCGCTGCCAGACAGGTTTCGCCCTGAATTCCCATGGTTCCGGCTCACCGGACCGGAAGCCGGTGTCGAGGCTTTCGTCCACCATTCCGGCAATCTTCACGTACCCGCCGAGAGGGAAAACGCCGATGCCGTACTCTGTATCCCCTATTTTTTTCTTCCAGAGCCTCAGGTCGAAGAAATCGAACCCGATGTAGAATTTGTCAACCCTCATGCCGAACAGCTTGGCAGTCAGGAAATGACCGAGCTCGTGTGCCGTGACGAGGATGAAGATGGCGAGCATGAAAAAAAATACCGTGCTTAGTGCGTCCATAACGAATGTTCAGGTTGACCTGGAATGGTTTCAGAATTAAGCGATAAACTGTTTCGCGGTTTCGCGGGCCCAGCGGTCAGCCTGCAGGTACTCGTCGAGCTCGACCGGCGTATAGGCGTCATGAGCCTGCATGGTTTTATCGACCGTGTCTGCGATGTCGGTGAACCCGATTCTGTTTTCGAGAAATGCCGCGACGGCGATCTCGTTCGCCGCGTTGAGAACGGCGGGGTACGTCTTTCCCGCCCTGAGCGCGTCGAAGGCGAGGCGGAGTGCAGGGAAGCGAACCATGTCAGGTTCTTCGAAGGTCAGCGTGCCGATTTTCGTGAGGTCAAGTTTTGCGATGCCGCTTTCACAACGCTCAGGCCAGGAGACGGCATAGGCGATCGGTGCACGCATGTCGGGCATGCCCATCTGGGCCATGACGCAGCCGTCAATGTATTCGACCATGGAATGGATGATGCTCTGGGGATGGACCACCACGCCGATTTTTTCGGCAGGCACATTGAAGAGCCAGTGCGCTTCGATGACTTCGAGCCCTTTATTCATGAGGGTTGCAGAATCGATGGTGATTTTTGCTCCCATTGACCACTGGGGATGTTTCAATGCCTGTTCCGGCCTGACGTTTTTCAGCTCTTCCGATGGTGTTTTCCTGAACGGTCCTCCCGATGCGGTCAGGATGAGGCGCTCGATATCTTCGGGCCTGTGACCGGCGAGTGACTGGAAAATAGCCGAATGCTCGCTGTCGACCGGAAGGAGGGTGACCTTGTGTTTTTTTACGAGGTCGGAAACAAGCTGACCGGCCACGACAAGAGTCTCCTTGTTGGCAAGGGCGATATGCTTTCCCGCCCTGATGGCGCTCACGGTAGGGATGAGGCCTGCCGCACCGACGATTGCCGAGACGACCATTTCCGATCCCGGAAGGGCCGCGATCGTCGAGGCGCCCTCGATACCGTGGAAGATTTCGGGTTTGTGGTCCCCGAGCAGTTCCCGCAGTCTGTCAGCCGAAGCGGAATCTCTCACCGAAACCGCATCCGGACGGAACTCACTGATCTGTTCAGCGAGCAGAGCGACGTCATGACCTTCGGCAAGGCCGGAAACGCTGAATTTGTCAGGGTGCTGCCTGATCACGTCGAGCGTGCTGAGACCAATGGATCCTGTACTGCCGAGTATGGATAGAGATTTCATGGTGGTGAAAGGAAAAAGTTGCAGGAAGTGCTTCTCTCTGATTGTCGGGCTGAATTTATGCTTTTTCGTGAAGGCTTACAAGTAAAGGGATGTGCATGGCTTTTCGGTACGGCTTTTCTTCTTTGTACTGAAAGGAAAATATCGTATACTGGTTGCCTTTCGCGGGGGTTCCTAGCTCAGCTGGTTAGAGCGACTGGTTTACACCCAGTAGGTCGGGGGTTCGAATCCCTCGGGACCCACAGATCATAAGACAAAACAAGACAAAAGGCAGGAATCACCTGCCTTTTCCTTTTTCCGGCAACCTTTACATCATTACGGAAAATCCCGTCATTTCCGGGGACGGGAGCAGTTCCTCCACCAGCAGGGAGGATACTCTTGAGCGGGAGGGTCCCTTGCCTGCCCGCCGGATCAGTTCCTCGACAGCTTCTTCTGTTCCCTGGGCATCGATATCCACACTGCCGTCGGGGCTGTTCCGCACCCAGCCGCAGAGATAGAGTTCCGTGGCCGCCATGTGTATGAACATTCTGTAACCTACGCCCTGGACGAAGCCGGCTGCTTTCAGTCGCACTCTTCTCATCGGCTATGATCCTGTCAGCTTTCCGTCTGGGTTCGCGACTCGCGGATCCTCGCGACAGCCTCTTCGAGTTCTGCTTTTTCCTTTTCGGAGAGGTTCATGCCGTTTTCCGTGTTTTCGGTAGCGAGCGTGATTTCCATTGACGGAGAGTTTTCATCTGCGGCAGGCTCTTCGTCGACCTGGGCCGGGAACAGCCCCGGAGGCCTCTTTCCGAGAATCTCCTCGATCTGGGCATACTGCAGCATTTCCCTGCGGAGCAGTTCGCAGGCGAGCCGTTCGAGCTTGTCGCGGTTTTCTGTCAGCAGGTCGGTGACCCTGGTGCCTGCTTCGTTGATGATGCCCATAACCTCACTGTCGATAAGGCGGCCGGTTTCATCGCTGTATTTCTTGTCGATGCCGGGACTTCCGAAGTACTGATTGTTGCTTTCGTAGAACGACAGGTTGCCGATCTTTGCGCTCATACCGTAAACCATCACCATGTTGTAAGCGATGCTGGTGACTTTTTCGAGGTCGTTCTGAGCACCGGTGGATATTTCCGAAAAAATGATCTGTTCTGCTATACGTCCTCCGAGCAGGCCGCAGATACGGGCAAACAGTTCGTTCCTCGTCATGAGGTAACGGTCTTCGAGCGGAATGTTCATGGTGTAACCGAGCGCACTCATTCCTCTCGGGACAATCGAGATTTTCTGAACCGGATCGTTTTCGGGCATCAGCCAGCTCACGATGGCATGGCCGGCCTCATGGTATGCGACGATCTGTTTTTCTCTCGGGTTTATGACCTTGTTTTTCTTCTCGAGGCCAGCGACGACCCGCTCGATGGCATCTTCGAAATCCTTCATTTCGATGCTGCTCTTGTTGCGTCGTGATGCGAGCAGTGCCGCTTCGTTGGCAGCATTGGCGATTTCGGCGCCAGCGAACCCCGGAGTCTGCGTCGCCAGCGTTTTCAGATTCACGTCTTTCGACAGAGACAGCGATTTTGTATGGACCTTGAATATATCGATCCTTCCTTTCAGGTCGGGTTTGTCGACCATGATCTGGCGGTCGAAACGGCCCGGACGGAGCAGAGCCGAGTCGAGCACGTCGGGACGGTTTGTCGCTGCGATGAGAATGACCCCCTTGTCCGTTGCGAATCCGTCCATTTCAACCAGGAGCTGGTTCAGCGTATTTTCCCGTTCGTCGTTTGCGCCCATCATGTAGCCTTTGCCCCTGCTGCGGCCTACGGCATCGATTTCGTCTATGAAGATGATGCAGGGTGCCTTTTCCTTTGCCTGTCTGAAAAGGTCGCGGACCCTCGCAGCGCCGACGCCGACGAACATTTCGACGAAATCCGATCCGCTGATGCTGAAAAACGGCACATCGGCTTCGCCTGCGACCGCCTTGGCAAGAAGTGTTTTTCCGGTTCCCGGAGGGCCGACGAGCAGCACGCCTTTCGGCAGTTTTCCGCCGAGCGTGGTGTACTTTTTCGGATCCTTCAGGAAGTCGACCACTTCCATCACCTCGGCCTTTGCCTCGTCAAGGCCAGCGACGTCCCTGAACGTGATGCGGGTATGTTCGTCAAGGTTTTCGTAGAGAGCGGCCTTGTTTTTGCCGATGTTCATGAACTGTGAACCCGGGGCACCCATGCGCCTGAAAACGAAGAAATAGATGCCTATGAGGAGAGCGAATGGCAGCACCCACTGCACGAGTTCGCCGATCCATGTGCTGCTTGGAAGTCCCTGATACTTGACACCGTGGCTTTCGAGCAGCTCGATGAGCTGGTCGTCGCGGACAGGGTTGACCAGAAGCTCGTCCTGTTTCGCAGACGGCTGCATAAGCAGACCCGGTCCCTCCTGCGGCTTCTCTTTCTGCACAAGGCCGGAGCCTGGTGCCTGTTTGAGTTTCACATAGATTTTCTCGGGTGAAATCTTGACGGATTCAACCTTGTTTTCCGTGATGAACTGCCTGAAGGTGCTGTAAGGTATTTCCTGGGTCGATCCCGACCAGAAGAATGCGAGCTGTATACCTATGAGAAGAACAATCACAACGGCATAGTACAGTATGGAGAACTTCGGGCGCGGTTCGTTGCTTTCCTGTTCGTTTTTGTATGGATTTGGAAATCTATTGGGTTTTTTTGCCATCAATCATCAATCATGTTTATAGATATGGCGGAAATCGCTTGCCTGTCCGTTCCGGACGTTTTCAAAACTTTCAATTTACAGGATTATACCATTAAACGATAGAAAATCGTATTAAAACATATCATATATTATATATCGGTAACGGTAAACGCACCGTAATAAGTTTCACGACACCTTTCTCCTGAGCCTTTTCCCGGTGGAAATACCGCCGGCGGTGCCTGGGAGGGGAATTGTTTCAGTACAGTTAAAATCACGAATCATGAGTTCTGCCAGGGATAAGGCAAACAGCAGGATAAAAGACCTGAAATCCCTTTTATGCGTCGGCCTCGACACCGATGCGGAAAAAATACCTGCCGTTTTTTCAGGTTACCAGAATCCCGTTGTCGAGTTCAACCGCGCAGTCGTCAGGGCGACCGCCGATGTCGCGGTCGCATACAAGATCAATACCGCGTTTTATGAGGCGAGGGGTATTGCGGGGCTGCACGATATGGAATTGACCATCAGGCATATCCCCGACAATATCATGACCATTGCCGACGCGAAACGGGCGGATATCGGCAATACCAGTAAAATGTACGCGAAGGCATTCTTCGAGCACTGGCCTTTCGATGCGGTGACCGTCGCCCCGTATATGGGTTTCGATTCCCTTGAACCTTTTTTCGCTTATGAAGACAAGCTCGTTTTCGTACTCTGCCTCACGTCGAACCAGGGTTCAGCAGATTTCGAGGAACAGGTGCTGCGGGACGGAAAGCCTCTTTACGAAAGGGTTCTCGGAAAAGTCGCTTCCTGGCAGAGGAATTCCAATGGCGGCGTTGTCGTCGGTGCCACGAAAAGCGCGGAGCTCGCCCGAATCCGCAGCGAGGCACCGGGCCTTTTCCTGCTCATTCCCGGCGTTGGCGCTCAAGGCGGTTCGCTCGAGGAATCCGCAACCCTCGGGGTCGACCTCGACCGTCAGAGCGCGGTGATCAACGTCAGCAGGGGGCTTATCTATCCGAAAGGCTCATTTGCGAGCATAGAACGTTACGAGCTGGCGGTCGCGGAGGAAGCTGCCGCGATCCATTCGGGAATGCGAGGAGTTCTTTAAGGTTTGTTTATTTCAATCCCCACCGATCGTTGGAAAAGGCGGGGACAATCTGTTTAAGGGTACAGTCATGTGCGGTATCGTAGGATATATAGGAATCAGGGAAGCGGCGCCTGTTCTTCTCAAGGGCCTCAAACGTCTTGAATACCGGGGATATGATTCCGCAGGGATCGCTCTGCAGAAGGGGAACCTGCTTGTCATGAAACAGAAAGGCAGCGTGAGCGGGCTCGAGCGCGCTGTAGGCAGGCTCGGTTCCGAAATAGGCGGTTCGACTGCCGGCATCGGCCATACCCGGTGGGCGACGCACGGGGAGCCAAGTGACAATAACGCACATCCGCACCTGAACACTGCACAGGATATCGCACTTATCCACAACGGCATCGTCGAAAACTACTCCATTCTCAAGCAGGAACTCGTTTCCGCCGGATACCGCTTTACTTCCGACACTGATTCCGAAGTACTGGTGCACCTTATCGACAGCATCTGGAAAAGCAACCCTGCACTCGATCTCGAGGCTGCGCTGAGGAATGCGCTCCACCTTGTCGAAGGTGCATACGGGATCTGCGTGATCTCTTCGCGCGAACCCGACAAAATCGTTGTAGCCCGCAAAGGAAGTCCTCTTGTCATCGGTATCGGTAACGGCGAGTTTTTCATCGCCTCCGATGCCGCACCGATCGTCGAATACACGAAAAAAGTTGTCTATCTGTCCGACGGAGAGCTCGCGGTCGTCACCAGGGACGGGTATTATGTGAAGAACATCGAGAATGTGGAGCAGGAAAAAATCGTTACCGAGCTGGATTTTTCGATCGAAAAAATCGAAAAAGGCGGGTTCGAGCATTTCATGCTCAAGGAAATCTTTGAACAGCCGGCCGTCATGCAGGATGTCATGCGAGGGCGTGTGCGCCTTTCGGAAGGGAAGGTATGTCTCGGCGGCATCGAGGACTCCCTTGACCGCCTGAAACAGGCAAAGCGCATCCTGATCTGTGCCTGCGGGACAAGCTGGCATGCGGGGCTTATCGGCGAATACCTTATCGAGGAGTTCGCCCGTATACCGGTCGAGGTCGATTACGCATCCGAGTTCCGATACCGCAATCCTATCGTGGGGGTTGACGATGTGGTCATCGTGATTTCACAGTCCGGAGAAACGGCCGATACGCTGGCCGCCCTCAGGACCGCAAGGGAAAAAGGGGCCCTTGTCATGGGGATATGCAATGTCGTAGGCTCGACCATCGCCCGCGAAACCCTCTGCGGCATGTACACCCACGCAGGTCCCGAAGTCGGTGTAGCATCGACCAAGGCGTTCACCGCACAGGTGATCGTTCTCTACATGCTGGCCCTGGCTCTCAGCAAGGGCCGGACCATATCGAACGATGAAATAGCCCTGAACCTGCGCGAACTTTCGCGCATTCCCGAGAAAGCGACGCGGATACTGGACCTTGACGAGCAGATTAAGGGCATTGCAGAACGCTTTAAAGACGCCCGAAATTTCCTCTATCTTGGACGAGGTTACAATTTCCCCGTAGCCCTCGAAGGGGCTCTCAAGCTGAAGGAAATCTCCTACATTCATGCCGAAGGCTATCCTGCGGCTGAAATGAAGCACGGTCCGATCGCCCTCATCGACGAGGACATGCCGGTCATCTTCATAGCCACAAGAGACAGCACCTATTCGAAAATCCTCAGCAACATCGAGGAAGTGCGGAGCAGAAAAGGCAGGGTTATCGCAATTGCCAGCGAAGGGGACCAGGAGGTCGGCCATCTCGCCGAGCACGTGATTTACATTCCCCAGGCTTCCGGCCCCATCACGCCGCTTCTCACGGTCATTCCGCTTCAGCTTCTCGCATACCATATTGCCACCCTCCGCGGCTGCAATGTCGATCGACCCCGGAACCTTGCAAAGTCGGTTACCGTGGAGTGAGTGAACAGCATCGCTTCATCGATCGGGAGAATCCGGCAGGATCAGGTCTGCTCTGCGGCAGACTGAGCAGTTACTGCATTCACCATGTTCATGAACTCCTTGATGCCGAAGGGTTTCGCGATGAAGTTCACGTTACCGCCGAATTCTTCGCTGTGACTGAATGCATCGAAACCGTAACCGGACATGAACATGTATTTCAGTTCCGGATTTTCCTTCCGCAACGTTCTGACCAGCTCGACTCCGCTCCTCCCCGGCAGCATGACATCGGTTATGATCAGGCCTATCCGTTTCCCGTGATCCATGAAAATGGCTTCCGCTTGTTCAGCGGTGTCTGCCGGCAGCACTTCAAAGCCCCGGGATTCCAGAAGAGCCCTGATCACTTTCAGGATTTCCGGTTCATCTTCCACCAGCAGAACGGCGGGGCTCTGATTCACCGGAGGCTGTCCGGGTTGTGGCCGTGCCTTTGACCGTTCAGAATCGTGGGATATCGGAAAATAAACCAGGAAGGAGGTTCCCTTTCCCCGTTCACTCATGCATTCGATGAACCCTTTATTCTGCTTGACGATACCGTCTACCACGGCCAGACCGAGGCCGGTGCCTTTCCCTTTTTCCTTGGTGGTGTAAAACGGTTCGAAGATGCGGGTGAGGCCTTCTTCAGTAATTCCGCATCCGTTGTCCGAAACAGAAAGCACGACCCACTCGCCGGAACCATCGCATGCCGATGTGTCGGAATATTCGCACTCGCCCCCGCTTACGGTACGGGTTTCGATCGTGATGGTGCCAATGCCCGTGATGGCGTCCCGTGCATTGATGCACAGATTCGTAATGATCTGCACAAGGTGGGACGGGTCGATAGTGACCATTGCATGGCGTTGCTGCAGCTGCCAGCGGAATTCGATGTTTTCCTTGATCATGCAGCGAAGCATCGAATGAATCTTCATCAGTTCGTCCTCGAGATCGATCAGCCGGGGACGCCAAACCTGCTTTCTTGCATAGGCCAGCAGGTGGCCGACCAACTCCGATGAACGGTTGACGGCGAGCCGGATGCCGTCGAGGTTTTCGAAAAACGGGTGTTTCCGGTCGATACGGCTGATGATAACTTCCGCATTTGCCATGATTGCCGAGAGCACATTGTTGAAATCGTGGGCTATGCCTCCGGCAAGCTGTCCGACCAGTTCCATTTTCCTGGCCTGCTGCAGCTGAGCCTGAAGCTTTTCCCTCTCGATTTCGGCGACTTTTCTTTGCGTGATATCCTGGACGATGCCGACGATATGATCATCATTGCTGTCCTCATTGAGGCTGAAGGTGCCGGTGAGGCTTATCCATCCGATATCTCCCGCAGCTTTCCTGATCCTGCATTCTAATTTGAAATCGGATTTCAAAGCAATGTCTCGTTCATAGTGTTTCCGGATCGCTGCGATCTCTTCCGGATCGATGTGCCGGAAAAAAGTTTCGACGGTCCATTCAGGCAGGAGCGAATTGTATCCGAAAATACGGTCATGTTCGATTGTCCGCTTTACCATGCCGTTTTTCAGATCGAGATCCCAGATGCCGACATGGCTGTTTTCGAGCGCATAGTTCATCCTGGACTGGAAATTTTCATGGTCAATGCGGGTTGTTTTCTCTTCGGTGATGTCCCTCGAAATACCCGAAAGGATGATGTTTTTTCCCTGTTCGTCCTTCATCAGTCCCCCGATGCTCGAGAACCAGCGGACGTTGCCGTCTGTTCTCCTGATACGGAATTCCGTCTCCCATCCGTCAAGGGATGACTGCATTTCATTGAATATTGTCTGCACTTTCTCACGGTCTTCCTCAACGACATGACCGAGGAAGAGCTCGTATCCCCAATTTCTCACCGGTTCTTCGTATCCGAGCAGTCGGTCCTGACCCGGCGTGCGGTAGACAATACCCTTTTCAAGGTCCATCGACCATGCGCCTATATTGCATTTATCGAGGATCCTTTCCCACAGCTTTCTGCCCGGTTCGTTCCTTTCGTCCCTTTTCTGACGGGTTATCTCCTTTACCGTTACGCAAAGGCATTCTCTGCCGTCATGACAGACTGGAACCGGATGGAAGGTGTGGCTGAATCGCTTTCCATTGAGACACTCTTCGAGGCTGCAGCTCGTGCCGGTATGGAGAACTTTTTCGATCACCGGTTTCCATATTGCCAAGGCATCCCTGTCGGAAAAACGGAAAGTACTTTCCCTGTCGCTCTCCGGGGTGGTTCCCGATGGAAGGTATCGGAAGATCCAAGCCGTTCCGGGAGGGTTGGCGTCGATGAGCTTGCCCGAAGGTTCAATGAGGAATAGGGGGTCACGTACGCACTGGAAAAGAAGCCGCTTCCATTCGTCGAAACTTCCTGCCTCTCTATGGGCGGTTATCGGATTGCTTGACATGGTGCTTGTCCGGGTGAATGGTGAGCGTTTGCCGACGGAGCGGGAATTCTCTCTTTTCGAAACAGGGTGAAGCAATCCGGAGACTTGGATACGCCCGTTTTCTTCCGACAGGTGTTGTGTTACAAGTACATGAATTTACATTTTCTTCCAGTAAAGATCCATTTGCCTGCGAGCATGCAACATTGGGTTTCCCGTGATGCATACCGTTCTCCGCTATGTCCATGGGCTGTTTTTGCAGGCGGAGTGGCAGAGGGGAATTATTTCCACCCGAAGTTCGTTCACTTACAGATTTTATGGTGTCATCAGCCACGCATTTCTCCTGAACCAAACGAAAAGAACGATGCAGGGACATATTATTGTGACCGGTGCTACCGGGGTCATTGGGACAGAGCTTGTCAAAGAACTCGACAAACGCGGTGAGCAGGTGGTGGTTTTCGTCCGGTCGCCGGAATCGGCGGCATTGAAAATACCCGGTGCTGCCGGCTATGTCAGATGGGATTCGTTCATGGAGAGCGGCGAATGGACTTCATCCATCGAGGGAGCAAAGGCAATTATCCATCTTGCGGGTAAACCGCTTCTGGAAGGACGATGGAATGAAGAGCATAAAAAGGAGTGCTATGATTCAAGGATCCTTGGTACACGCAACCTTGTACGGGCAATCTCGAACGCCGCAAAAAAGCCGGATGTTTTCCTTTCTTCTTCCGCGATCGGTTATTACGGATCTTTCGACCGTTGTGACGAGACCGGAGCTCTTCTCGAAACGGCGCCGGGAGGGAACGATTTTCTTGCCGGAATCTGTATCGACTGGGAGAAAGAAGCCCTGAAGGCAGAGCAGCTTGGCGTGCGTCTTGTTCTCCTTCGGACCGGAATCGTTCTTTCGACAAAAGGAGGAATGCTGCAGAAAATGCTGACGCCGTTCAATTTTTTCCTAGGCGGTCCTGTCGGTTCCGGCTTGCAGTGTATTTCATGGGTCCATATCGACGACGAGATCGCCGGCATTCTGGAGGCGCTCGACAACCCCGCTTACCGGGGGCCCGTAAATATTGTCAGCCCGGAACCTGTTTCAATGAAAGAATTTGCCTCATCGCTTGGAGGCGTTCTGGGAAAACCGTCGTTTTTGCCGGTTCCCAAATTTGCAGTGCAGCTTCTCATGGGAGAGGGGGGGAATTACGCGGTGAAAGGCCAGAATGTGAAGCCGGGATTCCTGGGTGCTCACGGGTTCGTTTTTCGTTTTCCCGATCTTGCTTCGGCACTTGGAGACCTTGTGAAAAACGGCAAATAATATCAGACACGCACGTTATCTGCGCGGATCACATCCGTAAAAAAAAGCCGGACAGTACTTGCTGTTCTGTCCGGCTGCAGATCGTGGAAAACGGGAAAAGCTCAGTAGCGCTGCTCTCTTCTCGCCGGCCTTTCTTCGCGGGGCCTCGCTTCGTTCACTTTTATGGTACGGCCTTTGAAATCCTTGTCGTTCATGGCTTCGATGGCTTCACGCCCATCGCTGTCGCTGGGCATGTCAACAAATCCAAAACCTTTTGACCGCCCCGAAAATTTGTCAGTGATGATGTTTGCGCTATCCACCTGCCCGAACTGAGAGAAGGCGGAGCGGAGATCATCCTCTGTAACGCCGTAAGGCAAATTGCCAACGTAAATATTCATTGTTTAAGCTGAGATGCATGTGCATTGATAGAAAAGAGACGCCGGCAAGTAACCAAGGCACAAATTACTTGCATAGCGATCAGCCAACCATTGGCAGATTTCTGTGTTTAATTTACCGTAATAATTACCGGTTTTCAAAAATAAAATAATACAAGGAAACAAAATTCATGGGACGCCGGAAATACACCAGATTATCCGGCGAAATTCACCTGATAACCACGATTCATTTCAGGCATTATCCTTCCCAGCCTCTCTCCGGCGCAGTCCGCCATTTCCCCGCAGCATTGCGTGCGGAAGGGATGATGTTTTTTTAAAATCACATTTATGTAAAAAATATCTGCCGAAAGTTTTGGAAAGCTTAAAAAAGTAACTACATTATTGTCGTTTTCGTTAATTAATTAGGCTTCTTTAACTCCATCCAAGTTGTTATGAGTAAAAAACATTTTGCGCCTCTGCTTGCCGTTCCGGCAGCGATGATGCTGTTCCATGGAACAGCTCATGCGGCCGATCCGGTGGTAACCGATACCGGTACCACATCGTGGATGCTCACATCCACAGCTCTTGTGCTTCTCATGGTTCCCGGCCTCGCCATGTTCTATGGCGGGCTTGTGCGGACAAAAAACGTCATCGGCACCATGATGCACAGTTTTGCCGCCATGGTCATCATCGGCGTGCTCTGGCCGGTTGTCGGCTATTCGCTCAGTTTCGGCCCCAGTATCCTTGGCGGGCTTGTTGGCTGGGACGACAAATATTTCGTCCTGCAGGGCATCGATGATACCATCATGTCGACGCAGATTCCGGAATACGTCTTCGCGATGTTCCAGGGGAAATTCGCCATCATCACTCCGGCCCTCATCGCCGGTGCTTTTGCGGAACGAGTGAATTTCAAGGGTTATGCTTTTTTTATCGCCCTCTGGAGCATTTTTGTGTACAGCCCGATCTGCCACTGGGTATGGGCAGGTGACGGCTTCCTCTTCAACCTCGGGGCGAAAGGTGCGATCGACTTCGCAGGCGGTACCGTCGTGCATATCTCTTCGGGCATCACCGGTCTTGTCGCTGCGCTTTACCTTGGCAAGCGGCGCGGTTATCCGAAAAACGTCATGCATCCGAACAATCTGACCATGACCCTTGTCGGAGCCGGTCTCCTGTGGGTAGGATGGTTCGGATTCAACGCAGGCAGCGCCATTGCCAGTAACCTCGATACCGCAAGGGCCCTGACTGTCACCCAGATGGCCGCCGCTTCGGGGGCTTTCACCTGGATGGTCATCGAGCTCTTCCACCATGGCAAGGCAACCAGTCTTGGTGTTGCATCAGGCATTCTCGCCGGTCTTGTCGCCATCACTCCGGCAGCAGGCGTCGTCCAGCCTGCCGGTGCACTCGCCCTCGGCGCAATCGCTACGGTCTTCTGCTATACCGCCATTCTCATCAAGAGCAAGGCCGGTTACGATGACAGCCTCGACGCTTTCGGCGTGCATGGTATCGGCGGTATCGTCGGCGCTATGTTCCTTACCTTCTTCATCCGTTCATCATGGATGGCCGATGCTGCCGAGAAAGCAGGCGGAAGCTGGACGATCATGGACCAGCTTGGAGTCCAGGCTACGGCTGTCGGGGTCACCATAGCCTATGCGGCGATAGTTTCCCTTGTCCTGCTGTTCATTGTCGAGAAGACAGTCGGGCTTCGCATCAAGGAAAACGATGAAATGTCCGGACTCGACCACAGTATGCACGGCGAGCAGGGCTATGGTCTTATCAACCCTAATTAATTGAAAGCGTAATGAAACTGATAACAGCAATCATACAGCCGGACAGGCTCGACCATGTTCGCGAGGCGCTTATCCAGGCCGATATAACAAGGATTACCGTAAGCAGGGTTACCGGCCACGGGCGGCAGGAGGATATCGAATTCTATCGTGGCCAGAAAATCGCTCCGAACCTGATTCCGAAAATCAGGCTGGATATCGCGGTGAACAACGAGTTCGTCGATATCACGGTCGATACGATCATCAAAGCGGCAACCCATGATTCCGGTGTGATCGGTGATGGAAAAATTTTCATCACCCCTCTCGAGGAATGCATCAGGATCAGGACGAGGGAGCGCGGCGGCACGGCGATCTGATCAACATCCGGGACAAGAATAGCCCGGTGGTCATACCATGAAAAGAGGCTGTCTCATATGTTGATGATGAGGCAGCCTCTCTGTTTTACCGAGGAAGGGAATACGTCGTTTCGAATGGAGCTTGCCGTGTTTCACTACCATTCCGATCCATGCTCTTTCCGTATTGCTTCGTTGTTTTCGGTGCAATCCGGCCGGCAGTCAGGAGGGGCCGGGAACCGGAACCTGCAGTTCTCTCCAGCCGGGGTAATAGGTGTTGAGCCATTTTTCGGCGGTAACCTCCCCGAGCTTTGCGGCTTCCCGGAAATCCAGCAGTTTTCCTGCCAGATCGCCGGTTTTGCTTTTCGCTATGCCCCTGTGAAAATATGCAGAGGCCATCCTCCGGTCTATTTCGAGTGCCTGCGTGAAATCCGGGATTGCTCCCGCATAGTCGCCGGTCATGTTTTTCAGCACACCCCGGTTGTAATAGCCGACGACCCTGAAGAGCGGATCTTCTGAAGCGATGACCATCGTGAAGTCGTTTATTGCCTGCTGGTACTGTTTCAACTGCTGTTCCGCCACGGCCCTCATCTGGTAGGCCATGGTGAAGGCGGGGTTTGCCTCTATCGCTTTCGAATACAGCCTTACGGCCTCGATGAGGTTCCGTTGCTGGTGTTTCTGCATTCCGTCGCTGAAATAATCATCCGCAGGCCCGGCTGTTCCGACGGAGCCTGAAAACAACATCACCAGAGCCGTTGCAGTCAAACGGCGCAATAACTTTTTCATTGATCTCTGCTTCGATACAAGGGTGGATAAATGCATACGGCGGAGTACACCTCTCAACATTTAGATACAAATTGTTTTCGGAATTATACAGTTCAATTTCCGGGTTTTTTTCATCTTCCCTGTCACCGCTAATTCTTATGGCGGAAAGAGCGGCATTTTCTATCTTTGTTCCTACAGCTTCCACAACACACCTTGCCGTACCATGTTCAGAATCAGCCTCGACGAATTTGAAGGGCCGCTGGATCTGCTGCTTTTTTTCATCAGACGCGATGAACTGGATATATATAATATTCCCATATCGAAAATAACGGCCGATTTCATCGGCTACGTCCACGCGGCAAGGACACTGAATCTCGAGGTTGCCGCGGAGTTCATCTACATGGCGTCGATGCTGATGAGTATCAAGGCGAAAATGCTGCTTCCCCGTCCGGTACACGAAGGAGAACCCTCCGACGAGTTCGATCCGAGGGAGCAACTGGTTCAGCGACTGCTCGAATACAAGCGTATAAAGGAGGCCGCTGAAATGCTTGACCTGCTTTCGGGAGAGCGCAGCAGGCTTTTTTCTCGCGGGATGTTCGAAGAGTTCGAGCCTGAGGTCCTTGATGAATTCGACCAGGCAGTAAAGCGCCCCACCCTTTATCATCTCATTCAGGCATACCAGGCGGTGCTCGACAGCATTCCCAGGCCGATGACCCGCAACGTCATGGACGCACCGGTCACGGTAGAGCAGCAGAGCTCGCTTATCCTGTCTAAACTTCGACAGGATGCACAGGTTTCTTTCCGAACGATGCTCGACGGCATCACCGAGCGCCTTATTTTCGTCGTCACCTTCCTTGCTGTGCTCGAACTCTGCAGGAACCAGCGGATCATGGTTCTGGTAAAAGAGGGGCATGACGACTTCTGGATTGCCCGGAGGGTACAGGATGGATCTTCCAGTCTAACTATTTAACATGTGAACCAATGCCGGAAATACGTCCTTTCAGGGGATTGCGCTACAATCCCGTAATCGCGGGAGATATGGCCGACCTCATCTCGCCGCCTTACGATGTCATCCCACCGTCCATGCAGGAAGCCCTGTACGGCAGTTCGCCGTACAATTCGATAAAACTCGAACTGCCGAAAGAGGCCGACCCTTATGCCGCAGCGGCGCAGCGTCTTGCAGAGTGGCTGCAGGAAGGGATCCTCTTCGAGGAGTCGGAACCGGCCCTCTATCCCTGCAGCCAGACCTTCACCGATCATGAAGGGCATACCCATACGCGGAGCGGCTTTTTCGCAGCCCTGAGGCTTCACGAGTTTTCCGAGCGGAAGGTGCTGCCGCACGAAAAAACCCTTTCGGGGCCAAAGGCTGACAGGCTGAATCTTTTCAGGACAACGAAAACCAACATCAGCGCTATTTTCGGTCTCTACGCCGATGCCGAAGGAATGGCCGACAGCCTTGTCGCTGCCTACACTTCCTCGCACGAACCGGTAGTCGACGCTATGTTCCAGGGGATTCGCAACCGGTTGTGGCGCCTTGCGGACCCGGAAACGGTAGCGCTTGTGCAGAAGGCCCTGCAAGACAGGAACGTCTATATAGCCGACGGCCATCACCGTTACGAGACAGGTCTCAATTACCGCAGGGAGCGCGCGTCCGCGAACCCGGCCCATACCGGCGAAGAACCGTATAATTTCATCCTGGCATACCTGAACAACATTCACGACCGGGGCCTGGTCGTTTATCCCATACACCGGCTGGTGCACAGCCTTCAGGGATTCGATGCGGCAGCCTTCCGAAGCCGCCTCGCTGAACATTTCTTTGTGACGGAACTCGAGGGTCGGGCTGACATGAAAGCCTATCTCGAAACTGCCTCGTCAAGCTATGCCTACGGTATCGTGACCGCCGGCACCGTGCTCGGGATTACGCTCAAAGACGATCCCTCAGGGCTTCTCGACAGCGGGATTTCGCCAGCCCTTGGTCAGCTTGGCCTTGTCGTGCTGCACGAGGTGGTGCTGAACAGGGTACTCGGCATAGGACAGGACGCCCTTGCGAAACAGACCAATATCGTTTATGTGAAGGACGATGCCGAAGTGTTCGATGCTCTAGCCGACGGCAAGGCGCAACTCGGCTTCGTCGTCAAGCCGGCGACGGTCGGGCAGGTGCTTGCAGTATCCGAATCCGGTGGCGTGATGCCGCAGAAATCGACGTTCTTCTATCCGAAGATCATGACCGGTCTTGTTTTCAAACCACTTGACTGATTCTGCATGTCCGATGAGTACTTTTCCAGGTCGCCCGAAGAGACCCGTGAATATGCCCGGCGATTTGCGTCCGCTCTCAGACCGGATGAAACGGTTTCGCTGTCGGGCCAGCTCGGGGCCGGAAAAACCGTTTTCATGAGCGGCATCGCCGAGGTATTCAACTGTGAGGGTCAGCTCTCGAGTCCAACCTTTTCCCTGCTCAACATCTATCACGGCTCACTCGAAGGGCGGGAGGTGACGCTGCATCATTTCGACCTCTACAGGATCCGTACCCTTCGGGAGCTGGAAGCGACCGGATTTGACGAATACCTTTCCGGCGCGTATCTTTCGGTCGTCGAATGGGGCGACCGCTTTCCGGAGTATGCCGGTCGCTTTACCGCCAGCGTGACGCTCGAACATGCAGGCGGCGATACCCGGAGAATTGTCGTCAAACGGACCGGCCGATGAATATTCTCGCAATCGAATGCTCGCATATTTCATTCAGCGCCGCAGTGCAGAAAGGCGGGGAAGTTTTCGAAGCTTGCGGCGCCGAGTGGCAGAAAACCGCTGAAGGGCTTGTCCCTCTCATTGCGGGGGTGATCGAAAAGAGCGGGCTTGAACGCAGCGCGCTCGATTGCGTTGCGTTTTCGTCAGGGCCGGGCTCCTTCACCGCGCTTCGGATCGGTATTTCTGCGGCAAAAGGGATCGCGTGGGGGCTTGGACTTTCTCTTGCAGCTGTGCCAACCCTGCCTGCGATGGCCTCGTCGCTGCAGTGTTCCGGGGTTTCCGTCATGGCGGTTGTCCAGTCGCGAAAGGGTGAGTATTTTCATGCCTGTTTCAGTCCGGAGGAGCTTTCGCCGGAAGCATGGCATGGAAATGTGGAACGGGGGGATGCCGATGCAGTCGTTTCCGCCGCTTTGGCTGCGCCTCCGGAGACTGTCGTTGTCGGGCGCCAGCTCCTTGAACTGCACCCTCTTCTCGATGCTTCCGGCATAAGGCATGAAGAGGCCGGCTTTTTTTCTGCCTCATCGCTGCTGCCCGCCGCCCGGATATTCTGCTGCAGTGCCGATCCTGACTCCCTCGGTGCAGTGGCGCCTGATTACCGTCAAATGTTCGTGCCCGGAGTTGGTGGAGTGTGAATGATTGCTATTTTTAGGATGAATCTGTTAAAAAAAGGGAAAGAAGGCGTTGTCTCATGGAAAGTGTGAAAAAGAAGAAAAAGTCCCCTGCGGTTGATGTCAGGGAAGTAGACCCGGGTGAATTGCTTGCCAGAAGGTGTGCGGAACTTGTCGGTGAAAAGAAGTGCGAGGAGATCAAGATACTGGATCTGAGAGGGATCACTTCCGTTACCGACTTTTTCGTGATCGCGACCGCCGACAACGAGCGCCAGTCGAAAGCTTCCGCCGAACATATCATTGAGGAGCTGAAAAAAGACGGTGAACGTCCACTGCATGTCGAAGGGCTCGATACCATGCATTGGATCCTCCTCGATTATGTCAATGTTGTTGTACATGTTTTTCTGCCTGACGAGAGGCGTTTTTATGATCTTGAATCCCTCTGGTCCGATGCTCCGCAGATTTCGTAAAGCGAAATTCTGCATGCATCTAAGGACATTCCCATAAATTTCAGGCATCTGTTCAGTTACGAATTAACCGGGATTTTTATACATTATCCCGACAGGATATTTACAGCCAATAACCACCAGGATTGACCCATGCAGCGCGAAAGAATCCTCCCGATCAGTATTGAGGAAGAAATGCGGGATTCCTATCTCGATTATTCGATGTCGGTCATTGTGAGCCGTGCGCTGCCTGATGTCCGGGACGGCCTGAAGCCGGTCCACAGGCGTGTACTGTACGGCATGCACGAGCTTGGCCTGCAGGCAGGCAAGCCGCACAAGAAATCCGCCCGTATTGTCGGTGAAGTGCTGGGTAAATACCATCCCCACGGTGACAGCGCGGTATATGACAGCCTCGTTCGCCTCGTGCAGGATTTTTCACTCCGTTATCCGCTGGTTGACGGCCAGGGCAACTTCGGTTCCATCGACGGCGACTCTGCTGCAGCCATGCGTTATACCGAGGTCCGCATGAAACCGATCGCCGGTGAGATGCTCAAGGACCTCGATAAAGAGACCGTCGATTTTTCGCTCAACTTCGACGATTCGCTCGAAGAACCTACCGTGCTTCCTTCAGCGATACCGAACCTTCTGGTCAACGGCGCTTCGGGAATCGCGGTCGGCATGGCGACCAATATACCCCCGCAGAACCTTCGTGAGGTCGTCGACGGCATGATAGCTCTCATCGAGAACCCGGAGCTGGAAATCACCGATATCATGAAGCATGTGATCGCCCCTGACTTTCCGACCGGAGGGATCATCTACGGCTATGAAGGTGTTCGCCTGGCTTACCTGACCGGCAGGGGCAAGGTTGTCATCCGGGCCCGAGCCCTTGTCGAGGTGACGCAGAAAAACGGCAGGGAATCGATCATCGTTACCGAACTTCCCTACCAGGTCAACAAGGTCAGGCTCATCGAAAAAATCGTCGAGCTGGTCCACGACAAGAAGATAGAGGGTATTGCGGACATCCGTGACGAATCTGACAGGGACGGCATGCGCCTGGTCATCGAACTCAAGCGAGATGCCGTCGCAAAGGTCGTGCTCAACAACCTTTACAAGCATACCCCGATGCAGGATACCTTCGGGGTGATCATGCTTGCGCTGGTTGATGGTGTGCCGAGGGTCCTGAACCTGAAGGAGATGATGGAGTACTACATCCGGCACCGCAATGAAATTGTCCTGCGCCGGACGCAGTTCGACCTCACCGCAGCCGAAAAGAGGGCGCATATCCTCGAAGGCCTCAAGATCTGCCTCGATAATCTCGACGAAGTTATCGCCATCATTAGGCAGTCGCCTGATGCGCAGGTCGCGCAGGAAAGCCTCATGACAAGGTTCGCTCTTTCGGATATACAGTCAAAGGCTATTCTCGAGATGCGCCTGCAGCGACTCACCGGCCTCGAACGCAAAAAAATAGATACGGAATACACCGAGACCCTTGCTCTCATCGACGAGCTCCGCTCCATCCTCGCCAATCCACAGAAACAGTTGCAGATCATCCGCGAGGAGCTGCTGAAGGTCAGGGAGGTCTATGGGGACGCCCGCCGGACCGAGATCGTCCCGCAGGAGGGAGATTTCTCCATCGAAGACATGATCGCACAGGAAGATGTGGTCATCACCATCACCCACGACGGCTTCATCAAGCGTTTCCCTGTGTCGGGCTACCGCAGGCAGGCAAGGGGAGGCAAGGGGGTTACGGGTGCACAGGCGAAACACGACGATTTCATCGAGCACATGTTCATCGCCTCGACCCATAACCACATCCTCTTTTTCACCAACCGGGGCCGTTGCCACTGGCTGAAAGTCTACGAAATACCGGAAGCGGGGCGCGCAGCCAGAGGTCGTTCGCTCGCCAACATCATGGAACTGCAGCCGGGCGAAAAGATCAAAGCGTACATCAATGTCCGCAACTTCGATGAACCGGGCTTCATCATCATGGCCACGGCTGACGGTACGGTAAAGAAATCCGCACTTGAAGAGTTTTCGCATCCGCGCCGCAACGGTATCGCTGCAATCACCATCGAAGAAAACGACGAGCTGATCGATGCCCGCCTTACCGATGGTGACCACCAGGTCATTCTGGCCAAGAGTTCGGCTTTCGCCGTACGTTTCCCTGAGTCGGAAATCCGTCCGATGGGGCGCACGGCCATGGGAGTAAGGGGCATTACGCTCGACAAGGATGAAAAGTGCATCTCGATGGTCACCACAAAGCGTTTCGACACCGCACTTCTCGCTGTGACCGACAACGGTTTCGGAAAGAGAAGCAGAGTCGAGGATTACCGTCTCACCAGACGCGGCGCACGCGGGGTGATCACGCTCAAGGCGCATGAAAAAATCGGTGTGCTTGTCGGGCTGCTCGACGTAAGCGACGAGGACGATCTGATCATTATCACCACACACGGCATCGTGAACCGCCAGCATGTTTCGGATATCCGGCTTGCCGGCAGGAATACATCCGGCGTGAGACTGATCCGGCTCATGGCGGGCGACAAGATTTCCGCTATCGCAAGGGTACCGAAGAGCGACGAAGAGCTTGATGGCACCGAATTCCCTCCCGAAGATCCGGACGGCCAGATCCAGCTTTTTGACTGATGATCCATGACGGTATGAGATGATAAATCAGGGAGGGGGCATATGGAACTGAACAGGCCTTACAGGATCAGGGAAAGCGCAGGGATGAAATATTACTGCGCCTGCGGCAAGTCGGCGAATCCGCCTTTCAGCGACGGGGCCCACAAGTTCCTGTAGATACAAAAAAAAGATTTTTTCAATCGGTCAATGACGAGATATTATGGCTCGGCCTAAAAACGTGAAACATATTATTGTGACCGGCGGCGTTATCTCTTCGCTGGGGAAGGGTATATTGTCGGCTTCGCTCGGCATGCTGCTCAAGTCGCGCGGTCTCAGGGTCGCCATACAGAAATACGACCCGTATATCAATGTGGACCCGGGAACGATGTCGCCCTACCAGCACGGGGAGGTTTACGTTACCGATGACGGGGCTGAAACCGATCTCGACCTCGGCCATTACGAGCGCTTTCTCGACGAATCGACATCGCAGTCCTCGAACCTCACCATGGGCCGTGTCTACAAGTCTGTTATCGACAAGGAGCGCAGCGGCGAATACCTGGGCGCAACAGTCCAGGTCGTTCCCCATGTGATCGACGAAATCAAGGACAGGCTGGCCGAGCAGGCGAAAAACAGCAGTCTCGATATCCTGATCACGGAGATCGGGGGAACCATAGGAGATATCGAGTCTCTTCCTTTCCTCGAGGCCATGAGGCAGATGAAGCTCGAAATGGGGGATCGCAACCTTCTGAACATTCATCTCACGTTTGTTCCTTACATCAAGGCAGCAAGCGAGCTCAAAACCAAGCCCACACAGCACAGTGTGAAAATGCTCCTCGAGACAGGAATCCAGCCGGATATCCTGGTCTGCAGGAGTGAAAAGCCCCTTTCGAGGGAGATCAAGAACAAGGTGGGTCATTTCTGCAACGTCAACGACCTCGATGTCATCGGGCTGAACGACTGCGAGACCATTTACGAGGTTCCTCTCATGCTTCTGAAGGAGAAGCTCGACCAGCGTGTACTCAAGAAGCTCGGCTTCAAGATGTTCAAAGAGCCGAGTCTCGATCATTGGAGAGATTTCTGCAACAAGGTCAAGAGCCCGAAAGACGGAGAGGTGACCATCGGCATCTGCGGCAAGTACACCGAGTACCCGGATGCCTATAAATCGATCCTCGAGTCTTTCATTCATGCAGGAGCGAGCAACAACGTCAAAGTCAACATCAGGTTGCTCAGGGCCGAGGACGCCGAGCAGGATTCGTTCAACTTCTCGAGGGAGCTCGAAGGCATCTGCGGTATCCTTGTGGCGCCAGGGTTCGGCGACCGCGGTATCGAAGGCAAGATCAGATACATCCGGTATGCGAGGGAAAATAATATTCCGTTTTTCGGCATCTGCCTCGGCATGCAATGCGCTTCCATCGAGTTTGCCCGCAATGTATGCGGACTGCAGGACGCGAATTCCACCGAATTCAACAAGCGGGTCCGCTTTCCGGTCATAGACCTCATGGAGCATCAGAAAAAGATCAAGGAAAAAGGCGGTACGATGCGTCTCGGCAGTTATCCATGCATTATCAGGGAAGGTTCGAAAGCCTACGACGCCTACAGGAAATTTCTTATCAACGAACGCCATCGCCACCGCTACGAATTCAACAACACCTACCGCCAGGTTTTCGAGGACGGCGGTATCGTCTTTTCCGGTACCTCACCGAACGGTGAGCTTGTCGAGATCATCGAACTGAAGGACCATCGCTGGTTCGTGGGTGTGCAGTTTCATCCGGAACTGAAATCGCGGGTATTGCGGGTTCATCCGCTCTTTCACGGTTTTGTGGCGGCAGCGAAGGAATATTCGAGGGGATCGCGCCAGATGGAGCTTGCTGTCGACATGACGTTGCCGATACCCGCGGAATAACGGCTGCTCTGCATTTTACGGTATCTTCCTCGTTTGCCGTATCTGTGCATGGCCCCCTCGCGGGGGCTTTGCCTTTTCCCGGAAATGGAGCCTGTCCTGCGGTTCGTTCAGGATACAGCTCAACCTGTCGCGCAATACCCAAATTGTGGCATGGATCCGAAGTCGATACTGTTGATCGCTGTCTTATGAATGAACAGGCGGGAGGGCTCTTGCAACAAGGCAACAACGTCCAAAAGAGATGATCGAGGCGATATTATGGGATAATGATGGTCTTCTTGTCGACAGCGAGGCTCTTTTTTTCAACCTTACCCGTGAGGCATTCGCTGATGCGGGATTTCCGGTTGACAGCGCTTTCTGGGGCAGGGAGTACCTTGGAAACGCAAAACACAGCAGCGAAATCGCCCTCGAGCTCGGCATGCCGCCGGAACTGGCAAGAGGTGTTATCGCCCGCAGGAACGAGACCTTTCTCAAATGTCTCGAGCAACCGGTTCCGCTGCTGCCTGACGTTCCGGAAACCATCGGTGCGCTCGTCGGCAAGGTCCGGCTGGCGGTCGTGACCGGCAGCCCGAGGGACAAGGTCGAGATGATGCACCGTGATAACGGTCTGCTCGGTCATTTCGAAGTCATCATTACCGACAACGACATCTCAAACCCGAAACCACACCCTGAACCCTATCTGAAAGCGCTGGAGTACCTCGGCCTCGAACCGTGGCAGTGTCTTGCAGTAGAGGATTCCCGGAGGGGCCTCGCATCGGCGCATACTGCCGGAATCCCGTGCGTCGTCGTGCCGAACGCACTTACCCGTCTTCAGCAGTTCGAACTTGCCTACGCGGTCGAAGAAAGGGTTTCGGGAGTATTGAAACATGTTGCAGCACTTACAGGAAGGTCCGACATTGCATTGCTGTGAACCCGGAGAGGGTATTGATGGCAATCGGTATGAAGGGATACAAGTATCCTGGTCCAGCATTTTTTCGTGTTCTGCAGGTATTCGCCGCAATTCCTGTCTGCTTGTGACAGTATTTTCGTTTTTTGTCATAAAAAGTCAGAAAATATTTGGAAGAGAGGGATAGGGATGATACATTAGGAGCCCGTTGAAGAATGAGTTAAGGTCTGCGACGGGAGAAAGCCTCAAGGGGCATGTTATTTGACCAGGATGTTGATTAAGGGAAAGCGGGAAC
>JAAXVR010000049.1 GCA_013335405.1 Chlorobiaceae bacterium
GCTGTTTACTGGATGTGTTCGGTGGAACGTGGGATGTATCAAGCCCCGACTGGGCTGAAACCCAAATTAAATTTGTTCCTCTACCCGGGGTTTCACCCCGCGCTACCAATATGCCGCCCCTCCGGGGCTTGACACATCCCACTTCCCACTTCCCACTTCCCACTTCCCAAAAAATCAGAACTTCACATACGCTCCGATATGGATCGATGCGGGGGAGGCGGTTTCCCGCGTGTCGCTTCCGTCCCCGTATACCTCCCGGTCGGCGTACCAGACTTTTTCGACCCTGCCGACCAGTCTGAGCTGTTTCGACGGCTCCCATGACGCGAGAAGGATCATCGATCTGCCGCGGCCGTTGTACATGCCGATACTGAAGCTCTGCGGCAGATCGTCCTCATAGACGTAGATCGCCGCGTCGTAGTCCCTGACATCGAACATCGTGAAGCGCCCTTTCAGCGAAAACCTCTTTCCTCCCACCCCGGCCTGCTGGTAGAGCAGCCAGCCTCCAAAGGCCTCGTCACCGGCAAGGTATTTCCTCTCCGACCGCTTCAGCTCGCCGAGCGTTCTCAACCTGACATTTCCGGGCAATCCGATCTCGCAGCTCAGACGTCCCCTCATGGTTATTTTCGGCAGGGCGGTCCACAGGGGCTCTTTCGATGTACCCTGGTTCTTTTCCTCTTCCTTGTATTTGTGCTGAAGCTGCAGGTCACAGGAGAGCCCGCCGCCTGGTTTCCAGGCAAGGTATATCCGTGCGTCGTGGCCGTCCGACGCAAACGGGCAATGATCATCGAGCAGGGGAAAGCGGAAGCGGTCGTAATATCCGCTGACCGAAAGCCGGTCGCTCAACCTGAAACCGGCCCCGGCATGGATGCCCTGTTCGTTCCCGCCGTGCTCTCCCCTTTCGGCGAAAGCCGAGGCAAAGGGCGAGTAATAGTTGCTGCCGTAACTGCGCACTGCAAGGAGCAGGTTCACCCCCCGCACCGGTTCGTATTCGGCGCCGGCCGTCCAGGAGAAGCTGTCGGCCGGTCTTTCGGCCCATGCCGCTTCGCCAAAGAGACCGATGCCGCCGATCAGGGCCTCGCCCTCGATCCCCGCGAGGGTTGAAGAGGAGCTCCCGCCAAGCATAGTCATCGGTACGCCATAATCATACCGCACCCAGCTTCCCCCTATTTTTCCCTCGGCGATCCCGGACTTGAAAGCATAGCGCAGGTTCGCCCCGTATACCCGTTCCGTCACCCTGTCTTTCCTCTCCCGCTCCGTTGCTGTCCTGTGGTAACCCGAATCGTCGAAACTGGTTATCATGCCGGTTTTCCGGTTTATGACGGCATCGACGCGGTTGGCCGAAGAAAAAACCGTCAGTTCGCAGGGAGCGAGCACGAACGTTGCCGCCGCGCCCTGGAAAAACCCGTATTCGGAGCTTGAGGAATAGGGGGAAAGCCGTTTCGAGGAAAGCCGCACGCTCGAAGGCACGTCCGCCCCCCCGGCGTAATATCGCCCCTGGCCGATGACAAGCCCCTCACCGAGGTTGACCTCGTAATTGCCCACCGCCGCCGTTCCGAGGATGCCGATACCGGAAGCGCCGAGGCTCATCGAAGTGAAATCGAACAGTTCGGGTTCGCCGATATCCCTTTCCTGCACGACCGTGAGGGTGTACCGCGAAAAGGAGAGCTTCAGCCTGTTGGAGAGCTTCTCTGCGGCAGCGGCATACTTTCCGTCGATCACTCCCCTGCGGAGCGGAATTTCGCGAAATACCCTGCTGGTGAACGTTCCGCTGAAATCACCGTCCGTTCTCTTCTTCCGGGACCTCCTTACAGCATCGAACGCGATATACGGTGCAACAGCTTCGGCCTTGCCCTTGCCGATGATGGAGGCAAGCCTCCCGAGGGAGGTTATCGCGGCTTTTTTCCTCTCCCTGAGAAGAGCCTGGATATCGGCGCTTCCCAGCCAGGGCAGCTGCCTGAATTCATCCGCCCCGGCTGTGTTCAGGAAAATCCTGTGTTTTTTCAGCTCTTCGAGGTCAAGGATGAGCTTTTCGACATTTCCCAGGAGTTCCCCCCGGCCGGCAAGCTCTTCGATGCTTTCGGCGGCAGGAGACAAAGAGGGAGAAAAGGAATCCGCGGTCATGAAAATGACGAACGCCATGGCTGTTTTCACGGCATGGCGTCTGATGGACGAACGATGGTTTCGCATGGAGCCTTGATGGTTTTGTGTTTGACAACAAAACCGGTCAGGGCTCAGGAGCTTTCAACGAGTCTCTGGAGTTCCTTCACTTCGTTGCGGCTCAGGTACCGCCATTCGCCCCGCCGGAGTTCACCTGCCTGAAGGCCCGCATACGCGACCCTTTCAAGCCGTTTCACCGTGAAACCGAGAGTCTCGAACATTCTGCGGACCTGATGGTTCTTGCCTTCGTGGATGCTCAGGTACACCTGCATGCCGTCTTCAAGGATTTTCGCCTTGCAGGGACTCACCTTTTCCCCGGTGTCTTTCAAACGCATCCCTCCTGTCAGCTGCTGCAGGAGATTTTGCGTAAATTTTTCGCCAAGCAAGGCAATATACTCTTTATTTACTTTAGAAGAAGGGTGAGTCAGTTTGTGGGCAAGGTTCCCGTCGTTGGTAAGCAGCAGCACTCCCGTCGTTTTCCTGTCAAGCCGGCCAACGGGGAATACACGCTCTCCGGTATCGATGTAATCGAGTACGGTCTCGCGGTTCTTCTCGTCGCTGCTCGTCGTAATGACATTTCTGGGCTTGTTGAAAAGGATGTAGACCTTTCGCGCCTCAGGCTGGGCGTAGAGTTTGCCGTCCACGATGACCTCGTCGCGCACCGGGTCGATCCTGATCCCTGGAGTGGTTATCACTTTGCCGTTCACCATGACACGCCCCTGGGTGACGAGCTGGTCGGCGGCACGCCGTGAAGCGATGCCGCTCATGGCGATGAAACGGTTGATCCTTACTCCGGGCTCTTCGTTGCTTTTTTTCATGGTTCTTTGAATTCCTGCCGAGCGTTGTCGTACAGCGGTTTTTCCCCGGCTCCTTCAAATGGGAGCGGGGCTGTTTTTTCTTCCTGTTCCTGCATGATCTCCTTTATCTCGCGCAACTTCGGCAGGTCCTTGAGGGATGAGAGGTGGAAGAGATCGAGGAAATCTTTCGTGGTGGAATACTGGAGAGGTTTTCCCGGCGAGTCGGCCCTGCCGCTCACTTCTATGAAACCGCGCTCGAGCAGCCTGTCGAGGGCGTAATCGGGACTGGCGCCACGGATCTGCTGGATTTCTCCCCTCGTTACCGGCTGATTGTAGGCTATGACCGAAAGCACCTCCAGAATTGAACGGGAGAGCCTCCTCCGGATTTTCGGGGCGAGCAGTTTTTTCATCAGCTCTTCGTGCCCGGGTATGGTCAGGAATCGATAACCGCCGGCAATACGATGGATCCGGAAGCTTCTTTCCGTTCTTTCATACTCCAGGTTGAGCTGTTCCACCATTTCGTGCAGAAGGGCGGAGTCGAGCTCGGCACCGGTCACCAGCCTGATTGTCTGGAGCGGGACAGCTTCTTCAGAGGCGAAAATAATCGCCTCGATCTGTTGACGCAAGTACTGGTCCTGCTTCTGCACGTGATCAGGCTGAGGGTTCGGAATGTTCCAGGAAAAGCGAAATCGCCTTCAATCGTCGTTGCCAGGCTTGTTTCTTTTCCGGGCCGTGGAAAAATCATGGTCGATGCATATTCCCGGCTCATAGTTGTACCACAGTTTCTGACAGGGAAAATTGCATTCGTAGAAGGCCTTGCCGATAATGACGGAATCAACACCGAGATGCTTCAGCGAATCAAGTTTGACAAGATCTCCCACGTTGGTGACACCTCCGGAAGCGGTGACTTTCATCCGGGCTTTCTCTGCGAACTTTCTGGTGCTCTCGTAACCGATTCCCTGCAGCATGCCGTCCTTGCTGATGTCAGTGTAGACAATCCTTTCAACCCCCATCTCTTTCATCCGCAGGGCGAGTTCGAAATCCTTCATTCCGCTGCTCTCGGTCCACCCCTTGATTTTCGGGATGCCGTTTTCGGCATCTATGCCTACGACAATCTGGGAGGGACGGTATGATTTCAGTACCTCTGCGACAAGATTCGGATCGGTCACTGCCGCCGAACCGATAACCACACGGCCCACACCGATATCGAGATATCGTTTCACGGCATCGGCTGTACGGATGCCTCCTCCGACCTGTACGGGAATATCGAGCTCTTCGACAATCTCCCTGATCTTTTCGAAATTCACCATTTCTCCGGTCAGGGCCGCATCGAGATCGACGATATGCAGCATCTTGGCGTTCTGCTTGCGCCAGATGATCGCCATGTCCCGCGGGTTGTCGAGATATATCTTCTCCTGGGAAAAATCGCCACGGGTAAGGCGTACACACTTCCCGTCCTTTATATCTATAGCTGGAATGATCAACATAAAAAAATACTCAAATACTATGATTCAGCAGTCTGCGAAGTTTTTAAGCACCTGCAAACCCGCGTCCGAACTCTTTTCCGGATGAAACTGCACAGCAAAAATACCATTTTTTTCAATGGCTGAACAAAAATTATTTCCGGCGAACCAGGTGGTTGCCGCAACCGAATCGGCAGAAACCGGTTCACAATAATAGGAATGAACAAAATAAAAGAACGAATGATCGGCAACACCCCTGAAAAGAACGCTTTCTTTCTGCAGGTCGACCGAGTTCCAGCCTATCTGGGGAATTTTGTCGGTTTCGCTCCTGAAATGCCGAACCCTTCCCGGTATGATGCCAAGCCCCCTGTTGTCGCCCATCTCTTCGCTTTCGGTAAGGAGAAGCTGCATACCAAGGCAGATGCCGAGCAGCTGACCTCCCTTGTCGGCATATTCCTGCAGCGCACCGGTAAAACCGGTCTCGTTGAGCGCCCTGATGGCAGGGCCGAAAGCGCCCACGCCGGGCAGTATCACTTTGCCGAACCCCGACATCTGCTTCGGATCGCTGCTTACCAGAACCTTCTGGCCGAGATACTCGAAGGCCTTGACGACAGAACGAAGATTTCCTGCACCGTAATCGGCAATAAAGATCATGAAAATAATTTTTTTGAGATTGAATGCAAGGCGGGTTTTGCCTTCAGCCCATTTCCCGGAGAACGGTGATTTTTTTTATTGAAAAAAAATAGCTATATTAAGAACTTTTGAGCCTCACCTTCGATTTCCGGCTGATCTCCACAAATCATACGAAACTGAAAGAAACAATGTATAAAATTGTGTCAGCAATTTTTTTAGCTGAAAATATCAAAAAAATTGAAATTGAGGCCCCCCGCATCGCAAAAAAAAGAAAAGCCGGCCAGTTCGTCATGATCAGGGTGGGAGAATCGGGGGAAAGAGTGCCTCTTACCATAGCCGGATCTGACCCTGAAAAAGGGACCATCACCATCATTGTCCAGGGGATGGGAAAAACCACGAGGGAGCTGAACTCCAGGGAAGCCGGGGAGACGATCAACGATATCGTCGGCCCGCTCGGAACACCTTCGCATGTCGAAAATTTCGGAACCGCTGTCAGCATCGGCGGAGGCGTAGGCACCGCCATCGCCTATCCGACTGCCGCAGCGCTCAAGGAGGCAGGAAATTATGTCATTACGATCAACGGCGCCAGGTCGAAAGAGCTCGTGATCCTCGAAAACGAGATGAAGGCGGTCAGCGACGAGGCCTACATCACCACCGACGACGGATCCTGCGGATTCCACGGGTTCGTCACCCAGAAGCTCCAGGAACTCATCGATTCAGGCAGGAAAATCGATTACGTGCTTGCCATCGGCCCCATACCGATGATGAAAGCCGTTGCCGAAGTCACCCGGCCTTACGGTATCAGGACTGTGGTCAGCCTCAATCCGATCATGGTTGACGGCACCGGCATGTGCGGCGGCTGCAGGGTCACCGTGGGCGGCGAAACGAAATTCGCCTGTGTGGACGGTCCGGAGTTCGATGCCCATCTTGTCGATTACAAAAACCTTTCCGACAGAAACAAGCTTTATCTCCCTGAAGAACAGCAGTCGAGCGAAGGGTTCACGCACCGCTGCAGGCTTGCCGGAAAAGCGTGAAACCAGGATCCTCCGGGTAACGGAATCCGTCGGGGTGAAGTCTCATCCACTCTCTTCCCCGGGCGGCCTTTTGCAGGAATAAATCACTCATTCAGACCGTATATGAACGAAAAAACCATCACGACCAAAGAGCGTCTTGCAATACCGCGCCAGGTAATGCCTGCACAGGATCCTGAAGTGCGTATCCATAACTTCAACGAAGTTCATCTCGGTTATTCGCCTGAGGCGGCGATACTGGAAGCGCAGCGTTGCATCCAGTGCAAGGACCCGGTCTGCATCAAGGGATGCCCGGTCAATATCAAAATCGACGAGTTCATCAAGCTTATCGCCCATGGAGATTTCCTCGGCGCAGCCAGGAAGATCAAGGAAGACAATGTGCTGCCGGCAATCTGCGGCAGGGTTTGTCCCCAGGAGGACCAGTGCGAAAAAACGTGCGTGCTTACCAAAAAATATACGCCTGTCGCCATCGGAAACCTTGAGCGGTTCGCGGCGGATTACGAACGTGAAACCGGCAATGTCGAGCTTCCGCGTGTAAAACCTCCCACCGGAAAAAAAGTAGCCGTCATCGGCAGCGGTCCTGCCGGCCTGAGCTGTGCCAACGACCTTATCCAGCTCGGCCATGCGGTCACGGTTTTCGAGGCCCTGCATGAGCTCGGAGGGGTGCTCATGTACGGCATTCCCGAATTCAGACTTCCGAAAGAGATCGTCAGGACCGAACTCGAAGGGCTGAAGAAGCTCGGCGTCCAGTTCGTCACCAACAGTGTTGTCGGACGCTCGCTGACCGTGGACGAGCTGTTCGAGGAAGAGGGTTTCGACGCTGTATTCATCGGTGTGGGAGCCGGGCTGCCCTGGTTCATGGGCATTACGGGCGAAAACCTGCTCGGCGTCTATTCGGCGAACGAGTTCCTGACGAGGGTGAACCTGATGAAATCATATGATTTCCCGAAACATGACACCCCTGTCTTCAACTGCAAGGGAAAGAGCGTCGCCGTGTTCGGCGGCGGCAATACCGCGATGGATGCGGTCCGCACGGCCAAAAGGCTCGGCGCGGAGCACGCCTATATCGTCTACCGCAGATCGATGGCCGAAATGCCGGCGAGGGAAGAGGAAATCCACCACGCAGAGAAAGAGGGTATCGAATTCCTGCTCCTGATGAACCCCGTGGAATTCATCGGAAATGACGAGCAGTGGCTCACCGGCGTTAAACTCCTGCGCATGGAACTTGGCGAACCCGACGATTCCGGCCGCCGCAAACCGGTTCCGATTCCGGGCTCTGAATTCGTCCTTCCGATAGACATGGCGATCGTCTCGATCGGCAACGGCTCCAACCCGCTCATCAAACAGACGACGCCTGAAATCGAAGTCAGCAGGAGGGACACGATCGTGGTCGATATCAACACCATGGCCACATCGAAGGAAAACGTCTACGCCGGAGGAGACATCGTCACCGGCGGAGCCACGGTCATCCTCGCCATGGGGGCCGGCCGCACCGCTGCGAAAGCCATCCACGAGAAACTGATGGGAACCGATCGCGGCTTCAACGAATGGTAACCGCGCCATTGACGTGATTCACGGTTTTTTTCGATATTGGAAGGGCGAACATTGTTTCGCCCTTCCTTTTTCAGTGCTTTTATATCCAGAACTAACCGCAGGAAAAGCATGAGCGACCTCTACCGTTTCGGAGTATCCCTGGAAAAACCGCTGATCGAAGCTTTCGACCGTCATATCCGGGCGCAGCATTACAAAACCCGTTCAGAGGCTATCCGGGATCTCATACGCGAAGAACTGGTCAGGAAGCAATGGACCGAAGGAGGCTCCGTCGCCGGGGCGGTCGTGATGACCTACGACCACCACAAACGGGAGCTCGTCAATCTCCTGATCGATATCCAGCACGATTTCCAGGATCTCATCATCTCGACCCAGCATGTCCACCTCGACCACCACCACTGCCTCGAAATCATTGCCGTGAAAGGAAAAGCGACGGATGTCGAAAAACTCGCCACCGCGCTCAAAATCCAGGTCGGCGTCAAACACCTCAGCTTCAGCATCACCTCCACGGG
>JAAXVR010000050.1 GCA_013335405.1 Chlorobiaceae bacterium
AGAAAAGCACCTGGAAGATCGAGTTGAACGCTACGAGGCCGGCAGCATACTCGGTGTCGCCTTTTGCAAGCTCGTTCCAGACAATCACCATGGCGATGCAGCGTGCAAGACCGATCAGGATGAGCCCGGCCATGTAGTGGGGCATATCAGAAAGGAAAACCACGGCAAGCACAAACATCAGGATCGGCCCGATCACCCAGTTCTGCAGCAGCGAAAGCCCGAGCACCCTGATGTTGCGGAACACGTCTCCCAGCTCCTCGTATTTGACTTTCGCAAGCGGGGGGTACATCATCACGATGAGACCGATTGCGATGGGAATATTTGTCGAGCCTGACTGAAAGGAGTTCCAGAACCCGGCCATACCGGGAACGAGATAACCGGAAAGCACGCCGATACCCATGGCAATGAATATCCAGAGCGTGAGGTAGCGATCGAGAAAGGAGAGTTGTCTGGCTGAAATGCCCATAATACTACCCTCCCGTCTGCATTGCGTTGCAGAAGCTTCTGAATCCTTCGCGAATTTCGTCGCGAACCCGACGGAAAACGGCGAGCACCTCTTCGCGGCTACCTTCGGCTTCCGCAGGGTCGTCGAACCCGATGTGCTGCCGGTGCTTCACCTCTCCCGTAAAGAGCGGGCAGGTCTCCCTGGCTCCGTCGCAGACCGTCACTACCCAGTCGAACGGTTTTGAAGTGAATTCCTCGACACATTTCGGACGATAGTCCAGGATATCGATCCCCGTTTCCTGCATCACCGCGACGGCAAGCGGGTGCACTGCTTCGGCCGGTTTAGTGCCTGCCGAAAAGACTTCGAGTTCGGGGTCGAATGAACGCAGAAATCCTTCAGCCATCTGGCTGCGGCAGGAGTTTCCGGTACAGAGTATGAGCACTGACTGTTTCATGATCGTTTGATTGATGTCATAAGGTTGGAAATACAGCATTGAATACGAACCCCACCAGCATGATGCCTGCAGCCACAACACCGGCAAAAACCGCAATAAGCTGCGGTCGGAGAACCTTGCGCAGGATGATCATTTCAGGTGCGGAAAGCGCGATGACGCTCATCATGAATGCCATGACCGTGCCGAGCGCAGCACCCTTGCCGAGCAGTGCCTGCACGACGGGCAGGATTCCGGCGGCATTGGAGTACATCGGGACGCCGAGCAGCACCGCGGCCGGTACCGACCACCAGGCCTCGGCCCCCATGATCGAAGCCATGAAGTTCTCCGGCACGTAGCCGTGAATTCCGGCGCCGAGTCCGACGCCAAGAACGATGTAGAGCCAGACCTTGCCCACGATCTCTCGAACATGCGTCACACCCTCCTGCAGGCGCCGGTTCCAGGTCATGGCTTCGCCGGTTTCCTCACTGCCGCAGCTGCAGCTCTGCTGGATCTGCTGCACCCACTCTTCGAGATAGCGTTCCATGCCGAGCCGACCGATCGTCATGCCGGCGACTATCGCCACAAGCAGCCCCATCGCCATGTAGAGCAGGGCGACTTTCCAGCCGAACATGCCGAAAAGGAGTGCGAGCGCCACTTCGTTGACCATCGGCGCAGAAATCAGGAATGAGAAGGTAACGCCGAGCGGCACGCCTGCCTGCAGGAATCCGATGAAGAGGGGGACGGCCGAACAGGAGCAGAAGGGCGTGACGATGCCCAGCGAGGCGGCAAGCATGTTGCCCGCACCGAGACGCCTTCCCGACAGGATGGCCCGCGTCCGCTCAGGAGATATGAAGGTGTGCACCACACCCATGACGAACACGACTGCGGTGAGCAGCATCAGCACCTTCGGCACCTCGTAGATGAAAAAGTGCAGCGCCTCTCCGAAACGGGTCGCACTGCTGAGGCCCGAAACGTGCAGCAACATGTCGGCCAGCGGTTCGAGATTGCTGTACAACAGCAGCCACGCGACCACTGCCGAAGCAGCAAGACCGGCAAGTTTCATGCTTGATTTTCGCTGTTCAGGATTCATGGCGTTTTCATCGTATAACGGTTCAGCAGCAGCTGTGGTTGGTGCCGTCCGTGCCAGGTGAACCGGAACCGCAACAGCATCCGCCTGTTTTCCGCTTCAGCGCTCCCTTCATGGGGAATCCTTTTTCGGCCCAGCGGACAATACCGTTCTGCATATTGATGACCTGTTCGTATCCGTGGTTCATCAGAAAGTATGTCGCCATCAGGCTGCGCTCCCCGACGTGACAGGCAATGATGACCTCGCGGTCGACAGGGATTTCATGATACCGCTCTTCGAGCTGGCTGAAGGGGATCAGCATGAGGTTGCGTACATCGAACGATGCTTCAGCAACCTCTTCGGGTTCACGGACATCGACCAGCAGGATGCCTTTTTCGGTCAGTCCGAAAGCGGTCGTGGGGCATATTTCAAGGGCTTCTTTCATCGTTGGCAGTGTTATCGTGTTAATAAGTCTTTGAGCTCAGTGCTCGATGGCACACGGCCTTTGCAGCGTACTTCGCCGTCAACGACAAGGGCAGGGGTCGAGAGCACGTTGTATGCCATGATTTTCTGGATATCCTCGATTTTTTCGACCGAGGCGTCGATGTTTTCAGAGGAAATGACAGCCTTGACCGCATCGGCAAGCTGGTTGCATTTCGCGCACCCTGTGCCAAGTATTTTAACCTGTTTCATTGTTCTTGTATTGTGTTGGTATATCGCAAATGAACGATTTAAATGATCTTTTCTGCAACGATTGATCACCCGTTTCAGCAGATGCAGTCCCCGTTTTTTTCATTGGCGAAAAATTCGCCGAAAAGCGCCAGGGCTTTCTTCCAGTTTTCCTGATTGATGCAGTACTTCACCTTCGGCGGATTGATTTCGCCCTGGATAAGTCCCGCTTCGAGCAACGCTTTAAGATGCTGTGATATGGTTGATTGAGCCATTGGAATAATTTCCGTCAATTCGCCCGTGAAACAACATGCCTCTCCAGCCAGCAGTTTGAGGATTTTTATCCTGACCGGGTGGCCCATTGCTTTTGCAACGGAAGCAAGCGCTTCTTCGTCGTAACTGTACTCGATGACGGAATGGGTTCTTTGCATAGTCGTTTATGTTGGTATATCGCAAATATACGATAAGCATTCGGATATGCAAATTCGGAGACGGTTGTTATCGGAGCAGGAATGGAAAAATGAACAGGACGTATCAGTTTATGTCCGTTCTGAACGCACAGGGTACTTTTGGTGAACTATTTTTTCATTGCAGGCATATGCGTCTCTGGTTTCCATGGTTACCTGCAGCAGGAGGGATCGGCGAAAAGCGAGTAGAAACCAACGACCTCTTCGTTCTTCAATCCGCCGTCCTCCGTTATTCCTGCATCCTGAACGATGTCTTTTCCGAGGGCGGCTTCGAGGCTTGGACGGACGAGGGTCCTGAACATCCCTTCCATTTTTTCGGGAGGGTACGGCATGTTCCTGTCGAGCCACCAGGTCATCAGGGACAAGAGGGAACTCACCAGGTGATGGGTCGTCACTTCAACGGGAATCGGCAGAGAAGGACGTTTTTTTACCGCGTCTTCGAGTATCGGCAAGAGTAGACCGGTCAGGTAGCGGTGCAGGTATTTCAGGATCATTTCGCCGCTCTGTCTGCCGGCGACGGCCTTGTATAAGCGGTGATGATTCCCGGTATGTCGAAAGAGATCGAGCACGATGTTGAGGCCGGGTTCCTTTCCTGTTTTTCTCGCATCCAGCAGTTCCTGCTGCTGCTGTTCAAAAAGGGTGCGCAGATGCTCGAACCAGGAGATCAGCAATTCATCCTTGTCACGGAAATGTGCATAGAACGTCGAACGCCCCACATCGGCCCTGTCGATAATATCCTGTACCGTGACGTTTTCGTAACCCCGTTCTATGATCAGTGACATAAGCGCTTCCAGTATCAGTTTCCGGGTGCGGTTGATACGCCGGTCTTCTTTTTTTGCACGCATAAAACCAATTATTTTGAAACAAAACGAGCTGTTCTGTTCAGAACAGGACTATTGGTGGAATATTGATTATTGACAGCCTGGAAAATGGTTGTTATTATTTAAGCGAACAGTGTGTTCGTTATGAAGCATAATGTTAGAAAATTATAAAAAACTCAAATACATGGAAAAGAATAAACGTCGGGAAATTGAGGAAGCAGTAAGGGATATGTATGCTTCCACCGTAGAGAACAACTGTTCATGCGGTTGCCGCTCGAACGACACGGAGCGGCTCACGAGCAGGGAGTGCGGCTATTCGGAAAAAGAGCTTGCCAGCATTCCGGCTCATGCAAACCTGGGGCTCGGGTGCGGAAACCCGGTTGCATTTGCTGACGTGCGCAAAGGCGATGTCGTACTGGACCTCGGTTCGGGAGCGGGTATCGATTGTTTTCTGGTTTCGAGCCTGGTTGGCGAAGATGGTCGGGTTATTGGCGTCGACATGACACCGGAGATGGTGGAACGCGCATCGATGAATGCCCGGGAAAACGGCTACCAGAATGTCGAGTTCCGGCTCGGCAGAATAGAGGAGCTTCCTCTGGGGGATTCGTCTGTCGATGTCGTCATCTCGAACTGTGTCGTTAACCTTTCCACTGACAAACCCCGAGTGTTCAGGGAGGCTTTCCGGGTACTGAAGCCCGGAGGGAGGCTGACGGTTTCAGACATCGTTCTGCTTGAAGAGCTGCCGCTTTTTGTAAGGGATTCGCTTGATGCCTATGTCATGTGCGTCGCTGGGGCCATGATGAAAACGGAATATCTTGAAGCGATCAAAGAGGCTGGTTTCAGCGAGGTGACGGTCACCGGTGAGAGCAGGTTTCCTGCAGAACTGGCTCTCGGGCAGCCAAACCTGAAGGAGGCCATTTCGAAGATGAATATCCCTATGGAAGAACTCGTACGTCTGGCCGGTTCGGCAGCAAGCATCAAGGTATCTGCGAAAAAGAGCGTTTTAAGATAGTTACAGGAAACAGTCTTCCCGATACCAGTTAACTGAAATAATTCCGCAATCGCTGCTGCTTATTCCTGGTGTGAATGCCAGTTGGGAAAAAAAAGGTGCTGGACTGACATCAGTAACCCGGTTTCTGAATAAATAAAATACTTGATCGATTGATCCCGGACAATGCTCTGTTTGTTGGTGTCAGCATCAAACTTGCTCCCAAAGGAACTCTTTGTTACAGGCATTGAAAAAACAGTGTAAAGGTAGTCCCCTCACTTGGCGAACTTTTTGTTGCAATACTGATATTCTGGAGATCGGCGAGTTTTTTCACGATGGACAATCCCAGACCGGAACCGCCTGTGCCCGAGTTTCTTGATTTATCGACCCGGTAAAACCGATCGAATATGACAGGAATGCTTTCATCCGGAATACCGATGCCATTGTCTGATATGCTGCAGGTGACGAGGTTGTCCATTTGAGCGACAATGACTTTTACAGAAGATCCCGGAGGGGAGTACTTCACTGCATTCGAGAGAATGTTCTCCAGGATCAAACCAAGCATGAAAGGATCGGCTGCTACCCGCAGGGTTTCGTCATAATCGAGCTTGAAGCTGATCCGTTTTTCCTCGGCGACATGCCGCATTCTTTCAATGGCGTCATCGACATGCCTGCAAAGAATGAGTGTTTCGATACATGTCGCAATGCTGGTACTCTCATACCGTGCAAGCATGAGCAGCTGATCGACGAGCACTGTCATACGGTTTATTTCGTTCAGGCAGAACTGAACTTTTGATTCGTAGTATTCTCTTTCCCGTGGTTTTCGTATCAGGACTTCAAGGGTTCCTTTAAGAGAGGCAAGCGGTGTTTTCAGTTCGTGGGACGCATCGGCGGTAAACTGTTTTTCCCGCAGGAAAGCTTTCTGTATTCGGTCTATCAGGGCATTTATGGTTGCAGAAAGACGGTATAGTTCGTCGCGATGATAAGGCAGGGCAATACGCCGGTCCAGGTCAGATTGCGTTATCTGTTCGGCAGTAGCAATTACTTTTTCAACAGGACGAATGCTCCTGCCTGCGATTGCTCTTGTAAGGACAAACAATGTCAGGATGATTACCGGAAATGAAAGGAAAAAAACCGTCTCGAGGTCTCGGAGGACGATGATGGCATTTTTCATCGGAACGGCTATGAGAAGATAACCGGCCATATTTCCCTGGGTGTTTACGAGGGGTATCTGAACCTGTCGGACTGATAATCCCCCGAGTTTGGTGTTGAAAAAATATGTTTCAGCACGATGTGGCTCGAATACAAGTTTGCTGTTGAACAGATTTTCCGATTTTCTGAAAATACGTCCCGTATAATCAACTATCTGGATGAACTCAACATCGGCATTTCCCTGCAATTCGTCTCTGTCCTCATTCCTGTCATGCTCCTCATATTCTTCAAGTTCTTTATAATTGTCATCGATATCAACAGTTGCGAATGCAGTCAAGCTCCTGAAGCCGTTTTCATGAACATTGGCGCCGGTTAAAATTTCCGAAACCTCGCTTCTGAGTTCATCGTCAAACTGACGGGAAACAACCCGCTCGACAATGAAATAGACTGCCGTGAAAACAAGTGCAATCAGAAAAGCCGTTGCTCCGGTATAATAAACAGCAATGCGGCTGCGCAGATTCATCGAAGAAAAGCCCCTGAAAAGCAATCCTCCTGACCTCAATGAATTTTCATGACTTGCGTTCATGTTATGTCCGGTTCGCGAATGATATAGCCGATACCGCGGATGGTTTGTATCAGGCATGGGCACCCTGCTGCTTCGAGTTTTTTTCTCAGAAAAGTGATATAGACATCGATAACCGAAGTATCGGAATCGAAATGGATATCCCAGACGTGCTCTATGATTCGGCTTCTTGTGCATACTTTGCCTTTATTGCGCAAGAGATACTCGAGCAGGGAAAATTCTTTCGGAGTCAGAGTGATGTCATTCTTGTTGCAGAAAACCTGATGTGTTGATGCGTTTAAAGTCAGGGATCCTGCATTCAGGGTATCGTCGGAACTTGATCTGTCTCTGAGCTGCACCCTGATACGGGCGAGCAGTTCTTCGAACTCGAAAGGTTTTTTTATGTAATCGTTAGCTCCGGCTTCCAGCCCGAACACGACGTCCTCGATGGTGTCCCTTGCTGTCAGAAACAGGATAGGTGAGACGTTGCCGGATTTACGGAGCTGCCTGCATAACTCTATTCCGCTCAGGGCAGGGAGCATCCAGTCTATGATCATAAGGTCATAATCGTTTGTCATAGCGAGGTAGAGGCCTGTTTTACCATCAGAAGCGATATCGACGGCAAAAAACTCCTCTTCGAGTCCTTCTTTAAGAAATCCGACTATACCCGGTTCATCCTCGACAATGAGAAGTCTCATAAGTGATTTTTATTTATGTTAATATCGTTTCAATCATACCCGTTTCAGGTGACTATGGTAAATCCGTTCGATTGTCATCCGGGTTTTTTTTAGAGTTTTTCATTGATGTGGGTTTTATCCGTGAAGCTGTCAGACTTAATGGAAAGCAATGCCGGATTGGCAGCAAAAGGCGCCGATTGATAATTTCCGTACCATACTACCATTCGTACATACGGTCCATGAAGAGTCAAGCATTGATTTATATATCAATAAAAAAGTCCAATAATTGACGGAATGTCAAACAAAATGGAAGCGACGAATCAATCCGCTCTATTTCTGAATACCATTCAGTCATGATTTTCTCCATTCCCGTTCCGGTGGCATTTTATGCAGTTCCCGTAGTTGTTGATACCTTCTTCCCGGTGCTCGGAAGCTATCCGTGATTCATTGTGTTCGTGACAGCCGTAACAGGTATATGATTTATAATTACCCTGACTGGGGTGGCACGTCCTGCAGCTTGCCCTGTGATCACCGTCGAGCCTGAAAGAGCGGTTATGGTTGAATGTGGACGGAGTCCATTTCACGGTAGTGTGGCAATCTGCACATGAAGCCAGGGATAGACGATGCATAGAATCATTCGGCTGATCACTTTTATGACAGCTGAGGCAGTTTTTTCCGGATGCCGCATTGAGCCTGCTGTGATCGAATGAAGCCGGTTTCCAGCTTTTTGTTCCATGGCATGTGCTGCAGTTATCCGACAAGCGCGAGTGGAGCCTGT
>JAAXVR010000051.1 GCA_013335405.1 Chlorobiaceae bacterium
CGCTCCGGAAGAACGTACTCCGGACGTACCGTCACTGTCCGGGATGGAAGGTTCTTCCGGAGAGGGGCTCATCGTTTGAAATCAGGGACCTTTTGAATTTACTCTTTGAAATGAATGTAGGAAAAGCAGCGGGATTTATCGAAATCCATCATCATCCGGGAAAAAATGAATCGGTCTTCCATATCCCGGCAGCAACGAGGCGCAAATCAATTTCGAAAAGAGGATTGCCATTCTCAATAACGGGAAAAAGGAGTTTATTCCAAAAGGCAGTTGATATTCAGTCGGTGGAACAGATCCTGTTCTTCATTGATGACGGACTTTCAGCCGAAAAGGCGGATTTGCGTATTTCTTCAGCAGCACGGACACTATCTGAATTGATGAAATACCATATCCCGTCTTACTGCAATTTTGCAGTTGAACTTCAACATTGCACGACGTTTACAGATACTTGGAGGTGAACAAATCGGCCATTTCAGTTTCCGGGCCTGATGACCATTCGAACACCATCATTTCCGGACGCCATCATCTCGTTATATTTCAGTGTACCTTCTCCTGTTAACGGTTCAATACGATCACCATGGACACCACAACCCTGCTCTGGACGCTTGCAGCCATTCTTGTCGCCGCCGGTCTGGCGGGTCTCGTGATGCCCGCCCTTCCCGGCATCGGGCTCATCTTCGCAGGACTGGTGACCGCCGCGTGGGCCGAGGGGTTCGCCTATGTCGGATGGAAAACACTGATCGTACTCGGAATTCTCACGCTGATCACCATCGGGGTTGACCTGGTGGCGGGCGCTCTCGGGGCAAAAAAATTCGGAGCAGGAAAACAGGCGGTTATCGGCGCCGCGATCGGAGGTTTTGCCGGAATCTTTTTCGGCCTCCCCGGCATCATCTTCGGTCCGTTCCTCGGCGCCCTCATCGGGGAGCTGCTCGCGCGCCGGAACTGGAACGAAGCCGGTTTCGCAGCAGTCGGAACATGGCTGGGCGTGCTTGTTGGCGCGGCACTGAAAATCGCCATAGCCTTCACCATGATCGGCATCTTCATCCTCGTGCGCTTCCTGCGATGACAAAACATCAATCCTTGCCCATCATCATTCATGAGCCACCCTTTTGCAGCATCATCACCCGCTCCTGCAGAGATAACCGCAGCTGAAGCCGCCGGGCGGGCACTGAGGGACGCAGGCGTTTCAATGGTCAACTGCGTCCCGGCAGCGGGAGCCTCCGCCGTTTTCGAAGCATGGATGGCCAGAACCGGCATACACAGCCATTGGCACTTCCACGAGGAGGTCGCCCTCGGTATGGCCATGGGCGCTTCGCTCGCCGGGCGTCGCAGCGCCGTGGTCATCAAGGCGCACGGATTCGCCAAGGCCGCCAACGCCCTGATCGACGCTTTGCCGGCAGGTGCCGAAGGTGGACTTGTCATGATCATCACGTCGGACAGGGAAGGCTCGAACTCCGATTCGATCTTCGACACAGACGCCTTCGTCGCGGGAACGCACCTGCCTTTCCGGCGTTTATACCCGCATGAACTCTACGAAGGCATCCTCCGGGCCTTCGACCTCTCGGAATCCATGGGCCTGCCTGTCGCGATCATCGTGGAAGAGGGCGACCTCGCGCATCGCGTTTCCGTCCCGGCAGCAGCACCCGCGCGGCAACCGTCCGTCGCAGTACCGCCCAGGGACCCGTTGCGCCACACCCTTTTTCCCGGCAATCGCTATCCGTACGAAGTCATGCAGGCAAAACTCGCCGGCCGCGACTGGCGGGATATTCTCCGACCCGCACTGCCGGTGCTCCCGGATGGCCTTCCTGAAAAGTTCCATTCCGCCCTCCGCTCATCGATGCCGGTTTTCGATCTCCTGAAGGAGATGCGTGCAGAGATCGATTTCATCATGGGAGACACGGGCACGAGCTCGCTCTTCGTCTGCCCCCCCTATGAGCTTCTCGACGCTACGACCTACTACGGAGGAAGCATCCCCATGACCGCCGGAGCACTGCTCTGCGGAGCGAAGAAAGCATGGGCGGTCACCGGAGACTGGTCGTTCACTGCCGCGGGACACCTCGGGCTCCATGAAGCGTTCCACCGCGGACTTCCGGTGAAGGTCCTGATTTTCCACAACGGGGAAGCGCTGGCGACGGGCGGCCAGATATTGGACGAGAAGCTCTTCGAGCGCCTGCTGATGGGATATGAGGAGTTTGTTCGGCGCGTGGAAGTGCGTGACGGCAGGATGCTCGAGCATATCCTGCGAAGCGCGCAGGAGTCCGATCGCATGGAGATCGTGGTTGTCGATTTCGTCTGAATGGGCGGGGAGCAAAAAAAATCGCAGGTCTTTTCCTAAGGCCGGTAGCACCATGCCTGATGCCAGGTGCGTTTCTCCAGCCTCACCGGGTTCAGCAGACCTGCCTGCTCCGCCATCGATTGCAACCGCGAGGGTGGCTCGGAAAAATCACAGCTCCTGATATGTTCCTGAATGCTGACCCGTTCGATTCCGCTCAGCACAGTCCACTCCGCATCCATCTTTTCGATGTATCGGTCATAATACTCCGGAACGGATTGCCCCTCGTCGCGCATGATATCCGCAATGACGAGGACGCCATCCTGCCGCAGGGTACGTCGGCATTCAATGAAAAATTCCTGTTTCTCTTCACGTGGAAGGTGGTGGAGGGCATAGCTGGAATACACCATGTCATATTGTTCCCCGGGAGCCTCCCGTAGGACGGTGAGCATATCCCGGCAAAGCAGTCGGGCGCGGTTTCCGAGCGGTGCCAGGTGGTGCTGGGCTGCTTCGAGCGCCTGGGCGGAAAGATCGCATCCGCAGTATTCGGCTATCTGGCCTGGGTCGAGCATTTCGCTGATCTGACAGGCATCCCCGCAGCCCAGGTCGAGAACGCTCAGAGTCCCGGGAAGCTGCCGGAGCATCCTCCCGATCGCCCCCGAAATTTCCCTGTGGAACATGTAGTTCTCCCTGATGACCGTCTGGTATGTCCTCCAGTCCGCCCGGAAAACTTCGATCGGATCGGCTGCCGCTTCGAGCAGCTCACCCTGTCTGGTGCTATTGACCGATTGCCAATTTTGCATGCCGGATCTTCTGAGTGAGTTTAAACCTTGCAGAGTATCGAGGCTGCAACGCCGAACCGTTCTCCGGCACATTGAAGAGTGAACCATTCCTCTGCCTGAATTCTGAAAATAGGTATAAAGATATTCATCACCATTCACCTTCAGCACTCATAGACTCGAGCGTTTCCCGGCACAACCTTCATTTTTTTCTGAAAGCCGCACATTCGAATTCCATTTTCTGGAGAGATGGCAAGTGCTCCGAAATAACCATGATTCGAAGCTTGCCTTACTTAAAAAATCGGATTTTTATTTTTATTACAAAAAAAAGACCGGGTCGCCGTACTTATTCCGTAATATTTAAAATAATGCCCGTTGATCCTGCAGAAATGATCGTGATGCGTCAAAATTAATCGCTTACCAGTCGCGATAAAAAGAGCCTGATCTTCCGCCATCAAGACATACGGCAAGACGCGTATCCACTCCCTGCCACCGGCCCGACGAATCGGAAACCCTGCCAACCATTAGGGGTGCGGCATTATACCTTTCAGGGCATATATCATCAGAATCGTACAACCGTTCAACAACAAGCAGGAGTTTATCAATGGCGCAACAATCCATCCGGACACCGATGCAGCTTGCCATGGTGCTCAACGGATACAGAAAGAAGCTGAAGCTGACCCAGAAAGAGGCATCGGAAAAAGTGGGGCTGCTTCCAAAGACCATATCGGCACTGGAAAACAATCCGGAAAAAAGCAGTCTGGAAAGCCTGTTCAAACTGATTTCTGCGCTCGGTCTTGAACTTGTCCTGAAGCCGAAGAAAACAGGAAATACCGACGGAGAGTGGTGATGGGCAGAAAGCTCAAGACCCGGAAATTGCTGGTGCTGATGAACGAAGACCAAGTGGGCGAGTGGCAACGTTCTTCAACCGGTTTGCATGAATTCGCCTACGACGAATCCTGGCACTCTTCGCCCATTTCCAGAGCTGTATCGCTATCGAAGCCGTTACGGGAACTCTGAAGTACCGGGGCGATATCGTCTACTCTATTTTTGACAATCGGCTCCCCGATAATGAAACTATCCGGAGAAGAATCAGTGACCGCTTTGCCGCAGGATCGATCGAAGCCTTTCAGCTTCTTTCGAAAATCGGCCGCGATTGTGTTGGAGCAGTTCAGTTGGTGCCTGAAGGCGAAAACACGCCGGATGTCCGGAAAATCACAGCCGATCCGGTCAACGATCAGGAGATTGAAAAGCTTATTGCCCGCTCCCTGTCACCGGTGGGTTTCGGCAACGCTCCGGACAGGTCCGGGGAATTTCGTATTTCACTTGCTGGAGCACAGGAAAAAACAGCGTTGCTCTGGCATGAAGGACAGTGGAAAATACTGCGGGGCGCTACTCCAACCACGCATATCTTCAAGCTTCCTCTCGGCCGTATGGGTCATTTCAATATCGATATGACTGGATCAGTCGAAAATGAATGGTTGTGCAGCAGACTGCTGACTGCTTACGGCCTGCCGATAGCAGCCTGCCGTATGGCGCAGTTCGGCGAAAGGAGAACATTGATCGTCGAGCGATTCGATCGGAAAATGGCAGACGATCGATCGTGGATTATCCGATTACCGCAGGAAGATATATGCCAGGCAACAGGAACTCCCCCCGGTCTGAAGTATGAAAGCGAAGGCGGGCCGGGAATCCGGACGGTCATGAACCTGCTGCTGGGCTCTTCAATGGCGGAAGAGGACCGCAGTGCATTTTTTCGTGCCCAGATAGCCTTCAAGCTGCTTTGCGCGATCGACGGACACGCGAAAAACTTCAGTCTTTTCATTGACCGGGGAGGTTCCTATCATCTCACACCGCTGTACGATGTGCTGTCGGCATATCCGGTCATGGGAGGAGGGCCGGACAAGCTCGACCCCCATAAAGTCAGAATGGCGATGGCGGTTTTGGGCAAAAGCAGGCATTACGTCTGGAAAAATATTCAGCGGAAACATTTCATGACGACAGGTGCAAGATGCGGCCTGAATTCCCGCACCTGCTCGGATATCATCGATGATCTGCTGGAAAGGACTCCCGCCGTCATCGACCGGGTCAGCGGCGAACTGCCCGCCGGATTTCCGCCGCTGGTCGCCGAAGCGATATTCGAAGGAGTGAAACAATGCGCGGATGAGCTTGGGTGAGGATACCAATATTTTAAAATCCTCGCATCCTTATCCTGCAAATGGCTCGACGAAATGGAATCCGCATCGGCTATTCGATAGAATTCTGCCTTCTAACCCCATCCCTTGGCAATTCTGCGACTTATCTCTATACTTCAACATTACGATTATTCGAGGAACAAGACCAACCTCATCCAATATAACGGCCTCTGACCTTTATGAAGAAGCTCGTCAGGTTCAGCTACCTTTACCGAGATTGCGGTAATTACAAAAGCAGGAACGCAGTCGATTTCACTAACCCTGAACATCTCTCCATCGATGAAATCGACAAGCGACTCCGAAGCTGTTTTGACCAACAATGCTATTTTATCGCTCATCAGATTGACATCCCAGAAGTTTTCATGTATGCTGACGATCCTGTCACTGAGGATGATCACTGTTTCCACGAATACGATTCCGTGAAAGAGATTGAACAGAAAGATTTGGCAAACCCCTCTCGAACAATCAACGATTTTCTGACGGTAGTACAAACAAATGCTGCTCAGGGATGGAAAGCCTTCGACCCGCTGGAACATCTTTCCCGTATTCAAGCTTATGGATCATGAATGAGTTTATCAGATACACGCGGCAATGAAAGCAGACCAGAAATTGTGGACGCGTGACGAATTGATCCTTGCGATCAATCTCTATTGCAAGCTTCCGTTCGGCCTCATGCACGCCAAAAATCCTGAGGTAGTTAAGCTTGCGTCGCTGATCGGAAGAACTCCCGGTTCAGTTGCCTACAAACTCGTCAACTTCGCGAGCCTCGACCCAAGCCTGCAAGCTCGCGGCATCAAGGGAGCCTCAAACGCCAGCAAGCTCGACAGGGAAATCTGGAACGAATTTTATCAGGATTGGGATCGGCTCCCATTCGAAAGCGAAAAACTCAGAGCATTGTTTGAGCGCTCGACTGTCGAGAAACTCAACCAGATCGATGAAAATGAACTTCCCATAGAAGGGCGAACAAGGGAACGGATGGTGAAAACTCGGGTTAATCAAGCGTTCTTCAGAACTATGATTCTTGCTTCATACAACAATACTTGTTGCATTACCGGGCTCCAGAACAGCGAACTGCTTGTGGCCGGCCACATCAAACCATGGAGCATAGACGAGAAAAATCGGCTCAACCCGAGAAACGGCTTGGCAATGAACGCCCTTCACGACAAAGCCTTCGAATCAGGCCTATTGACCATCACTCCCGAGTACAAAGTGAAGATTTCCACTTTGCTCAAGCAGCAGAAGAAAAACCCTGCGGTCAAAGATTACTTCCTGCAGTTCGATGGGCAAGATATTCATGCTCCTTGGCGTTTCTTTCCAGATGCTGAATTCTTGCGATATCACAATCAGGAGAGGTTCAAGAATTGAAACAAACGACTTCAGAACGCACCTACCAGACGAAAAAAAAACAATAGAATCAAATCATGACACCTTCCCAAAATCAAGTGGTCTGTTAAATAGGGAAACGCCCTTCAAACTCCAGAATAAGGAATAATAACCTACGCGTTCCCATCGCAGGAATAGCTTCTAAATTCAGCTAAATCTCATGAAAATTACCGCAAAAAAAAAGACTATTTCCTCTAAATATTATCACACAATGCCTCACGAATAGCCTTACCCAAGGCAGCTCCGAGTTGAGGTGGAATAGCGTCCGAAACTTGACGGATTTGATCGCTGAGCGTGCCCAGCAACTCATAATCCTCAGGAAAACCTTGAAGTAACATCGCTTCGTATACACTCAATCGTCTATCTGCGTTCGGGTGTACGTGAATTTCTCGGTTTCCGTAGGCAACCGTCAAACTGGGCTTGTCCCATTGTAGCACACGAAATGATCGGCCTTGCTTATGACCGTTTTTTTTTAGAAATCCATCGGTGAATTTTCCGGAGCGCGGGTACATGGTCCAGTGGTTCGGATGGAATGAGATATCCTCCCTCGTCGTCCCCTGCTTAAAAAAAAGCGGTGTAGGCAAATCCTTTATTTTGCTTGCAACGGTAAGAGGTACCGTCATCTCCGCTTCTGGAAAAGCAAACTGGATGTTGGGATACTTGACTTTGTTGAACCCAACGATAAACACGCGACATCGGTGTTGGGCAACTCCAAAGTTGACAGCATCGAGTTCCCCCTCGAAGAGCTTGAAGCCCGCACACGAGAACATATGCTTGATTGTGGTGTATTCCTGTTGGTGCTTTTTCGACGTGATGCCTTTTACATTTTCGAATACGAAAAAGTCGAGGTCATATTCCTCATTGAGAGCCCGAAGTAAGTATGCATAGCGACGCGGTAAAGTATGCCTTACGTCATCTCCATTGAAATGCACGTTCCCATTAGAGAAGGTTTGGCATGGCGCACCACCGATCACGCCTAGTGTCATGTCAAACCAATAGTGTCGCATAATAATCTTATATTATCTTCATTATCAACCCCAACAAGGAGTGATTATGAAGCGATACAAGGTGACCCTGACTCAGGAAGAGCGCCAAGACCTTGA
>JAAXVR010000026.1 GCA_013335405.1 Chlorobiaceae bacterium
TTGTGGTGGGGACAGGACTTGAACCTGCAACCTTCGGGTTATGAGCCCGACGAGCTACCAATTGCTCCACCCCACGATGTTATTGCATCAAATATAACCGTTAAATATTCTTATGCAAGAATTATTGCACCTGTTTTCCATTTATTTCATCACCGACAGGCTCTATCACAAAAAGAGCGCCTTCGGACCCTTCGACGGCAAGGATCATTCCTTCGGAAACCTCGTCGCGTATTGTCCGCGGAGCGAGGTTGGCAACAAGGACGACATTCTTCCCGAGCATCTCTTCCGGGGTGTAATTCTTCGCGACGCCTGCAAGAACCTGCCGGGTCGATGAACCCACCTGCAGATGCAGTTTCAGGAGTTTCCCGGCTTTTTTCACCTTCTCGGCCGCGATTACCTTAGCCACCCTGAGGTCAACCTTGAGAAAATCATCGAAAGTGATCGGCGGCTTGAACTCCGTGCGCTCCTCCACCGCAGCCGCTTCCCGCTTTTCAGCATCCTGCAGCAGTTTCTCGATTTTTTTCAGTTCAGGCTCGATCGCACTGTCCTCTATTTTGGCGAACAGGATTTCCGATGTTTTCCCTATCCTGTGCCCTTTTTTCAGCGGAGGATCCCGGAGAACATCAAGAAGGGATTTTCCTCTTGAAAACAACTCTTCTATCGTTGCATCAAAACCGAGCATCGCATGGATCCGGTTGCAGGTCCCGGGGATGACCGGATAGAGCACCAGTGAAAGCGCATGGCAGAGGTTCAGCGAAAGTGCCATTGTTTTTGCGGCGGCATCGCGGTCGATCTTGATGGCTTTCCATGGTTCCGAACCGGTAAGAAAACGGTTGGAGGCTCTCGCGATCTCCATTCCGGCACTTACCGCCTCCCTGAAGTGGAACTGTTCGAATGCCTCGTCCAGTTGCCCGAGGGTTTCCTGCCAGTCTATTCCAAGCGCATTCCACTCATCGGCAGTGCATTCGGCAGGGACTTCACCCTGAAAACGTGAATTGGTGAAATCTACCGACCTTTTAATGAAATTGCCGAGGGTATCGGCAAGTTCTCCGTTCGTCCGGTTCTGATAGTCGGTCCAGCTGAAATCGGTATCCTTGCTTTCCGGATAGTTCATGGCAATGCTGTAACGAAGGGTGTCAGCAGGAAATTTTTCAAGGAACTCGCCAAGATAGACGGCATAGTTCCTCGATTTGGAAAATTTCCTTCCTTCGAAATTCATGAATTCGGAAGCCGGAACGCTGTCGGCAAGATTGTAAATGCCTTCCTTGCGACCTTCATTCCATGCAAGCAGGATAGCCGGAAACATCAGGGTATGGAAAACCACGTTGTCCTTGCCGATGAAATGGATGAGGCGGCTCTGCGGGTCCTGCCAGTACTCTTTCCAAAGTTCGGGGCTCCCCTGCTGTTCAGCCCACTCCTTCGTGAACGAGATATAACCCAGCACGGCGTCGAACCACACATAGAGCACTTTTCCTTTCGCTTCTTCGCTTTCGAGCGGAACGGAGATGCCCCAGCCGAGGTCGCGGGTTATCGCGCGATCGCCGAGGCCCTGCCTGAACCAGGTCCGCGAATAGTTCACAACATTCTGGCGCCACTCCTGTTCATGACTGTTCACGTAGGCTTCGAGCTGCGGCTGAAACCTGCCGAGCGGAAAATACCAGTGCATGGTGTCACGAAGTTCCGGAGTCGCATCAGAAAGCTTGCTTTTCGGGTTCAGGAGTTCGAGCGGACTCAGGTGGGTACCGCATTGCTCGCACTGGTCGCCGTTGGCTTCAGGGTTGTTGCAGATCGGGCAGGTACCGGTTACATAACGGTCCGAGAGGAAACGTCCTGCCTTCGGATCGAAAAAGAGTTTTTCCGTCTTTTTCCTGAAAATGCCTTTCCGTTCGATATCCAGGAAAAATTCCTTCGCGGTTTCATGATGGAGCTCTGAAGAGGTCCTGCCATAATAATCAAAGGATATGTCGCATTTCGTGAACGCATCAAGGTTCATGCGATGGTAACGGTCGACGACATCACCCGGAGCAATTCCCTCCTTCTCCGCCGTCAGGGTGATAGGAACGCCGTGTTCGTCGGATCCGCCTATATGGACGATATCCTCACCCTTGAGCCTTTTGTAACGCACATACATGTCGGCGGGAAGATAGACTCCCGAAAGATGACCGAGATGCACCGGGCCGTTTGCATAGGGAAGGGCTGTCGTTACAAGCGTTCTGGAAAATTCGGGCATAGAAAAAATTCCTTTTCCCCGGTTATGGTGTCCACCCTGGAACCGCCGGAAGAGATTGTAAAAAAAGTTATTTCCTTACGAAGAGCGAGTTGAACTTTTCAGCGGTGAACCTGCGCGTCTGGTCACTCTTCTGGTAACGCAGCCAGACAAGTTTTTTCTGCAGATCGACGCTTTCTACCATGGCAGGTCCTTCCGGCGTGGAAACCCTGCTGCCGACAGCCGGGAAAGCCGGCTGCCCGGACGGCTGCGAGTGGCAGCCCTTTTCATGCCTGGAATATCCAAGGCAGCATTTGGGGCGGTTGCAGATCCCGGTTATGTTGAAGGCATGACTTTCTGCGGATGATCCTTCTGCGTTCTGCGTTTTTTCGGAAAAAGGATTTGTCTGGATTTTCTGGAGCCAGCTCGAGCAGCAGAGAAGGCACCCGCAGGGACCGAAAGCGTTCGCCCTCCTGGCTTCCTCGCGTGTCGTTATCTGCACCATCTGGATCCTTGCCTTGAACTCGCCGGCAAGGTCGCGCACCAGCATCCTGAAATCAACTCGGTGAGACGAAGTATAGTAAACGGAAAGTTTCTGCTGGTCCATGCGCAGCTCGACATCGACAAGCTTCAGGTCCAGTTCGTGCCGTTTGATCTTGTTCAGGCAGATATCCCTGATCTCAGCCTGTTTTTTTTTCAGTTCGGAGATGGCCTCCCTGTCGATTTCGTCGGCCGCCCGCAGGATGATGGCACACTCCTGGCCGTTTTTTTCAAGACCTTTCAGCTGATACTTCTTTCTGGCAATCCTGCCGGTCGAATAGACAACACCGAAATCATAGCCGCCGTCAGACTCGATAACGACCTGCTGGCCGACAGAGAGCAACTCCCCTGTGCTGTTTATGAAAAACTCCCGACGGCATCCCTGGAGCTCGACTTCGCAGATGGTGTCGTTCGTGTCCGGATCGTTCGGTCCGTAAATGGTGTCCATTTCGCTGTGCAGTAATTGCGACAGCCTCAGCCTCACTTTTGCATTATCACCAAGCAGGCAGCTGCAGATAACGTTACTCATAATATTTCCCTTGATTTCGGAACCTGTGGGCAAGGAGTGCCCTGCAAATATTCTATTACTCTTTTCCGAAGCGCAACAAGCGCCTGATCTCTTCAACCCTCCTGTTGACCGACAGCGTTCCCCTGACCAGGACCCTTGCTCCTGCCGTCATTCCGCCAATGATCTTCCGGTGAAGCTCATCGAGATGCTCCTCTGTTGTATCCTGCATCGAGGAAGTGAGAGCCTCCGCACCCTGATAGTCTGCCGGAACAATGAGCTGAGGCTTTTTGAAGGACAGAAACAGGTCGGGTTTTTGTTCGTTAAGATATTCAATCCGGCTGACAACTGAAACAAGGTAAATTCCGGATGTTTTTTCCAGTACACGACCTGCCACCCGGGCCGTTCCTTTCATGAAAACAAGGGGTTTCCTGTCAACCGGCTCGATTTTGCCCTGCGGGAATATCCACAGCGCATTCTGGCGCCTGCTTTCGGCACAGAGGAGAGCTGCCGCGTAATCAAGCGTCCCGGGGATGGTTCTGGGACGGGAACGGTCGAGGGAAAAAGCACCGATACGGGTGAAAAAACGATGTTTCTCGAGTTGCTGGTATTCGATAATGATATACAGGTTCTGCCGGAAAAACTCTTCCGTGCAGAGCTGGGACCAGAAACCATCCCACCAGTAAGCATGGTTCGCATAAAAAATAACCGGAGTACGGATATCCATTTCCTGTACCCCGGGTTCCATGAAAACCTGCACTGAATTGAAATACCGCCTGAACTGGCGACGAGAATACCAGCTGAACCATAGGGTGTAGAGTCGGCTGCGGCGGACCTTCAGCATTCGCGGTTTATTTGAAGGCACTCCTGATACGGTTGACCGCCTCCCCGAGTGCGGCTATGGAAGCAGCATAGGACAACCTGAGGTTTTCCGGAGCACCGAACGCATCCCCGGGAACAGTTGCCACATAATGATCCCTGAGCAGATACTCTGCGACATCGGCCGAATCTTTCATGACAATGCCGTTGAAGGTTTTGCCGAGAACGCCGCTGATATCCGGAAAGATATAAAACGCTCCCTGAGGCAGGGCTGTTCTGAAACCGGGAATACCGTTCAGGGCCTGGTACATGTAATCGCGCCGTTTTTCAAATTCCGCACGACGCTCTTCGACAATCGACTGGTCGCCGGTCAGCGCGGCGACAGCTGCCTTCTGTGCGATGGCGTTCGGGTTCGAGGTCGTCTGGGACTGGATTTTGTCGCACGCATCGATAAGCCATTTCGGCCCAGCAAGGTAACCGATCCTCCATCCCGTCATGGAGTAGGTCTTCGAAACACCGTTGCTGACGATCACCCGGTCTTTCATCTCCGGAATCCTTCCAGGCGAGAACGGTTTGACACCTCCATAGGTGATCATGTCATACATTTCGTCGGAAACGACGAAGATGTTCCTTCCTTCGATAACCTTCATGAGTGCGCGCACTTCAGCCTCGCCATAGACCGCTCCGGTGGGGTTCGATGGCGAGTTCAGCACCAGGATTTTCGTCCTCGGGGTAATGGCGTCCTCAAGTTGTGCCGGGGTGATCTTATACTCATTTTCGAGCATTGTGCCGACAATGACGGGTTCGGCGCCTGCAAGACGGACCATTTCAGGGAAGCTGACCCAGTAGGGCGCCGGTACGATCACCTCGTCTCCCTCCTGAACGAGCGCGAGAAACGTGTTGGCGAGGGTCTGCTTGCCGCCGTTGCTTACGATGATCTCTGTTTCAGTGAATTCCAGGCCGTTATCGCGGCGGAATTTTTCAACGATCGCCTTCTTCAGTTCAGGTATGCCCGAGTTGGCCGTATAGCGGGTAAAACCTGCCCTGATAGCGTCAATTCCCGCCTGGCAAACAAAGTCAGGGGTCGGAAAATCCGGTTCACCTGCTGAAAGGCTGACAATATCCTTGCCTTCGGCCTTCATTTTATTCGCGAGCGCGGTAATCCGCATGGTCTGCGATTCCTGCATGCTGAGCACCCTGCGGGTAAGAAATTGTTCTTCTGTAGACATGGTCTGGAAAGATTGTTATGATTTATTCTGATGCAAGTTTTCTCTCTTGCCGTTCAGCATCTCCATGACGCAGGGATGCACGAACTTGCTGACGTCACCGCCAAGCATGGCAACTTCTCGGATGATGGACGAAGCGACGTAGGTATACTTGACATTGGGCATGAGGAATACCGTGGTGACTTCCGGATAGAGATGACGGTTCAGAAGGGACATCTGGAATTCGTACTCGAAATCCTTTACCTGCCTGACCCCCCTGATGATTGCGGTAGCACCGAGCTGACGGGCGTAATCGGCCAGCAGGCCCGAATGAAGCACCCTGACATCGACACCCCTGTACTCACTTATGATCTCCTCGATCATCGTCTGACGTTCCTCGACGGAAAAGAGAGCGTTTTTCTGATTGTTTTCAGCTATCACAACCGTCACCTCGTCGAATATATTGAGCGCACGCTCGAGGACATCGAGGTGTCCATTGGTAAAGGGATCGAAAGTCCCGGGATAGATGGCGTTCCTTTTCATGGCTTCAAGCTCATCGCTGGAAAAAAGTTACCCTTGTCATCCCGTAGTCTTTATGGAACGAGTACCATAAAGAGCCGCCGAGATCGACTGACGTACTGTGTTCGATGAGGAGCATGCCTTCTTCGGCAAGCACCCCTTTACCTGCTATTTTTTCGACCAGCCCGGGATAATCGGGCCATGCATAGGGAGGATCGCAGAACACAAGATCGAACTGTTCCCTGGTCCGTCCGAGAAAAGAAACGACATCGGAGTTGACGATCCTCAGCCGATCCGGAGCACCCAACTGCATTGAAGTGGCTTTCATATCCTTAAGGGCATCCGGGTGCCGGTCAACAAACCAGACACTCCCAGCTCCCCTGCTGAAAGCCTCGAAACCGAGGGAACCGAAGCCGGCGAACAGATCGAGCACGGTAATCCCTTCAAAATCGATTCTTGCCGCGAGGGTATCGAAAATCGATTTCTTCACCCTGCTGCTGCAGGGACGAACGTCCCTGGACGGGGAACTCCTGATTTTCATCCCTTTATATATGCCTGCCTGTATCTGCACCTGCCTCGCGGAACAGCTTAAAAATCGCCGAAAATCGTTTCGCCGATTATTTCAAGTGCTTTTTCGGCATCCTCCTTCGAAGGAGGTTTTCCATGCCAGTTGGTATTATCCTCCATGGTACCCTCGAAGAAAGGCACGCCTTTGCCCATGATCGTTTCGGCAAGGATTACCGCCGGCCCTGACCGTTTTTCTCCGTCGCGGAGTTTCTCCACAGCAGCCACGAAATCCTCTATGTCGTTACCATTGCAGTGATGGACATCCCATCCGAAGGCACGCCATTTATCGGCGAACGGTTCCAGGTTCATGACATCAGCAACCTGGCCATCGATCTGCTGGTTGTTGTAATCGACGATACCGATGAGATTGCCGAGTCCATAATGCGAGGCGCTCATGGCAGCCTCCCATATCTGCCCTTCCTGACATTCACCGTCACCCATCAGGCAGATCACGAAACTCTCGCTGCCGTCCATGCGAAGACCAAGGGCGGCGCCGACCGCAGCTGAAAGGCCCTGTCCCAGTGAACCGGAAGCGATTCTGATCCCCGGAAGTCTTGATTCCGATGTGGGATGACCCTGAAGATAGGAATTGACCTGGCGAAGGGATGCAAGCTCCTCGATGGAAAAATAACCTGAACGGGCAAGTACGCTGTACCAGACCGGAGCGATGTGGCCGTTTGAGAGATATACCATATCCTGATCGTGGTGGTGCCAGAAAGCGTGCGGCTTGTGACGGAGAAGGCGGAAATAGAGCGCCGTGAATATATCGGCCATGCCGAGAGATCCGCCTGTATGACCGGAATTGGCCATTGCAAGCATTCTGATGATGTCACGGCGGACCTGACGCGCCATTTCCCTGAGCTGTTCTACCGAATCGAGCTCGAGCAGCTGGCCTTTTTTTTCAGCAGGATAATGTTTTAAATCTCTTGCCATGGTATTGCGACAAAAATCTTGTGAATTGACGAGGCTAAAAATTAAAGGGCAGGTGATAAATAACAAAAAAAACTCATTCATGCTGCCGCTTTCTCTCCCTGAAAAAACGCCACAGGGAAAAAAACACGATGAGAAGAAATAAAAGCGTGACAGGAATACTGTAGATGGCCACATAACGACCGATATCCTGCCAGTTGCTTCCGAGCAGATAGCCTCCGTAAACAAGTAGGATATTCCATGCCGTTGCGCTTATGGCCGCAGATATGAAAACAGGCAGGATTTTAAGGTGCATGAAACCGGCCATGACGGAAATAACCGCTCTCGATCCGAAAAAAAAACGGTTGGCAAGTACCGAAAGATATCCGTGGGCAGCGAATTTCCTGCGGATTACCTCCATTTCGGCGGGAGGAAAAAACCGGTGTACGGTTCTGGAAAGCCAGTGATGGACGGAAGTTTCGCCTTCGGCATAGAGTTTCAGGCCGAGGTTTCTGCTCAGAAGATAAACAAGCATGAACCCGGCAACGGAACCCGCGGAAGAAAACACAACCGCCCACCAGAATGAAAGAGGGCTGAAATTGATCAGGTAGCCGATGAACGCGACAGGAACATCCCCGGGAATCGGAGGTACGACATTTTCCAGAAAGGCTACCAGAAAAAGAAAAACGCAGATCGCGACAGGATCCGCATGCTGCAGATATGTTATCGCAGAATCGAGCATCTCAGTCCCCGGCACTCAGCGCTGTTTTCAGTCAAGTTCCAGAACCCTTCTCTGAACCTCGCTGTATGCATCTTCGACACCGCCGAGATCGAACCTGAAACGGTCTTTGTCCAGCTTCTCCTTTGTCTCGAGGTCCCAGAGGCGGCAGGTATCGGGGCTGATCTCGTCGCCGAGCAGTATGGCGCCGTCGTGGCGGCCGAACTCGAGCTTGAAATCCACAAGCATGAGCTTTCTTTCTGTAAAAAACTGCTGGAGCACGGCATTGATGGCTTCAGCCCGGTTTTTGAGAACGGCAAGTTCGTCAAGAGTGGCAACGCCGAGAGCGACAGCATGGGATTCGTTCATGAGGGGATCATCAAGGTCGTCATCTTTAAGGTAGATTTCCACGATAGGACGATCGAGGACTGTGCCTTCGGCAAACCCGTAACGCTTGACCAGCGAACCGGCGGCAATATTCCTGACGACAACTTCTGCCTTGATGATATCGAGCTTTTTGCAAAGCATGTCCCGGTCGGAAAGTTTCTCTACCAGGTGAGTAGTGATGCCATGTTTTTCAAGAAGACCGAAAAGCTTGCAGGAAACGGCATTGTTCACCACGCCCTTGTCTGCGATGGTGCCTTTTTTCTTGTTGTTGAACGCTGTAGCATCATCCTTGAATTCCTGTATCACCAGATCGCTGTTTTCAGTCAAAAATACCTTCTTGGCCTTGCCTTCATAAAGCAGTGTCGTCTTTTTCATTATGGGTGTGGTTTTTTATTGACGGCTGTCGGAAAAGGCCGCCATGTTACAGGATTAAAACGATCATGGGGGGTCAGACAACTGGGCCCTGGCTATCGGAAGCGGCTTGCTGTACGGCCCCGGTGAGAACGATGGTAATCTGGTCATCCGTCAGGCCTTTCTCCTTGAGGAAATTCATGAACCTGAAAACACCAAGGTCGGAAAGCATGGCTTTCGGCTGGTCTTTTTCTCCGAGCCCCCTCTGCCTGCTGTACTCGGCAGATGTTTCAATCCAGTCGGCAATGAACTGCTCGGATTTTCCGTTCTCGAGAAAAAAACCGGTAACAATCCGCACGACCTCTTCCCTGGAAGGATCAGGATGGGCCATGAACAGTAACTGCATCTCTTCAGAAATCCTGCCCAGAACAATAACCGCTTCCCGGTCAAGGGTTTCCTCGAGGATATCTTTCGCCTGCTCCTTGACATCACCCTTATGAGTCATAACACTTTACGGATCGTTGGAGAATAAATCATTGAAAGATGAAAAATCCCGATTAAGTTACATAATCCTTATGGTAAAGAAAAAAAATTACACCTGAAGCTTTTATGCAAAAAGCGCTCTGCTTTATTTTCCTCCTTCTTCTCCCGTCTGCCTTCATTACCCTTCCCGCCGCAGGAAACCAGAGAAAAGACATCCCGCTGCTCTTGATGTGGTGGAATGTCGAGAATCTGTTCGATCCGATTGACGACCCCTCGACTGCAGACGAGGATTTCACGCCGGACGGCAGGCGTCAATGGACCCGGAAAAAGCTTCTCCTTAAGCAGATGCGCATCAGGCACGTCATCTCTGCGGTCAAGTCGCACCCCGAGTACATGAAATACCCCGATCTTCTCGCTTTCGCCGAAGTGGAGAACAGCAGAACATTCAGTGAAACCCTTTCTCCGCTTAACGGCATCCATTACAAAACCGTGTATTTCGAATCATCAGACCCGAGAGGTATCGACATCGGCATTGCCTTCAATCCGGAAACCCTTTCTTCCGGAACAGTGAAAACATACAAGGGACATGCAGCAAGGGAAATCATCGCTGCACGGTTTTCGTCTGCCGGCCGGCCCTTTCATGTCATCCTCAATCACTGGCCATCCCGCTCTTTCGACGAACAGTGGAGCGAACCGAAAAGAATTGCAGCAGCGAAAGTATGCCGCCATATCATCGACAGCCTTCTTTTGCGGAGCCCGAAAGCGGATATCATCGTCATGGGTGATTTCAACGACGAACCTGGAAACCGCTCTATACACGAGGTGCTCCGCTCGTCATTCGATATCCGTCAAGTAAAGAACGGTGGCACATCGTGGCTTTTCAACTGCTGGAGCGGTTCGGGAAAAACCGGCAGCTACCGTTACGGACGTCGCTGGGAGCAACTCGACCAGATACTGCTCTCTCCAGGAATGTTCGATACGGCAGGGCTCTCGTTCCCCCATGGAGGATTCCGCTGTTTTTCGTTTTTCCGCATGCTCGAACCTTCGGACGGCAAGCCATGGCCAACATACGAAAAAGGGCGCTACCGGGGAGGCTATTCAGACCATCTGCCGCTGATTCTTAAAGCGGTGACAGGAAAGCGGTGACCTGTTGCCCGCGCTCTCCTGTCCCGGATTACGGCTGCTCCTGCAGTGAAATGAGTGTCAAGCTGCCTGCTCCGGTCCGTCAATTCACCGGAAAATTCGTACTTTGCCTGAATTCCTGAAGACTATCTGAAAACAATAATCGTAAACAACCATGGAAGCAAAAGACAAAGTACTGGAGGTTCTCAACAATTCAGATCAGCCGCTCAGTGCAGGTCAGATAACGGAAATCAGCGGATTGGACAGGAAAGAGGTTGACAAGGCGATGAAAACACTCAAGGATGAAGAGCGTATCGTATCGCCGAAACGTTGTTACTGGCAACCAAAGAAATAGTTCCGCCGGCGGATACGAGTAACAGAACCGGCAGAGCCGGACACAAAAGAAACATCCCCTCTGAAATCAGACGGGGATGCACGATAATCCTGACCGACGATCCTTTGAAGGCAAACGGTTACGGATTGATGGTTATGGTTTTCGTCAGATCGAAACGCTTCATTTTCCTGATCAGTGTCGAACGGCTGATACCGAGAAGTTCCGCTGTTTTCGTCTGGTTGCCGCCGCACTGCTTGTAAGCCTTGAGGATTGCCTGCAGTTCCATGTCCTTGAGTATCGGATGCCCCTGCACATCACCATCCGGAAGAAGTTTTCCGGCGTTTCCCGCAGCATCGTCGGCAAACCCTTCCTTTTCCGCTGCCGCCTCATGTTCCGGCGCCGCATGGGAAGCCGACGGCAGGTTGAAGGTGTCGATCGTATTGCCCTTGCGGTTGATGACGGCCCGACGGATCACATTCTGGAGCTCACGGATGTTTCCCGGCCAGCGATAAGCCTTCAGGGAATTCAATGCTTTCGTCGAAATATCCGGCGGTTCGATATTGTTCGCCTTGCAGAATTCATTGAGAAAATGTCTGGCCAGCAGGACAATATCATCATCCCTTTCCCTCAATGGAGGTATATAAAGCGGATACTCTTCAAGACGATAATAAAGATCGGCCCTGAACGAGTTTGTCGCGATTGCCTCGGTGAAATCCCTGTGGGTGGCTGAAATGAGCCTGAAATCGACAGGTCGCTCCCTCTTCTCGCCAATCCTCCTGATCTTCTTTTCCTGCAGCACACGCAGAACCTTTGCCTGTATATCGATATTCATATCGCCGATTTCATCCAGAAAAATCGTACCATGGTCCGCCTGTTCGAAAAACCCTGTATGGTCACTGTTGGCACCGGTAAAGGAACCTTTCAGATGTCCGAAAAGAAGGCTGTCTGCAAGATCGTTGGATATGGCGGCACAATTGATGGTAACAAACGGCCCCTGCTTCCGCTTGCTTCCGTTATGGATAGCCTGGGCAAAAAGCTCTTTGCCGGTGCCGCTTTCCCCGTTGATCAGGACATTCATATCGGTTTCCATGACCTGCATGGCCTGTTCGACACATTGCTTGATGGCAGAGCTGGCTCCGACAATAAAATTGAAAATGTCCTTCTGTTTCAGTTCCTTTTTCAGCTCATTGATTTTCTGTTTCAGGCCGGATTCTGCCAGGGCGTTTCTGAGAAGGATTTCAAGGCGTTGCTTGTCTACAGGCTTGGTGAGGTACTCGTAAGCCCCGAGCTTGATACATTTGACCGCCTGGCTGATGTCTTCCATCGCTGTGATGATGATGACCGGAAACAGATAAGACTGATCCTGCAGGTAGGAAAGAACTTCCATACCGCTTTTCAGCGGCATGTTGAGATCGAGCAGAAGAACGTCGATCTGGTTCTTTTCGATCGTTTCAATGCACTGCTCGCCATTTTCCGCAGTCAGCACGTCGTAACCGAGCCTTTTGAGCAGATGGCTTATAAGGGTACGGATTACCGAACTGTCGTCGGCAACGAGTACCATTTGTTTTGAAACGTTCTGTACCATATTGATACCCCTCTGTGATTATCCGGTAATATACTCGCAAAAAAATAAACTAACACAATGGAACAGATAAAAATTGAAATCATCATGCTGACCGATTGCGCCCGATTATTTCATGATTTATCCGGAAAACAGACCGGCCTGGAGTAATTGCAGGCAAGCGCCGAAAAAAAGTGCCCTGCCGATATTTTGATACAACTGTATCAATGTTTTTCTCAAATCCTCAGCCATGATTTGATCGGGAAAAAGGGCAACAAACCGTTAATCGCTTTTATTAAATTACTTTACGTCGAAATCACCAGCAATCGAACCCCGCATCCTGATTCGCATACAACATCCGGCATGATTTTTGCAATCATATCAGAAGATTTAAAAAAAACACAGCAATTCAGGACATGTTACATAAGGCCCGGTATGACAAATGAACTATTCAACAGACTTGCATTCGCTGTTTCTGATATTGATTTCTCTGTCATTCAACTGAAACGCATTTACGAAGGCAATGCAACTCCGGGAAAAGACCGAAGCACAGAAACAAGGGAACTGCTCCAGGCGCTTGTAACCGACATAAAAACCATTGAAGCGAACCTGAATGACATTTTATCGAAATTATCCTGACACAACAGTGTACGTTCTGTTCCTCTTGCCGTGAAAAGTCAGGGTCAAGCTCCGTAATGGCGCGCGATTGCACTTGCATGACCTGAGAGTCCCGACAAGTTCAGAATGAGGAATTCGATCCCTGCCCGTCGGGGCCAAACCGAGTCATGAAGGCTCAGAGACGATATCAACCAGAGGTCTCCGACAGCAGAGATCACACCAGGTCCGTTATCTCATCGGAAAAACAGCAGTTTCCCTTCTGACAGCAGGAACTCGCCGGAATCACGTTCCATAAAAGATCCGTACTGTTTGCTGTTGGAAGTTCTGCTTGCGGGTTAATGACGCCATTTCGAAGGAACAAATGAAATGCGGATCATTACCGGTGCGCATTCTTTCACTGTTCAATGGCATAGAGCAAGCTCGCAACCGTTTTCAGAAAACTGCTGATGCCGGAGCGGCAAAAAAGCGGGCATTATGTCTTTTCAAGACGGATATAGCGCTGCAGATCCTGAACAGTATCCGCATAGACTTTTTTCAGGATATCGAGCCATCCCGCCTTTTCAGGCCACTCCCCTCTCCGCGCCAGTTCGTTGAGATATTTGCAGAGAACATGCATTTTATTGGCCCCGACACTTCCGGACGACCCTTTCAGGGTGTGGGTCAGGTAGTCCACCTGTTCAATATCACGTTTTTCGCAGGCATCGTTCAGTTCCCCTGTCAGTTTGTCCGTATCGAGAATATACGTTTCAAACAGGCTTCCCAAGAGCTCATCACCGCCAATTTCCCTTAGTCCGTTGATGGTCGAAGGATCAAGCACTTTTTCAATTTCGAGTTTGCTCCAGAAATCCGGTCCCTCATGGCCGGATTCCGTCATTTTTGTTTTGTTCATTGGTTTTTCCTCGGTCGTGTCATGTTTTAGCATTACTGCAATAGCGGAAAGAAGCTCATCTTTGAAGACTGGCTTGCCAAGCATGTAATTCATTCCGGCGTTCCTGATATCCTGCACGCTCTTTTCATCTGTATTCCCGGTCAGCGCAATGATCGGAATCCGGCTGAACGAGGTGAAACGCACGAAATTCTTCCCGCCCCTGATGGCCTTTGCCGCCTCGATTCCATCCATTACAGGCATCTGGATATCCATGAGCACCAGATCGAAACTTTCCTTTTCGAGCATTTCGATGGCATCACGTCCGTTCAGGGCGTGTTCGGTAATACAGCCGTACTGGTTGAGCACCATGCTCATGAATTTTCTGCTGGTTTTGTTGTCGTCGACCAGCAGGATGCGTTTTCCGGAGATAACCTCCTCCTGCGTGTTCCTGATGGAAGAGATTTCGGAGAAGAAATACTTTTCAACGATTCTTTTAATGTCGGAACGCTTGACCGGTTTTGACAGCACCTCGTTCATTCCGCTCTTTTTTCCTCTTTTGCCCGCTTCCTGTTCAGGCAGTGCCGTAACTCCGACGACCGGAGCCTGCAGATAATGCAGTGCAAGGGCGGGATCGATATCCTGTGCGGAACGGATCATCTTGACGACACTGTCCCCGTTGAGGAACGGCATCTCGAAATCCATGAAAATCAGATCGTAACGGTTCTCGGAGATAAGGGCGAGCGCCTGGTTTCCGTTTTCCGCCTGATCGAACTGGCAATTCATTTCGGAAAGAAATTTCGCAATGATGAGCCGGTTTCCAAGCTGATCGTCGACGATCAGGACTCTTTTTTTCCGGAGAATTCTGTTTTTAATTTCTGTAACAATCTTCGAATCATACTTTGGAAGCGTAATGGTAAATTCAGTCCATTCCCCTTCTCTTGAATCGCAGGATATCGTTCCTCCGAAAGACTCGACTACCCTTCTGCAGAAAGAGAGCCCAAGGCCGAATCCGCCTTTCTTGTTGGTATAAAAACTTTCGAAAATTTTCTCTTTTCGACCCGCAGGGATTCCGGGACCGGTATCCCTGACCCTTATCCAATTTTCGGAATCGGTCCCGTCAGTCGTAATTTCTATGGAGAACCCGTGTTTATCCTTGTAATACAGGGCATTCTTCATCAGGTTGAACAAGACATAGAAAAACAGGTCCCGGTCACCAAGAAAATCAAAATCCCTTTTTTTCGTTACCGTAACCAGCGTTCTTTCTGCAGTGTCACTGTACGGATAACTCTTGACCACGGTATCCATCAGCAATGAGGAAGAGTTGCGAATAAAACCCGCTGTCGCCACCTCTCCCCCCTGCATGCTGGTCAGAATCGAGTCGATGATCTTGTTCGCCCTGTTCAGGGTGAAGGAACTTTCCTCGATGACATGATGAATGCTCGTAAGGCTTGTATGGCTTATATCATATCGTTCTTGTTCTTCTTCCCCGTCCGGTTTCCGCGGAAGACTTGCCTGCACCGTGGCTATCGCATTGGTGATGGAACTGAGCGGATTGCGCATTTCATGCGCGATACTGCCGCTCAGGCTTCTGAGCAGCGAGATTTTCGATTTATGTGCTGCCTGTTTTCTGTGGTTGATGATCAATCCGCCGAAAAGTGCGAAAAAGAAGGTGGGAATATATTCCGCCCTGAAATAGGTGAACCGGACCTCCCCTTCCAGAGCCCACACCGCGCCGTAAGCGGCAAAAAAGCTGAAAACCAGCATAACGCAGATGATCCGCCAGTCGTAGACGAGTATGATAAGAAGCACCAGACCGCCGATGGTCGACAATGCCCAGGTTAAAGACCAGGCGTTCTCGAACGTCATGAAAAAGAAAAAGAACGGCAGAAGCAGGGGGACCGAAAAAAGAAAATAGAGCGGGAAATAATCCTTGACCTTTTTCGGAAGGAATCGGTAAAAAAGCCAGGGAAGGCTTATAACAGCTTCGAGAAGACGAAATTCGAGGCTTTCGTAAGGTTGGGGCAGAATATCTTTCCAGACCACGTAGAAGAGCGGGTAACCAATAGTGGCAAACATCCCGATAACCGGGATATTGGGTTCAGCCTGCTCTATTAATTCTATAGCTTTTTGTTTAAGCTTCTGCATCGTTGAATCGGTGATTCAGCCTCCCTCTGCCCTGGAACATGATAAACGTCAACGAACTAAAAATATTTCAGCGGTTCAGCAAAAGCCTGCGGCCTTGAATAGAATGCCCGACGATGAAAGAATGAACAGGAAATCCGCTAAAACACAAAAGTCACCCTCCATATCAAGAGGGCTGCATACGTAATGAGGATAGTGAAAGAATATATTTTGGGAGTAAGAAACTTTTCCGGTCATTCGTTATATTACTCTAAGTATAATAAAAATCAAAACATTGGTGGTGTAGTTTTTTCATGTTCCGGTTGAAAGTCGTTTTCATTTTTACCTCTAAACAGTCATTACCCCGAAAATAAACGTATCGAAGAAACATCTGCACTCTGGTCTGATAAACTTATGGATAACAATCAGTTAAACATTCACGACAACCAAAGACCACCCTGCGGAGGAAAACTGGATTTTCCCGAGTTTCTGGAAAAAAAGCTTATTGAATGCGACAAGGAAATATTTCAGCCTCGAAAAAACGGCAAACCCCTTGTTGTTGGTGACAGGAGCCCTGGTCCCGAAGCTATCGTTCTGCAAAGTAACGATTATCTGAACATTTCGAGCCATCCGGACATCCGGAAAGCCCAGCTCGATATTCTCCAGAACAAACAGAGTGAGCCGGTCATGTCGGCGGTGTTCTTCCACGAAGACAGTCCGAACCACCTCTTCGAACAGGAAATGGCTCAATTCGCCGGTTTTGAAAATTCGATCGTCTGTCAGTCGGGCTGGGCGGCAAATGTCGGTCTGATGCAGGTAATCGCTGACAGGACCACCCCTGTTTACATTGACTTTTTTACCCACATGTCTCTGTGGGAAGGGATCAAGGTATCGGGGGCAACACCGCATTCCTTCAGGCACAACGACCCGGAACACCTCGAACGGCTGATTCGGGAACACGGCCAGGGCATTATCCTGATCGATTCCCTTTACAGCACCATCGGAGACATCGCCCCGCTTGTCGACATCATTGAAATCGCCAACCGATACGAATGCATTTCCATTGTCGATGAATCCCATTCACTCGGGACACATGGCCCTCATGGTTCCGGCCTGGTTGCGGAATCTGGACTGACCGACAAGGTGCATTTCATAACGGGAAGTCTTGCAAAGGCTTTTGCCGGACGTGCAGGTATCATCATCTGCTCGAACCGGTTCGCGAAATATTACCCCTACATGGCCTTCCCTGCAATTTTCAGTTCCGCGCTTCTTCCGCATGAAATTGCGGGGCTGAGGGCAACGATCAAGGTCATCACGGAAGGGGACCAACGCAGGGAAAAACTTCGTGAAAACGCAAAATTCCTCCGTGACGGGCTCGACGGCCTTGGCTACAATATTGCAAGCCAGTCACAGATCATCGCCATAGAAGGCGGACTGGAGTCGGACACCGAACTCCTTCGTGATGCACTGGAAACAAGAAATGTTTTCGGATCGGTTTTCATGACCCCTGCAACGCCGAAAACCAGGTCTCTCATGCGCTTTTCCCTGCACAGCGGCCTTGAAAAGGAAGCGTTGCAATACGTACTCGAAGTCTGCGAAGAAATCAGGGACGAAGTCGGCATGTGGAACTGGAAATCGACAAAGAGGAAATCTCCCCGTTCGTGAGCCGTGCGACGGCAATCCGGATAATCAGATACCGCACTTCTCCTGCCCTGCCCCGCAATCGTCCCGTATACAGCATTTCCCCGCCAAAGCGGTACCCGTTTATGACGCCTCACGCATCTTAACCGACCCGTTCCCTTTTTCTTCTGCAACTGATAAAAAAGCTGCTGAGAAATCACCCTGCTGTTTCCGACAATTTTTCACACAGGAAAATCTTATTTGGTTCCCGCATTGAGAGCGAAACAGCTCGCCTTCCGGTTTTCCTCTCTTTTTTCGGAATAAGCCAACGCGCAACAAAGCAATATTTTTCTGCCATATCAGACTTATTCATATTTTTTTACGGGAAACAACTATATTTAGCTTAATTATTAAAATAACCGAATTATTTGAACCCCATTACAAGGAGGTGCCAGCAGACAAGACGATCACTCGTCCGGCTCTTTGTCGCAGGGAAAGTACATCACACCTCCGGACCGATTCGCTTACGATCAATGTAACTGTCAAGGGAACAATGACGTCAATCATCACAATGCAATCAGGAAAATCATGAAAAAAATCGAAGCAATTATTCGCGCCACCAAGTATGAAGAGGTCAAGAAGGCTTTGCACGAAATAGACATTGACTTCTTCACCTGGTGGGATGTCACCGGGCAGGGAAATGATACCAAGCACAAAACAGAGATTTACAGAGGTACGGCAAGGGACACCTCCTATATCTCGCGGCGATACCTTTCCATTGTCGTTCGCGACCTCAATCTCCAGAAAACCGTCGACTGCCTGCTGAAGGTTGCCTGTACAGGAGAGGTCGGGGACGGGAAAATCTTTGTTTCGGATATCGAACAATCATACCGCATACGCACGGGAGAAAGCGGAGACGAGTCGCTTTACAACAAAGACTGAAGCATCTTTTTCGTCCGATTTTACCAACAACAATGAAATCACCCCTGAAACCATGAGACACAGATTTCTTCTTGTAATTGCAGGTATCTTCCTGATGATGGGCATGGCCCTTGGAGGAGATATCCATGCAGCATCGCTGCCTGATCCCGGCGGTTCAAAAACCGGTACGACAATCGACATCCCCGCTGCGCAACCGGGGACCCCCGTTGCAACTGAAATAACCGACCAGATAGGAAAAAACAAGGTTGCCGTCAATATGATCTGGGTGCTTGTTACCGGCTTCCTTGTCATGTTCATGCAGGCCGGATTCGCCATGGTGGAATCAGGTCTCACTCGTGCGAAAAACGCCGCCCACACCATGTCGATGAATATGATGATTTATCCGCTGGGTATGCTGGGCTTCTTCGTATGCGGATTTGCCCTCATGTTCGGAGGACTGGGGCCACTGGGAACATTGGGTGGTTACGATGGCCTTGATCAGGAGTTTGCTGTCAATCTGTTCGGACACAGTTTCGGGCTGTTCGGAACAAAAGGGTTTTTTCTGCTTGATGTTTATGATGTCGGTGTTTTTGCCCTGTTCCTGTTCCAGATGGTTTTCATGGACACGACAGCAACAATTCCGACCGGTTCAATGGCTGAACGATGGAAATTCTCCGCTTTTGTCGTCTATGGCCTGTTTGTCGGTACGATTATCTATCCGGTATTCGGAAACTGGACATGGGGAGGAGGATGGCTCGCAATGCTTGGCAAAGAATTCGGGTTGGGTCATGGCCATGTGGATTTTGCCGGTTCGTCGGTTGTTCACCTGACCGGTGGCGTCCTTGCCTTCGTCGGAGCAATCATTATCGGGCCAAGGATCGGCAAATATAACAAGGATGGATCACCAAACGCCATTCCCGGCCATAACATCCCCATGGCGATTGTCGGCGCATTCATTCTGGCATTCGGATGGTTCGGCTTCAACCCGGGATCGACCCTTGCCGCTACCGACCTGCGCATCAGTGTCGTTGCCGTCAACACCATGATCGCTTCCGCAACAGGCGCTTTCGGGGCCATGCTCTATATGTGGTGGTTCAAGACAAAAAAACCCGACCCTACCATGATGATCAACGGACTTCTTGCCGGCCTGGTAGCGATCACAGCTCCCTGCGCATTTGTCAATGTCCAGACTGCAGCATTGATCGGGTTAATCGCGGGTGTTCTGGTCATTGAAGCAGCATTTTTCATTGAAAAAGTACTCAAAATCGATGATCCGGTAGGTGCAGTTGCCGTTCACGGCGTCAATGGAGCATGGGGTTGCATCGCGCTAGGCCTCTTTGCGGACGGAACTTATGGCGATGGCTGGAACGGTGTTGCCGGACCTGTCACCGGTCTCTTCTATGGCAGCCCGGACCAGCTTGTTGCAGAAATCATCGGTGTATCAGCCAATATCATCTATGTCGGTATAATCGGCTGGATTGTTTTCAAACTGATCGATATGACAATCGGCAACAGGGTCAAACCTGAAGATGAACTCGACGGTCTCGACATTCCTGAAATGGGTATCGAAGGGTATTGCGGCATCAGGCTCGACAAGAACTCCGAAACCCCGCTTTCAAAATAAGAGCGGAAGACTCAAAAAAAAGAAGCCGCCCCTGATGAGGCGGTTTCTTTTTTTCTCCGGATAACCGGTTCACTCATGCTCCGTCTGCGCACCATCGAAAAATGAAAGCTGCGGACTTGGAGGCGGATTTTCCTTCAGTCTCAGCTCCCTGCAGGCGTTGATGAGCGAATTGGTCGAGCAGTCATGGGCTGTAACTGTTTCACTGCCCTGCAGCTCGGGAAATATTCGTTTTGCAAGCTGCTTGCCCAGTTCGACGCCCCACTGGTCGAAGGAATTGATATCCCAGATAACTCCCTGTACGAATACCTTGTGCTCATAGAGGGCAATCAGGCTGCCGAGATTGAATGGGTTGAGCTCCCTTATCATGATGGTATTGCTTGGACGGTTTCCCGGAAACACCTTGTGCGGCAGGAGCGCATCCCGCTCTTCCTGGCTGAGGCCGGATGCCGCGAGCTCTTCCCTCACCTCTTCCTCCGTCTTGCCTTTCATGAGCGCCTCGGTCTGTGCGAAACAGTTCGAAAGCAGAAGGTCATGATGATCGCCAGACGGATTCTGGCTTTTCATCGGAACGATGAAATCGGCAGGAATGATACGGGTCCCCTGATGAAGCAACTGGAAAAAAGCATGCTGGGAGTTGGTTCCGGGTTCACCCCAGATTACCGGTCCAGTCGCATACTCGATCACATTTCCCTGACGGTCGACCCGCTTGCCGTTGCTTTCCATGTCGAGCTGCTGCAGATATGCCGGAAAACGATGCAGATACTGGTCGTAGGGGATGACCGCATGCGAAGCGACATCGAAAAAATTGTTGTACCAGATCCCCAGCACAGCGAGTATTACCGGAATATTGCGTTCCAGTGGCTCATCGCAGAAATGCCGGTCCATGGCATATGCTCCGGCGAGCAGTTCCTGAAATTTTTCGAAACCCACGAAAAGAGCGATGGTGAGCCCTATCGACGACCAGAGGGAATAACGGCCGCCAACCCAGTCCCAGAACCGGAACATGTTGGCCTCGTCGATGCCGAACTCGACCACTTTCGCGCGATTGGTGGAGACGGCGGCAAAATGTTTCGCGATATGCGATTCATTGCCGGCATGACCTAAAAACCAGTCGCGGGCGGTCATGGCGTTCGTCAAGGTCTCCTGCGTGGTGAAAGTCTTGGAAGCGATGATGAAAAGCGTCGTCTCGGGATCAAGCCTTTTGAGCGTTTCACAGACATGGGTACCGTCGATATTGGAAACGAAATGAACCCGGAGTTTTCCGTGCGAGAACGGGCGAAGCGCTTCAGTCACCATAGAGGGGCCGAGATCGGAGCCACCAATTCCGATATTGACCACATCGGTCATCGGTTTGCCGGAATATCCCTTCCACGACCCTGAAATGATCCGCCTGCAGAACCCCTTCATCTGTGAAAGCACCTGGGAAACTTCTTCGGACACGTCCAGTCCGTCCACCTTCAGTTCATATCCCGGGGGTCTTCTGAGCACTGAATGAAGCACTGCCCGTTTTTCGGTGATATTGAAAATGCCGCCCCCGAACAGTTCATCCCTTTTGTTTTCGATTCCGGCATCTTTTGCCATATCGAGCAGGAGTTCAAGCGTTTGCGCTGTGATGCGGTTTTTTGAATAGTCGACCAGAAAATCTCCCCATTTAAGGGAAAAACGCCTGAACCGGCTGCCGTCTTTATCAAATAAATCCCTCATATGAAGATGCCCGATCTCCTGCTTGTGGTAGGCAAGGGCACTCCATGCGGCGCTACGAGATAAATCCATAGTGTTCGAAACCTTTTTTAAAGATTGCTGTAGATTACAAGAAAACAGTTCAAGGTAATTTTCCTTCACAAACATAATGCAGGAGAAGGCTCTTCCCTTCCCCTTCATGAGAGCGAACCGACAGATCGGCCATGCTCCGGATGATATGAATCCCCCGACCGGACAATTTCATGAACACAGCATCGCTGCAAGGATCCGGCACTGCCCCCGGATCGAACATTTCACCGCAATCCCTCACGGATGCCTCGAGACGGGCTCCGGTGACATTCAGCGAGCACCTGACAGGCAGTTCGTCCCTCTCGCGGTTGCCATGTTTTACCGCATTGACAAAGGCCTCCTTCAGCGTAAGGTGAAGTGCGTCGGTAAAACGTCCGCTGAAAAACATTTCCGATGCGAAAGCATCGATGAACCGGTGCAGTTCCGGATATGCGGTATAGCCGCCGGCAAGCACTACTTCAGCATACTTCATCTCTTCAACCAGTTACGGATCCAAAGCAATTTGAACCAGAATTTACGATGATGCGGGCACGACGGCAAATACGCGCTGAAGATGCTCATTGCCGCTTTATTAATGGCATAAGCCATTTTGTCCTTATATTTTTTACTTATTTGTATTTTTTTATAAAATTTTTATATTTCAAACGAGAGTTCTCTTAAAGAATATCAATATCGTATTTAAGAGTGCTTGAAACATTATCAACCAACACACAACCATACAAAAAAATCAGGAGTACATCACAATGAAGAAAACCGTGAAATTATTGTGCCTTGCTGCGGCTTTGACCGTCGGAACCGGAAGCGCAGCCCAGGCAGAAGGTTTCAAAATCGGCGCGGACGTCGTCAGCAGCTATATCTGGAGAGGTTATGAGGTCGATAATGCCGTTAACGTTCAACCGGCTCTTTCCTATACGTTTCCTGGCATTGGAATCGTTGTCGGTTTCTGGGGCTCATACGGTGTTATAGAGAATGAAGGCGAAGATCGTTATAAAGAAATTGATACGTATCTGACGATACCGATTGGCAATGCAAGCCTCACGGTAACGAACTATTACAATCCGAACGCAGGCGATACATTCGACTTCGACGAATTTGGCCCGAACACCGTTGAACTCAGTCTCGGTTACAGCTATAAGAATCTGAGCCTGCTGGGAGCTATCTTTGTCGCAGGAAATGATTACGATAATGCCAAATATTTTGAAGCAGGATACAAGTGCTACGACAAGGATGGTTATTCGGCAAAAGCGTTTGTGGGTGCGGGCAATGAGGGGTATTACGGTGATGGCGGTGAAGCAGGTGAAAACAATATCGCTGTCGTCAATACCGGTCTGACGGTCTCCAAGGAGAGGTTCAGTGTTTCATATATCTACAATCCGGACCAGGAAGCCTCACATCTCGTCTTCATGGCGTCGTTCTGATCTCTTTGTGTGTGTGTTCAAAAACAGAAAAGCCCTGATCGAACCGGGGCTTTTCTGTTTTATGCTCTTTCGAAAATCATCCCTGCAATAGCGCAGAGGAACCTTTCAGATATCCTTTTCGTAAATCACATACTCCTTGTAAGGAACACCGCCGATTACTTTGGCAAGCTTGCTCATCGCTTCGTTCGCTTTGAGCACCCAGCTCATCTCGGAGGCGAACAATCCATGCTTGCCGCCATAGTCGGCGATATATGCGTTCATGATACTGTCGACCCCCTTGTTGCGGTACTCGGGAAGCACTCCCATGGTTATGGTTCGTACAAGGGAAATGTTGCGGCTGTACCAGAGGTATTTGACAAGACCGACCGGTGAGAAGGGATTGCCATTGACATGCTTCAGTGCCTGGTTGATATCGGGAAGGGAGAGCGAAAAGCCGACGGTGCGCTTGTTCCGGTCCTCGACAAAATAAATATAATGCGGGTTGGCAAGGGGCTTGAGGCTTTTGGCAAGGAAATCGAACTCCTTTCTCGTCATCGGCACAAATCCCCAGTTCTTCTCCCATGCCTTGTTGTAGATATCCCGTATCCGCTCGATTTCATTATCGAAATCCTTCATGTTCATGATCCTTATCGAAAGGCCCTCCCTCTGCATGACATGGTTCGCAATCCGGCGGAGGCGGCTTATATCGATGATCTTCTGGTCGATATACCAGGCAAGGAGTTCCTGGCCGATATGATGGCCGGAATTCCGGACAAGATCGTTGTAGTAGGGCGGGTTGTAGAGCATGAGAAATACAGGGGAACTGTCATACCCTTTTACAAGCATGCCGCACTGGTCGTTCATCGAGGGAGAGACCGGACCGCGCATTGCGGTAAGCCCCTTGTTTCCGAGCCATCCGGCAGCGGCGCCGAACAGCGCATCTGCAACCTTCTGGTCGTTGACACATTCGAAAAATCCCCAGAACCCGACCCTGTCTTCATGCACTTCGTTATGCCTGCGGTTCTCGATGGCAGCGATCGTTCCCGACATGATGCCGTCCTTCCATGCGGTGAACATGGCAAGATCGGCATGATCGTACAAGGGAAACTCATCCTTGTCAAGCGTCTTCATGTAATCCCCGATCACAGGGGGAACCCAGTATCTGTTCAGTTCAGAGTCCTTGCGGTATATCTGCCAGGCAAACCTGATGAACTCTTTCCGTTCTTTTTTGTTCTGAACCTGCCTGATCTCGATAGCCATCGCTGATGCCTCCCTTGGTTAAGTAAGTACTGAGGTATGACGCCCTTGACAATCCCTCCGGAACGTTTTGACTGATATCATGGCTCGGAACCGGATTGAGATGTTTATGTAAACGCCTGCCCCGGCTTTACTCCCGCTTTTTTAAGGATGAATACGAGCGGGCAGAAACCGGTCAACGAAGCCTGGAAGAGGTTCAGACCGACAAAAGCAGTAAACCACAGCCAGTTGGGGTTGTGGAAATGGGCGAGCAGCAGGCTCGACATGATAAAAACACCAGCTACGGCCATCACAAAGCGATCAATATTCATAATGAGGATGTTAGAATGTTATCTGTGGACTTATCGTACTTCCTGTTTGTGCAGAAGCTTGCCGATTGTCTCCGCTCCTTCACGGAGCATACGTTCGGTCTCCTCCCAGGAGAGGCACTCGTCAGTGATGGAAACACCATACCTGAGCTTTTCACGCTCTTCGGGAAACGGCTGGTTGCCGCAGTAAAGATTGCTTTCGATCATCACTCCGGCAATGCTCCTGTTTCCCTGCGTTTTCTGTCCGAGAATATCTTCCCAGACTTTGAGCTGCTGCTGGTGCTTCTTGCCGGAATTCGCATGACTCAGATCGACGAGTATCGATTGATCGAGTCCGGCCTTTTCGATCAGCACCTCGGCCCCGGAAATGCTTGCCGCATCGTAATTCGGCTTGCCGCCCCCGCGGAGCACAAGGTGCCCGAAAGGGTTTCCCTTCGTCGTAATGACACTGCTGTGTCCTTCCTGATCGATACCCAGGAAACTGTGCGGGTGCATGGCAGAACGAATGGCGTCGACAGCCACATTGATGCGCCCGTCCGTTGAATTCTTGAATCCTACCGGCATTGAAAGTCCGCTGGCCATCTGGCGGTGGGTCTGCGATTCGATGGTTCTCGCACCGATTGCCGCCCAGCTTATAAGATCGGCAACGTACTGCGGTGTAATGGGGTCGAGAAACTCGGTTGCCGCCGGCAGACCCATTTCGTTAATTTCAAGCAGGAGCTTGCGTGCATGGTACAAACCATGCTCAATATCGTAAGTGTCGTCAAGGTGGGGATCGTTGATAAATCCTTTCCAGCCCACGCTCGTCCGAGGTTTTTCAAAATAGACCCGCATGAGAATGCAAAGATCCTGAGCGAGCTCCTGGCGAAGAAGGGCAAGTTTGCCGGCATACTCCCTTGCCGCATCGGTATCGTGTATCGAACATGGACCGACGATAACGATCAGCCGCGAATTCTGTCCGGTCAGAATGTTTTCCACCTCGTGGCGACCACCGGCCACTGTCGCGGCGGCACGATCATTGACCGGCAATTTCTCCTTCAGGGCTTTCGGAGAGCAGAGGCGAATAATCCTCGAGACCCTTAAATCATGTAATTGTTCCATCCCTTTTACAGCAATAATAACATCATGAAAATTCAGCACGAAAGATAAAAAACAACGGCAATATAATCAGCATCGGCAGCTATTAATTCCGGTATCCGTGCTCCTTCGGAACGATATTTTTCTTTTTTCAGCAAGACAGGGGAAGCGGTACCGGGAAAATTTCTTTAATTCTTGTCCATGTAAAGAAATATATTCCAAGGATAAAGTAAAAAAAGGCGCGGATAAAAGAGTTCCGACGTTTTTTTTCTTTTTTACTGTTTCAGGAGCAAATCAAATCATCAAGCAACATGAAAGTACTGATCACTGACGGTATTGATCCGCAATGCGGTCAAATCCTCGCACAAAACGGTTTCGAAGTGACCGAAAAACCGAAAATCAGCAAGGATGAACTCAAAGCGATCATCGGAGGCTTTGACAAGCTGATCGTCAGAAGCGCAACGAAAGTTACCGCAGAAATAATCGAATGCGGAAAGAACCTCAAACTCATTGGCAGGGCAGGTGCTGGTGTCGACAACATCGATATCGCTGAGGCAACCCGCAGGGGCATCATCGTCATGAACACTCCCGGCGGCAACACCATTTCCGCGGCCGAGCATGCTTGCGCCATGCTGCTTTCCGCAGCCCGCAAGATTCCCCAGGCAACAGCCGATCTCAAAGGTGGCAACTGGAACAAGAAAAAATTCACCGGTGTCGAACTGGAAGGCAAAACACTTTCAATCATCGGCCTCGGAAAAATCGGACGCGAAGTGGCAACCAGGATGCAGGCTTTCGGCATGAAAACCATCGCCTATGACCCGATGATCCCCGATGAATACGCAGCCATGCTGAACATCGACCTCCTTCCCCTCCATGAAAATTTCAAACGTGCCGATTTCATCACCATCCATTCATCTCTGAACGAATCGACCCGCAACCTGATATCGAACGAAACGTTTGCCCTCATGAAAGAGGGAGTGATCATCGTCAATTGCGCAAGGGGGGGGATCATCAATGAAAAAGACCTTGCCGATGCCATTACCTCGGGAAAAGTCGCTGCGGCAGCTCTCGACGTCTTCGAAACAGAACCGGTCAACCCCGACAATCCCCTGCTCTCTCTGGAACAGGTGATCGCTACTCCTCACATTGCCGCATCCACCGATGAAGCGCAGGTGAAAGTCGCTATCCAGATAGCCGAACAGATTGTCGGCTGGAAACAGCATGGAAAGCTCGAAGGTGCGGTCAACGCATCGGCAGTGGAACTTTCCCAGGCTCCTGGCGTACAGGCATACCTGACACTTGCCGAAAAACTCGGGGCCACTCTTGCCCAGCTCGCCCCGCACGAAGCGAACAGAATGACGATACGCACTTCGGGCGAATTTCTGCATAAATACAATGAGGTCATTACCGCCGCCTGCCTCAAAGGGTTCCTCGATGTCAGGCAAACCGGAGACACGAACTATATCAATGTCTTCACGATGGCAAAAGAATGCGGACTTGTCCTTGAACAGCGCTTCGAAAAGGAAAATCCCGATTATACAAACCTGATCAGCATCGAGCTCGAAAACGGGACTGAAAAAAGAATGATCGGAGGTACGGTATTCGGGGAAAAAGAGGTGAGGATCGTCATGATAGACCGCTTCCTTGTGGAATTCAAGCCCGAAGGACATATCATCATTTACAACAATGTCGATAAACCGGGCATCATTGCCCATGTCACCCAGCTACTCCTGCAGCATAATCTGAATGTCGCCTATGTCGCACTTTCACGCGATGAGGAAAAGAATATCGCCATGACGGCAATTGTCGTTGACGGCGAAGTCACTCAGCAGCTTCTGGCAGAAATCAGGGAAGTCAACGGCGTTTCCTGCGCTGACCTGGTATCGCTGTAGTTAACAAAAAAACATCTTCTCCGGTCTGAAGCAAAAAAACCTGCCATATGGCAGGTTTTTTTGCTGATACCGAGATTGTTCCTTTCCGGATATCCGTGACTATGCGTCGACTTTCGTAAAGTCAACACTGAGCCACTTGTCTTCATATGATGCACCGGTTGATTCCAGGCCTGCAAGGAAAATCGGCAGTGCTACAATCTTCTGATAGTCACCGATCCTTATGGTAAGGTCATCACCGAGTTTCATGATCTTCGGTTCGAGACCCATGTGCTCCATGAACGGCAACCTGACCCTGACCTTGTAATGACCATCCGCAATTTTCTTGATATCGATAGGATCTTCCTTGAAGAAGATATCAAGCGGATTTTCGTCTCCGTAGACTTTCTCGCCAACCTTGCGAAGCATGTCAAGACCTACCACCTCGTCATCGAACAGAGGCACTTCAGCAATCGGGATCGGAGCGAAAGAGTCCCTGATCTGCTCGATATATTTCTGCTGGATAGCACGCCATTTCTGGAAATATGGGTCCGGGCTATGATCAGGCATGACACGGTTGATGGTTATCCTGTCGACCGTGATACCGTAGAGGTTGAGATAAGTCAACGCGCGCATGGACTCCTTGATGACCATTTTTTCGGGGTTCATCACAAGGCGCATGGTTGTTTTCGAGCCGTCTGCAAGAAGTTCGATAATGCCTTCCGTTGAAGCAAACAGGTTGTCAACCTTGTCGTAAACCTCGACAGGGGCGACAAAATCGTCGATTTTCTTGATTTTCCTTGAAAGTGGTCTGATAACCGGTTTCACCATGTATTTCTCGACATTGCGGATCATCTTGATGAACCAGCCAAACGTTTCCGGAAGGGAAAGCAGGCGAAGAGTTTCACCGGTAGGAGCGCAGTCGACGACAAGCAGGTCGTAATCTTTCTGTTCGTTATTGTAGCGTTTGATATAGGACAGCGAGAAAAGCTCTTCCATACCAGGCAGCACACCCATCTCTTCAGCATAGACGCCTTCAATGCCGCGCGCTTCCATCAGGTGGGCAAAATGCTCCCTGACGACATCCCAGTTGAGATTGAGATCACCGAAAACGCTGACTTCCTGGCCCCAGAGATTTTCAGCAACTTTGACGGGTGAAGGCCCAAGCTGCATATCGAGCGAATCGCCAAGGCTGTGCGCCGGATCGGTAGACATAATCAGGGTCTTGTATCCCATCTCTGCTGCTTTCAGTGCCGTTGCGGCTGCGACAGAGGTTTTGCCCACACCGCCCTTTCCGGTAAAAATGATATTACGCATACGTTTTAATGATTCTCATTTTTGAATTATTGAATACAGCCGTTGCCAGCATCAAACATTCACCTGCATTTGGAAAGGCATAAGATAAATAAAATTCTTATATAATCGTACAGGTATATATATAATTTCCATGCAGAAACACTGCAACGGAAGTTCAAGTGAGCGAGAGAGGGTTATGCCGGAAAAACGGCTGGAATCATCTTCTGCGCTTCTTTTTCTTTGCCGGGGATTTAACCGCAACTTTCCCTTTCTTGCCTTTCCGGACAATCTTGTGTTTTGCCTCATTGCGGGCGTTCCGGGCATGTTTGAGGGAGCGACTGTGCCGTCCTTTCGCGACAACGGCGTGGCGGGATGAAGAACGGGATGACTTGCGAACAACGACTTCCGTTTCAACTTTGAGTCGTTTCCCGGCAGCTATCGATCTTGAGCTTCTCAGACCGTTGAGCGCCATGATTCTCTGGACAGTCGTATGGTATTTCCGTGCAATCAGGGCAAGCGTTTCACGCCTGCCAACTTTATGCATGACGATTTTCTTCTTGACGGAAGAGGTAACCTCGTCATCGCCGGCATCCTTATTCCGAGCACCGCGAGAACTGAAAGAGACGGTATTGTCGGAACCGCCGAAAACGATGAGTTTCTGTCCGGGAGTAACATCCGCGTCTTTCAGATTGTTCCATACAATCAACTGGCTGACATAGGTACGAAACATACGCGCAATGGATCCGAGGGTTTCTCCTTCCTGGACGATATGAACCTTTTCTATTTTTTCTCCTGACGATTCAACCCCTCCTCCCCTGCTGTTGCTTTCAACCCTTGCAAGCAGCATCTCCTGCTCGAGGGTTCTCGGTGATTTGTACGCGTAAATTTCCTGTTCCCGGTTCTGGAACTGGGATACATATTTTCTGGGAAGCCTGAGAACACTCGGCGTTATGCCTGTCGAAGCCGGAATGATACCGAGCTTGTACTGGGGATTGAGAAACTTGAGGTCCTGGAGGGGTATGCCGAGCGTTCCGTTGATCTGCTCGAAAGAAAGGAAATGAGATGTCCTGAGGGTATCGACATCCTGATAGAGATATCCCGGTTCCACGGGACGAATATTGTGTTCCTTGTAATAGTTCATGAGGTAGTTCACGGCAATGAACGCCGGTACATAACCCCTTGTCTCCGCCGGAAGGTAATCGTAGATAGCCCAGTAATCCTTGACACCGCCCGCCCTTCTGATAGCCTTGTTGACATTTCCCGGTCCGGCATTATAGGCGGCAAGTACAAGGAACCAGTCTCCGTAGATATTGTAGAGGTCACGAAGATGCCTGGCCGCCGCAACGGTCGCCTTGTAAGGATCATATCGATCCTCGATGAATGATGAAGACTGGAGCCCGTACATTTTTCCGGTTCCGTACATGAACTGCCACAATCCTTTCGCCCCGGCAGGTGAAACGGCTGCAGGGTTCAGGGCGGACTCGACGATGGCGAGGTACTTCATCTCAAGCGGTACATTGTACTTGTCGAGCTTTTCCTCGAACAGGGGGAAATAGATCCTGGACAACCCGATGATTTTGGACATCGAATTCCGCTTGTCAACCGCATATACTTTTATGAACCCTTTGACAGGATCGTTGTAGACAAGGTTGAACGGCGTTTTCCTGCGCAATGCCCCTATTCTGGAAGCATAGACCGAGTCACTGTACTGGGGAACGAAATTTGAAGGAAAACCGTATTTGTCAGCCTCTCTGGAAGCCGAAGAAAAATGCTCGTCCCTGAAATAGGTGACATTGACGAGACTGTCGAGAATATCCGAAACTGATGACCTGCCTGCTCCTCTTTCGTCAGCAATGGCGTTACCGGAAGTTACCGGTTGCACAAGCAACGCGCATGCCAGCAGCAGAAAAACCTTTAAACCCTTATAATAAAACCTGATGTTCACAAGCGGCATATGCTTAAAGTATCGGAACTGGAAGATAAAAAGACAAACAGGAGCCCATGGCTGAAACTTTAACATAAAAACAGTTACTGATTAATACAATAACCACGTGGGAAAATACCAAACAATTGAAAAGGGTTCAGTAGGTTATCTCCCACAGAAAAAGTCCGTTAGGCTGGGCGGGCTTCAGGGAATCGTAAAAAACCCCGGCTTCGAGCATCTGCCTGAACTCCCCGGCTGACATCGATCCTCTGCCGGCACTGACCATGGCGGCAACGAGATAGCGCACCATGCTTCGTAAAAACCTGTTCGCCGTGATCCGCAAGACAAAATATCGGTTGAACCGGTGCCAGCAGCAGGAATTGACGCTGCAGAAGCGGCCTTCATTGTCGCGGTCAGGCTTTGAAAAAGCCGTAAAGTCATGCTCACCAAGGGTTAAGAAAGCAATTTCGCGCATTCTCTGAAGATCCAGTCTGCCGTATGAGCATCCGGCGAACCTTCCGCAGATCGCTGAAGGATGTTCAAGCATGAAATAACGGTACTCACGTTCTTTTGCGCTGAAACGCGCATGAAAGTCCCCGGGAACTTCAAGAGAGTCAACGACCCTTATCGAAGCGGGCAGCAGTGAGTTCAGGGAATGTGCCATCCTTGAAAGCTCCATGGGAGAAGCCGTAAGGAAATTCCCGACCTGCGCCCTGGCATGAACTCCCCTGTCGGTCCTCCCTGCCGCTGCCAGCGAAACCTGCTCCTGAAGGATCATCCGGAGGACTTTTTCGATCTCTCCCTGAACGGTAACGATTCGGCCATTCTGCCGCTGCCATCCGGCAAAATCGGTCCCGTCGTACTCTATCGTCATCCGGATATTCCTCATCGGTTGCCCGTTCATGTTCTGTTTCGGAATCGTTCCATACAGTTTCCCGAATGTTCTTATTTAAACGGTAACATCAGTAACAGTATAAACCCGACAGGAAAATAAACATACTGCATTGAACTTTTTATCCGATCCCCGGGTAGATTAACAATAGTTATTACCCGGCAAATCGAATGGATTATTCCTGCTTACGCTTGTCCTCATTCCACTTCTGACCAGGCAACTCGTAAATTCAGTACGAATCCATGGATCCTTCATCCCGCAGCGAGACGACCTGGATGAGCGCCCGTGAAGCCGATGCTTCCTTGTGATCTGCAGGGGACAGCAGCACAAACCTGTTTCGATACGGAGCGTATTGTTTGTTGATATCTGCTCTTCAACCGAATATAAATCCAGAGACCTATGGACAATTGCAGCTGCACCTTTACCGCAAGCGGAATGCACTGCCCTTCGTGCGAACTTGTCATCGAGCGGAAACTCCGGAATTTTCCCGGTATCACGAGCATCCGGGCGTCGTTGTCCGAAAAAACCGTAACGATCGTCCATGAAGGAACGAAGCCATCTCCGGATCTGCTCAACCAGTCACTCACTGGCACCGGCTATATCCTCTCCGATCCTGAACAGGCCGTCAAACCGACGACTTTCAGGCAATACCTTAAACCTTCAGCCTTCGTCATAGCCACTGCCGCCGCATTTTATCTTCTGTTCAGAACTGGCGTTTTTCCGATGATCATGGTATCGGAAAGCAGCAGCTACGGCGCTTTCCTGCTTTTCGGTCTTCTGGCAGGCATTTCAAGCTGCGCGGCGCTTACCGGAGGGATCGTACTGGCCTGCACTGCACGCTGGCAGGAAAAAAGGCACTTCAGTGAAGGTTTCACCGGAAGCGCTGCACCCCACTTTCTGTTCAACGGAGGACGGATTCTTGCTTATGCCCTGTTCGGAGCCCTTCTCGGATATGCAGGGGAAACCGTGAAGATCTCGGCCTTTGTCTACAACAGTGCCATTCTTGCCGTCTCGATTCTTATGATCAGCCTGGCACTGCAAATGCTCGGGTTTTCTGTGCTGTCAAAAGTCAATATCCCCCTGCCGGAAAGAATTTCCCGCTTTTTCAGCAAGATCGTCAGCGGCAGCATGACTGTCAAACCCTTCAATGCCGGAATACTGACGCTCTTCATTCCCTGCGGGTTCACCCTTATAGCCGAAGGAGCGGCAATTCTTTCGGGAAACCCGTTGCAGGGCATGATCATCATGGCCTGTTTCGTGATCGGAACCATGCCGGCACTTCTGGGAATCGGCATACTCAGCTCGAAACTCTCCATGAATGGTAAAACCGCACCATTGTTTCTGAAAACATCGGGAGGCCTCGTTCTCGTGTTTGTCATCTGGAATCTGAGCATGCAATTCGGTCCTCAGGCAGGCATAACCGGCCCGAGGGCTTCCGGCTCATTGAGTGATGCGCCTGCAGCTTTCGGCACAATCCATATCTCGACAGTATATTCTGATGCCCGGGATATATCGCCGAACACCTTTACCGTAAAGAGAGGACAAACAGTCCGTTTTGTAGTCGATCCGCTCGAAACAAGCTACGGCTGCATGAGTACCATACTTGTTCCGGGTTTGTGGAACAGGCCGGAACCGATCGTCAAAGGGAAAAAAGTAGTCATGCAGTTCACACCAATGCAGACCGGCAGTTACAAAATAACCTGCGCCATGGGTGTTCCGAGAGGAGCGATTATTGTCAAATAGGAAAATCCCACGTATAACCAAACACGGCTGATCATGCGGAAAATATCGCTCCCGCTCGCCATAGCACTGATGATCGTATCCTGCGTTATCGGTATAGGAGCGGGTTACTGGCTCACTCCTCAATATCGATTGTCCATGTACGACAAAAATACCATGGATCTCGGAGCACCGGATAAATGGCTTGATCTCAGGTACCTCGATGCCATGATTTCTCATCATCGGGGAGCCATGCTCCTTGCGCATCAGGCGTCACAGAGCAAAAAAAAGGAAATCTCGGCACTCGCTGTCGATATCCTGCAAAACGAACCGCCTGCAATCAGGGAACTCTACCGATGGAAAAAAGAGTGGTACGGCGACAGCAGAATTGTTCCGGATCCCCAGGTCCCCCGTATCGGACGCTATGACCGGACCTTCGACCTGCGTTTTCTCAATGCACTTATCGCCCATCATGAAAACGGTATTCGCATGACCAGGGAAATCCGTCTCAAATCGAGCCGAAGCGAAATCCTCGACAATGCCGATTCGGTTGAACTTTTCCTGCACAACGGCATCGGCATGCTCAGTGAGTGGAGAACGGAATGGTACCATGCTATCGATACAAACCCGCTGCCATGAACGTTGCGACTTACTCCGTCAGAGGCATGCACTGCGCGAGCTGCGCTGCGATCATCTCCAGAAAGCTTTCAAAACTCGAGGGTGTAGCGGAGGTTGATGTCAATCTCGCCACAGAAAAGGCACGTATTGTTTTTCAGGGGGAACCGATCACCGAGGAGGCTCTCAACGAGCTTCTCGAAAAATTCGGGTACGGCCTCGTTTCCGACAACCCGGAACAGGGGTTCTGCCAGGTCACACCCGCTCTGGTTCCGGACGCATCACGCATGAGGGAGGAAAAAGAACGGGTACTTGCAGAACAGCTGGCGAAAGTGCAGCTTTCGCTTCCTCTGGCCCTTCTTGTCTTTCTCCTCATGCTGTGGGATATCTCGGCAAAGCTTTTTCCTGCAGTTCCGAACCTCCCGATTCCCATGGGGATGCTCAATATCATATCCATGGCCATCGCAACCTGGATGGTTTTCAGCATCGGGGCGCCATTCCTTCACGGAATCGTCATGTTCATGCGCAACGGTACTGCGAACATGGACACGCTTATCGGCATCGGAACGCTCACGGCATACCTCTACAGTGCCTTGATCACGCTCTTGCCCGAGTTGGCCCAACTTCTTGATCTGCCTGATGACACCTATTTCGACTCGACAATCGTAGTCATTGGATTCGTACTCCTGGGGAAATACCTTGAAGCCCGATCGAAAATGAAAACCGGTTACGCTATCGAAAAGCTCATCGGCATGCAGGCAAAATCAGCGCTTGTCAGGAGAATGGGAAAGGAAATGGAGATCCCGCTGGAACAGGTCAGGAAAGGGGATATCGTCATCGTCAAACCGGGTGAGAAAATACCGGTTGACGGCACCATCACGGAGGGAACCTCTTCGGTCGATGAATCGATGGTATCCGGTGAACCGGTCCCGGTCGATAAAAAAGCCGGGGACACCGTTGTCGGTGGAACGATAAACAAACAGGGCTCATTCACCTTTACTGCAACGCATATCGGAAAAGAGACTCTGCTCGCCAGGATCATCAGCATGGTCGAGGATGCCCAGGGATCCAAAGCACCGATCCAGAATATCGCTGACAGGGTGGCGGGTGTCTTTGTCCCTGCAGTGCTGGTCATCGCGGCACTCTGCTTCATTACCTGGCTGACCCTCGGCTCTTACCTCATCGGCTTCTCCCAGGCCCTTTCATTCGGTATCATGGGCCTGGTAGGCATTCTCGTGATCGCCTGTCCATGCGCACTCGGGCTTGCCACTCCCACAGCCATCATCGTGGGAGTCGGCAAAGGCGCTGAATACGGCATCCTCATACGTAACGCCGAAAGCCTGGAAAAACTCAGTACGATCGACACGGTAGTGCTCGACAAAACCGGCACCATAACAACCGGCGCTCCCAGGGTTTCTGACATCCTGCCCATGGACGCCACAACCTCTGAAAACAGATTGCTTGAGCTTGCGGCCGGTCTGGAGAACCGCTCGGAACATCCGCTTGCAAGGGCCATCGTGGAGGAAGCGGAACGAAGAAACATCGTCATGGAAGTACCCTCATCCTTCGAAGCGCTGGAAGGAATCGGCGTCAATGGCACCCTGTCCGGCGTGGCTGTCGCCGTTCGCAAACCGTCTGAACACGAAAAAAAAATGCAGGATGTCAGCAGGCTGCAGCTTCAGGGAAAAACCGTCGTAATGGTGGAGGAAAACGGGATACCGAAAGGACTCATCGCGCTGAGCGACAACATCAAGCCTGAAGCGGCAGAATCCGTTGCAGCCTTGCACAGACTCGGACTGAAGGTCATCATGCTGACAGGAGACAACCGTGCCGCGGCAGGGTACATCGGCAGCCAGGCCGGTATCGACGAAATATACGCTGAAGTAATGCCGCGTCAGAAAGCGGAAAAAATCAGGGAGATCCAGGCCGGACAACGGAAAGTCGCCATGGCGGGAGACGGTATCAATGACGCTCCGGCCCTGGCTCTTGCCGATGTCGGCATCGCCATGGCGACCGGAACCGACATCGCCATCGAATCGGCGGGGATGACCCTGCTCGGGGGGGATATCCGGAAAATCGCGCAGGCGATAACGCTTTCACGGGCCACCATGAATGTTATCCGGCAGAACCTTTTCTGGGCATTCATCTATAACATTATCGGCATACCCCTTGCCGCCGGAGCGTTGTATCCCTTGTGGGGAATATTCCTCAACCCTGTTTTTTCCGGAATAGCGATGGCCGGGAGCAGTGTTTCGGTTGTCAGCAATTCACTCCGCCTCAGGAGAAAAAAACTCTGAAAAGCATTTCCCCGCTTTCACTGTTTGCCGCAACCGCAATGCGTTTGCGAAACGCCGTGGGTATCCCGGGCAACGTCATGAGCTTCCCCGCAACAACCCTCCTCCCTTGTGGCACAAGTGCGTTTTGCAGGTAAAAATGCTTTCACGGCAAGCAGGAGAAGAATACAGGCCGATACTACCGGAATGACCCCGCCTTCCTCGTGCGAAACACGTCGCACCCAGTTCCCGGTATCGAGGCCGAGAAAGCCGTAGAGCTCATTGGCGAAAATCCCTGCAAGAACCGAGAGAACAATGATTGAAACAAGATATACCACGGTCGCTTTCCTGCCGATTATCCTTGAAATCACAGGAATAGACGCGGCATTGGTGGCCGGACCTGCAAGAAGAAAGACAAGGGCTGCTCCGGGAGAAATCCCTTTCAATGCGAGAGCCGCGACGATTGGAGTTGATGCCGTGGCACAGACATACATGGGAACCGAAATAAGAACCATCAGCAACATGGAAAAAAATTCGTTCGAAAAAAACCGGGCCACCATTTCAGCTGAAACGAACACGGCGATCATCCCTGATATGAGGATCCCCACCAGAAGCCATCCGGCTACATCCCTGAACAGTTCGCCGAACGCGTAAGCCATTCCTTCACTGAATTTTGCAGAGATCATCCTTTTTTCATTCCCGGCTTTGCTTCCGGTGCAGCATGCGGAAGCTCCTGTTTCATGCGGCGACGATCCATTCAGGGTTACCGAACCGGTATGCTGCTCCCCTTTTTCAGTGAACGAGACGGCAATACCTGTCGCTATAGCTGTAAATAACGCGGCGATTGGCCTGAGCACGGTCATAAGCGGATCAAGCAGCGCATAGGATACCGTTATGGAATCGATACCGGTTTCAGGCGTTGAAATAAGAAATGATGATATCGGGCCTTTCCCTGCCCCCTGTTTTTTCAGCCCCGCTGCGGCAGGAAGCACGCCGCAGCTGCAGAGCGGTATGGGAATACCGATCAGGGAAGCTTTGAAAATCCCCCCCATCCCCTTTCCGCTTAAATGTTTCGCAACAAAATTGTCAGGGACAAAAGCCTTGAGCAGGCCGGAAATGAAAAATCCAAGCAAAACATACGGAGCGGAATCCAGGAGAACGGTCCACGATTCGCCGATGATACGGTATACCAATGACATGATTTCATTCATAAACAAAACTCGATATAATTATTACTATTCATATGAGAATATATTCATATGTTTTGACAAAAAAAAGATTATTCAAGGACATGTTCCGAGCCCATGGTAATCAGCCCGGAAACATGGGCGTCATCCAGACTGTAAAGCACATTCTTGCCTTTCTTCCTCGATTTCACGATTTTTGCGTCCCTGAGTACCCGCAACTGGTGAGAAACAGCCGACTGGTTCATTGCGAGAATCGAGGTCAGATCACATACACAGAGCTCCGAATGATAAAGCGCACTGAGAATCCTTATACGCGTATGGTCCCCCAGTACTTTGAACAACTGCGACAGTCCTCCGAGAAGCTCTTCCCCCGGCATCTGTTTGCGTATATGCTCGACGACATCGGGATGGTGGCACTCTTCGAGACAGCGCTCTTCACGCTTGCAAGGCTCAATACTCATAATCGCCGGTGTTTTTATACATCAATTGACTCTTCGAAACCCTCCCGGATCATGAACGGGTAGATTTCCTGTTCCATTACTGATCATAACACCTTCCTCTCCCTGTTTGTTCTGACACCCGTTCATGGGTTCAAACTCCTGCTCACGGTACCGGATCGGTGTCTCACTTCAGACCCTCCCTGAATTACCTGCCGATGTCAAACACCGGATTACACGGATTGCAAATACAATTGAAAAATAATGACACATGAACGGTCATAACAATCCGATCACCATCGGGCGAACCGTTGAACCGACTTCGACAGGATACGAGGCCGGATCGGCGGCAACTGAACGGCTGTGGCTGCCGATGGTTCAATTGAGTGGCGGAAGTGTCCTGATAATCGTCTGGCTATGTATCGTCTTTATGTTCGAAAGATCTGAAACGACAGCGGCTGACTGGTTCAGGATGACATCCCTGCCGGTATTCTTCGTTGAGTCAGCTTCGTGCATCCACTGTTTTTCAATGTGCCTGACTGTTTCCGTTTCTTCCCTGAATGCCTGTTCCTGGAGCGATACGGCCTTTTTCCTGCGAACCCGGTCAAGAACGCCCAGATCATGTAAATAGGATTGATACTGGCGGTTTTTTGCCACCCTCTCCCTGAATTTCAGCCGGAGAACGGCAAGATCATCGGTGGTGACATTTCCGAGAGGCTGGAAAAAAGAACGTGAAATACTGTTCCAGGGGAGACTGCTGGCATAGGTGTCCTCGCCTATGGTCGTCGTGTCGATCATCGACGGCATCGCTATATCGGGAACCACTCCCTTGTGCTGCGTGCTGCCGCCCGATACGCGGTAAAATTTCGC
>JAAXVR010000027.1 GCA_013335405.1 Chlorobiaceae bacterium
GCGAAATTTTACCGCGTATCGGGCGGCAGCACGCAGCACAAGGGAGTGGTTCCCGATATAGCGATGCCGTCGATGATCGACACGACGACCATAGGCGAGGACACCTATGCCAGCAGTCTCCCCTGGACAACGGTAAGTCCTTCATTTTTCAAGCCGACAGGGGAAGTCAGTCCCGCGCTGATCGCGGAACTGCAGAAAAAATCCGCCGTACATTCCGCAGGGAATCCGCTTTACCAGTCCTACCTGCGCGATCTTGGCCTTCTTGACCAGATTCGCAGAAAGAAAACCGTTTCGCTGCAGGAGTCCTCTTTCAAATCGGAATCGGAATCCATCAAACAGATAGAGAAGCAGTGGGTTCGGGAACCTGATCAGAAAAAGGATTCCAGCAAGGACGTCATCCTGAACGAAGCAACCTCAATCGTATCCGATCTTGCGATTGTCAGTTCAGCTCAGCATCAGAGCATAAGGCCCTGAAAAGACCGTACGGCTGTCTCGGAAGCAAAACCGGGGCAGCCCCGTTACAGCGCTTTCCCGGCTTCTGCTATCTGCGCCGCCACCGACCTGAACGAACAGCTTCCATGGGTTTTTTTCGAATTGACGCTGGCATCTGGTTTGAGGGAATCGTAGATGTCACCCTCGATCGCTTCCGAAAACTCCCTGAATTTCTCGAGAGGAATATTCGGCAGCGTGATGGCATTCGTTATGCTCCAGGTAACGATTTTACCGGTTATGCGGTGTGCGTCCCTGAACGGCACATGCCTGCGGACAAGATATTCCGCTATTTCCGTGGCCAGGCTCAGATCCTCCGCGGTCAGCTTTGCGAGGCGATCTTCCTTCAGCGCCGTATTTTCGAGCATTTTCGCGAAAATCTTGACGCAGTCAATCGTTGTTTCGGCACTGTCAAAAAGCGGGGGCTTGTCTTCCTGCATATCCCTGTTATAGGAAAGAGGAAGTCCTTTCATGATCGTCAGGATCGTCATGAGGTTTCCGTAGACCCTGCCTGTTTTGCCGCGGACAAGTTCGGCGATGTCTGCATTCTTTTTCTGAGGCATGAGGGAAGAGCCTGTCGCGAAAGCATCGCTTATTTCAAGATAACCGAACTCGTAGGAGCTCCAGAGGATCACGTCTTCTGAAAAACGCGAAAGGTGCATCATTATTGTCGCGCATGCCGATATGAATTCGATGATGATATCCCTGTCGCTGACCGCATCGATGCTGTTCGGGAAAATTGCCCCGAACCCGAGGAGCTCAGCTGTTCTTGAAGGATTGAGCGGAAGCGTGCTTCCCGCAAATGCGGCTGCTCCGAGCGGAGAAATGTCAACCCGTTTCATGAGGTCACGCAGTCTCCCTCTGTCCCGATCGAACATATTGAAATACGCAAGGTAGTAGTGGCCTGCGGAAATCGGCTGAGCCCTCTGAAGGTGTGTATAGCCGAATATTATGGTTTCCCGGTAGGTTTCCGCCTTTTCGAGAAGAACCTTCATCAAGCCGCCAAGAACTTCTTCCAGGGAATTTATCCTGCCGCGCATGTAAAGGCGTGTATCGGTCGCCACCTGATCGTTGCGGCTTCTGCCTGAATGCAGTTTTCCCGCAGCAATGCCGATTTTTTCCTTCAGCCTGTTTTCAATGACCGTATGGATGTCTTCGTCTTCCCACTGGGGCACGAGAGAGCCTTCGGCAAGTTCCACCTCTATCTCGCGAAGCCCGGCAACAATCGAATCAGCTTCTTCGCGACTGACGATCTTTTCTTCGGCAAGCATCGTCACATGTGCAATGGAACCGCGGATATCTTCCCGGAACAGTTTTCTGTCGACATGGACCGAAGATGAAAACTTCAGGGCATCCCGGTCGAAAGGAAGCGAAAAACGGCTCTGCCAGAGTAATTCCTTGTTTTTGCTCATAACGGGTTTCAAATGTTGAAAGAGTGAAACTGCCGGAAGATAATAAAAAAGCGGGGAAAATGTGACCTGCAGGGAAGGGGGGGACAGGAAACGCGCAGGCTTTCTGTGCCTGCGCGTTGGTCTCCGTGCGAAAAAGCGGGTTATCTGCCGGAATGGATCTGGCTGAAGGTTTTCAGCCCGAGACCATAGATATGAATGAAGCCGGCAGCAGCCTTGTGATTGAACGTGTCGGCTTCGGTATAGGTGGCCAGCTCCTCGTTGTAGAGCGAGTAGGGCGAGGTCCTGCCGAGCAGGGTGACGTTTCCCTTGTAGAGTTTGAGCCGAAGCAGCCCGGTGACAGGTTTCTGCGTTTCATCGACGAATGCATCAAGCGCCTTGCGCATCGGGGAAAACCATGTGCCGTTGTAGATGATGTTGGCATAGTCCTGGCTGATGTTCTTCTTGTACTGGAAGACACTTTTCTCCAGCGTGAGTCTTTCGAGCTCGCGATGGGCAAAATGCAGGATGGTTGCTGCCGGGGCTTCGTAGATTTCGCGCGATTTTATGCCGACGACACGGTTCTCTATCATGTCGAGCCTGCCGACTCCGTTTGCTGCACCGATATCGTTCAGACGGATGATGAGGTCGAGACCGCTCATTTTCTGTCCGTCGAGCGAAACAGGTATTCCTTCATGGAATTCCAGCTCGACAACGGTCGGAGCATCCGGGGCTTTTTCGGGAGAAATCGTGATCTGGTATGCGTCTTCGGGTGGTGATACCATCGGATCCTCGAGCACGCCGCACTCGATGCTTATACCCCAGATGTTCTCGTCGATTGAATAAGGGCTTTTCTTCGTGGCGGAAACAGGGATGTTGTGTTCGAGGGCGTAGGCGATCTCTGCTTCACGCGAAGTGAACTCCCATTCACGAAGCGGAGCGAGCACCTTCAGGTGCGGCGCAAGTGAGGCGAACGTGACTTCGAAACGGACCTGGTCGTTTCCTTTGCCTGTGCATCCGTGTGCAAGCATGGTGCAGTCTTCTTCGAGTGCCGCGTCGACAAGAGCCTTTGCGAGCAGGGGACGTCCGAGCGCGGTAGCGAGCGGATAGACATCCTCGTAAAGAGCTCCCGCTTTCAGGGCACGCCAGATATACTCTTCGACAAACTGCTCGCGGAGGTCGACAAACCGGAATTTCGATGCGCCGGTGGAGAGAGCCTTCGATTCGAGATTTTCGATCTCTTTCTGCTGGCCGAGGTTGCCGGTAATGGCTACGATTTCAGCGTCATACTTGTCTTTAAGCCATTTGATCATGACGGAGGTGTCGAGACCGCCGGAATAGGCCAGTGCTATTTTTTCCTTGCTCATGCGTTCTTGTGAATTATCTGTTATGTAAAAAATCCTTGCTGCAGGAGCCCCGTCGTCCCGGTTGCCGGAAAAAGGCTGTGCAAAGGCTTGCATATCTTGAAGCAAAGATAAAAAAAACCGGGAATTTCCCCGGACGGAGCGGGTGATTTTGCATTGCCGCCATTTCTGTCCCGTACGTCATAGTGTAAAAAAGAGACTTCCTTGTCAGTTCTTGGAAACGTTCTTGTGGATATGGGCGATCACGGCCTCGATACTCTGGATGGATGCCGGAATGACAAGAACGGTATCGTCACCGGCGATAGTGCCGAGAATGAGCGGGCTTTTGAGCTGGTCGAGATAGGATCCGACTCCATGGGCCCTGCCCGGCAGGGTTTTGATGATCACGGCAGTTTCATTGGAGGTTACGGCAAGCACCTCGACGCCGACAAGTCCCTTGATGATCCTGCCTGCATGTTCATCCGGAAAGACAAGCCGGTACCCTCCTGCGGTTCTGGCCCGGATGATGCCGAGTTCAGCGCAGTCGCGGGAAAGGGTTGCCTGGGCCACAATCATCCCGGAGCTCCTCAGAAGAGTGAGCAGATCATGCTGGTTTCCGACGCTGTTCTGCTGGAGTATCTCCCTGATCTTGAGCTGTCTTGCATTCTTGTTCATCGATACGATCCTCTCAGGCTTTTATTTTCCTCGCGGCATTAAGCAGCCTGTGGGTCAGATGGAACTTCCTGTACTCCTCATGGTTGAGCAGTTTGACCAGGAGCGCTTTCTGGACATGCAGGCGATTTTCCGCCTGATCGATGATAATGGAACGGGGTCCGTCCATGACTTCTCCGGTTATCTCCTGTCCCCGATGAGCCGGCATGCAGTGCATGACCACTGAGGTCGGTTTTGACAGAGCCAGAAGTGAGCTGTTGACCTGAAAAGGCGAGAAAATCCGCAGACGCTCTTCCATTTCATCCTCCTGACCCATGCTTGTCCATACATCGGTATAAAGCACGTCGGCACCTTTTACGGCGACTTCGGGATCATGGAGCACTTCAATACGGCTGATTCCCTTTGCTTTTGCAGTTTCGAGCAGTCCCATATCAGGCGTATACCCTTCAGGGCAGGCGAGCACGAAATGAATCGGAAGGAGGCCGGCAAGCTCGATCCACGAATTCGCGACGTTGTTGCCGTCACCGATGAACACGACCTTTATCCCTTCATGCCACAGATTGTTTTCATAAAGCGTGAACGCATCGGCAAGCACCTGGCAGGGATGCGACAGGTCGGTGAGCGCATTGATGACCGGGATGGTGGAATGTTCTGCAAGTCCTTCGATAATCTCGTGTTCGTGAACCCTGGCAACAATGGCGTCGTTATAACGGGAAAGAAGCCGCGCAATATCCTCTACCGCTTCTCGTGAGCCCAGGCCGATGGACTTTCCGTCAAGATTGATGGCATACCCTCCAAGTTCATGTATTCCGAGCTCGAAAGACACCCTCGTACGTAACGAGGGTTTACTGAAAATCATCGCCACCGTTTTGTCTCGCAGGGGTCGGAATGGTTCTGTCGAAAGGTTTTCCTTGCGTTTGCTCTTGACGAACAGCGAAAAATCGAACAGCTCGATGACCTTTGCGGCGTCGAGTGCCGAAAAGCCAAGAAAATCACGCTTTCCTGCTGTATTCTTTTTTTTTGCGTCTTCCATTATTTTCAGTTGTTTAAAAAGTGATCGCAGTCCTCTTCCGAGATGAACTGTGTTCCGACACCATCGTGGGTGAATATTTCAAGAAGCAGCGAATGAGTCGCTTTCCCATCGATGAGATGGACCTTGCCGACTCCGCTGTCGAGCGTTTTGAATGCTGAGATCACCTTCGGAATCATACCGCCGGATATGATGCCCTGCTCGATATAATCTGCCGCCTCTGCCTTGCAGATCGTCCTGAGGATCCTTTCACCAACATGAATACCTTCAACATCGCTGACGTAAATCAGTTTTTCGGCTTTCAGGGCAATGGCGATACTGCTTGCGGCATCGTCCGCATTGATATTGTAGATGTTACCGTCCTCATCGAATCCGATTGGCGCTATGACAGGGATCAGGCCTGCATCGCAGAGAAGATCGATATAGGCGGTGTTGATTTGTTCCACATCACCGACAAGTCCAAGCTTCTCGGCGTTGGGGGAGGGCAGAGCCCTGATGGTGTCGGCATCGAGACCCGTCACCCCGACGGCTTTCCCGCCATGCTCGCTGATAAGCTGAACGATGTCCTGGTTCACTTTGCCGGCGAGTGTCATCTGGACTACGTTGATCATCTCTGCGTCTGTAACCCTCTTTCCGTGAACGAAACGTGATGCCAGCCCGAGCTTTTCGGCTGTTTTCGTAATCGCGTCGCCACCACCGTGCACCAGTACGACCTTGATGCCGACTTTGCGGAGCAGCGTCACGTTCTGGGCGAACGTGTTCTTGAGACAATGCTCCTTCATGGCGGAACCACCATATTTGATGACGAAAGTTTTGCTCTCGAATTTGCGGATATAGGGGAGTGCCTCGATAAGCACCTGCCCGATAGCTGCCGGAGGGGCTGGCCTTGCCGGCTTCGGGTCACAGCCCGGAAAATGTTCCATTGAGTGAATAACGCATTTAAATTGTTTTCGACGATATCATCAGCTCCTGTAGCTGCCATTTATTTCAACATACTCCTTGCTCAGGTCGCAGGTCCAAATCGTGGCTCTGCCCGGCCCATTTCCCAATCTCAGGGTAATGTCATACGCTTTTTCAGACATGATTGCGGCCGCTTCTTCCTCGGAAAAATCAGCGATGAAAGAAGGTTTGAGAATGCAGAGACCATTGAAATGCAGTTCGAGTTCTTCCTGGTTGAACACAGCGCCGGATCGTCCGGCAGCGGCGATAATCCTTCCCCAGTTGGCATCCTCCCCATGGATCGCGGTCTTGACAAGGCTGGACTGCGCGATTGTTCTTGCCGCAAGTTCGGCATCCCTCTGACTGGCGGCCCCTTCGACCGTAATTCCGACAAGTTTTGTCGCTCCTTCGCCGTCTATGACGATAAGTTTTGCAAGAAATGTCGCAAGTGCTTCCAGTGCATCGCAGAAAAGTACGAAATCCTCGCTTTCCGGAAGTATTTCCAGACCGAAACCGCTCGCCATCACCAACGCCATGTCGTTGGTGCTTGTATCGCCATCAACGGTTATGGCGTTGAAACTGTTGCGGTTTGCGTGTTCAAGGGCCCGCTTCAGGAGATCGGAGGAAATTTTCGCATCGGTCGTCATGAATGCGAGCATTGTCGCCATATCGGGCGATATCATACCTGAGCCTTTTGCAATACCGCTAAGCCTGCATTTACCAGCCGAGAGCTCGACGTCGAGCGTGAAAAACTTCGGGAAGGTATCGGTTGTCATGATAGCCCCGGCTGCATCGAGGCATGATTCCCGCTGCAGGACGAGGGGAAGGGAAGAAATGCCCCCGATGACCTTTTCCATGGGAAGCAGTTGCCCGATAACACCTGTGGAGGCAACGACGACCTCATCCGGTTTCAGTCCGAAATCGGATGCGACGGCCTCGGCCATTGCCCGCGCATCGTTCATGCCTTTTTCGCCCGTCGCAGCATTTGCGTTACCGCTGTTGCAAACGACGGCACGCATCCTGCCTGACGTTTTTTCGAGATGATTCCTTGAAACGATCACCGGGGCGGCGCAACAGAGATTGGTTGTAAAAACTGCAGCTGTGCTCGCAGGAACGTCGCCGAGAAGGATCATAAGGTCATTACGGCCATACCGGATTGATGCGTCAACCGCACCGGAAGAAAAACCTGCCGGCCAGAACCCCTCCTCGCCGTTCGCTTCCGGGGGCATCGGTGTAACCGTATTCGGCCAAGAGGTGGCAGCGGAAAGCTCTCGGATCACTTTGAGCCCTTTTTCAAAACTTTCCAAAACAGTGAATTTTTATGATGTTAGTAAAGAAGTCCGGTCGTTTCATCTTTGCCGAGCATGATATTCATGTTCTGGACGGCCTGCCCGGCCGCTCCTTTAAGGAGATTGTCGATCGCGCTGACGATGACGAGCGAACCGGAATCGGATATGCTGGCGATAGTGATGTCGCAGTAATTCGTATTTGCCACATGTCTTATTTCCGTCATGGATTGACGAATACGGACGAACGGAGCTTCCCGGTAGAACTCCTTGTACCGGTTCAGTATAAACTCGTTTCCGGCGGGAGATTCAAGCTGGACGTTGATAATGCTGTAAATTCCTCTCACCAGGGGTCCGATCATCGGAGTGAAAATGAATGCAAACGAAGGGGCGGAGGCGGAGGTTCCGAGCGCCTGCAGGATCTCCGGAGTATGCTGATGGCAACCGACCTTGTATGCTCTCAAATTTCCACTCATTTCCGAAAAAGAAAGTTCGGTACTGCTGCTTCTTCCGGCACCGGATATGCCGGAAACCGCAGTGCAGTTGACCAGCAGAGGTTTCAGCGATGGTTCCGTTCCGAGGAATAACGGCGCAACGGCAAGGATGATACTTGTCGCAAAGCATCCGGGATTGCTGACAGCCTTGCTCCTGATGATTTCGTCGCGGAAAAGTTCAGGCATCCCGTAAGTCATAACGGCATCCGGATCCTTTCCTTTTTTATAGTATTTTTCATGCTCGGCAGTGTTCCTGATTCGGAAATCGCCCGACAGGTCTATGACCATTTTTCCTGCCGCAAGAAGCGGGGGAACGAGCCTGAGCGCTTCGCCATGGGGAAGTGCGAGAAAATAGATGTCGCTGTCGCACTCTCCGTTGTACTGCCGATAACTCTTCTCAATACCCAAGGCGGGATAAAGTTCCGAAACTGACCTGCCGGTCTGAGAAAACGCATAAAGCTCCCGAAGCTCGATATCCGGATGGTGACAGAGCAGTTTCGTCAGTTCCGCGCCGGAATATCCCGATGCTCCGATAATGGATGCTGTATGCTTTTTGCCCGTTTCCGACAACAATGCAGCCATGATGGTTATTACCCCTGTTTTCTTGCCCCGGAAACGTCATGAATCGGATCGAAGGACGGTGAAGCCCGGCCCCGAAGCAAAAGTTTTATTCGCGCCTTCAATGCGCAATGAATAAATATCCAATAAAGCGCAAATATGACGTTTTTCCGGATGATTTTCAAAGATTGGTATATTTTTTTTCACTCTTTTGTCATATCATCTGATTTTATTGCCAACATCTTTTTTTTCTGCATTTTAGCCCTGTTCTCAGGTATCTTTCGCCCAACTCCGGATGTCAATGCGTATCGCAATGAATAACCATGCATTTTTGATAAAAGCTTTTCACGACGCAAGATGGCTGGTTTTTGCTTTTATTCTGCTCTTCCTTTCCGGCTGTTTCAAGCACCCCGGAAGGGAAACCGCACGAAGCGGAAAGATGGTTTTCGCGGTTGACAACCCGCTTTCAGAAATTGCAGGAATTGAGGCCATGATGTTCAGGAATTATTATCCGGACGCCGAAATAGAAATACTTCCTACCGCACCCGTGAAAACCCTTGGCCGCATTTTCGATAAAAGCGCCAGAGCCGCCCTGATCAGCGGAGATTTCGACTCGGTGGAAGATTCTCTTTTCAGCGCCATGAAAAGGAAGATGCGCAAGGAGCCGGTAGCCCTTGACGCTATTGTATGCGTCACAGGAAAAGGAAACGGCGTTGACGGTCTTTCCGTGAAAGATATTGTTGCGATGTATTACAACGGCGGCGGAAAAGGGAAACAAAACTATCTGCTCAAGGATGATTATCGGCTTGTTTCTGTTCTTTCCGTTATGGCAGGCAGGAAGAAAAAGGATATTCGTGCGTGGTCGTGCAGCGACGTCGACGAACTGCTGAAACGCATTGCTTCTGCAGACCAGGCTTACGGACTTCTTTTCAGATCTTCGCTCGATGCCGCTCGCGATGCCGGTATTGAGATGAAAAACATAAAAATACTTCCCGTTTCGGATAACGGACCCGATACCTCTGCCTACTTACCGGAGCGCGATGCCATATTTGAAAACCGTTATCCTCTCGTCACAACGGTTTACTATGTATATTACCCCGGCGACGCGCTTGCCGCAGGATTCGGTTCCTGGATAAGCGGTTCAGGACAGAAAGCGTTTGAAAGGAGTTCCTTTGTGCCTTACAGGCTTACTCAACGGACAATAATTCTGAAATAACAGGACGTTATAAAAGCATGGGGCAGGGCAGGAACAGGAAAAACAGTCCGATAAAGACCATCATCGTTACGGGTACGGCGGGATTTCTTATTGTCATCGCCGGCACGGCCGGGTTTCTTCTTATTCAGTCAAAGATGCTTGAAAAAGTTGAAGCCATGCAACAATGCTACCTTGACCTCGTCGATTTCAGAGGAAAGCTCAATGAGTTCGATCTGTGCAGGAAGGCTGACGAAAAAAACGGACGAGACACCCTGGAATTGACCGCAAAGGAAAACCATCAACCGGCAATGCTGCGATTCATGGAAGGGAAACTGGCCCTGGAGTTGAAAAAAGCCGGCATTGCGCCTCTGCCCCCCCTGATCGTGAACAAGGAGGGAAACCTTGTCCCCTTGACAGGCGAGAATTTCGAAACATTCAGGGCGGCTTTGCAGAACTCGATCGAAACGGCAAGAAGCAAATCGGCGGAAACGACCGCCGGGCTTGTCACTGTCAACCAGTATTTTCTTTTTTTTATTCTTGCACTGCTTCTTGCCCTGAGCCTTACGGCAGGATGGCAGCTGCACCTCAATTACAGGCAGACCCTCATCCCCCTTGCTCAGCTTGCCGAACAGATGAAGCTTCTGAACCGTAACATACCGGAAAGTATACACGATACAGCCGAAGAGATAAAAAAAGAACTTGCCGAAGCATCGCGGTCAAGTGACATAACCCAGATTACCGAATCCATCATGGATTTTTTTGCGGAGATCGAGGCAAAAAACAAAAAACTCGATGAAATAAATATTCGCGATGAAAAAACGAACCTGTTCAATTACCGCCATTTCAAGGAACATCTCATCACGGAAATAGAACGGGCAAAACTGACCGGCAGCAAGGTTTCGCTGGCAATGATCGATATCGATCATTTCAAGCTTTACAATGACAAAAACGGACACATAGCGGGAGACCTGGTATTGAAGCATATGGCTGACCTTATCGCATCCCAGTGTCGCACTTCGGATATCCCCGCAAGGTTCGGCGGGGAAGAGTTTGCCCTCCTTTTTCCAAAAACGGATTCGGAGACTGCAAGTGAAATTGCCGAACGCCTTCGCAGGGTCATAGGAGCCGAGCCCTTTGAAAACGAAGAAGACCAGCCCGCCGGCCAGCTTACGGTCAGCGCCGGAATCGCAACGTTTCCGTATGATGCTTCAGAATGGCATTCTCTTGTCAACAATGCCGACAGGGCACTCTATGCCGCCAAATCGTCAGGCCGCAATACCGTTGTGGCCTTTGCATCCATGAACCGTGAGATCGGTTGAAGGCTCATGAAAACAGAATTGTATATTGCCAGGCGTTTTGCATTCCGGCAGCGCTCTTCATCCAAACCCACGTTCATCGTTCTTGCCTCCATCATCGGAATCGCGGTCGGAACAGCAGCACTTATCCTGACACTCTCCATCGTCAAGGGTTTTGCGGACAGCGTCGAACGTAAACTGATAAGCTTCACTTCCCATCTCCAGGTACGGCAGCCTGACGAACAGCTGTTCCAGGAGAGCCGTTACGTAATTTCGAAGATAAAAGCCGACAGGAATGTCAGGGACGCCTATCCTTTTATTGAAAAAAGTTTCGTTATGCGCAGCCGCATGCCTGATGGGGATTACCGCAGCAAACCGGTAATCCTGAGAGGTATGGGAGAACTTCAGCGCACGTCATTTCTCTCGAAATTTCTCGTAGGCGGAAAAACGGTTGCGGAAACAGGCGGAAAGGAAATATCTCTTTTTGCAGGCAAAACACTTGCCGACAACCTCGGACTCGGAGTGGGAAACAAAGTCCTTCTTGTGGGCCTGGATAACAGTTCGGAGGGAGCAAGGATCGTATCTGGCAATCGGAGTATCATTGACCTTCTCTCTTCGCTCGATCTGGAAATCGGTACCGTCAGAGGGATTTACGAAACAGGCCTGCAGGAGGGATTTGACGAAACAGTCGTCTTCTGTGATCTCGGTACCCTGCAGAAACGTTTCAGCCCCATGGCGATCAGCGGTTACGATGCTGACGTGAAGGATATCACGAAACTGCCGGCAACCGTAAAACGACTCTCCGACATACTCGGATATCCTTTTTATGCCTACACTGTTTTTGAAAGGTATGCCAATCTGTTCGAATGGCTCAAGCTCCAGAAAAATATCATGCCGCTCCTGATCGTAACGATAACGATCGTCGCCGTTTTCAATATCATATCGACACTGCTTGTGCTTATCCTGGAAAAAACAAGAGAGATCGGCATGTTGTGCGCACTCGGACTCGAACCTGGTAAAATCAGCAGGATTTTCATGGCCCAGGCGTTCCTGATTTCGTTGGCAGGTATTGCGGCCGGCAACCTTCTCGCCCTGTTCCTCACGCTTTTTGAACAGCGCGTCCACCTCATCAGGCTACCGGAAAAAAGCTATTTTATAAAATACGTTGCCCTGTTGCTCGACCCGGCAGATTATGCCATTGTTTCATGTTCCGTCATGGCACTTACCCTGCTTTTCGCATTCATACCAGCCAGGATAGCATCTTCCCTGAAACCGGGAACCGCTCTCGGAACCTGAAACGATATTCCATGAAAACCGGATTATGGATAGCGAGGCGATTCAGCTTTGCACGAAAACGATTCAGGATCATCAATGTCATATCCGCGATAAGCCTTGCCGGAATCGTCACGGGTGTTTCCACGCTTCTTGTCGTCATGAGCGTGCTGAACGGTTTCCAGAAACTGGCGCGCGACCTTTTCACAACGATTGAAAGCCCTGTCCAGATTGTTCCGTTCGGGAAAAAAGGAATATTCCTTCCGGATACTCTGCTTCACGCGATTCGATCGATGGATGTTGTCGGTGAAGCCGAGCCCTATGCAGAAGGAGAAGCCGTTCTGGCTGCCGGGGACAAAAGCGAACTGGTCATGGTCAAAGGCATCACCGATCAGTCCCACAGGAAGCTCGTGAAGGATATCCGGGCATCGGACCCGTTATTTCAGGGCGAGACTCTTTCTGCCGGGCAGCAATTGGCCTTGAGAACAAACCTCTCCCCCCTGAAGCCGGTAAAAATTTTCAGTCCCGAACTCATATCGCTCGGCCTTGAATCTCTTTCAGATCCTTACTTGCTGCCGGCGCTGGAAATCCCGCAAAGCTCCATATCGTCGGTCTTCTCAGTACAGCGGATGTTCGACGATCGTTATCTGCTTACCTCGGATATGTTCGCGCAGAAAATCCTGCTGTTCGAAAGAGGGGAGTATTCCGGTATCGATATCTGGCCGGAAAAGGGAATATCGAATCGCAGGCTTGAACAGCGAATCCGTGCATGGCTGGCCGTGAGTCCGATGAAGAATACCTTCAGGGTGAGAACCCTCGAAGACAAATACAGAGCCATTTTTACGGTCATGCAGCTTGAAAAATGGGTGAGCTTCAGCGTGCTGATGCTCATCGTTCTGGTAGCGGCATTGAGCCTTACCGGATCCCTGGCCATGACCGCTATCGATAAACAACGCGAGTTGTTTTACCTGCGATGCCTCGGGCTGGAAAAACCGCAGTTCATGGCGATTTTCATTATCCAGGGCGGGATGACCGGCATAGCCGGCACGGCAGCCGGCTCTGTTATCGCATGGGGAATCTGCAGGCTCCAGGAACTCTACGGTCTCGTCCAGTTGCCCTCGAAAAACGCATTTCTTATATCGTCATACCCTGTAAGCATGCATGCCGGTGATTTTATCACCGTCGGCGTTACGGCCGTCTTGCTCTGCATTGCTGTAAGCCTCTATCCGGCGAGAAAAGCGGCTCTTATTGCCACAAGCCGTTCGCTTGACGTGAAAACCAACTGAAAATGATCTCCTTTCGGGAATGCCTTGTTCAGTTCATTCGAGTTGTTTTCTGAATACAATCATATCTGATTTTACAAATCCCTTCGATGCATAGACTCTGTGAGCCGCAACGTTATCCGTATCAGTAAGAAGGGTGATACGGCCGAAACCCGCATCGATGGCATATTCGATTGCGGAATCGATGAGAAGGGAGCCGATACCCCTCTTTCTCCATGCCGGCGATACGATCAAGTCTTCGAGAATTGCGACCTTCTGTCCAAGAAAGGTGCTGATCGTGAAGAGCAGCATAACCATGCCCTGAACTTTCCCTTCTATTTCACAGACAATAATCATTCCGGTTTCAGGATTGTCAAGGACCAGCGATATTCCTTCTGTCTGCCTCTTCGGATCGGCGGTAAACTCCCGCTCCTGGTTGAAGAGAATGCCGAGAAGTTCCGTACAGGCCGGCAGATCGGAAGACAATGCTTTTCTTGTTATGGGCGCCATCGCTGCTGATTATTGTGGTTATTCAGGAAATGCCATTCGTATGGTCAGGGATGATAACACTTACGGTTCATGGCAGACGTTTTTTTTTGCTTATACGCACATCTTCGCCTATACTTGTGATGCTTTTCAAGCATCGGGACCCCGGACTCATCGAAGAATTTGATAGTGTTCCGGTATCTGAAAAAAATAATTGATATCCTTTTTTTCATGGATGCATTCTGGCTTTCGCTGGCCATGATTTTTCTTGCCGAACTTGGCGATAAAACCCAGCTCGTTGCCCTCACGCTTGCAACCTGTTACAATACCGGGGTTGTCTTGTGGGGAATTTTCTGGGCGACGCTTGCCGTACATGTTTTTTCGGCTGGTATCGGATGGTTCATCGGTGGCAGACTGCCGCTTGAATGGATAAATTTCGTGGCCGGGATCGCTTTTGTCGCTTTCGGGTTCTGGACCCTGAGAGGAGACAGGATCGATGATGAGGAGGAAAGCTGCAAAACAACGATTCATCCGTTCTGGATTGTTTTTTCGACGTTTTTCATGGCTGAGCTCGGCGACAAGACCATGCTCTCCACCGTCACGCTTGCTTCGACGAAACCGTTCCTGCCGGTATGGCTTGGCTCGACACTGGGGATGGTACTTTCAGACGGGCTGGCAATCATCCTGGGAAAAATGCTTCATGCGAAACTGCCGGAAAAATCGATAAAAATCGGTGCTTCGATTATCTTTTTCATTTTCGGTGCTTACAGCATGTATGAAGGCGGAGCATCCTTCGGAACAGGAATATGGATCGCCGCCGCATTATTGATAGCAGTCACCGGTTATTTTTTCCTCCGCGGAGCGCATTCCCTGTCGAAGCGGTAGTCCATCGCCGTTCAGGATTTTGCCGCACCCGTTTCGTATGCCGGAACGATAAAAGTACTTTCACCGGCATTTCCTGCATAGGATATCCGCCAGAAAGGAAGCCATGCAAGCGCAACGAAATTGACGCTGATATCGCTTTTTCTCGGAGCGATCTCTTCGGTACCGGTACCTTCCTCCAGCCTTTCCCATTGCCGCGATATCTCTTCAGCTGACTCTTTCATTTCGGCGCTGCACCTCTCGATCTCCTCATTGATGTTCAGGAGCGATTCATGCGATTCCTCGACATCCTCCCGGGCATTTGCCGTCATCCGCCTATTACCGATAGCGCTGCTGACAGCCCTCGAGCTTTTCCTCCCGAGAAACAGCCCGAGAACAGTTTCCCCGATGCCGACGAGTTCCCGGGTTTTCCGGCTCCGGTGCTCGGCTTCGTCCCTGGCCAACTCCCTCTCTTCGCGTTCGGCGCGGTCCCGCAACTTGTCGATACGTGGTTTGAATTTCTTCTCGAGTGCATCGATTTCATCATCTCTTTTTTCTCTTGCAGCCTGATGAAGGCGTATCCGAAAATCCCTTTCATCTTCTTCCGGAAGCTGGAATAGATCGAGTTCCTTATGAAAAGCAACCTTGCGACGAGAGTTGTAGTAGAGCCAGTCAGCAAGCCCGTTTCCGAATTCCGAAAGTTTTTTTGGGTTGTTTGCCTGTTCCGGTACAGATGCGAAAATCGTTATGCAACCGTTATCAGGAGATTCCGGAGAGTTCATAAGATGGTTATTGTTTGTAAAAAGCCTTTCGGCTGCGTTCCAGTCCGGTTTCGAAAGAGTGGCGGTAAATGACTGAAAAACCATCAGGAAATCCTCCTGCTCGTTGACTTGCAGCTTCCGGTCTGAAAACATGACCGATGCAGCCCCAAGAACCGATGGCTGATAAACGAGCCTGGTTTCGAAAATACGGGTCGCCACACCTTTCTGCCGTGCCAGTTCCTGCTCTGCTCTGTCTGACAATACGGAAACACGAAGAAACACCTGTTTCATGCCGGGATCGAGAACCGGCGGTAATTCGCTGAAACCTGTCGGAAGAGCTTGTGTACCGGAAACCTGCGATGTCCCGGGTTCAACGTCTTTCACTCGTTGTCCGCTGAAGGGTTCAGTGTCGGCGGGTACAGATGCATGAGCATGCGGAGATGATTCTTTGGAAAAGTTCTTTTTTCGGCCTTTCATGAGCTGCTGTATCTGAGGCCTGGTCATTGGTCCGGAAAGATAGCTCATAGCCCAGCGTGTCTGGAAAATTACCGGCCGATCCTCATGGACGTTATGCATCAGAAAAACCCTGTTGCCGAGCTGGCTTATGAGACTGTCGTAATCGATATCGCCGCTTCCCCCGGCTTCCGCAATCGCGCTTTTCAATCCTTCGAGTACGCGCATTTTGTCGCGTTCGGCCTGCAGTTTTCCGATAAACCATGTACCTGTGTTCGTCAGGCCTTTATAATCGAGATCGACCGGGTTCTGGGTGACCAGAACGCATCCCACTCCGAAAGCTCGTGCCTGTTTGAGAAGGGTGAGCAGAGGCCTTTTTGATGACGGCTCGGCAACAGGGGGAAGAAAGCCGAATACCTCATCGAAATAAAGCAGTGCGCGGAGGCTCGATGTTCCTGACTGGGCCCTCACCCATGTCAGGAGGTTTTCAAGCAGGAGGGTGACAAAAAACATCCTTTCCGTGTCGCTCAGATGGGCAAGATAACAGATGCTCACCCTGGGCTTGCCTTCAGGCGTGTACAGCAGCATGGAAATATCCAGTGGATCTCCGGAAAGCCAGCTTTGGAATGAAGGTGAGGCAAGGATCGTGTTGAATGAAATGGCGAGCTCGAAACGCTCCTTCTCCGGGAAAAAGGTATCGATATCGAACACGCCTATCTGGCGCATCGGGGGTTTCTGTACCGACATGATAAGCGAAGAGAGATCAAGGTCATGTCCTTCTTTCCAGAAATGTTCAAAAATACCAGAAAGAAGTATCGCTTCACGACTTCTCACGGGATCAGCATCGAGACCCGCGAGTCCGAGCAGGGCAGTAACGGTTCCGGAGATTCGTTCGCGGACAGTCTCGGCATGTTCTTCAAAATTCAGCCCTGCAGGTGCTTTGAGGCTGCCGAGGATACTCAGGGGTACTCCGGATTCCGATCCGGGGGTATATATGGTATAATCGGCAGATTCCTTGAGCTTCCTTAACCGGTCAGGTCCCATACCCCAGTCAGCGAGCCCGTTTTTCCATAATTCGGCTGTAGCAGAGGCAAATTCATCCGCCGTTTTTCCTTTTCGTTCAGCATCATCCTCGTTGATCCATGGCCGGAAATCTTCGGCATTCAGATCGGGAAACTGAAGGAGCATATTGGTCATGTCGCCTTTCGGATCAATAAGCAGTACCGGAATCCTGTCCAGTACCGCTTCTTCGAGAAGGCCTATACAGAGACCGGTCTTGCCGCTGCCTGTCATCCCTACACAAACGGCATGCGTGGTGAGGTCCCTCGCGTCGTAATAAAGAGCTTTATCTGTACGGGCACCTTTGGCAGGATCATACTCCGCACCGAGATAGAATGAACCGAGTTTTTCTTCGGGTGGCTGCATGGATTCCATTTTTTCGTTGAACTGGAATAGTGAACCGGAATGCTGAAAACAGATAGGTAAAATATACAAACTATCTTCATCCGGGCATTTCGAGCATGAAAATTGAGTATGATTGTAACAATCCTTAATTATTAAAATCCTGGTAAACCCGCACAAAATATTATATAGCTTTAGCGGCTTTTATGAAGGCTAAATCGTTCTGTTATTAACATATAAGCAGAAAATAAGTCTAAATCGCATTCGGATAACACAGTTACCGTCAGAAATTTTGTGTCTTGAATTTAAAATAGTTTCTTATCTTAAAAGTGGAAGATTATCTATAAGAGGCTCCCAACTGAACCCCATTCAGTCTCTTGGATATGAAATTTTTATATACATACTTGTATAAGGTGCAGCCTTTCTGTTCTGCACGTTTCCTTTCATACACAAAGCTTTGCCAAATTGAGGCTTTGAGAGATTCCTGTACCCGGACAAACCTTTTATTTACAGCCCATTCTCTTTTCCCCGGAAAGATTTCCGGGCATTTTCCCCTCAATTTCATTTGTAAAGTCGTGGAGGCGGCTATCATTGCCGGTTACATGCCTGGCATTTGTGCGGCTGATTATTCGCAGAACTATGTTTTAAAAGAATTTAAATCTACGACAATGAAACAAATATCTGAAAACAGGCAGAAAATAACTGCCGGCTTGTCATTCACATTTTTCATGCTGATGATATTCTCGGCGATCAGTTTCATTACTGTGAATGTATCTGCGACACCAACAGTGCGCATTATCGAGCAGAACCTTCCTTCTGGAGGACACATTAAAAGCTTTGTTTATACTCCCTACGAAAAAGCCTGCTATGATGAGGCATTCCAGGCTGACGTAGAGGGGGAGTCACAGGCGGTCAAGGCAGCACGTATTTCTTCTGTTCCGAAAGGGGGGATCGTGACAATCAATTTCGAGACCAGAAAGACAAATATCGTCGAAACGGAATCGTGGGTCTACGTTGTCACCGATGATTCCGGAAAAGAATTGTACCGCAGGCGTGGACTTCCATCAATCGCATCTCCCGGCGGCAGGGATGGCCTGTATAATTTTGATGCCCTTCTTATTCCTGTGAAGCTCCCTGAATCGTTCCGTATCAACATCATTTCGCGGAGCCAGAATGCTCAGAATGTTTATCAGATTTCGAACGGTCGTTCGGCTATGGCAAGTCTGTGAAGATGGAGATTCTTTCTTTGTAATTTCACCATGAGAAAAGCCCCGCTTGCGATTCGGGGCTTTTCTCATGGTGAAATTCAGATAACAGGAAATCACCTGGCGTTTGTTCGAGAGGAGAGCTGCCTCGAAAATAAAAAAACAGCAATACCCGCAATCATCATGATGAAACAAAGTACCTGTCCCATGGAGAAATCAAGAAGTACAAAACCCAACTGAGGGTCCGGTTCCCTGAAATACTCGATGAAAAATCGGAAAAAACCATACAGGAAAAGATAGATCGCTGAAAGAAATCCCGCAAAAGGGGATTTTTTTCTCAACAACCACAAGAGCAGAAAGAGGACAACTCCCTCGAATAATGCTTCATAGAGTTGTGACGGATGTCGAAGCTCATGGGTTGGTGCCATGGGAAAATACATTCCTGCAAAAGATGCAGTAACCCTCCCGTAAAGCTCTCCGTTGATGAAATTGCCGAGACGTCCGAACGTATAGCCGAGAGGAACCGCCGGAATGAAGAGATCGAATGTCTCGAAAAAACCCTTTTTCCGGGAACGTGCATAAGCCCAGAGCGCAATCACCGTTCCTAATATTCCCCCGTGATAGGACATTCCTGTAATACCGGCAAGCCTGCAGCCGCCGGCAGAAGAAATCCAGGGAAGAAGCGTGCCGACGGGATCCAGCAGAAAGTCCTGCATCCCGTAAAACACTATATAGCCGATCCTTCCGCCAAGAACGACCCCTGCCATCGCCCAGGTCAATGCATCAGAAACATAAACATTATCGAAAGAAAGTTTTTCCGTTCTCAGTCGGTAACGTGACAGAAGATATACTACAGTGAAAGCGATGATATACATCATGCCGTACCAGCGCACCGGGAAATTTCCTATAAAAAATATTACAGGGTTCATCTGGGAGGGCAGGTTCTGCCACCAGAGCAGAAAATTATTCATAAATGGATGTTTTTTCGTTTTTTTCGACTGTCAAACAAGATAGGACTATTGGATTAAATAAAAATATAGCTAACTTGATTCTTTGCGCGTCTTTCCATTTGCGTCTTTCTTTTCTTATACCCATTAACATAATAACCCGTATAGAGTATGGCAAAGATACTTGAAGGGCCTGCCATGAAGTTATTCAACAAATGGGGCATTCCTGTGCCTAATTATGTTGTCATCATGGACCCGAACCGCCTCGAACAGCTTGGTGAAGCTAATAAATGGCTGAGAGAATCAAAACTTGTCGTCAAGGCCCATGAGGCTATCGGCGGCAGATACAAGCTCGGCCTCGTCAAGCTCGGGCTCAACCTCGAAGGAGCGCTCGCAGCCGCAAAAGAGATGATCGGACACACCATCGGCACCTCTGTCGTGCGTCAGGTCATTGTTGCGGAGATGCTTGATCACGACGAGGAATATTATGTATCCATAGCCGGTAACCGTGACGGTGCCGAGATCCTCTTTTCGAACAAAGGCGGCGTCGATATCGAAGACAACTGGGATAGTGTCAAACGCATGTTTATCCCTATCGATGAAAACCCGACCATCGAACGGCTTACCGATCTGGCTCTTGAAGCGGGATTTACCCCTGAAATCGCCGAACGTGTCGGCAAAATCGCATCCAGGCTCATACTCTGCTTCGATAACGAAGATGCTCAGTCCATCGAGATCAATCCGCTCGTCATCAGGAAAAGCGACATGCGCTTCGCTGCACTCGATGCCGTTATGAATATCGATTGGGATGCCCGTTTCCGTCATGCAGACTGGGACTTCAAACCCGTCTCCGAAATAGGCCGTTCCTACACAGAAGCGGAGCAGCAGATCATGGATATCGATGCCCGAATCAAAGGGTCCGTAAAGTTTGTGGAAGTGCCCGGAGGCGATGTCGCTCTTCTTACCGCAGGCGGCGGAGCGTCTGTCTTCTACTCGGACGCTGTCGTGGCAAGGGGCGGTACGATCGCCAACTATGCCGAATACTCGGGTGATCCTCCCGACTGGGCTGTCGAAGCGCTCACAGAAACGATCTGCATGCTGCCCAATATCAGGCACATCATTGTCGGCGGCGCCATAGCCAATTTCACCGACGTGAAAGCGACGTTCAACGGTATTATCAATGGATTCCGCGAAAGCAAATCCAGAGGATACCTCGAAAACGTGAAAATCTGGGTAAGACGTGGAGGACCTAACGAAGCACAGGGCCTCGCCATGATGAAAAAGCTTCAGGAAGAAGGTTTCGATATCCATGTCTATGACCGCAGCATGCCGATGACAGACATTGTCGACCTTGCAATGAATGCATAAAAAGCCTCATTGCTTCATAATCCAACAGAGATATTACCAAACTTTTTAAACCGAAATAATCGTGAGCATTCTAGCAAATAAAGAAACACGAGCGGTCATCATTGGAGGTGCTGCCGGTTTGAATGCGGCAAGACGGATGGCCCAGTTCGACTTTCTCATCAATAAGCCGCTGACCGTACAGGCCTTTGTGTATCCCCCTGAAGAAGGACAGCAGAAGGAAATTTATCGCGGTGGAGAACTGAACAACGTCCATGTTTACGCTTCACTCGACAAAGCGATCGAGGAAAACCCGCAGATCAACACAGCATTGATTTATATCGGTGCATCGAGAGCTTACCAGTCGGCAAAGGAAGCCCTTGAAACGAAAGGGATCAAACTTGTTTCGATGATTACCGAAGGCGTCCCTGAAAAGGATGCAAAACGCCTCTGCAAGATAGCACAACAGAACGGCAAGTTATTCAACGGACCGTCCTCTATCGGCATCATGTCTGCAGGGGAGTGCCGCCTTGGCGTTATCGGCGGCGAATACAAAAACCTGAAACTCTGCAACCTCTACCGTTCAGGATCGTTCGGCGTCATTACCAAATCAGGAGGTCTTTCGAACGAAACCATGTGGCTCTGCGCACAGAACGGCGACGGGATCACATCCGCAGTGGCAATCGGCGGCGATGCCTATCCCGGTACCGATTTCGTCACGTACCTTCAGATGTTCGAAAATGATCCTGAAACAAAAGCTGTCGTCATTGTGGGCGAAGTCGGGGGAACACTGGAAGAAGAGGCTGCGGAGTGGCTGAAAGAGCAAAAGCGCAGGATCAGGGTGATTGCTGCAATCGGCGGAACCTGCCAGGAAGTGCTTCCACAGGGTATGAAATTCGGTCATGCCGGCGCCAAGGAAGGCAAGAAAGGCCTTGGTTCCGCCCGCTCGAAAATCAATGCCCTTCGTGAAGCGGGGGCGATCGTTCCTGACACTTTCGGCGGGTTGAGCAAGGCAATCAAGCAGGTCTACCAGGAACTCATTTCGACAGGCGTCATCAAGCCCGAGGCTGAAATAGACGAAAAACTGCTTCCGACACTGCCGCCAAGCGTACAGGAAGTCATGAAGCAGGGAGAGGTCATTGTCGAACCGCTCATCCGTACGACCATTTCCGACGACCGCGGCGAAGAACCTCGCTATGTCGGATATGCCGCTTCAGAGCTCTGCGAGGAAGGGTACGGCATCGAGGATGTCATTGGCCTGCTCTGGAACAAGAAGCTGCCGACAAGGGAAGAGTCCGAGATCATCAAACGAATCATCATGATCTCCGCTGATCACGGTCCTGCCGTTTCCGGTGCTTTCGGCGCCATTATCGGTGCCTGTGCGGGTATCGACCTGCCACAGGCCGTTTCTGCAGGTATGACCATGATCGGTCCAAGGTTTGGCGGTGCGGTTACCAATGCAGGCAAGTACTTCAAATTCGGCGTCAAGGAATATCCGAACGACATCGCCGGGTTCCTTTCATGGATGAAGCAGAATGTCGGCCCGGTACCAGGTATAGGCCACAGAGTCAAGAGCGTTAAAAATCCCGACAAGAGGGTCAAGTACCTGGTAGAATACGTCAAAAACCATACATCGCTTCATACCCCATGCCTCGATTATGCTCTTGAAGTAGAAAAGATCACCACCGCCAAAAAGGATAACCTTATCCTCAATGTCGACGGTACCATCGGCTGTATTCTCGTCGATCTCGATTTCCCGGAATACTCACTGAACGGTTTCTTTGTCCTGGCTCGCACTATCGGCATGATCGGACACTGGATCGACCAGAACAACCAGAACGCAAGGCTTATCAGGCTCTACGATTACCTGATAAACTACGCGGTGAAGGAGGAACGTCCGGTACCGGAAAAGAAGTAAGAACAAAAAAAGAGCGGGAAGGCATTCTCCCCGCTCTTTTTTTGTTCAGGGCTATTTTGTTGTATAATATATATTATGTAAAGTAATGATGACAGGGTACACGGATTTGCGCATGCATCCCGATGAAGTTGTTTTTATTTGTGTTTTCTTCAGCTCTGCGGTTTGTCCCTGAAAAGCCTGTCGTACTCATCGATCAGCGAAGCATCCTTCGTAACGCAATCGTCAACCAGCCTGTTGATCAGATCATTGATGCTCGTGCGGCGCATATAGGCCACTTTCATGAAATCGTTCATGAGACTTGGCCTGATAAGAAGATTGAGTCTTTTGCTCTTTGTCTCGTTTTCTTTTCTTCCTGACGCACCCTTCGGGCGATTACCGGATGTATTGTATTCCTCCCGGGATTCATGCAATAATGACCTGTTTATTTCTGAAGAGCCCGTATATCCCTCATTGATTGGTTCATTGCTGCTTATGAAGGCTGCTGCCGGATGATCGACACTTCTGAAACTTTTTTTCTTCTGCATCCGATGTTCTTTCTAATGGTTTTCAAGATATTCCGCAACGAATTGGTCATAGTCCTTTGCCGGGTTGCTTTCCGGGGCATATCTCAGAAGCGGCATCTTGACTGCCTGTGCTTCCTTGACCGCAATACCCTCCCTGATCGCAGTCCTGTATAGTTTCGTGCCGAATTTCAGCGCAGTTTCTCCAATGACGTCTGCCATATCGCGGCTGAGGATTGCCCTGTTGCTGAAGCGTGTAAGGAGAATCCCCTCCACCAGGAGGCCGGGATTGCAGTAGTTCTTTACGACATCGATAGTGCCGAAAAGCTGGGTGATCCCCTGAATACTGTAAGTTTCCGCCTGGACCGGTATGATGACTCCGGATGCTGCCGTCAGGGCGTTGATGGTGAGAGTCCCGAGAGCCGGAGGCGTATCGATGACCATGAAATCATAGAGTTGACCAAGTTGCGCAAGGGCTTCCCTGATTCGGTACTCTTTTCCGGTCTGGGTCACTTCAAGATCAGTCCCCGACAATTGCGGGCTTGCCGGAATTATGTCACCATACCCTGTATGCTGAACAGCTTTTTTCACCGATACCCGGTTCGTTATCACATCGTAAGCTGAATATTTTCCCTCCGTTGCCTGCATGGTGGTCGAAAGGTTTCCCTGCGGATCGAGATCGATAAAAAGAACTTTTTTCCCGGCCTTCAGCAACCCCTGACCCAGTGCGTGTGCCGTGGTGCTCTTGCCCGTCCCGCCCTTCTGCAGTGCAATTGCTGTTATATGAGCCATTTGCCTGTGATGTTTAGTATACATATTATACCGTAAACATATTATAAATATTATACACACATAACATATGCATGGAGATTGCTGATTTTCACTGCTTACCCTGCATAATCAGACAGAAATACCGTTGACAATAGGTCAGGATCATACCTGACTACCGTGAAATATATGGATTATTTATACGTATAATCAATATAAAACACATCTCATCTGCTCACTTTTCTGTAACGATTCACCGCAAGAGCGAACATGACGGCCGAAGAGAGTGAAAGAATCCCGAGCTGGAAAGAAATATCATGCAACCCGGCACCTTTGAGCATTATCCTCCTCATGATATCGACAAAATGCCTGACAGGGTTGAACATGGTCATAACCTGTGCCCAGTGCGGCATGCTTTCGACCGGTGTGAAAAGACCGCTCATCAGGGTGAATATTACCATGAAGAACCATGCCACGAACATCGCCTGTTGCTGTGTTTCCGTGATTGTCGAAATGAGGAGACCCATACCGAGCACAAGAAAAAGATACAGCGATGCGACAAGATATACCAATGAGTAGCTGCCCAGCATAGGTACCATGAAGACAATGCGGGCTATAGCAAGACCAAGCGTAAGTTCCCCGATGCCGATGATCCAGAACGGGATCAGTTTGCCTGCGATGAATTCGTAACCTTTTACGGGGGATACGTTTATCTGTTCGACTGTGCCATTTTCCTTTTCCCTCACGACGTTCATGCCTGAAAGAAAGAGCCCTATCATGGTGACAAGAATCACAAGAATCCCGGGAACCATGTAATGTGAATACTCGAGTTCGGGATTGTACCAGGAAATAGGGAGCACTTTTATTTCAGGAATACCAGCGCTCCCGGAAGGCCGGGTTGATCTGAGCTCCTTCTGGAAATCGAGCACGATGTCGGCTGCATACCCCTGGATCACACCGGCAGAAAACCCGTCTTCCGCATTGATCACAAGTTGTACCGGTGCACTGCCTGCCGTCACGAGAGTGCGTTCGAATCCTTCCGGAATGACAAGTACGATATCGGCCCTGCGTCGCATCAGCTCGTCCGTTGCTCTGCCGGCTGCGAATGACTGCCCTTTGAGCATGAAATAACCGGATCCCGTGAAATGCTCCGTGAGGAGCCGGGAGAGGGGTGAGCGGTCGAAATCCTGAAGGTGGAGAGGCACATGTTTAACGTCGAAGGTTGCCGCGTTTGAAAGAATGAGCAACTGCACGAAAGGCATGATGAAAATGATCGGCAGCATTCCCCTGTTTCTGAAGATCTGGAGGAACTCCTTCTGCAGAATGACCATGATGACGCTTAACGATCTTTTCATCTTTCCCGAAGGTTCTTATTGAAGTCTGACGCTGAATTTTCTGATACTTGCAGCGATAAAAACGCAGGTCATGACCAGAAGAACCAGTGTTTCCTGCCAGAGGCTGCTGAAATCCGCACCCTTGAGCATGATTGCCCTCACGATGACAAGGTACCATCTGGCAGGGATGACGTTGCTGATGACCTGAAGCGGCAACGGCATGCTCGATATGGGGAAAATAAAGCCCGAAAGCAGAATGGTCGGCAGGAGAAGCCCGCCAAGCGAGATCATCATGGCTGCCTGCTGTGAGGAGGTTATGGTCGATATGAGAATACCGAGCGAAAGCGCAGTGATGATGAAGAGCAGCGATTCGAGGATGAGGAGGGTAAGGCTTCCGCGGCACGGGACCCCGAAAACGACGAAAGCGAGAGCGAGAACGGTCAGGGCATTGATGAAAGCGAGAAGCATATAAGGCACCACTTTGCCGATAATGATCTGGAATGGCCTGAGGGACGAGACAAGAAGAATTTCCATAGTACCGTTTTCCTTCTCCCTCGCGATACTGATCGATGTCATGAGGGCGGAAACGAGCATGAGAATAAGAGCCATCAGTCCCGGAACAAAGAGGTATACGCTTTTCAGGGAAGGGTTGAACATCATCATCGGGACAGGAACGACACCGGCTACACCGCTATCCCCTTTTCTTTCTGAAAGATAATCACGGATCACGGACGCCGTATAGCCGTTGATGATTCGGGAAACATTTGGATCCGACCCGTCGGTGATTACCTGCAGCTCTCCTTTTCCTTCTCCTTCCAGCCTGGAGGCGAAATCCGGCTCGAAAACGATGGCTTCCTGAAGTTTACCGGAAGCGAATGCCTGTCCGATCTCATTCGGAGAGGTCAGGTTCATCGTTGTTTTGAAGATGCCGCCCGAACAAAGCTTGTCGACAATTCGACGAGTCTCGGTATCATGTGAAAAGTCACAGATTCCGAGCTTCACTTCACTGATTTCGTTACGGATGACGAAACCGAAAAGCAGGAGCTGAATCACCGGCATGCCGAAAAGGATAACCAGTGTCCTTCTGTCCCTGAAAATGTGATAGAACTCTTTGCGCACAAATCCGAGGAATCGTTTCATATCGCCGTTTTTCATCATGACGGCCTCGCAAGCCTGACAAAAAGGTCCTCGATGCTCGGTACTCCGAACTGGTTTTTCAGGTTGTCAGGTGTACCTATTGCCGCCATTCGACCGTCAACCATGATTGAAACCGTATCGCAGTATTCCGCCTCGTCCATGTAATGGGTTGTCACGAATACGGTAACCCCTTTATCTGCTGTTTCGTAGATCATTTCCCAGAAACGACGCCGGGTTACCGGATCTACTCCTCCTGTCGGTTCGTCGAGAAAAATCACGGAAGGTTCATGCATGAGAGCGACGGAAAATGCCAGCTTCTGCTTCCATCCGAGCGGCAGCGATGAAAGCCTTGAATCCGCGACATCGATAAGGTCGAGGGATGCAAGCAACTGCTCTCCTTTCTCTTTCACGACACTTTTTTCAAGCCCGTAAATCCCGCCCCAGAAGCGGATGTTTTCCCGGGGAGTAAGATCTTCGTAGAGGGAAAACCGTTGGCTCATATACCCGATATGCTGTTTAATCTTTTCCGGCCGGGTAGAGAGATCGAAACCGGCAACGGTAGCAGAGCCGGATGTCGGCGCCAGCAATCCGGTAAGCATTCTTATCGCAGTGGTTTTTCCTGCACCATTAGCCCCGAGAAATCCGAATATTTCACCTTTTTCAACACTGAAAGTAATGGCGTCGACAGCCGTAAAATCACCGAACTTCCTGGTGAGGTGTTCGGTACGGATCATCGCGATGGACATTTCAGACATTGTTTTCGATCAGCATCATGAAAGTATCCTCTATACAGGGTTCAATGCGTTCAACTGCAACATCGGTTACCCCCATTGAAACGAGTTTTGCCTGGATTTCAGAAGGATCGGAATCCGGACGGCTTTCGGAATAATGTACCGTTCCGCCGAATGCGTGGACGGAGACGGCATGGGGAAATTTTCGCAGTTCCGTCATCAGGCGATGCTTGTTCTGCGCCTTGACTGAAAAAAGCGGGCGCCTGAACAGACGGGTAAAACCCGATGGTTTGTCGAGGCCGAGCAGACGGCCGTCCTGGAAAAAGGCGATACGCTCGCAGAGCGATGCTTCATCCATATATGGCGTGGAAACAAGAATGGTGATACCCTGCTCTTTCAGACGCTGCAATATTTGCCAGAATTCCCTCCTTGAAACGGCATCGACTCCTGTTGTCGGCTCATCGAGCACAAGAAGGTCCGGACGATGGACAAGCGCACAGGAAAGTGCCAGTTTCTGTTTCATTCCGCCGGAAAGTTGCCCGGCCTTCCTGTTGCGGAAAGGTACGAGATGCGAGTAAATGTCCCGGATTACATCATAATTCTCTTCGACATCGGCACCGAAGACCATCGCGAAAAAGTGCAGGTTTTCCTCTACGCTCAGATCCTGGTAGAGAGAGAACCGCCCGGGCATATAGCCGATCCTTCTGCGGATCTCACGATATTCCGTAACGGTATCGAAGCCAAGTACTTCCGCTCTGCCTTCATCGGGAATGAGAAGGGTACAGAGAATTCTGAAAAGAGTTGTTTTTCCCGCACCGTCTGCACCGATACAGCCAAAGAGTTCTCCCCTTTCGACTTCAAGCCCGATTCCCCGGAGGGCCTGCACGGAACCGAACCGCTTTGACAGGGCCGATACCTTTACTGCTGCTCTCATGATCGTTCAGTGTTTAAGGAAACGTATCTCACCCGGCATGCCGATTTTGAGAAAACCATCGTTGTTGTTCACAAGAACCTTAACCGCATAGACCATGGTGACCCGATCCTCTCGGGTCTGTATGATTTTAGGGGTGAACTCGGCCTTCGACGAGATCCAGGTGATTCTTCCACGGTATTTTTTCGATGCTGGCTTTTCACCGTCCACCAGAACATCCACCTCATCACCGAGGCGAACGGATGTGAGTTGCGAGCCGCTGAGATAAGCCCGCAGATACATCGATCCGAGATCGGCTATTTTGTAGAGAGGTTTTCCGTACGATGTGATTTCCCCCGGTTCGATATAGGTTGCAAGGACTGTTCCATCGACAGGGTTCCTGACACTTGATTTCGTAATCTGGTCAGCAGCGAGGGCAATGCGTGCATCCATCGATCCCGCCTGTTCCCTGATTCCGGGATTTTTTGCCGCAATGGCTTCTTGCTGCCTGAGGATTACTTTTTCCTGATTTTCAAGGTCTTCGAGAACTTTTACGGCAACAGCTCCTTCCCCGACAAGCCGACGGTAACGACTGATGTCGCGATGAATGTTTATTTCCTGCTGTCGGTAAATGCCTTCCTGTGCTGCGACCTCCCCCCTGTTCTTCAGCAGTGACGCTTTTTCTTTTTCAAGCTGGATTTTTGTCAGGTGAAGCTGAAGGGTATCGACCTGCGCGACAGGAAAGCCTTTGGCGAGACGATCACCTTCCTGAACAGAAAACTGAAGCAGCTTGCCGGTCGTTTCTGAAGAAACGATAATTTCGGTTGACTCGAAGTTTCCATAACCGTCGGATTTTCCGTTATCCCCGCAGCCTGCGGAAAAAAGCAGGAAAAAGCAGGATATCAACGCACCACAAGCAGAAATAATCGATCTGTCCATAGTTTTGTACATCAGGTTAGTGTTTCCATCCCGACAACTTCTTCAATATATGGTTTTCAATACCCCTAAGGAACATGCAACGTTTTGAAATAAAAGAGGTTGATATTTTCCTTCTCCTCATGGGCAGCATCAATCAGATACAGTAGAACCGATATGGCATACCGCAGGGTTCGGTGTTCAGCCGGTTTTTTCTCTGCTGCCCCTGTTCCAAAAATAAAGAAGGAATTCTCCGCAATTGCCTTGAGCAAATCTCCTTTTATATTCGAGGAATATGGGCTCTGCATCTTCCGCGGTTCCGGAAGAAATACTTTCCCGGCAGAGCTCTTTAGGACCGGTTGCATAGTGCCATCACTGGTGTTTAACAAACATTTCAATGAAAATAGAAATAATTTGCGCCACAAGGCTTCCGGAAATTGATTTCTGGGCAGGTTCAGCCCTGGGCATTTCCCTGAAAAGGCTTGCCTTTGACAAACGGATTCTGCCGTGTATCGCCTTCGGGAATCAGGATGGATTGCCGGTTGTCTACAATAAACGGATTCTGGCTTCGGATGACAATGCCATGCTGGTATTCATTCATGATGATGTCTGGATCGACGATTATTTTTTTTACCAGCGCATCGAAGACGGATTACAGCATTTCGATATCGTCGGGGTGGCTGGCAATCGCCGGAGAGCAAGCCGGCAGCCTGCGTGGGCATTCATCGACATGCCGTCAGTCTGGGATGTGAACTCGAACCTGTCAGGTTCCGTTGCTCACGGCAAACAGCCTTTCGGCCGTGTTTCCCACTATGGGCCGGCTCCGTGCGAATGCGAACTGCTTGACGGCGTTTGTATTGCCGCAAAAAAATCCGTTCTGTCTGCGGCCGGATGCCTGTTCGACGATCGTTTCGATTTCCATTTCTACGACATGGATTTCTGCAGGTCAGCCCGTGAAAAATCCTTAAGACTGGGAACTTGGCCTATAGCCCTGACCCATCAGAGCGGAGGAAATTTCGGCAGGGAGCATTGGATGGAAAGCTACAGGAATTATCTGGAAAAATGGGGTGAATAAAAAAAGACGTACAGTCTGCAGAAACCGACTGTACGTCTCAAAATCATACCTCCATCCGGTGTTCTTTCGGAAAGCTATTTCCTTATATGCGTCACCGCATCGAACTGCTGAGTGAAAAGATCGGTGAAGATACTCATGACCGTCCTTTTGCGAACCTTGATGTTCATGGTTACCGACATACCGGAAAGAAGATAGATCTTTTTCCCCCCCGCATCAAGAAACTGACGGTCGAGCCTAACCTTGATAGGAAAATGGTAATATTTGAGAACGTCATCCGGTGGAAGCACATCGGATCCAACCCATGTCACGACTCCCTTGATATCACCGAATTCCGCAAAGGGAAACGCATCGAGTTTTACATCCACCGGCAGGTTCTCGTAGACGAACCCGATATCCTGGTTCGATATAAACGCGCGGGCTGTAAGGTTCTCAAGAGGGACCACTTTCAGCATAACCTGTCCTGAAGTGACAACGGTTCCTTTTTTGACCTTGAGATCGAATACAATGCCGTCAACGGGAGCGGTTATCGATTCGTAGCCGGTCGCCTGGCTGGTCATATACTCCTGCTTGTTGATCTGCTCGCTGAGATCGCTTATCTGTGCCTGCAGTTTCAGAACATCGAGTTTTTTCTGTTCAACTTCGAATTCCGATACAGAGGATGAACTCAGAAGCGCTCGCAGTTTGGAAAGCATGGATGATTCGGTGGCATGCTGCTGGCGTGCGTTCGAGAGAGCGATTTTCAGCGATTTCAGCTTGGATTCTTCACCAACGGAGAGAACAGGTACGAGGTCGAGCAGAACATCTCCCTTTTTTACACGTTGGCCATCCTCGACATTAAGGCTGTTCACTTCCCCGTTGATGGCGGCCTGTATGTTTTTAACTTCACCCGTAGGTTCGAGTTTGCCGATTGCGGGAATCGTCACGTCGATTTCGGCAATGGATGCCCAGACGATGAATCCTGCGAATGCAAGGACAAGAACCCACATGATAGCCCGCTGTACAGCGATGGACTGGGTGAAGACCTCCCCCTGGCCGACAAGGGCGTTTTCAGAGTTTTTTTTCTTCACTGACCGCTCTCCCCGAGAGGAATTGAAAAAGATTGTTTCTGGAACAATGAATAATAACGGCCTCTTTTTGCCATGAGTTCTTCATGAGTACCTGACTCGTCAATACTGCCGTCATGGAAACAGAGGATCATCGAAGCCCCTTTTATGGAATTGAGGCGATGGGTAATGAACAGAACCGTTTTTCCCCTGAAGGCACGGATCATGTTGGATGTCAGCCTGCTCTCGGTTTCAGGATCGAGAGCGCTTGTCGCCTCGTCGAGAATGATCATGCCCGGATTCTGCAGGATGGTCCGTGCGATCGCTATCCTCTGGCGCTGTCCTCCGGAAAGCGATGATCCTTTCTCGCCGACCGGGGTACTGTACCCTGTAGGAAGAGCCATAATGAAATCGTGCGCTTCGGCAATCTTTGCAGCCCGGATGATATCCTCATCGCTTGCATCAGGATTTGTCAGTGCAATATTTTCCTTGACCGAGACGTTGAAAAGCATCGGATCCTGGGGAACAATACCGATCTGGCTCCTGAGAGAATTCATTTCCACCTTGCTGATATCGTAGCGGTCGATAAAAATCCGTCCCTCCTCGAGCGTATAAAGTCTCTGTATAAGTTTCGCAAACGTGCTCTTTCCGGAACCGCTTTCACCGACAATGCCGACAAACTTCCCTGCCGGAAGGGTAATGCTCACGTTTTTCAGCACCATCGGAGAATTTTCCCGGAAACGGAAGGAAACGTTCTCACAGTGGACCTCACCATTGATAAGCGGTAGCGGAATTTGCGAAAGCTGAGCCCTTCCGCCTTCCTGGGGAGAGTCGACAATATCGGAAAGCCTTTCGAGCGACATGCCGGTTTCCTGGAAATTCTGCCAGAGCTGTGCCAGACGCATTACCGGGCTTGTGATGTAGCCCGCTATGATACGGAACGCGATAAGCTGGCCCAGGGTCATTTCATGGTTGAGTACAAGGTATGCACCAGCCCAGATGACGATAAGTCCGGAAGCCTGGCTGAGGAAGGAGTTGGTGGAGTTGGCAAGTGTACCGGTGACAACAGGCTTGAATCCCTGCCTGACATATGCGGCATATTTATCCTGCCAGTTCCAGCGGGCACGCAACTCGATATTCTGGGACTTCACGGTCTGTATTCCTGAAAGCACCTCGATGAGATATGCGTTGGTTATTCCATGACGAACGGCTTTTTCCCTGAGCTGTGTTCTTATGACCGGAGACATGAGAAACGTTACCAGTCCGATCAGGGGAACCACGGATAGAGACATCAGGGCCAGTTTCCAGCTGAAAGCGAAAAGAACGATGACATAGACTACCGAAAAGACCGCATCGAGCACAACGCCGAGAGCTGTACCGGTCAGGAACTGCCTGATCCTTTCCAGTTCTCCGATACGCGAACTCAATTCACCGACAGGTCTTTTCTCAAAAAACCGCAGAGGAAGACGAAGAAGATGGTCGATGACCTCCGCTCCGAGAGCGACATCGATCCGATTGGTCGTATCGACGAAAAGATAGGTTCTGAGACTGTTCAAAACCGCCTGCAGTATGGCGATGATGACCATGAACAGGCCGAGCACATGCAGGGTGGAATAACTGTTCCTGACGATGACCTGGTCGATGATGATCATGAAAAGCAAGGGATTGACAAGAGTCATGACCTGGGTGAAAAACGAAGCGATCATAACCTCGCCAAGCACAAGCCTGTATTTTTTAATCGAAGGAGCGAACCATCCGAAACCGAATTTTTTCTCCGGAGTATCTTCCCTGACTTCGAGAACAAGAGCTTCGCCCTTCTGCTCCCATCGTTTCCAGAACTCGGAAAGACGATACACTTTGACCCCCGAAGCATCAGGCGAAGCAAGTGCAACCTTTCCGTGCGATATCTGGAAAATGATCGCGAAGCTTTCATTCCATCGGATAAGCACGGGAGTTTTCAGTCTCGGAAAAGCATCCTCTTCGAAGCTGACAATCTGGGCTCTCATACCCATAACGACACCGACTCCCCCGCAATCCTGAAGGGAAATCTTGCCGTTCCTCGTAAGCTGATTGCCGATTATGCTCCTGATGAGGTCTTTTTTTACAGGAACGTTCAGGTGCGTCCCCAGCATCTGGAAACACGCCAGCGTTTCTTCCACAACACCCTTGCCTTTATGGAATGGATAGCCTTTCGAGCGGATACGCCCATTATCGCGCTCTTCGCTGTAACTGAACTCTTTCCTGTGCTTTTTCGACTCTTTTTTACCCGCAGGAATCTCTTCGGCGGCTTTCTCCCCTCTGTTTCCCGGTTCCGGCTCAGAGTTCGGCGATTGCTCACCCGCTGCTTCCTTCATATACCGGAAGTCAAGTCCAACAAGCCGCAGGGAGAATGAGCCTCCGATCTCGGTTCCTGAAACGGAATATTCGCTGCCGGGTTTGTTGGCAGGGTCATTGCTTCTGCTGACAAACCAGGTGAGTTTTTTTGCAGGGATCTTTTTCGTGAAGCCGGTATCGACGATTTCAGCGGTGTTGAAAAGCTGTGTGGCCAGTTCCCTGATTCCGGAAAAGCCCATCTCCCTGAGCGTTCTCTCCCGGGCGGGATCGTCGGCGAAATGAAGGTCGAGAAGCGAACATATTTCAGCAGGATCGGTCACACTGACAACCTTGTCATAGAGCGATGGAATTTCGTTTACAATCGTATTGATCGAAGAAGAAGGTATCTCCAGGCAGAGAGTATCTTCCGATGCGGTGACGATTTCTGTGGGCTGACGCCGCATGAGCGTAACCCATCCGAAGACATCGCCAGGACCGAGAAGCCGCAATGTCTGGACAGCACCGGTTTCACTGTCCTGCCAGAGTGTCCTGACCTTTCCGGAGCATAATACGTAAAATGCTTCCGGGACCGTTCCTTTGCTTATGACCGGCTTGCCAATGGAATACTGGACAATGGTGCAGGCCTTTGAAAGCATCGCTATCTTGTCCTGACCGAGACCTGCAAATAAAGGATTATCCGCAATGATTTTACGGATATCCGGAGAAGAGTGTTCGACAGTTTTCACGATAAGAGTCCGGTTATGACAGAAACGTGAGAAAACGCCTTGCAATAATTGTCAATGAAAAAAAATGAGGGGATTTGCAGACGCAACAAATATAAGGAAAAAAAAGGTTTAGTAAAAAAATGCCTGAACCTCCCTGTTCACCCATTCATTGAACAGATGATTGATAATCTGCTTTCTCATGGTGTCGTCAAGATGTGCCGGATTTTTTTCCCTGAGCATGGTGATCACGCCATAACCGTCGATGACAATCGGTTGGTTCAGTACTCCTGGCCTGGCTTCAGAAAGGGTTTTTGCCAGTACGGGATTCAGCTGTTTCAGTTCAAGGGGGCCAAGCTTGCCGCCGCTCATCGATTCCCTGCCTTCTGAATACTTTGCGGCGACTGAGTCAAATGATTCTTCCCCCGATTCGATACGGAAATAGAGTTCCCTCAGAAGTTCATGGTTTTTGTTGCGGATCATGAAAAATGTCACCTTGTCAAGGTTTGCCTTCATTTTCAGAAATGCACTTTCAACCTGGGAAAGAAATGTCTCTTTTTTAAATCTTTCGAGAAGCAGGGGTCTGTTTACAAAAAACTCAACATCTTCATCGGCAGCACCTTCAAGAAGCAACTGCTCTTTTTTCTTGTCAAGGAAATCATGCTCAGCATCGATCTGCATGCGATAGAACTCCTTCACCTCTTGCTCTGTACAACTCATCGTCCGTAAAACCCTGTCGATGACTATTCCCTGCATCAGCTGAGGCCAGAGACTGTGTCCTGAAAGAAGCGGCAGTACTTCGTCGCTCTTCAGTTGCCTCTTTCCGATTGTGAATGCAGTTGACATGGTGATCCTTTTCCTGAACAGTGTTTCTTTTCATTTCCGATTCTCACCATTTTTAATTGCAATTTTTATACCGGATTGAACATTATCACGCATTTTATTCTTAATCGGTTATATAACAATATTTTGGAGTCCATCCGGGACGACGTAGTATCTCGGTATCAGGAAATCGAATCGTTTCGCCCTGTGTTGATCTGATACATCTGTCTCTTTGGAAACATCTGCTTCATTCATCCCTGCCTGACTCACTCAGCTGACAAGTCATAAGGTGATTTTCGCGAATCTGCTGTTTCCGGTCATCGATTGCCGATATGCAAAAAAAGAAGGATCGCAAGGAGATAAACATGGGAGGGGGGGCATAAAAAAACCTGCGAACGCATGAAACAGCAATCGCAGGTTTTCTGCATGATCCGGGTGGCCCCAGACAGGGGTTTTACCGTTTACGAACGTATCACTATCTCTCCGATTCAAGCGAAGGAGCCTCGACAGCCGGAACATCCCCTTCCCCAACCCTTGGCATGGGAACATCGATATCCTTGAGACTCGGCATTTCTCCGCGAACGACACCCAGCGTGTTCAACAGCCTGCCCATGCCTGCCAGCGTCCTCGCATTGGCTACCGTCAGGTCGAAAAAGCCGTTGTAATAAGCCCTCTGGGCCTGGTAGTACTCGTTTTCCGTATCGAGCAGGTCGAGAAGTGTCCGTTTTCCGATATTGAACTGATCGCGATAAGAGACTCTGACATGATCGAGGTTTTTCCGATGCTGATTGAGGTAGCGGACCTGTTCTGCGATCATCCGCTTGTCGTTGAATGCGATTGTCAGCGTCTGGCGCAAATCGACCGCGGCCTTGTCTTTCAGGGCAATGGCAGTGAACATTTTTTCACGGTACTGGTGAACAGCCGCGATATCTGAGCCGCCGTTGAGAATGTTGTAGGTCATGGCAACCTCGGCAACGGATTCAGACTGACTGCCGCTGATTCCCTGCATATCCCAGGAGCGGTCATGCCAGGCCTTGAAATCGATCCTTGGGTAAAATTTCGATTCCTGTACCTTGATGGCCTTCTGTGCAGCCTTGATATCCGAAAATTTTGCAAGCAGACCGGGATTATGCTGGAACGCGTCACTGAGCGCTTCTTTTATCGTACCGGGGATTCCGTCATCAGGAAGAAGCACCGCCTGCATATTGTCATCGGGGAGTTCCCCGACATAACGCTGATAACGAGCCATGACATCGTTCAGGTTGCTCAGTTCCGTCAGGTAATTGGACTGAGCAAGCGCGACACGGGCGCTGATCTGCTGAAGATCGACACCGGCACCGACACCGGCACGGACCCTGTCGCTCACCTGGTTGTAGATTTCCTTGTGATAATCCAGATTCCGTTTGGCAAGATTCAGCATCTCACGGTAACGAAGAACGTCGACATATGACCTGAAACTCTCCAGAGCTACATTTTCCATGGTATCCATGAACTCGAAATACCTCGACTGTCCGGAGTATTTCAGACGGCATACCTGGTTACAGGTAAAAAAACCGTCGAACAGCATCTGGTTCAGCTCGATACGGACATCCCTGCGCCACATGTCCGTGTGAGGTATATCCCCACGGCGCCATTCCCTTCCGATACCTGCAGATATGTCGATTTTAGGATAGAATCCACCTTTAGCGACATTCTGCTCCTCGTAAACATCCCTGAAAGCATGAAAGCGAGCCCTGATTTCCGGGTTCGTGTTCACGGCTTTTTCCACCGCTTCCTTCGCCGTCCGGGAACCAGCCTCGGCTGCCTGCGGTGCCCCGATAAAAAGCAGCATCATCGCAGCGGCAATGGACTTCAGATTTCTTTTCGTAGAGTTTTTCATGATCCCTGATTTTGGGTGGTTCAACTGAAACGATGTCCGGGAAAGCACCCTTATTTTACGATGAAATAAAAAGTTACAACGATATAACAACAGAATTCACGCATTCATCCAGATCAGTTCATCCCTCATAAAAAACCTTGATCCATTGTAAGCAATCGGTCCTCGATACCTTAACCTATAGTAAAAAAATACTTTCACTAATAAAAAGCTACAACTAATATGCCAAATATAGCGAAATATTGACGAAATTCCCATAAATGCATATACAAAATTTATTTACCGTACTTGAAATCGACAGATAATAAAGAAAATATATACCCATGGACAAGTGTCCGGCAAATCATGGAACACTGCTGTAGCATATGAGCACAACAATCGGTTATCCAAGTCCTGATCGATTGATGTTTGTTTCAATTTTTACGGTGTTTCCTCCGGAAGAATAAACTGCAAATTCATGGCTGTTGCCGCCTATCGTTTCCGTTACCGTGACTGTTGAGGTTCCCCACCCGGTTCCGGCTACCGAATCGCTTTCCGTACCAAGGATATAGAGGATGCTCCCGTTCGTCAGTCCGGGAATGTCCGATGGATCGAGATTGGTAATTGAATTGCCTGCTGTATCACTCGTCAGGTCGATAACTTCGATGTTGTTGATTCTGCCGGTAAGGGTCGAACCGGAGAAATCAAGATCATCGCCATTCCTCAACAACAATGTATCATTGTTGGCCCCGCCGTCGATAGCATTCGCTAGCGTGTCGCCGCTGTCGTAGACGAGGGTATCGTCACCGGTGCCTCCGATGAGCGTATCACTGCCAGCCCCGCCATCGAGAATATCGTTCCCCGCTCCACCCGTCAGTGAATCGTTGCCGGCTCCTCCTGCAAGTGTGTCGTTCAGCCCTCCTCCGGTAAGTGTATCGTTGCCGGAGGTCCCGGTAAGATTGTATTGCAGTCTCGACTCGAAATTGGTTTCAGTGACTGAAGCACCGAAATTGATCACGATATCTCCAGTATCAGTGTAATCACCATCGTTATTGAGATTGATCTGCCC
>JAAXVR010000060.1 GCA_013335405.1 Chlorobiaceae bacterium
CACATCTCACATCACATCGCCGTCGAATAGTTCGGTGCTTCCCTGGTGATCGTGACATCATGGGGATGGCTTTCCTTCAGGCCGGCGGAAGTGATGCGCACGAAAGAGGTTTTCGTTTTCAGGTCCCCGATAGTGCCGACCCCGCAGTACCCCATGGCAGATTTCAGCCCGCCGATGAGCTGGTAGACCACCTCATCGAGTTTGCCTTTGGATGGTATGCGTCCTTCGATGCCTTCCGGTACATATTTTTTCGATTCGCTCACGTCCTGGAAGTAGCGGTCGCTGCTTCCTTCAGGTTCTGACATGGCCCCGAGGGAGCCCATGCCACGGTAGGTTTTGAATCTTCTTCCTTCATAGAGTACCGTTTCTCCGGGGCTTTCATCGGTACCGGCGAAAATGCTGCCCATCATGACAGAATCGGCTCCGGCTGCGATGGCCTTGGCGATGTCGCCGCTGTACTTGATGCCTCCGTCAGCGATGATCGGTGTCCCGGTTTTAGCGGCTTCTTCGGCGCAGTTGATGATCGCCGTGAGCTGGGGCATGCCGACGCCTGCCACGATACGGGTCGTGCAGATACTGCCCGGTCCGATACCGACTTTCACCGAGTCGGCTCCTGCGGCGATAAGGTCCCTGACTGCCTGTGGCGTTGCCACGTTACCGGCGATGATCTGGAGTTCGGGGTAGGCCTTCCTGATAGCCGAGACCATTTCTATCACCGCCTTGCTGTGACCGTGGGCGGTATCGACCGCGACGACGTCGACCTCTGCATTCACGAGTGCCCTTACCCTGTCGAGGGTGTTTGAGCGGATGCCGACCGCGGCGCCAACACGCAGGTGCCCATGGCTGTCCTTGCAGGCATCGGGGAATTGTTTGCGTTTCTTTATGTCCTTGAAGGTGATGAGACCTGTCAGGTTTCCTTCGTCGTCGGTGATGAGAAGTTTTTCGATCTTGTTGCAGAGGAGTATTTCTTCCGCGTTCTCCAGCCCCACGTCCTCCTTGGCGGTAATGAGGTTGCGGCTGGTCATGATGCTCGATATTTTCGCGTTCAGGTCCGGTTTGATGCGAAGGTCCCTGTTTGTCACGATGCCCTTGAGTGTCATGCTGGTGTCGCCTTCGAACTTCGGACGGGCGACGACCGGGATGCCGGAGATGGAGTGCCGGAGCATCAGGTCGAGGGCATCCTGCATGGTGGCGTCCTCGTAAAGCGTGAAAGGATTGCGGATGATACCGCTTTCATATCGTTTGACTCTTGCCACCTGGCGTGCCTGCTCCTCGATGGTAAGGTTCTTGTGGATGATGCCGATGCCTCCCGCCCGGGCCAGGGCTATTGCCAGGCCGGATTCCGTGACCGTGTCCATCGCGGCGCTGACAAGGGGGATTTTCAGTACGATTTTCTTCGTCAGCAGGGTTGCCGTGGTCGTTTCCTTGGGCAGAACACTTGAATATGCGGGAACAAGCAGAACATCGTCAAACGTCAGTGCTTCATAGAGTACTTTAGTCATTGGCAGCAGGTTAAAGTATTACGGCGGGTTTGTTTTTGCCAATTTACAAAATGTGATCGTAGTATGGCAATCTTAATCGGCGTTAACACCGGGGCTCGTGGACGAAAATAATGGTTGTGGATAGATTAATCATTGGTTCTTGGTGCAGAATGCATTTTGAAAATGTAAAATAGAATGTAAATTTAAGGCCTTTAAATACGGAGAGGTCGCATAGTTGGTCTAGTGCGCTCGCCTGGAAAGCGGGTAGGGTGTAACAGCCCTCGAGGGTTCGAATCCCTCCCTCTCCGCCAGGGAAGTCAGTGCTGAGGACTGGGTGTAGTCCCGTAAGGGCGGTATATGGGGTAGCCCGGGGTGAAACCCCCTGGTATAGGATGAAACAATGGGGTTCAAGCTCCGCAGGAGCGGGAGATATTTTTTTCTGGCATTTTTCCGTTGATTCACTATCTTTCGTCCCTGTTCTTTCTAATAATGGAGGATTAGCCTAATTGGTAAGGCAGCAGTCTTGAAAACTGCCGGGTTCACGCCCATGGGGGTTCGAGTCCCTCATCCTCCGCACGAAAAGAAATCCAGGAGAGGTGGCCGAGCGGCTGAAGGCACCGGTTTGCTAAACCGACGTAGTTCGTAAAGAGCTACCGAGGGTTCGAATCCCTCCCTCTCCGCAACAAAGCCCTGCGCAAGCGGGGCTTTTTGCATT
>JAAXVR010000061.1 GCA_013335405.1 Chlorobiaceae bacterium
ATATGCCGCTCCTCCGGAGCTTCATACACCCCACATCCCACTTCCCACTCTTCCCTCAGTCCTCAGCACTTGAAAAAATCCCAGCTCCCCGAAGGGGCGTCCAACATTCCTTGCCGTTTTTTTTCTTTCAACTCCGGATTATATTCATCTGAAGAGGCGTTCCCCTGCAATGCAATCTTTAGCCTGAAAGGATGTCCGAAGTCGAGAATTTGCGATGGTATGCCGTCTATGTCCGGTCCCGCCATGAAAAAAAGGTGCACGATTTTTTTCTCCAGAAAGACCTGACCAGTTTTCTTCCCCTGCTTGAAACCTGGCGGCAATGGAGCGACAGAAAGAAAAAAGTCTGCGATCCCCTGTTCAAGGGGTATGTGTTCGTGCATATCGATCACCGCAGGGACCATGTCGCCGTGCTGGAGACCGAAGGTGTCGTGAAATTCATCGGCATCGGCAGAAAACCTTCCGTGATAGGAGAAAAGGATATCGACTGGCTGAAACGGCTGGTCAGGGAGCCTGACGCCGTCGGCAGCACCGTGGCATCAATTCCATCCGGCAGGAAGGTAAGGGTGGTTGCCGGTCCTTTCAAGGATTTCGAAGGGGTGGTCGTCAAACAGGGAAGGGACACGAAACTCGTTGTTTTTTTCGAAAGCGTGATGCAGGGGGTCGAAGTCAGTATCTTCCCCGAACTGCTCGTTCCCCTTTCGGGCACTGTCGGTCCTCAGGAATGAACAACCATCCGGCAGCCGGAAAGGCGGTCCATTTTTTTCAGCAACCTGCCGGGATGTTTGCCCGGAAAAATCATTGGAGGATCTGGTGACAGAAGAGGGCAACGTTTCTTTTCGCGATATTTTCAGCCTGCCGGTAATCGTGGCCGCACTGGGCTATTTCGTCGACATCTACGATCTCGTGCTGTTCAGCATCGTGAGGGTTCCGAGCCTGAAGTCGTTTGGCCTCGAGGGAAAGGAACTCATCGATTACGGCGTTTACCTGCTCAACATGCAGATGATCGGCATGCTTCTCGGCGGCATACTCTGGGGGTGGCTCGGTGACGTGAAGGGTCGCCTGAAGATCATGTTCGGATCGATTTTGCTCTATTCCCTGGCAAACATCGCCAACGGGTTCGTTTCGTCGCTGGAGGCGTATGCCGTCCTGAGGCTGGTGGCGGGCATCGGGCTTGCCGGAGAGCTCGGCGCGGGCATTACGCTGGTTTCCGAAGTGCTGCATACGAAAGTGAGAGGCTACGGCACCATGCTCGTGGCGTCTATCGGCGTTTCCGGCGCCATTCTTGCGAATTTCGTCGCCAATACCTACGAATGGCATAACGCGTTCTTTATCGGCGGAGGCCTCGGCATTCTTCTGCTCCTTGCCAGGATCAAGGTAGTCGAGTCCGGGATGTTCAAGGCCATGGAAGACAGGAGTACCGTAAGCCGGGGCAACATGCTTGCGCTGTTCAATAACCGCGAGCGTTTTTTCCGCTACCTCAATTCCATCATGATCGGCGTGCCTATCTGGTTCGTGGTGGGCATCCTCATTACCTTTTCCCCCGAATTCGCCGTCGAGCTCGGCATCACCGGAGCGGTTTCGGCCGGTAACGCCGTGATGTACTGCTATCTCGGGCTGGTATTCGGAGACCTCTCGAGCGGTCTGCTCAGCCAGCTCCTGCAGAGCCGACGCAAGGTCATATTTCTTTTCATGCTTCTCACGGTCGGGTCGGTGGCGCTCTACTTCCTGCAGGGACCCCGCACGCCCGGGTTCTTTTATGCGGTCTGCGGCATGCTCGGTTTCGCGAGCGGCTACTGGGCCATTTTCGTGACCGTAGCGGCCGAGCAGTTCGGGACCAACCTGCGGGCGACGGTCGCGACGACCGTACCGAACTTCGTTCGCGGCATGGTGGTGCCCATCACCATGCTTTTCCAGGTGTTCAGGGGAGTGCTCGGTCTCGAGTACGGCGCCCTCGCGGTCGGCGCCCTCTGCATGATCGGCGGACTGCTCTCCCTTCGGGCCCTCGCGGAGACCTTCCACAAGGACCTCGATTATTACGAGGAGTTCCTGTAATCCGGGGACTGAGCAATGAGCAATGAGTGATGAGTGATGAGTGGAGCCCCGGTTTTTGCCGGGGCTTTTTTTATTTCCAAATCCCA
>JAAXVR010000052.1 GCA_013335405.1 Chlorobiaceae bacterium
CGGCGGCCCCGATGCTTCCGGCAGCAAGCCTGAGCGGCTTCTGCGGATTGCCTGCGATCTTCGAGTAGAGGTAGGGATATGCAATGAATGCCGGAAAGAATCCAAGGTTGAAAATATTGCAGCCGAGGGCCAGAAGACCGCCGTCGGCAAAGAACAGACACTGGATGATGAGCACCGAGGCTATCGTGATGAATGCCCTCCAGGGACCGAGCAGAACGGCAAGAAGGAGTCCCCCACCGAGGTGGCCGCTCGACCCCGTGCCGGGTATCGAGAAATTGATCATCTGCGCCGCGAAAACGAATGCTCCCAGCACGCCCATCAGCGGGATTTTGTGATGATCGTTTTCCATGGCGATTTTTTTCGCCGAAACGGCGATGAGCGAACCGCTGGCAATCCAGAAAGCGCCGCCGACAACCGGCGACAGCAATGCGTCCGACATGTGCATGATGACCTCTCCTCGGTTAGGAATGTCCCGCTTTTTCCGTGCATGCGGGGCGTGTTATTGATAGAATATATGTGTTACCGGCCGGCAATCACAACGTTGCCTGTTCCGGAAAACTATTTTTTAAAACCTTGCGGTATACCCTGCGAGGAAAGCGGTATCGGTTTCTGCATCGTTGAGCCCGCATTTGACGCCGAGGTCGATCTCCATGTCATCATTGAGGCTGCAGATCACTCCGCCGATGAGGTATGCCGGGTGGGTATCCGATGATTTGTCCCCGTTTGTCTCGATGCCGATGTCAGCCACCGCGCGCAGCGTTTCCGTCATGTTGAGCTCCCCGGCAAGCGAAGCATGCCAGATATCGTTTCTCGAAGCCTCGTCATTTTCTTCCGTACCGTATCCGACACGGCTGTAGCCGAGATTGGCATGCAGAGTACCAGGCTTGCCCGTATGTGTGGCAATCAGCATCACCCCGCCGGAAACCGCCCCGGTCCCGAAGCCCTCTTTCTCACTGCCGGCCGGAATCGATATTCCCGGTTTCAGGGCAAGGCTCGTGCCCTCCTCCCCGGTATCGAGGAACCTCCATTTCAGTTCCACGCTCATGTCCCCGATTCCGTCACCATCGGCCACCTTCACGCCCGACTCCTTTATGGCGTACCACTGGTAAGGCATGCCGACGACAAGGTCGATGTTTTCCGAAATGCCGTACGAGAGCGCCGCGGCAATTTCGCCTCCCGTTTCTTTTATGGTCGGTCCGCCTTCGTTTTCTTCATTGCCTGAAAACTCGCCGGTGATCTCGATCTGGAATTTCCCGGTTCCCTGGGTGCCGGTATCGTCGGTGATCAGGGGATGCGCGGCATAAGCACCTGAAGATGCGAGCATGGTCGCGGCCAGCAGGGTGATTTTTTTCAGCATGGTTGGAGTTGCGTCTGATGGTTGAGTGGTGTGGAACTGTTAATAGCACAAAAATAATTTATGTGCCACCAATTTCCAACTTCCCGTCACAGAATGTCCTGCTTTTTTTTCCGCCAATCCTGCTGGATTGCCCGATGAAATCGTCGTAGGGCAATCGGAGTAAACGTTCGCTATTTCCTGTAAATCTCGACGTGAATGAGTGTGCGTTATGTTATCATGAATATAACCGGAACGTCGTTTTATATAACGATTGTTATTGTTTTTATATAACAATTGCTAATCAGAAGATATAAACAATTGTTATATCTTTTCAGGTTGAAAAATATTGCTGATCAGCAGCTTCCATGGGAGTGCTGCAGGAAATAAGCTATATGAAAAAAGGGTGGAAAAATACTTTTTGGGCAGGCTAAAAGATTATAAATAAATAATATAAAAAATCTGTAACGGTGCAATGAATGGAATTGCAATATTTTGTTTATTGCTGTATATTTATATCGTTTTTCCATGCATTCCTCCGCCAGGAATATCTTCTACAGTCGATTGGATGGCTTCGAAAAATAATACTATCGAAGCCGTGGTGGCCGAAAAGTCATCCTGACCGATTGTTTGTTTGCGCTGGCGAAAATCATTTCAGGAAATTCAAAGCAAACGGCATCCGGGCACTCCGTGCCTGACGTACGTGCCTGCCTTCAGCAGCTGACGATCCTGCGTTCTGACCGGGATATTTCAGCCGTATGGAGCGCCGAAGTCTTGCGGGATGACCGCAGGCAGAAAACAGTCCAGAACAGCAAGAGCATCCGACAACCATAGCGAGCAAGGAGACTGCTTCATGAAATATGGCCAGAACATGAGCCGCCGGGACTTTATCAGGATCTCTTCCCTTTTCCTCGCCGGAGCGGCTGCGATGCCTGTCATTCCGGCCGGCATACTTTCCGGGATGGGAAGCAGGCCTGAGGGGAAAACAGACGGGAAGATCGTCTATTCATTCTGTGAACACTGTTTCTGGCGCTGCGGCATAGCCGTTCATGTCAGTGACGGCAAGGTGACCAAAATCACCGGTTCGGAACATCACCCCCTGAGCAATGGAAGGCTTTGTCCACGCGGAGCGGGAGGAACGGGTCTTCTGTACGACCCCGACCGGCTCGCCCATCCCCTCGTGAGGGAGACGAGAGGCGGCAGGCAGCAGTACCGGAAAGCCTCCTGGGACGAAGCGGTTACCATTGTTGCCGAAAAACTCTACAAGATACATGGCGAGTACGGGCCCGGAGCCATCGCCATGCTTCACCACGGCTTTGGTGTATCATTCTTCAAGAAGATGCTCTCCGAGATCGGGGTCAACAAGATCGCCAAGCCCTCGTACGACCTCTGCTGCGGACCGGCACGCCAGGCCTCGGTGCTGACCTACGGTTATCCGAGCGATACTCCGGAAGGGTTCGATATCATGAACAGCAAGTACATGATCTTTTTCGGTACCCATTTCGGCGAGAACATGCACAACACCGCGGTTCAGGAGATATCCGAAGCGATCAGGCGGGGAGCGAAAATCGCGGTGTTCGATCCCCGTTACTCGACTCTTGCAGGCAAGGCCGAGCACTGGCTGCCGATAAAACCTGCCACGGACATTGCCATGATGCAGGCGCTCATGCACGTCCTGATCAGCGAGAACATCTATGACAAGCCTTTTGTGGATCAGTACACCGTCGGTTTCGGCGAACTCTGGGACAGCGTCAGGGAGATGACACCGGAAAAGGCCGCCGAAATCACCGATGTGCCTGCGGAAGCCATCAGGACGGTAGCAAGGGAGTATGCTTTCCACGCACCTGCCGCCTTCGTCCACAGTGGACGCCGCACCAACTGGTATGGCGACGCACTGCAGCGCATCCGTGCCATCCATATCCTCAATGCGCTGGTCGGCAACTTCAGGATGCCCGGCGGCGTCGTGGCGTTCCAGAAGTTCCCGCTGCCCCAGCCCCCGGCTGCCCACGAGCACCCGGCATACGAAAAGGAGGCATACAGCAAATATCCGTTCTTCCCGCAGGACGAACCGTCAAACACCATTGCTTCGCATGAGATCGTCCAGCAGGCCATCGCTGGCGAGATCAAGGCGCTCCTGATCTACGGCGTCAACCTGCCCGAGACCATGACTCTCGGACGCCAGGCGGCACTCGACGCACTGCAGAAACTCGATTTCTCGGTCGCAGTGGACGTGCTCCCGTCGGAAGTCACCGGTTATGTGGATGTTGTGCTGCCCGAATGCACCTACCTTGAACGATACGACGACCTCGACAACGGCCGTGCGTTCAGGACCCCGTTCGTCGCACTGCGCCAGCCCGCTGTCAAACCGATGTTCGAAACGAAACCGGGCAGTGAAATTGCCAGGATGATCACCGACAAGTGGGGTCTGCACGGCGTATTCGCTCCGACAGTGGAAGCCGGTCTCGACAAGAAGCTCAAGCTGGCAGGCAGCTCCCTCGAAGAGATAAAAAAGAAAGGTGTGCTCGTCATGCCGGCAACCGACCTCTACCGCAAGCCGGGAGAGCCGCTCAACCTGAAGACCCCGAGCGGCAAGGTCGAACTGGCCTCGGCGCAGCTCAAGGCAGGCGGCTTCGACGCCGTACCGAAATATATGCCTCATCCTGAGGCGCCCCGGGATTACTACAGGATGCTGACCGGACGCAAACCGATGCTTACCTTCGGCCGGACGGCCAACAACCGCTTCCTCGGCGACCTGGCTTCGGCCCGGGAGAACGAGGTTTGGGTGAATACCGCGGTGGCCTCGAAGCATTCGCTCACCAACGGCGAGTATGTCCATCTGAAGAACCAGGCCGGGGTGGTTTCGGAATTTCCGGTCAAGGTCAAGGTAACCGAACGAATCAGGCAGGATGCCGTCTACATGGTGCACGGCTTCGGCCACAGCTCGAAGCAGCTTACCTGGGCTTACAAGAGGGGGGCTTCCCACAACCAGCTCATTTCAAGGACAGATATCGACCCGGCAATGGGAGCCGTCGGCTTTCAGAACAACTTTGTGACATTCGTCAAGGAGGCATAACCCGTGAGCAACAGGAAAAATTACGGAATGATCATCGACACCCGGGTCTGCGTGGGCTGCTCGGCCTGTGTCTATGCATGCAAGTCGGAGAACGCGGTGCCTGAAGGCTTCTGCCGCGACTGGGTAGTCCAGGAGACCTCGGGCTCTTTTCCGGCCCTCAGCATGGAGAACCGCTCGGAGCGCTGCCAGCATTGCGATAACGCCCCGTGCGTCACCTACTGCCCGACCGGCGCTTCGCATTACGACGAGTACGGCACCGTCCAGATCAACCGCTCCCGGTGCACCGGCTGCAAAGCCTGCATGGCGGCGTGTCCCTATGACGCCCGCTACGTGCACCCCGAAGGGTTCATCGACAAATGCACCCTCTGCCGGCACCGTCTGGAAAAGGGTCTCGAGACCGCATGTGTCTCGATCTGCCCGACACGGAGCCTGAATCTCGTCGATTTCAACAACATGACACCCGACTCCAGGGCGCTTACGAGCGGCAAGGAGGTTTACCGCCAGAAGGAGCATGCCGGTACCGAACCGAGGCTCTTCTGGATTTCTGCAAGAAACAAACCCGGAGCGTAACCATGATCGAAAGCGCACGTGAAATAATTTCCACAAAAATCAATCCCGGTGTGGTGCCGCACCTGCACATCTGGGAGTGGCACATTCCGCTCTACCTCTTTCTCGGTGGTATCGCCGGAGGTCTCCTGCTCATCACCTCGGCCATGATCGTGATGAAACGCCACTTCGGCTTCGGTCCCAAAGACGAGGGTGAAGGCTGTCCCTGCCTTGCAGTCAGGATAGGCTCCGTGCTCTCTCCGGCCCTGCTCGGTCTCGGCATGCTTTTCCTTTTTCTCGATCTCGCCCACAAGCTCTATGTCTGGGCATTTTACACCACGATACAGCCAACCTCGCCCATGTCGGCCGGCAGCTGGATTCTCATCGCCTTCTTTCCGCTCGCAGTGCTGCAGGCAATGGTGGTGAACCGCAAGTACGTCGAAGGTCTGGGCATTCCCCTGGTCAACAGCCTGATCGCATGGGGCGATGCCCATCTCGTCAAAGTGGCCCTGCTCAACGCCCATATCGGTGTCGGACTCGGCATCTATACCGGCATCCTGCTCTCCTTTTTCTCGGCACGACCGCTCTGGTCCAGCTCAATCCTCGGCATGCTGTTCCTCATGTCGGGTATTTCGAGCGCCGCGGCCCTGATGCTGCTGCTTGCGCCGAAAGACGAAAGGCATATCTACAGCAGGATCGACGCAAACGCCATCTGGGTTGAACTTGTCATTGTCGGACTCTTCGTGCTCGGCGGCATCACCGGTCCGGCAAACAGCCATGGGGCCATGATGCACCTGATCGCCGGCGACCATCTCATGGCCGGCATGCCCTACATGTACTGGTTCTGGGGGGTATTCGTTCTTTGCGGACTCCTTGTGCCGCTTCTGGTCGAAGTGCTCGAAAACGCGGGGGTGCATCTTCACCTGCCCCCGATCGCTCCGGTGCTTGTGCTCACAGGCGGACTGGTGCTCAGGTTCCTGATTGTCTTCGCAGGCCAGACCTGGCATACGTTTATGTGAGGACTGAGGACTGAGGACTGAGGACTGAGGACTGAGGACTGAGGACTGAGGGCCGGGATCTGGGATCTGGGAATTCCCACTTTCCAAACCCCAGATTCCTACAGACAGCTCCGATTTTGTCATTCTGAGCAAAGCGAAGAATCCACATCTTATTGTTTTGAAATACAATGGATTCTTCATTCCGCTACGCTTCACTCAGAATGACAGCCCGGTTACATCGATTTCCCGGCGACTTGTGGATGCCGAAGCAAAAAGAACATCCCAGATCCCACTTTCCAGACCCCAAACCCCAGAACCCGAAAACAGCCGTCCCGGAAACCCGAATCAAAAGGGGGGGCCATGACCCGGGGTTTCACCCCGCGCTACCGATATGGCATCCCTACGGGATTTGAAGAGGTCGAGGGCTGCGGATTTCAGGGCTGAGTGCTGAGTACTGGAAAGTGGAAAGTGGGATGTGGGCTACTTTGAGTTAGGTGTTAGGTGTTAAGCTCCGTAGGAGCGGCATATCGGTAGCCAGGGGCGCCAGCCCCTGGATGGAGGGATAAAATATAATTGGGTTTCATTCCCCAAACCCCAGACCCCACTCATCCCTCACCCCCCCGTGGAGGTGATGCTGAAGCTGAGGTGTTTGACGCCGACCTGGATTTTGAGCGCGGTGGCGAGTTTTTCGACATCCGTCGCTTTTCCTTTCACGGCAATGATTTCGAGGCAGTGGTGGTGGTCGA
>JAAXVR010000053.1 GCA_013335405.1 Chlorobiaceae bacterium
AGATGAAACATCCGTTCTTTTTTCTGCTACTCGTCATTGTTTTCGTTGCCGGTTGTTCTCCGAGGAAAGGGGAGAATAGCTCCGCTGCAGGAAGTGGCTCCGGCAAGCTCCAGATAGGCCTGGTTTTCGATGTTGGCGGAAGGGGAGACAAGTCGTTCAACGACTCGGCCTATAACGGCCTCGAGCTGGCAAAAAAACAGCTTGGCATCGATTTCATCTATGTCGAGCCCCAGGGCGAGGGCGGGGACCGTGAGGCCGCATTGCGCCAGATGGCATCGGACCCGGACATCGATCTCATTATCGGCGTCGGACTCCTTTTCAGTGACGATATCACCGCGGTCGCCGCAGAGTTTCCGCAGAAGAAATTTGTCTGTATCGATTACATCCCCAAACAGGGACTTCCGGTGCCATCGAACCTGCTGGGCATGGTGTTCGAAGAGAAGAAAGGCTCCTACCTTGTCGGGGCTGTCGCCGGTATGACGACGAAAACGAAGACGGTCGGCTTCATCGGCGGGATGGAATCGAGCGTGATCAAGAAATTTGAAACCGGTTTCATCGAGGGCGTCCGGGCCGTAAATCCTGACGTGAAGGTCATTTCAGGTTATATCGGCATGACCGGCAGCGCCTTTGCAAATCCGGCAAAAGGCAAGGAGCTTGCACTCGGCCAGTTCGGCAGGGGGGCAGATATTATTTATGAAGCAGCGGGTGCCAGCGGACTGGGGGTAATCGAGGCCGCCCGTGAGACCGGAAAACTGGTGATCTGTACAGACAGGGACCAGGAACCGGATGCTCCGGGGTTTGTCCTGACCAGCATGATAAAAGCCATCGACAAGGCGGTCCTGAAAACCGTGGAGAGTGTCCTGGACGGCAGTTTCAAGGGAGGCGGGGTGTCGGTTTTCGGGCTTGACGGCAGATACACCGACTACGTGTACAACGATAAAAACGCTTCCCTGATCGGCACGAAGAACCATGAAGCCATAGAAGAGCTGCGCAACAGGATACTTGCCGGAAAAATCCTCATCGACAGCCCCGGAACGGCAAAATAAGCAGTGCCGGCCGGAACCGGGAGGGCCTGGAGCACATGAGTGAATCAACGTTTTTCAAACCAGCGAAGTACATCGCCCGTGAGTAAAAAAATCCTTGTGACCGGGGCAACCGGTTTTATCGGTTCGAGACTTGTCGAGAAGCTTGTCAGCTCGCCTGACCAGATTTTTGTCCTTGTCAGGAAAACCTCCGATCTCACAGCGCTTTCCGGGGTCGTCGACAAAATCCGCCTGGTATACGGCGACATTACCGACAGGGCATCAGTCGATGCGGCCGTGAAGGGCATGGACCTTGTCTACCATACTGCAGGTATCACCTACATGGGGGACAGGAAAAACGACCAGCTCTACCCTATCAATGTCACGGGCGCCCGCAACATTCTGCACTCCTCGCTGGCAGCAGGCGTTGAACGCGTCGTGCATGTAAGTTCGATCTCCGCTGTCGGCGTCGCTTTTCAGGGCAAGCCGCTCGACGAAAAGTCGCCCTGGAACTTTGATGTCCTGGGACTGGAATACGCGAGGACCAAACATCTGGCGGAAATCGAAGTCGCGGAAGCGGTAAAACAAGGTCTCGACTGTGTCATCGTAAATCCCGCGTTCGTTTTTGGAGCCGGAGACGTGAACTTCAATGCCGGCCGCATGATCAAGGATATCTACCGAAAGCGCCTTCCCTGTTATCCGACCGGAGGGATCTGCGTGGTTGATGTGGATATCGTGACCGAGACCATCGTTGCCGCGATGGAAAAAGGGCGCAGCGGGGAGCGTTATATCATCGGAGGGGATAATGTCACCTATAAACAGCTTGTCGATACCATCGCAAGGGTGACAGGTGCTCCGAGGGTGCTGTTCCCGTTTCCGTTCTGGCTTGGAAAGCTTCTGAAGCCGGTTATCGATACCCTCAAAGAAAAGGGGCTGGTTTCAAAACTGTTCAATCTTTCGATGTTCAGGGTTGCCAGTGAGCTCCTGTATTTCGATTCGTCCAAGGCGGAAAGGGAGCTCGGCATGAAACGGGAACCCTATGAAAACTGCATGAGGAAAGCGTTCGAATGGTATCGTGAGCGCAACATGCTCGACGATTGAGCGGTGTCAGGGTTTCCGGCTGAAAATCATCATTCTCGGCGAACTCTCTTCCCTGAATGGTTCACCGTCATAACTGCCGGCAACGTTCACGATCGGGAGCCCCTCGCTGTCGAGCATCGAACGGATCTCCCCGAGGCTGTACAGTTTCACGGACTCGGTGAAAACCGATGCCGAACCGTCAGCGGAGGTTATGGATATGGTTTTTGTGATCCTTCCGTTTTCGATTTTTCTCTTTTCTGTCAACGCAAGGTCGCCCGCACTGCGGCTTGATTCAGGAACGATGTTTTTTTCGAGGTAGAGGGGATTGATGAGGTCAAGGACATACCATCCTCCTTTTTTCAGTGCCCTGTGAACCTTCCTGAAAACGAGCAGGTCGTCTTCATCCGTTTCGAAATAGCCGAAACTTGTAAAGAGCTGCAAAACCAGGTCGAATTCCCCGTCAGCCCGGATTTCCCTCATGTCGCAGCAGGAAAGCACGAGATTGACCTTGCATTTCAGTGCCTCTTTGCGCGCCTCCTCGAGAAGGTATGGGGAAAGGTCGTTCCCTGTGACGCAATATCCCTGACTGGCGAGCTCCACAGCATGCCTGCCGGCTCCGCAGGCGATATCGAGGATCGAAACCGAAGTCGGGTTTTTCATGCCGATGCCGGTGACGTCAAGGATGGTGCCGATACAGAGCGAGGCCTCCTTTCGGTCGCGGTGGCTGTAGACTTCGAGATAGAAAGGGTGATTGAACCATTCCGCAAACCATGGCGATTCAGATCCTGTACCCGAAGTGTCGTTACTGCCGGTCATGGGAACGGTTGAAAAAAATGAGGGGAATACGGGAAAGGTACAGGGCACCTTCAGATGCCCTGACGATATATCCGGAATCAGTGTTTCGCGTGGTCGCCGATAGCTTTGGTGAGGATCTGCTGTTCGTTTTCGCCGTTAGGAATACGGACATTTTTTTCCACGAATTTCCATGCGTTGCTTTTATCCGATTTTACGGAAAAAATCAGTTTGGCAACCTTGAAATCGCTTAAACCCTGTTTTTTTGACTTGTCGCCGAACGTTTGTTTCTTTGCCATGACTTGTAAGTAATACTTTTAATGAAACGTTGTAATCATTTCTGACATGAAATTGTTGCCAAATTTATAAAAATAAGCAGATAAATAAAAACCCTTCCCGATATTTGTTTCCGGTGCCCTCTTCTTGTTTCGCGGACTACCGGTAACCTGCTCCATTATAATGAATTGACCGGGATACCGAACGTGGCCGGCATGCCGGAATTTATAGACGTACGTTTTCAGTATAGTTTCCCTTGTGGAATATTCCCTTCGCTCTTCCCTTCAGGACCCGTCCGAGAAACGGCGTGTTCATCGACTTTGAACGGATAGCGTCTTGCGTTACGGTCCATGAGGTGTCGGGATCGATAACCGTGAAATTTGCCGGCTCGCCTTTCCTGAACAGGATCTGCCCGAGGTTCATGATCCTTCTGGGATTGACCGAAAGCAGCTCGATGGCGCGGCGCATGGTGATAACATTTTTTTCAACAAGTTCGGAAATGGTCAGGCCGAGGGATGTTTCGAGGCCTATGATGCCGAATGCCGCCTGGTCCGGCGGGCAATCTTTTTCATGTGAAGCGTGCGGAGCATGATCGGTCGCGATGCAGTCGATGGTGCCGTCGGCGAGACCTTCGAGCATCGCCTCGCGGTTTTCCTTTGAAGAGAGAGGCGGTTTCATGATGTAATATCCTTTCTTCTCCGAAAGGAAGAGGTCCTCGTCAGAAAGCGTGAAATGGTGGGGAGTTACTTCGCAGGTAACCTGCAGGCCATCTTTTTTCGCCTGCCGGACAAGATCGAGCGCGGCTTTCGTGCTGATATGGGCCACATGGTAGCGTGGACGCCTGAGCGGATCGTGCAGTTTGTGCTCTTCGAGGTAGCGAAGAAGCAGGAGGTCGCGGGCGAGGGTGATGGCTTCGGAAACATCCGGGATTCCCCTGAGTCCGAGTTTGGCTGAAAAAAGGCCCTCGTTCATGACGGCACCCTGGGTGAGCGACTTGTCTTCGCAATGCTGAATGACAAGGAGATCGAAATTTGAAGCGTATTCCATCGCGAGCCGCATGATCTGGCCGTTCTGTATTGCGGTGCCGTCATCCGATATGGCGTTGACCGCATACGAGCGGTACTTTCCATAAGGCGCGAGGTGTTCCCCCCGGCTTTCGACGGTCATTGCTCCGACCACTTCGAGATCGACCGGAAGCGACGACGCATGGTGACGGATATAGGCCACACCGAGAGGGCTGTCGATGACCGGCCTGGTGTTGGGCATCAGCGCGACGCCCGTGAACCCTCCCGCAACCGCAGCGCTCGAACCGGTTTCGAGTGTTTCCTTGTACTCCTGGCCCGGGTCGCGGAAATGACAGTGCATATCGAAGAGACCCGGTGCGATAATCATTCCCTCGAGGTCGACGATGCGGTCATCGGCCGATGATGCGGTTATCTCGGTATCGAAGGCAAGTTCTTCTACGGTGCCGTCGTCAGAAATTTTTATGCTTCCCGTCCTGTCTATCTCCTCGAGGGGATTGAGAAGCCTTGCCTGCCTGAAAATGATGCTCATAGGTTTATTTTCTGATTCAGAATTACACAACTTCCGCCAGCAGTCTCGCCAGTATTTCGGGTTCTTCTCTGCCCGGCTTCACTCCCGAAAGCGATGCCTCGAGACGGTCACCGGGAACGACCCTTCCCACGCCGGCCGGCGTACCGGTGAAGACAAGGTCGTTTTCCCTCAATCCGTAAATATACGACAAATAGTGAACAAGCCGGGCCGGGCTGAACAGCATGTCGGCAATTTTGCCTCGCTGGACCTCTGCACCGTTCAGTTGGAGCGATATTTCCAGGTTTTCGGGAAACCCGGAGCGGTCGAACGGCACAAAATCAGAAACAAGCGCGCTTTTCCTGAACCCTTTGCATTTCAGCCAGGGTTCGCCAGCCTTTTTCGCGGCAATCTGCAGATCGCGAAGGGTCATGTCGAGGCCTGCCCCGAAACCGCGGATAAGCGAGGGCGCTTCTTCAAGCGTGCAACCGTCGCTCTCTTTGCCGATGAGCAGAACGAGTTCGACTTCGTGATGCATGTTCGCTGATAGCGGGGTGCCCCCGAAAGAGGGGATGGTCGCGATACCCCCGGTTTCGAGCGATGTTCCCGGTTTCATGAAAATTACAGGTTCCCGGGTGGCGATGGGGTCAACGGAATCGTTGCCCCAGCCTTCGAGCAACCGCAGTTCCCTTGCGTGTTCCTGAAAGTTTTTCCCTGCACAGTAGATGGCTCCCGGAGAGATCGTTTTGCGGTCGATAAGCACGTTCATGTGACGGATGATCTTGATACCGCTTCCTGTGCCGTTTGGCATTTACGTCAGGATGGTCGATCCTGCGGGAAAAGCGGCCGTGATTTCTTATGTTACAAGGTAATGCAAAGATTCCTTTCGGCCCCTGGAAGGGCGGAAGGGATTTGTTGAAAATGTTCAGAGCACAGGCCGTCAATGACGCATGAGTGGACAAGAGTACATATCCGAAGAAAAAGCGGCACTGAGATCGATGATGAATATACGGCGGCTTTCCATTCCGGAAAAGCAGAGGGCGGACATGAGCGATGCTATTGCGGAACATGCGGTCTCGATGCCGGAAACGGCATCGGCCCGTCTCGTTCATCTCTATCTTTCCATTCCCGGCAGCTCCGAGGTTTCTACGGTGCCCCTGGTGGAAAGGCTCGATGCAACGGGAAAGGCCATGTCCGTTCCGGTGGTCATGAATGGCGGACTTGTCTCTGCCTCGTACAGGAAAGGAGACCAGGTGAAAACTGCCGGGTTCGGCCAGCCCGAGCCTGTGAGTTTTTTATCGGCATGTGAAGCGCAGATCGATATCATCCTGATGCCGCTTCTTGCTTTCGACCGCAAAGGGTACAGGATCGGGTACGGCAGAAGCTTTTATGACAGGTTTCTCGGAAGGCTTGCGGAAAAAGGAATATTCCCTTTACGGATCGGGCTTGCCTTCAGTGCACAGATGGTTGAAAATGTTCCGGTGGATTCATGGGATGAACCTCTCGACGGGGTTGTCCATGAATCGGGAGTGCTGATGTTCAGGTAATTATGATATTGATTTCATGCAGCAGGAAGTTAACCATAACGGCAGTGCAGTGACGGTCCCGGATTACAGTGATCCGTTGCTGTATGTGAACCGGGAGCTGAGCTGGATTTACTTCAACCAGCGTGTTCTTGATGAAGCGTTGAAGAG
>JAAXVR010000054.1 GCA_013335405.1 Chlorobiaceae bacterium
ACCACATGGCAAAAGGGATATGTCCTGCCCAAGACCAGGGTGGCGAAAGCTTTTGCGGATGTGGCAGTTCAGCAATTTTCGAAAAATCCAGCATTTGCTGTTTCGATTATGAGTGATGAAAAAGACAATTATCGATGGATGTTGGCCAAATATTGCTGTATTTGAAGATAGCATTTTTACCGCGCATTCGGTTAATGATGTTGCCGGGTCCTTCGTTTGATTTTGTGGTAATCGGTTATCGGCATATTGTCGCCGCCAGCTTATGAAAAAGTTATTATGCAGTAATTTTTCAGGGAGTATTCCGGTTCTGTATGTCATGAGATTGGGGCAAGGCAGCTATAGGGCGACGGTGCATCATTTCTCCTGCAGGTTTTCTTGGAGAGATGTCTGGGAGATGAAAAAATACGGAATCTTTTTTATTCCTGATTCAGCATGTTTCTCATGGTATCGGCAACTGTTTTTACGCTGATATTTTGCACAAAATTTGTTTTTGAGGCTATCATGCGGTATTCGACAAGAAAAGGTCTGAACCGGCTCTGGTCTTGCGGCGCTGTTCCATAAAGAGCTATAACTGGTGTGTTACTGCATGAGGCGACATGGACCATAGCGGTATCGGGAGTTACCAGCAGCTTCAGGTTGCCGGCAATGAGGCCCGCTTCGTAAAGATTTGCAGTTTCCGGTGACGGTCTGATATTGCGGCTCTGCCGCTCCAGCCTGTTTTTCTGTTCGCGGTCGCCAGGCGCCGAGAACACCACGAACGTTTCGCAGGGAAACGAATCCACAAGTTTTTTCCAGTTGTTTTCGGTCCAGTAACGCGTCGGCCCTCCCGCACTGATGTTGACGCCGATGCCGGTCCGTTCCTGCACGGATCCGAGAAACGCCTGTACGGTTTCCGATACGGGCATTTCGGGAAGGTAGGGGCGGCACTCCTCCGGTTGAACGGGTTTGCCGAGAATATCGAGCAGGCCACAGTTTTTCAGGGCTACGGGAGTGTGGTAATCGAGATCGACAAGGTAATCGTAGATACCCCGGTGGTATTCGCAGTCAATACCGACCTTGCAGCGGGCCCTGAGAAGAATCGACTGAAAGAGAAAGCTGGTGGACGGGTGATCTTTGGTGTTGAAGAGGAGGTCGAAACGCTTTCCAAGAATGTTCCGGTAGTAACGCCATGCATTGCCTTTTGCCAGATGGAGCCGGTCTATGTTCCGGTCGGACCGAAAAAAGCCGTGAACAGCCCTGCTGAAGGTGACGACATGGATTTCTGTATCCGTAAATTTCTGTTTAAGTAGTTTCAGCAAAGGAGTCAGCAGGATGGCGTCGCCGTATTTTTCCTGTGCGAGAATGATGACTGAATTGACCGGACCGGTATACGGGGCATGGAGCAGCGGCTTGCGGAGCATTTTCTGCAGCAGCCGGGCAAAACCCTGACGGAATTTCCGTTTCTTTTTCCACTCCCTCTTCATCGCCGTGCCTGTTTTTCCGTCGTTTTTTTCAGGAGAAGCCGCTCGAGCCTGTCGGCCATTTTCTGTATGGTAAACTCCTCGGAAACCCTTTTTTTCGCTGCGTTGCCGAATTGCTCAAGCTTTGAGGGGTCGTCTATGATCGAGGCGATTGCCGCAGCCAGAGCTTCGGGGTCGGCGGGCGGGACGATCAGGCCGGTTATGCCGTCGCGCATCAGTTCCCTCGCTCCGTTAACATCGGTTGCGATGACCGGTTTTTCGACGGCCATTGCCTCCATTACCACGTTGGGCATTCCCTCGAAAAGTGACGCCAGCACAAAGAGATCGCACCCTTTGAGCAAGGGGTAGATATCAGGAGTAAAGCCTTCGAAAATGAACGAGTTTTTCAGCCCGAGCGCATTGACGCGGGCTTTCAGCTCATGTTCAAGTTTTCCTTCGCCCGAAACGATGAATACGAGGTCGTTTCTTGTTTTTCGGAGAATCGCGGCGGCCTCGATCAGATAGGCGAAGCCCTTCTGTTCGGAAAGGCGTCCTGCGCTGTAGATGATGGTTTTTCCGGGGAATCGGGCGGCAAAATCTACCGCCTTGACCTGTTCGGGAACGACAATGCCGTTATAGATCACTTCGACGAATTCCGGAGGAAACCATCCGTATCCGGCATAGGCCTCTTTGATTGTGTTGCTGTTGGTGATGATTCCGTCGCAGAGACGGGTGAGACTTATCCTGTGTTTCCATTTTTTGCCGCAAAGGAGCATGCCATGCCGGGCCAGTACGGCCGTTTTTCCTGCAAGGCGTGCGCCGAGGCCGGCTACGCGGATGTCCTTGTTCAGGTTGCAGATCAGGACATCCGTGCGGTTTGCCTTGAGATAGCGTGCAATTTTCAGGGTTTTCAGCGGGCTGAAATCCGAATGGATTTCCATGACCGTTGTTTTTACGCCTTTTTGGGAGGCGTACTGCAGAAGCCGCGAGTTTTTTTTACTTGCGAGGGTGACGCTATGACCCCTGTCTGCAAGACTTTTTGCTGCAGTTACCATCCATTTTTCGCCACCGCCGAATTTGTTGCGGCCGATGGAGTTGATGAAGAGAACGTTCATGTGTCCTGCTTTTTGCTGCGGGTTTCCGTGCAGAAGTCGAGGATCTCCTGTTTCATGCCCGATATCGAGAATTTCTGTGATGCCGTCTTTTGTGCAGCTGAGGCAATGGAGCGGCGACTGGCGGGATTCCGGTAGAGTTCTTCGAGGATTGCTGCCAGTTTTTCCTGATCGCCGCAGGTTACAAGGAAGCCGTTTTCGCCATCCTCGATGATTTCATCGGCTCCTCCCGAAAAGGTGCTGACCGGAACACATTCAAGGAACATGCCTTCAAGCAGCGCGTTGGAGAGCCCTTCCGACTTTGAAGCGGATACAAAAACATCGGATGTTTTCATCAGCGGGTACGGGTTCTGGAGAAACCCCTTGAAAAGGACTTTTTCGCTGATGTGGAGTCGAGCAGCCAGAGCTTCCAGTTCTTTGCGTTCAGGGCCGTCTCCGGCAATGACCAGCCCGGCCTGGGCATCGGGGGAGAGTTCGAGAAAACGGGCAAACGAGCGGATCAGAAAATCGAATCCTTTTCGGGCAATGAGTGCGCCTGCCGAAACGACGGTAAAGGTAAAGGGCTTCGGATAATTTTCCTGAGTACTTTTTTCCAGTTCCCTGCAATCCAGGCCGTTGTAGATGACCCGTATGTTATCGGGCTGGATCCACGGAGTTCGGCAGAGGGTCTGTTTTATCTGTTCGGCATTGACGATAATGCCGTCGGCCAGCCAATGGTAGATAAGCCTGTGCAGCAGGGAATCAGGTAACGGACGGTCGATTCCGAGGCGAAGAATGTTGACGGCGCCGCTCATGCGGCCAGCCAGACCGGCGAGCACATAATCCTTGCGTTTTGTGGGAATAAGGACATCGATTCGCTCCCTGCGGATGATGCGAACCAGTCCGAAAAGCGTCAACGGATCAAGTTCGGCGATAAAGGGCAACCTGAATTTTTTTACCGGAAACCGTTCTCCAAGCCGGGAGTCCCGGTAGGCAAGGGAAACGCCGTTTCTTTCGTCAAGTGCTTTTGCCGCCAAGAGGGTCCATTTTTCATTGCCGCCCCATCCTTTCCGGGCGGAATTCAGGAAAAGAAAATTCATGTGAAGGCCGTTTGTTCTGCAAGAGGGGCCCCTGAAGCCATACCGGGCAAGATCCTGTCTGTTTACCCGAAGTTACAAAAAAAGAACTCCCGTTACAGTCCGGCGTTTCCAATTGAACTTCTGTTGGTCCGGGTTTGGCTTTCAGTGCTTTTTTTGTTACGATTGTGTTAAGAAGCTTGCAGGCTATAATTATCTTGTATTGAAAATTCTGTTGTGTCATGATCGATCTCAGTGATGCGGATCTCCTGGGGAAAGGTTCGTCGAGGGAGTGTTACGTTCACCCTGAAGACGGTGATAAATGCGTCAAGGTGACCTATTCTGCAAACCGGACCATTACGCACGAAGAGATGAAGCACTACCGCCGGTATATCAGGCGGGGAATTTCCTGGGATATGATGGCCAGGGCTTACGGGTTCGTTTCGACCAATCGGGGAGTTGGCGCAGTTTTCAGTCTTGCCCGGGATTATGATGGGGAAATCTCCAAATCGCTTGATTTTTACCTGCAGCCGGGACATGAATCGCTGCTTTCCGAGCAGGAACTTCGTTCCGCCATGGCGGTTTTCAGGTCGTATCTTCAGAGGGAGCGCATTATCGTCAGAGAGTTGAAGGCTGATAACCTGATCTATCAGAAACTGGGTCCCGCAGCCGGCAAACTGATTTTGATCGACGGTGTCGGCAATAACGAGTTTCTTCCTGTTGCGAACTATTCCGTGCTTTTCGCTCGCCGCGCATTGAAGAGGAAGTGGAAGAAGTTTGAAGGTTCTCTTCTCTCTCGCTATCCCGGCAATGGCATGCTGCAGAGGGTTGTCGAAAAATCACCATGGTGATTTCCGTTTTTTTTTCTGAATGCAGAATTCGTTCAGTTCGCGTTTCATGACCGCAAGCGTGAAGCCTGTTACTACGGTGTTTCTTGCGGCCATGCCGATAGTTCTTCGCAGTGCGGGGTTTTCTGCAACGCGCAGGAATATTCCTGCCAGCTGCATCTCGTCGCCATATTCCACCAGAAAGCCGTTTTCGCCGTCCACGACAAGTTCGGCGGTTCCTCCTGCCAGGGTGCTCACCGGTACGTTTTCGAAGTACATGGCCTCGAGCAGGGCGTTCGAAATGCCTTCGTTCCTTGAGGTCATGGCGAAGATGTCGCTTGTTGCCATCCAGGGGTAAGGGTTGTCGGCAAATCCTGTAAACACTACCCGCTCGCCGACGCCGAGTTCTGTGGCAAGGTTTTGCAGCTCTTCTTTTTTCGGACCTTCTCCCATAATGATCAGCCCTGCGTCGATTCCGGGGGAGAGCTTGAGGAAACGCGAAAAACCTCTGATGAGAAAATCGTGGCCTTTGCGGTTCGTCAGTACTCCTGCAGTCGCCACAAGAAATGGGTAGGGTTTTTCAACCGGCGGCCTGCCGAGACGTTCAAGCGTACCGGTATCGACTCCATTGTAGATCACCTTTATGTTTTCCTCCCTCATGAACTGCGAGAGAAGAAGATCCTGCCTGATTTTTTCTGCATTGACGATAATGCCGTCCGGGAGGGTATGGTAGATAAGGCGGTGTATGAGCGGTATGGTGAGCCGTCGCCGGATGCCGAGCCGTAAAATACCGGTTATACCGCATGCCCTTGCTGCAAGTCCTGCGAGAAGATAGTCCTTGCGTTTGGTCGGAATGATCACATCGATCCGTTCTTTTCGGATAATTTGTACGAGCCTGAAAAGGGTGTACAGGTCGATGTGGCTGAGGCAGGGGAGACGGTATTTTTTTACCGTGAAACGGTTCCCGATAATTTCCCGTCGGTAGGCAAGGCAGACCTCATGCTCTTCTGCAAGGGTTTCTGCTGCCATACGGGTCCATTTTTCCGTTCCGCCCCAGGTCCTTGCGGAGTTCATCAAAAGAATTTTCATGCCGCCGTTGTTCAGGACTTGTGAAGAGCGGATGACGGTTTGTATTCAGCAGCAGCCGGTCATCGATCGCACGATTCTCCCTTTTTGCGGCGACCATCCGTATCCGTTTTTCGCCGGAGATCAGGGAAAAGCTTTTTTGGAAAGTATAGCAAAGGATTTTCAGCCGTTTCCTGCGTATTTTTGTATAATCAGCATCCGGTCCCCGGTTGTATCGGGGAAAATAATTGAAATTTTCAATATTTGCCCTATTTTCCACAGAGAGTAGACGATGATGCAGCGCTTTCTTCCTCAAGGGCAGTCGTCTCTGGCACGGCCCTCTTTTCTTTTCAGCTCCGTCGTGCTGATCGGGATCATGCTGCTTTACAGTATTGCCGGCACGTTGCTGCTTCTGGTTATTCCGGGAGGGAAGGAAGCGGTCGGACTTGATCCCCTGCAGTACGATGCTTCAATGGTTGCCGCCATGCGTGTTGCCCAGGTTGCCGGCCAGATTCTGGTGCTTGCCCTGCCTGCAGTGCTGCTCGCCCGGCTGCATGCCGGCGAAGGGTTCCGTTCATGGAAACTGCTCGCCTTTCTCGGGATCGCACAGCATGTTGCGTGGCGACAGGTGCTGTTTGCCGTGCTCGGCATGATGAGCCTTCAGCCGCTGCTCCATTCCGTTACGGAGCTGCAGGACCTGTTTCTCTGGCCCGCACTCGGTCCGTCTGGCGAAGCGGTTCTCGAAAGCCGCCGTTTGATGGATGCCCTGATAGGAG
>JAAXVR010000028.1 GCA_013335405.1 Chlorobiaceae bacterium
TATATGCTGAAGTCTCAATAAAGTCTCTGAAGGCTGTCATGAAGCAACTGATTGAGATAAGAACCGGGAAGCCGTTTTTATTTCATTAAAAGTTATTGCGGTTACGGATCAACGTCCCTCATTACTATGGCTGCGTAAACTGATTACAATACATCCTGAGCAAGGTTTCTTTCTCAGGTATTAAATACAAAAGCCCGCAGGGCGCGGGCTTCGATGATTTACTGCTCTGATTCTGCAGGGATGATACCTGCTGTTCTGCGGAGAGGGTGGGATTCGAACCCACGGTACACTTGCGCGCACAACGGTTTTCGAGACCGTCACATTCAACCACTCTGCCACCTCTCCGTATAGACCTCAAAAGGAAATACCCGCATGTATTCCTGTTCCCGAGCACAGGTAAGGAATAAGCGCCAATCGGCTTATATGCCGAATAAAGAAGGTGAATATACGTGGTTGAGGCTTTTTCACCAAGGAATATCTGGGAAAACGACAAAGGCGACGCTGTAGCAGCATGTCGGCAATTGCTCCGCACCGGAGCATATGCATCCTCGAGACTGCCTGTTCGCATCTGAGCGCGTGTCTTCTCGTTGCTTGCCCCGGTTGATACAAACATCCCCATCCGTCCTGCCGAATACGCTCAAGCCGGCCACGCTCCGTTCAGCTCTCTTCGCTGCCGATAAAGCGATAGAGGACAGCGCCAAGCAAACCGCCAACGATCGGGGCCACCCAGAAAAGCCAAAGCTGCGAAACAGCCCAATTGCCTGCAAACACGGCAACACCCGTACTCCGAGCCGGATTCACCGAGGTATTGGTAACCGGGATGCTTATCAGGTGGATAAGCGTAAGGCACAGGCCAATCGCAATCGGTGCGAATCCCTGCGGAGCCCTGCTGTCAGTGGCACCAAGAATGACAATGAGAAACATCATGGTCATGACCACTTCGGTTACCATGGCCGCCTCAAGGCTGTACCCTCCGGGAGAATGTGCGCCATACCCGTTCGATGCAAACCCTGCGGAGAGATCAAACCCTGCTTTTCCGCTGGCGATGAGATAGAGAACACCACCAGCCGCAATGCCGCCCAAAACCTGCGCGACAATGTACGGTACCAGTTCCTTCGCCGGGAAACGACCTCCGGCCCAAAGGCCAACCGACACTGCCGGGTTGAGGTGACAGCCGGAAATGTGTCCGATGGCAAAGGCCATCGTGAGCACGGTCAGGCCAAACGCCAGTGATACGCCAAGCAGACCGATGCCAAGATCCGGAAACGCAGCAGCTAAAACGGCACTTCCGCACCCTCCGAGAACAAGCCAGAAGGTTCCGAGCAATTCAGCGACATACTTTTTCATATGTTTCTCCTCTGCTTTGGAGCCCTTTGATTATCTGTTCCGAAGCCTGCTCGCCCGGGTTGTCCCGACAGGCCGGGATCGAAATCCTCATCCCGAAAACGTTCGGGTCTCCGGCCATGCTTTGTTCAATCGCATTCCATCAGGGAGCACGACTCAGACTTCTCACGACAAGACAATAAAGGTGCCCTTTGGTTATTGACTGATTTTCTGAAGAATACAGTGAAAAGATACAGCATTTCTCCCCTTCGCTCAAACAATACGATCACACAGGCAGCAAGTGCATCAAGCAATACGTAAGCTTGAAACCGGTTCTCCGCGTGTCATTGAACAGCTTCCAGATAAACAGCGATTCCGTCGTGGTCTCCGGAGCACTCGCTCTCGGAATTGATGATAACATTGTTCGGGTTGATAAACTTTTTAACCTTGTAAGCGCCGGTTGCTTCAAGTTTCCAGGCAAAGCTGTCTCTTGCCTGATTGAAAGAGACAGAGAGATGTCCCTGAAGAGAAGACGCCTGCAAACGGAAGACAAAAAAGTGTCATACGCCCAACAGTATTCGAACTGGAAGGTGGTTCGGGTGTCACCGTTCATGCACGATGGTGAAGCGCGGCATGTTCGATGTCCTGCATATTCTCGGCAGGTTGGCGACGGCTGTTTCGAGCTTGTCGTACGGGAATGCGACAAGCAGTTCGTCGGGCGCGAGCGAAAGCCCGGCGTTGCCGCCGGTGTCTCCCAGCGTGAACGTCGGTTTACCGGTCTTGACGACATAGCTCGAAACCATCTCGCAGGTCGATCCCCCGGCAATCCCATGCGCCACTTCGCCGCTGTCGAAGCCGTATGCTCTCAGGATGTGCTGTCCCTGGAAAGGTTTGCAGACGATCAGCACCACATCGGGCCGCAGTTCATCCTCGTTCATGGCCGCAAGGGGCCCGACGATCTGCGCTGCAAACTCCCCATCCCGGAAAGGCATCGTCGTTTCCATGGAACAGCGGAGGGCCTGCATGTTTCCGAAGAGCTTGCCGTCGCCGATCATGAATTTCTCCGCGGCTTCAATGGGCAGGAGGCTTCCGAAACCCGCGGCTATGGTTCCGCCTCCGCAATAGTGGTCCTCTCTGGTCGTGTAGAACGGCCCTGCGCCCCTGAAGCAGTCGCCCCACATGGCACAGAGAAAGGATTTCGGATTCTGTTCGCCTGAAGATGCTCCGAATTTCCGTATTCCTTCGGGCAGGTCGCCGGGCGAAGAAACAAATTTGATGGCTATGGGATGGTATGCAAGTCCCTCGCTCTCAACGAGTGCTTGCGACAGTTGCTCAGGCGTCATGGCAGTGCGGTTGGATGATTACGGATGTGTTTCCCGGGATTTCATGAAGTATACGAAAACTGAAGGAGATCACGTGGGGAACGGGGAAAATGCGTGATCTCGCCAATCTTTTATTACAGTTCATAACCACAAGGATTTCAAATGATTAACGTCAAACAGACTGTTTACTGTTCCCAAACAGTAAACAACGTACCCGTATTGATCTTATCAGTCGTTTTCGGGTCGATGCGGGGGTAGTCTCGAATAACAATTAACATGAATCAACGATGAAAAAGCTGTTTTTGCCACTTATGGTAGTCGGGTTATGCAGTGTTCCTTCGCTGTCGTATGCAGCGGCGAATCCCTATGTGAGTGTTTCAGGAGGCCTCGGTCTGATGAACAATTCAAGCGAGGACGGGAACGATGACGCAGTGGAATACAATTCCGGATACCTCGTCAACGGTGCCGTAGGTCTGAAAAGCGACCTTGGCCGTATCGAGGCCGAGGTCGGATATCACCGGAACGGTGTCGATACTTATTACGGATCTCCGCAATCCGATACCGATGTTTCCGTCTGGTCGTTCATGGCCAACGGATATCTCGATTTCGACATGAAAGACCAGGGCATCGCACCCTATGTCATGGCCGGGATAGGTGTTGCGGATGCCTCCATCCAGTCGGATACGGAAGAATACGGCGATACGGTCTTTGCCTGGCAGGTCGGAGCGGGCGTTGGCATCAAGGCTGCGGACAAGGTTTCCGTCGATCTCGGGTACCGTTACTTCAAGCCTTCGGACGTCACATGGGACGGCAGCACCTATTCCCTTGGCAGCCACAACATCCTTGCAGGTATCAGGTATTCCCTCTGATACCCCGTCATGTGAAAAAAGCAACGAAAACCAGCAGGACGGCTCCGGATTACCGGGGCCGTTCCTGTTAGTGCGACCAGGATTGGCGTAATCCTGGAGGTGAACATCCCGGCTTTCCGGCAGCACGGCCATCTCTTACGGGAACGTCGCTGCTGAAGAGGATGCAGCTGCTGTGACGGTGCTTTGTTGAGGATGAACATGATGTTCCGGTTTTATCCGAGTGACCCCTGAAAAGAGGAATATTCCGTACCTTTCGATAAGCGATTCATACAACTTGCGAGACTGTTTTCACTCTGTTTTTTCTGAATCCCCAAAAAAGCATGGGCGATCATGAAACGGTTTTCCGTCTGGCTTATCGGACAGGTGCTGCTTGTTTTCCTGCTGCTCCCGGCACATGCTGCAGCGGCGAAAACCTATTACCACGTTACCGTCAAGGCGATACTGGACAGGTCCAATGCGTCTGACTGCGAATGGGCCTGGGTTACCCTGGTGGAAATTCCCAAAAGCAGGGCTTATCCCCGGGAGGCCGCGCTTGCCCGCCGTAACGGAGGATCACTGCGAGGCAGCGTGCTCGCGCTCATCCGGGCCGATGCATGGCGTTCGGCGCACCGGCACAGGAGCGAGACCATATGCAGGGGGCAACGTGCGGAGATGGTTGTCGCGTGGCAGGAGAGCCGAGGGGACAGGGTCTATGCCCAGGGAGGGCTGAACGATCCCGATGACCCGAACAAGATCAGTTTCGGCTTCACCAACAGGAAAATCGTCGACGAGAACGGACGCTGGTTCGATCCCCGGAGCAGGGCATATGTCGTGGTGGGCATGCCGGTACCGGCAGGAGGCGAGCCGGTCGAGATGCGGGGAGAGGTCATGCTCAGGGCGGTCAATTATGCCGATCCCCTCAAACACTACAGCAAGTGCGGAAAAGAGTGGACCGAGCAGTATCCCTCCGCGCTCGATCATTTCCATCTGTTCGACAGTTTCTATCCGGGCTCCGATGATATTTTCGGCCAGAAATCCGTTTCACCCGGCAGTGGCACCCTTTATGTCTACCAGATTGTCCGTTCGACTTCCCGAGAGCATCCTCACTGGCAACGGCAGGAGATGTAGCACCGGACTGCCATCGTGATCACGATTGACATGATTTTCTTTTTCCTTCGTCAATTCGTTAAATTTTCTCAATATCCACTTGTTCTTTCCCTGTATGACGGTTTCTGCCTGCTTGTATTCGAACCCCCACAACAACACTGCAATGAAACTTCGCATCTTCGGCATTCTGGCAGCGATACTCTCCATCGCATTCTCAAACGCCCATTGCGCGGCGCCGACGGCTGAGCAGGTCGATAAATGGAAGAAGGATGCGGCTTCGGGAAAGAGCGACGGGCAATACAATCTCGGGATACTGAACGAGCTTGGCCTTGGTATGCCAAAAAACCTCGCTGAAGCCCTGAAATTGTATCGTCTCGCCGCGAATCAGGGAGACGTCAGGGCCCAGGTGAGCATCGGCTGGATGTATGAAAACGGGGTGGGCTTAGGCAGGAACTATGACGAGGCATTGACATGGTATCGAAAGGCCGCCGAAAAAAATTATTCATCCGCTCAATACCATATCGGGTCAATGTATGAGAACGGACTTGGAGTTCTCAAAAACATAGCGGAAGCTGTAAAATTCTACCAGCTTGCCGCCGATCAGGGCGATCCGAGGGCGCAGGTCAGCCTCGGCGCGAAGTATGAACTCGGGTGGGGCGTAAGCCAGAGTTACAGGGATGCTTTGAAGTGGTACCGCATGGCTGCGGACAGAAAAGATGCCGCAGGACAATACAGTGTCGGCAACATGTACGAGCTCGGGTTCGGTGTGACCCAGGATTACGCCGGTGCCCTGAAATGGTATCGTTTGTCGGCAGCACAGGGTTACGGTCCGGCGCAATACCTGATAGGGGATATGTACGAGAACGGGAGGGGGGTGAAAAAAGATCTTACGGAGGCAAAGAAATGGTACAGAAAATCCTGTGACCGTGGCGAAAAGCTTGGATGCCTCAAGTACCGTCAGATGAACTGAACGGAAAAGCTCGACGGTACTGTATTCCAAAATGCAGGAGGCTGTCCCGGAAGCAAACCTGAGACAGCCTCTTGTGATTTCTGCCGGGGGTCATTCGGTGATTGCGAATTCGGAAAGATAGGTCTTTATGGACTGGTGTTTGCCGAGTCCGAGTTTCTTGTGCAGGCGGTAGCGGATGCTTTCCAGCCCCCTCGTGGAGATACCTATTGTCTGGGCTATTTCCCTTGTATCGTTGTTGAGCTTCACAAGGTGCAGGACCCTCATCTCCCGCTGGTTGAGTTTCGGGTGTTTTTTCTGCAGTCTTGAGAGGAAAACGGAATCGGCCTCGGTCAGCTCGGTATTGATCATCTTGCCGATGATATGACTGTCGATCAGGGTCAGGCAGGACTCCTTCATCATTTTCTTCGTAGCCTGATCGAGATCGAGGCTTTCTATCTGTTCAAGAAGTCTTTTCAGCTTGCCTGTCTTTTCGGTCACAGCCGTCGAAACCCGGGTCAGCTCCATATCCTTGAATGTTATTCTCGCCTTGAGGTCGGCAATTTCTTTTTCAAGATCCTGGACTGATTTTTTACTGGTCTCTGATTGAGCCTTCATGGTATTATTACTTTGATTACCGGAATCTTACAACAAAAGAACTTGGTCTTTGCAGTAAAAATTTCATATCAACGATAATTTTACTAAAAAATACGGTTATCAAGATGATCCTTTATGATTGAAAAGGGTAATAAATCCGTTTTTCAGAACCCTTTATGCTGTATTCTTCCTGATATTTCCACTATCCTCCAGTCCGGCGAAGAATTGCAACTTCAATCCATCCGTCTTTTTTCCCGGGGAATACTTGGATTTTTGCATCCGAACTGTTTTTTTCGATTTCGTGAAGTGAAAAGCAGTGTTCAAGCGTGACCGCAGTTTCATTTTCGAGTTCCCGCTCGCTCCATCGGGTGACGGGTTGAACACATTCGCAGTAAGAGATGATTTCCCTGAAGATTTTTTCGGGGATTTGCCTTCTCCCGATATGCACTGCTGCCGAAGGCACGAGGTATTCGAGGATGATCGGCGAGCCCCCGGCAACCAATTCCCATTGGTTGCGTACAACCGTTTTCGGCACGTAGTAGGAGATGCCCTCGATAATGAGGAGCGTGGGTTCGGAGCGTTTCCATCCGGCTCCGCCGAGAACGATCGCACTTGCGGCGGTGTCGGCGATATCGGCAGTGAGACAGTGCATGCTGCTCTTTTCGGCGTAAGGAAGGCCGGCTGTCAGTTGCCTTTTATCCTCCATGCCCCTCACGTCCAATTCGTACACCTCGATACCCGGGAACACCGATGCGAGTTCGATGCCGAGCATCGAGAACCCGGCGGCAGGGATAACGACCTGCCGGATTTCTTCCTTCTGCAGCATCGAGCATGCAGTTTCCGCGATGCAGAGCTTGCGGTACCTGATCACACTGGCGTAATCAGGCCATACGGCATTGCAGCGCCGCAGGAGCTCCTTTCCGTTTTTCAGGTCGAGTTTCCGGGCATAGGTGCCGACGGCCCCGGAACGGTAGATTTCCTCTCCGCACCAGAGAAGGACGAGGGCGGAGGTATCGGCAAGGCGGTATGCGGGAGAGGTGCAGTCGTGCATATGCGGATGAACTCCGGATGTATTGCTCCATGATGGAGTGGTTGATGGAAAGCATTGAGTGCCGTATTAAATTAATATTTATATTACATGAAAAAGCACATTGCTTTTTTGCCTCATCCTGTCCGGTATCATGCAGCCGGAGCGCACCTGTAAAGAGAATCACCTCAGCACAAACGCATCATAACCGGGGAATCAGCCATGAAAAAACAGATTTTTTCTTTCCTGTTTATGGCTTTTGCACTGCTTTGGACAACGGTTACTGTTCACGGTTCGACATCCGACAGAAAAGCCCTCATCGTTTACCACAAAGACTGGAATAATGCGGTGCTTCTGCTGCAGTCAGAGCTTCAGAGCCGGGGTTACTCCGTAACGGCAACCGACAAAGCATCATCGGGTCTGACGGTACTTGGCGACCTGTCAAATACGCTCGACGTTGCCGACCGCTGTGTCGTCTACCTTGCAGGGCATGGTTCCAATCCGCGGCTTAACCGGAACGACAGCTCGAAAGCCACGGCAAAGGCTCATTACATCGAGCTGAATTCAGGATCGCTCTATGTGAGCCAGATTGCTCCTCTCTTTGAGAAGATTGCCGCAAAAGGCGTTCATCTCACGGTCATTGACGGAAGCTGTAACGGCGGTGAATCGGTTTTGTACGGTATGGGCCAGAACTATTGTGTGGTATCCACTACCGGGGTTTATTCTCCTTCGGGCGCTGGTTTTCCCAGCCCCTCCAATGCCATGCAGAAAGCCGGAAAACCGGCGACCTTCGGTTTCTGGTGGGATCCTCACCAGACTGCGAGCTGGATGAACGGCGAGATTATTTCCGCCTGTCCTGAACGGATCAATCAGCGCCTTTTCAGGAACGACAATTCGGATTTCGCAACCCTTTCGCTTTTCCTCAGGCCCTGCATCGGGATACTGACCGGGCTTGATCTCGGCGGGTGGAACCTCCATTATGAGTTCTGCTATCTTTTTCCACTGATTTACCCGGATCAGTACGCCACAGTGAAGCCTGAAGAAAAAACGGAATTCACCGGCAGCCTCCAGAGCTATCTGGCCACGATGCATTCATATGCCGATCCGGCAGAAACATCGTTTGCGAAACTCAGGGGGTACCTGGATAATCCGCTTCTCCTTCATTCGGCGGCAGCTGTTTACGCAGCGAATTATGAAAAGGCGTGGAGGACCCTTGCCGGCGATCCGGGATGGAACGTGCAGGCAGAGCCCGGAAAATACGCGGCTGTCATGAAGGGGATCACTCCGGACGCCTACAAAGGTGAAGAGGGCTTACTCAAGATGGCCGGTGAAATCGATTTTCTCCTGACCGTCCTTCAAACCGGGTTCGAAGAACAGGAATCGCTGCTTCTCCAGATCGATGCTTTGGCGAAAGGTCTTCAAAAACCCGCGTTGATTTCAAACCGTATCCGGATGATACCGGTAAATGTAAAGTCATCATGGCCTCCGGCTCCGGGTGAACCGTTGAATCGGTACAACATTTTCGAGAGGAAGCTCATGAAACAAGTGGAGGCTGTTGAAAACCGGCTCGGGATCGACCGCCGTACGATTGTCAAACCGTTTCAGGCAAGGCTTTCCGCTCCTGTTTCAATGCCACTGGCAGTACGACGGGGAAATGATGCCCGACAGGTTGTTATCGGGAACATCGAAAGATATAAGCAGGGATTTCTGACGCCTGTCACCGATATGCCCGGGATTTCCACCGCAGCGCTCGACGCCATGAAAAAGCAGCAACTCGAAGAGGTTATTGCGAAGTTCAAAGCCGTGTCGCCAACGCTCTATTATGCGGAGGCGCGCATCAGCTTTTTACTTTCGATGGTGGAAGACGCTGTGGTGAAAGTACAGAGTGACGGAAACAGTCCGTGCGATCAGATTCCGTACTGACGTTCCCATTCAGCCCATTCAGTCAGTTTTTCAATCGAGCCTGAGTGCTCTTCGAACACCTGCATCCATTCATCGATGATCGATAGATCGCCGCAGAGTGATACCCGGTCGACCATGTCCACGGGTAACCCGTTGCGCATGATATCCCCGACGCAGCATACGGCTATAATGGTATCGACAAGCTGGTTGCGAAGCAGGGCATGGATGCCCGTCCATGCCCCCTCTTTCACCGGCTGAAGCCGCATGCTTCCGACAGCAGCTTCGCTGCCGCATGCCCAGCCTGTCGTTTCCGGGAATCTCATACCCTTCAGGGATTGCCATATCGGTTCAATAGCCGCATCATCGACAACGACGAGGTGGAAGGGTATCCGGCCGGGAAGCTCTCCAAGCAGTCGGCTGGTGATTTTCAGAGCATCCTGGCCGGCAGCGATGAGTCCGTCGATTCCAGGAGTGGTATTCGCTTCGATCAGTGCTCCGCCTTCACGCCATGACCGTTCGATATCTTCTGTTATGTAATCGAGTCCGGCACAGGCGATCCCGAAGTTTTTTGCCACGGTTTCCGCCATCATCCTGACGTCGGGGTGCACCCGCTCCGTCACGTCCGTTCCGCTGCCGCCTGTGGATATGTTGGCATTGGAGCGGAGGATGATGCGCCGGTCGGCTTCCGGTATCGAATCGAGCCCCATACCCTGCTGGGCAAGTTGGAATTCAAGGGCCTCATCGAGAGGAACGGGGCACAGATACCGGCTTTTAACGATGTTTGCCGTTCTGTCCCTGTTCAGGATGGAGATAAGCTGCCTTACGGTATTGATTCCGTCACCGGTAACAGCCGGCGGATCGCGGCGCAGTGCTCCTAAAAATTTACCATCGAATACCATCAGCCGGTAATCGTCGCCCGGCACAAAACTTTCCACCATAACGGATTCATCCGAATATTTTCTTGCATGGATATACGCGGCTTGCAGTTCCGTCATATTCCCGATACCTGCGGTAACTCCTTTTCCTTTACCTTTTGCATAAGGTTTTACGACACACGGCCAACCTGTCGTCGCTGCTGCCCCGGCAAGTTCATGAAGGTTGCCGACAAGGCGGAATGGTGGTGTCGGAAACCCGAGTGAAGTGAAAACGGCTTTAGCGAGGGGTTTTGATTTCGAGAACTGCATGCCGATCGCGCCATCGGAATTGGACATCGATTCAAAGAAAATACGAGACCTGGAACCCCATCCGAACTGCCAGTATTTCGTGCCCTGCAGGAAAGGCATTACGGGAATGTTTCCGGAACGGGCTCCCAGCATCAGGATTCGGGCCTGGAAATCGGGATGGTTGTGTCTGCAGAGCAACCAGAATGCCGACAGCCTTTCTTCGGTATCGGCACGGCTGAAATCAGGGGAACGTCCGGCATCGGAAAGGACGTTCAGGGCAAGATCGAGAGCGCGCATGCTCACCGAGGGAACGTGGTAGGCCATCCAGAGAATTGCTCCGTCCGGTTTTGCTGCAAATCCCGACTCAAACAGGAATCCTCTCACTTCATTGAGGGCTCCCAGTGCCCATTGCACCAGAGAAGTTCCCACGATTTCCTGCAGGGCAAGGTCCGGCGCGGGTGCTTCCGGAAGCCATTCGGGGAAGGCTTCGTGCAGGCGGGTGCATCCTGCCCTGAGAAGTTCTGCTTCCTTCGAATCATTTCCAGGAAGTGTCACGTCGGCCACCACGACTGGTTTCGGGGCGAAAGGGCTGGGACCGGAAAAGGTAAGGAGGTGTCTGATCCTTGTCATGGAAGTACCGGTTTGGTTTCGGGTGGACAGTTGGCAAGTGATGGCTGCAAATGCCGGAAAAGCGCAAAGCCTCCAGACTGGAGGCTTTGCGCTTTTCTATTCGTGAGCGGGAAACGAGACTCGAACTCGCGACCCCAACCTTGGCAAGGTTGTGCTCTACCAACTGAGCTATTCCCGCGTTGTTATGAGGCATAAATATAAAGATATTTTTTTTCCGTGCAACTCCCCGGTGAATTTTCTTCCCGCTCATGTTCCTGTTCAGAAAAAAACGTTTTCACAGCCCGAGTTCCCTGATGATGGTTTCCATATCCTTGTCCCCGCGGCCGGAAAGGTTTACGACCAGAATGCCTTCGGAAGGCATCGAGGGGGCCCTCGTGATGGCGTAGTGCATGGCATGGGCCGATTCGAGCGCACAGATGATCCCTTCGGTTTCGGCGAGCGTTCTGAGAGCCTCGAGCGCCTCGCTGTCCGTTGCGGATGTATAGTTCACCAGTCCGAGTTCCTGCAGGTAGCAGTGTTCCGGTCCGACGCCCGGATAATCGAGCCCTGCGGAGATGGAGTGGGCTTCCTGCACCTGCCCGTCCTCATTCTGCAGGAGTTTCGTCAGCGCCCCGTGAAGCACGCCGGGCCTGCCGAGTGTCAGGGAAGCCGCATGCCTGCCCTGAAGCCCTTCACCGGCAGCCTCGACACCGACAAGTTCAACGGCGGGTGTGTCGCCGAGGAATTCGTAGAACATTCCGACAGCGTTGCTTCCCCCCCCCACACATGCCGTGACGACATCGGGAAGGCGTCCAGCCTGTTGCATGATCTGCGCGCGGGTTTCCTTTCCGATGATCGACTGGAAATCCCTCACCATCATGGGATAGGGGTGCATGCCTACCACGGAGCCTATGATATAGAACGTTTCTTCGGGATTGTTCATCCAGTCCCGGATCGCTTCGCTCGTCGCGTCCTTGAGCGTCCTTGAGCCGCTCGTGACCGGCCGGACGGTCGCTCCGAGCAACTTCATCCTGGCGACATTCGGGGCTTGCCGCCGGATGTCCTCTTCGCCCATGTAGACCACGCATTCGAGTCCGTAGAGTGCGCAGACCGTCGCAGTTGCGACACCGTGCTGACCCGCGCCGGTTTCGGCGATTATCCTGTGCTTTCCCATCCGGCGCGCGAGCAGGGCCTGTCCCAGTGCATTGTTGATTTTGTGGGCGCCGGTGTGGCAGAGGTCTTCCCTTTTCAGGAAAATCCCCGCCCCGCCGAGAGCCTTGCTGAGGCGTTCGGCATGGTACAGCGGTGTCGGTCTTCCGACATAATCGCGGAGGAGGCGCTCGAATTCCGATCTGAATCCCGGATCCTCTTTCGCCTTGAGGTATTCCGCCTCGAGGTCCGCAGCATTTTGAATGAGTGTTTCAGGGATGAATTTACCGCCGAACAAACCGAAATGTCCGGTTGCGTCGGGTGCGGAGTAGTCTCTCGGGAGCATGGAACTGATCAGGTTAAAAAATTTTCACGGTCGGCATGAGCTGTCAATCCGGGGAACCGCTTTTTGCAGAAAAAGACAGGCCGAATACCTTAAATAAAATAATATATTTATACTTTTATCATCCAAACATCACATACTGTTGCGGAGTCCTGCTGCGTGAAGCTTTTCAACGGAGAAACCCCTCTTCTGGCCCTGATATGCCTCATTGTCCTTGCCGGGCCCGGCTTCTCGACAGGCAATGCCTTTGCCGCCGGTCGGCAGGAGGAAAAAAGTGCGGTCGTTTCCCGGACAAAAGAGTCAAAAGCCGGGAGCGTGTCCGAGAAACTCGGCCTGAACAGCATCGTGCTGTATTCGGCAAGGGATTCCCTGATATACAATCTTCAGGGCAAAACCATGGAGCTCTGGGGAAAAGCCAGACTCACCCATGACAACACCACAGTCTCCGCTCCCGAGATCACCATCGACCTCGAGACCGAGCTCCTCCAGGCCAGGGGCTCTGCCGTTCCATCGACGAATGCCTCCGATCAGCCGGCGTTTTCGGATCTGAACGGAAGTTTCAGGGCTCAGAGGATTTCCTACAATTTCAAGACAGGAAGGGGAGAGACGTCGCAAATAGAGTCGACGGTGAACGGTGTGATCTTCAGCGGAAAAAAGGTCGAAAGGCTTGAAGACGGCCGGATGGAAATTCGGGACGGCATTTTCACCACATGCGATGATCCCCAGCCCCACTACTGGTTTTCGAGTTCGCACCTCACCATCATTCCCGACAGCAGAATCGTTGCCCGGCCTTTCGTAATGCATGTCAGGCCGGAACTCTTTTCGCGGCGCCTGCCCGCGTTTCCCGTTCTTGCCCTTCCCTACATGGTTTTTCCGATCAGGGAGGGACGTGCTTCGGGTATTCTCATACCCCGCATGGGTCACGACGAAAGGGGATTCTACCTTTCCAGAATCGGGTATTACTGGGCCATCAACGATTATATGGACTTGCGTGCCGAGGGCGATATTTCGCTGAACGGGAGCTGGAGACTCGGGGAGCGCTTCAGGTACGCAAAAACCGGCGCATTTACCGGTGCGTTGTCGGGAGAATACAAGAATTACTTCATAGAAAACGATTCACAATGGTACCGCAGCTGGATTGTCAACTTCCGGCACAACCAGGAATTTGATTCGACGGCGCGTCTTGATGTCAATGCAGACATTCAGGGCGGCAACAGGTATTATGACATGAACTCGATGGACCCTCTCGATATCGTCAACCAGCAGTCCATTTCCAATGTTTCCTTCGGCAAGACGTCCAATGACGACAACGCACTCTCAGCGTTGTTCTACAGTCGTGCCGAGAACCTGCTCGACCGGTCTTCCATACAGAAAATGGGTGTATCGTACTATCAGAACCGGATGTACCCTTTCAGGAACCGGGGCGGTACGAAATGGCTGGAGGATCTTTCCCTGACTGGCGGGGCTTCTTATGTCGGCAACCTGACCCATGAGAACGATCTTTCGGTCTATGGTTATTCCGCCAATGCCAACATCGAGGTCGGTTATTACCGGGAGCTCGGTGAAGGCAGCAATGCGCTTTTCACCCAGGGAATCTCTCTGCAGAAGAGCAGTCCCGATGCAAATTATTATGATGAGGTGTACGATGGCATGAGCGTGACGCTTCCGTTCAGGATGCAGTCGACACTGTTCAGGCATTTCAGCGTCAATGCCGGCCTGACGTTCAATCGCTTCCAGCATGCCAGCGACGGTTCCAAAGATTTTTCCTCGACCCTTTTTACGCTCGATGCCGGTACGAGGCTTTATGCGGCGTTCAATACGGGGTTTCTCGAAAACATGACCGGCCTGAAGGCGATCAGGCATGTCTTCATTCCGACCCTGACCTACGCATGGAACCCCGCGTTTTCGGCAAGCGCATACAACTATTACCATAAACAGTATGACTGGATCGATCCGAGGTTTTTCAGCCGCTTCGACAACAACATCTTTGCGGGATTGCCTGAAGGACAGAGCTCTCTGGGCATCACCCTCAAAAATATCATCCAGGGCAAATTCAGGGGAAACGGGTCGCCTGACGGTACCGGATTGTCCGGCAAGGGTGAACATACGAAGCAACTCCTTTCCCTGACGGCTTCCACAGCCTATAACTTTTCATCGGAAACATGCCCCCTGGAGCCGCTCACCATCGTAGCTTCGAGCAACGCACTTTCGGACAATCTGCTGTTAAGCACCGGCGGCATGTATGACTTCTACAGTTACGATCCGCTTACCGGCGAGAGGAACGGCCGCCTGAACAGCGAGGACGGAAATGGTCTTCTGCGTTTCGTGAAGGGGTTTGTCAACATGACCATGTCCATCCGGGGCAGAAGGACGGACGGTTCCCTGCCCGGGGCACCGGTGACTCCGGTCCTGCCCAATGCCGCCCGATCGATCTACAGGGACAGGTTCAACACGATCAATTTCGATTCCATCGATTTCACCATTCCCTGGGAACTCAGGTTATCGCTGTTCCTGCAGAGCGACAGAAGCAATCCTCTCAATCCTGTTCAGGCGAACTCGCTGCTCAATACTTCCGTGAAAGCTTCCATTATGAAGAACTGGCAGATCGAACTGGATTCGGGCTACGATTTCGAAAACGACGAACTGGTCTTTCCGATGGTGCAGGTCTACCGGGATCTTCACTGCTGGCAGTTCGGCGTCCAGATGGTACCGTTCGGTGAATACAGGAGCTTCTCGATCCAGCTTGGTTTGAAACCGGGACAGTTTTCCGATTTACGTTTCAAGGCAGGCGGATCTACCAAGGGATGGTACTGATCCGCTTTCCGTTCATTCTCCCGCCTTGATCAGGCAATGCTTTTCAGGATATGCGCAAGCCTTTCATTGAATGCCTCATGGGCGTCGTGGTGTATACAGTGGGAGGCTTTCGGAACGATGAATGCGCCTGCCTGGGGCAGAAGCTGCTGGAATTCGGGAATGATTTTCTGGGGAGGCAGAGCACTATCTTCCGCTCCCCAGACCAGGAAAGCATCCCCCTCATAGCAGCTCGGTTTCGACAGATGGTCGAGCCTGAAATCGAGAGGCCTTTTTGAAGGGGAAAGATAGGAGTACTGGGCGCCCTTGTCCCGAAGGGGCTGGGAGAACTGGTTGATCAGCCTCAGGTCGACCTTGTTCTGGTTGTAGTAGGTTGGCAGAAGGCTCTGGCTTACACCCATCGGGTTCGCGAATGCCGAAAACAGCACCTCCCCGATAACCGGTGAACCTACCAGTCCGAAAAATATGCTGGTCATCCCTTCCATCGTGTCTCCGAACAGCCCTGAAGGATTTACAAGCACGAGAGCCCTGACTTTTTCCGGCTGGTGGTGTGCGAAATAGATACCGCTCGCAGCTCCCATCGAATGGCCAACGATGATGACCGAATCGAGTCCCTTGAGTTTCATGATTGCCTCGATCTGGGCGGCGAACAACTCGAGCCGGTAACGTACGTTCGGTTTTTCTGACTTTCCGAACCCGATGAGGTCCATCGCATAGATCTTGTATTTGCCGGCGAATTCGGGAATGTTCCTGTTCCAGTGCTCGATCATTGCGCCGTAGCCATGGATGAAAAGCAGAGGAGGCTTGTCGGAATCGTCCGGTCCGAACTCCTGGTACCTGATTTTTGCTTCGTCTTCCGGTGAAAACTGCCAGAGAAAATACCTGTCCTTTGCCTGGGTGTTCATGAGCGCGATAAAATCGGACCTTAAGTAAACTTATTAGGGTGCATCCCTGTTCTTCGTCTTAATATAAAATAAATCATACAGCTTGAAAGCAGAGGGCAGCCCCATCCTTCTGAAATCATGACAATATTATGCTTCAGATTTCAAGGAAATTCGAGTACGGGCTTCATGCCGTAACCTACCTGGCATCGCAGGCCCCGGAAAGGGTTGTTACTGTCAAGGAAATAGCTGACGAAATCGGTTTTTCACAGGAGTTTCTGTCAAAAGCGATGCAGAGTCTCAAAAGGAGCGGGATTGTCTCTTCGGTACAGGGAGTCAAAGGGGGGTACATGCTTGCGAAAAGTCCGGACGACATTTCGCTTGCAGACATAGCCCTCTCGATCGAAGGCGAACCCCATCTGGTTCGTTGCGGCGTCAAGCCGGGCAGCTGCGAGATCAGTTCGACCTGCCAGCACAGGGGCGCCATGCAGAAGCTGCAGCAGAATATCCAGGCCCTTCTGGCTTCTACGACGGTAAGATCTCTCCTGTCTCAGAGTGAGCTTTGAACGTGTTTCGAGCGGAAACTCCTCACTGTCCCGGGAAAACGCTATCTTGTCCCCCTGTAACATCACCTGCCAGGATCCGTAAGAGAGCAAGACCGACATGACCACTAACAGGCCCATAGAGCCTTTCCCGCCCAGCCACTCCCTTCCGGATATCGTGCTGCGGGGAATCCGCACCCATAACATCAGGAATATCACCGTCCGTATTCCCCGCAACCGTTTCGTCGTACTGACGGGTGTGAGCGGATCCGGAAAATCCAGTCTTGCGTTCGATACCCTGTATGCGGAAGGACACCGCAGGTATGTGGAATCGCTTTCGGCTTACGTTCGGCAGTTTCTTGAGCGCATGCCCCGGCCGGATATCGAACGTGTCGAAGGTATTGCCCCGGCGATCGCGATCGAGCAGAAAGCCATCCCGAAGAACCCCCGGTCGACTGTTGGCACGGTTTCGGAAATCTACGATTACCTCAGGTTGCTTTATGCGAGGATAGGGAAAATCTATTCTCGTGACACCGACGAACTCGTACTCAAGCATACGCCGGACGACGTGATCCTGCAGGCTTCGTTTTTCGAAACCGGTACGAAGTTCTACGCCGGTTTTTTCTTTCCTTCCCATGAACTTGGCGGCAACAGACATCCGACAGTTCCGGAAGAGATAGCGAATCTCCTGAAAAAAGGTTTTTTCAGGGTTGTCGAAGGAGATACCGTTCTTGACCTGAACGACGAAAAGGTAAGGAAGAAGGTGCTCGACATGCCCGCTGCCGACCGTTCCCGACTTCTCGTGCTGGTCGATCGTTTCGTGGCGAAACAGGACGAGAAGGTCTTCAGCCGCGTTTCCCAGGCTGCCGAGACCAGCTTCAACGAATCCGGGGGATATGCCGTGCTCAGGGTCTCGGGCGGCAAGACCTACCGTTTCAGCGACAGGCTCGAACTGAACGGCATCGAATACCAGGAACCCTCGCCCCAGCTTTTCGCGTTCAATTCGCCGATAGGTGCCTGCACCTTGTGCCAGGGCTTCGGGCGGATAGCGGGTATCGACGAAGACGCCGTTGTGCCCGACAAGTCGCTCTCCCTCGCCGAAGGGGCCATTGTTTGCTGGAACTCCGAAAAATACCGATGGAACCTGCGCCAGCTCCTGAAAGCGGCGCCTGCCGCAGGAATTCCGGTTGACATTCCGTACGAGAAGCTTTCCCACGAACACAAGGACATCATTTGGAAAGGGCTGGGGGAAGACCGTTACAAGGGCATCAGGCCTTTTTTTGCCGAAATCGAGCGGGATGCCGGCTACAAAATGCATTACAGGGTTTTTCTCAGCAGGTATCGCGGCTATGCGACCTGTCCTGAATGCGAGGGGAGCAGGCTCAACCCGGATGCCCGCCTCGTGAGGGTTTCGGGACGGAGCATCGGGGATGTTACAAGGATGAACATCGCCGATGCATACGATTTTTTCCGGAATCTCGATATTTCACCGTTCGACCGCAAAGTGGCGGAAGCCGTGCTGCAGGAGATAACGAAGCGCCTTGGCTATCTGCTCGATGTGGGCCTGAACTACCTGACTCTCGACCGCCTGACCCATACCCTCAGCGGCGGGGAATTCCAGCGCATCAACCTTTCGACCTCGCTCGGTTCGCCGCTGGTCGGCGCCATCTACATTCTCGACGAACCGAGTATCGGCCTTCACCAGAGCGATTCGGTCCGACTCATCTCGCTGCTCAGGAAACTGCGTGATCTCGGAAATACCGTCATCGTGGTCGAGCACGACCGCGAAATCATCGAAGCCGCCGACGAGGTGATCGATCTCGGTCCCTTTGCGGGCCGTCTCGGTGGAGAGCTTGTCTTTCAGGGCTCCATCGAAGAGATGAAGGAAACGGGTACCTCGCTGACCGCCCAGTACATCAATGGCACCAGGCGCATCGCCCTGCCGGCAGAGCGCAGGACGCCGGATTTCACTTCGTGCATCGAGATAAAGGGCGCCCTGCAGAACAACCTGAAAAATATCGACGTCCGTTTTCCTCTGGGCATCATGACCTGCGTCTGCGGCGTGAGCGGTTCGGGCAAATCCACATTGGTGAACGATATTCTCGCCAAGGGGATCATAAGGGAGAAGATCGGGCTGAAAGAAAAGGTCGGAGCCCATCGCTCGATTACCGGTGCCTGGCTCGTCGACCGGGTCGAGCAGGTTGACCAGTCGCCGATAGGTAAATCGAGCCGCAGCAACCCTGCAACATACCTGAAGATTTTTGACGATATCCGTACACTTTTTTCCCAGACGAAGGATGCGAAAGCGAGGGGCTGGAAGGCCGGATATTTTTCTTTCAACATTCCGGGAGGAAGATGCGAAACGTGTGCGGGTGAAGGGAACGTGCACATAGAGATGCAGTTTCTCGCCGATATCGAGGCGGTGTGTGAGGAGTGCAACGGCCTGCGTTACAGGCCGGAGACACTCGAGGTGAAATACCGGGGACATTCGATAGCCGAAGTGCTCGACATGACCGTCGAGGAAGCTCAGGAATTTTTTTCCGGGGAAAAAGCCATCCAGAAAAAACTTGTCGTTCTCGATGAAGTCGGACTCGGCTATATCAGGCTCGGTCAGTCTTCGAGCACCCTGAGCGGAGGAGAGGCGCAGCGCCTCAAGCTGGCGAGTTTCATTGCAAGAGCCGACGTCGAGCATACCCTTTTCATTTTCGACGAGCCTACGACCGGTCTCCATTTCGACGATATCAACAAGCTGAACGCCTGCTTCCGCAAGCTGCTCGAACAAGGGAACACCCTTGTCATCATCGAACATAATCCGGATATCATCATGCAGGCCGACTGGATCATCGACCTCGGGCCGGGCGCCGGCGACAGGGGCGGCGAGATCGTGGCCGAAGGGACCCCCGAAGAGGTGATAGCCGTCGAGCGATCCCTCACCGGGCACTGCCTCAGGCCGTACCTGCGCACTTGATTGCCCCGGTCAGGCCATCGGGTCATCCTCGAGCGCTCCGCCATGCAGCCTGACATGAGGAAAATGCGATAGCGAGGTACGTTCCACCCATACCGTCTTTCCTTCATGCAGGGCTTTTTCGTTGATGGATACCGATACCCGGTTTGCCGCGAGTCCGACTATTTCCGCGAGCAGTTCCCCTAACAGCCTGTCGTCCGGAGTTACGGTGTCATCAAGCATTTTGGACCGGATGCTTTCGAGCTTCTCCATGGCAATCTTGCCTGTCGTGCAGTAGAGTTCTTTGCGTCTCAGTTTTTCGGTTTCCTTCTCCATATCCCTTATACCGTTGTTGATAGCGTTGCCGCCATAAAGAAATTTTGGCGGTGTGTGTTTTTTTTCTATTATTAAATGTTTTTATTAGCACTCTCCCTGATTGAGTGCTAATAAAAAGCAAGATTCCCTGTGTTACAAACTATACATTCAGTACGCTTAATCTAAAACCCAAACACGAGAAGACAATGAACTTGAAACCCTTAGCTGATCGAGTTATTGTTAAGCCTGCACCGGCAGAGGAAAAAACCAAAGGCGGTCTTTATATCCCCGATACCGGGAAAGAAAAGCCTCAGTACGGCGAAGTCGTAGCCGTCGGCACAGGCAAAGTCGCTGACAGCGGCCAGGTTATCGAGATGCAGGTCAACGTAGGTCAGAAAGTCCTTTACGGCAAGTATTCCGGCACCGAAGTGACCGTCGAAGGCGAGGACTACCTGATCATGCGCGAATCCGACATTTTCGCGATCCTTGGCTGAAACCTGAAATACTACATTAAACAATCTTACAGGAGGAAAGCAATACAATGACTGCCAAAGATATTCTTTTTGATACCGATGCCAGGGCCAAACTCAAGGTTGGCGTTGACAAACTTGCCAATGCCGTGAAAGTTACGCTCGGACCTGCCGGACGCAACGTACTCATCGACAAAAAATTCGGCGCCCCTACCTCGACCAAGGATGGCGTCACCGTCGCCAAAGAGATCGAACTCTCCGATGCGTTCGAGAACATGGGAGCCCAGATGGTCCGTGAAGTAGCTTCGAAGACCAGCGATGTCGCCGGTGACGGAACCACCACCGCAACCGTTCTCGCACAGGCCATCTACCGCGAAGGCCTTAAGAACGTTACCGCAGGCGCCCGTCCGATCGACCTGAAAAGAGGCATCGACCGCGCCGTCAAAGAGGTTGTCGCCGAGCTGCGCAATATCAGCCGCAGCATCTCCGGCAAAAAAGAGATCGCACAGGTCGGCACCATCTCTGCCAACAACGATCCTGAAATCGGCGAACTGATTGCCGAAGCGATGGACAAGGTCGGCAAGGACGGCGTCATCACCGTCGAAGAGGCAAAAGGCATGGATACCGAGCTGAAAGTCGTCGAAGGCATGCAGTTCGACCGCGGCTACCTGTCACCGTATTTCGTGACCAACCCGGAAACGATGGAAGCCGAGCTCGAAGAACCGCTGCTTCTCATTCACGACAAGAAGATCAGCAACATGAAAGAGCTGCTTCCGATCCTCGAGAAGGCGGCCCAGACCGGCCGTCCGCTGCTCATCATCTCCGAGGATATCGAAGGTGAAGCTCTGGCGACCCTTGTCGTCAACAAGCTGAGGGGCACCCTGAAAGTCTGTGCCGTGAAGGCTCCGGGCTTCGGCGATCGCCGCAAGGCCATGCTCGAGGATATCGCCATTCTTACCGGCGGTACCGTCATTTCCGAAGAGAAAGGCTACAAGCTCGAAAACGCCACGCTCACATACCTTGGCCAGGCTGGCCGTGTCAGCGTCGACAAGGACAACACCACCATTGTCGAAGGCAAGGGCAAACAGGAAGAGATCAAGGCCCGTATCAACGAGATCAAAGGCCAGGTCGAGAAATCAACCTCTGACTACGATACCGAAAAACTGCAGGAACGCCTCGCGAAGCTTTCCGGCGGCGTCGCCGTGCTCAACATCGGCGCTTCGACCGAAGTCGAGATGAAAGAGAAGAAAGCCCGCGTCGAAGACGCGCTGCATGCAACCCGCGCTGCCGTACAGGAAGGTATCGTTGTTGGTGGCGGCGTCGCGCTGATCCGTGCGATTAAAGGCCTCGACAATGCGATTGCAGACAATGAAGACCAGAAAACCGGCATCGAGATCATTCGCCGTGCCCTCGAAGAACCGCTCCGCCAGATCGTTGCCAATACCGGCACCACAGATGGCGCAGTCGTGCTCGAGAAAGTCAAGGCAGGTACCGGTGATTTCGGTTTCAACGCCAGGACCGAGCAGTACGAGAACCTGGTTGAAGCCGGCGTCGTTGACCCGACCAAGGTGACCAGGAGCGCTCTCGAGAACGCTGCATCGGTCGCCAGCATCCTGCTCACCACCGAAGCGGCAATCACCGACGTCAAGGAAGACAAGCCAGAGATGCCGGCAATGCCTCCGGGCGGCATGGGCGGTATGGGCGGCATGTACTGACAGCCGTTTTCATTTCTCATGGAACAGCCATCCCGGAACATTCCGGGGTGGCTTTTTTTTTGCCGGTTCCCATTTAAAACAAAAGAATTTCATACCTTTCAGGAAATTTTTTCGTTCAAGGAAACCAAACCTGCCCGCAAACCATGAAAGCCGTCATTCTTGTCAGCGGAGGGATGGACAGCCTCGTTACAACGGCGATAGCCATCGAGCAGGGATATGAGCCAGCCGCCCTGCACATCAATTACGGACAGCGGACCTGGAAGAAGGAACTCGAATCGTTCCAGTCGATCTGTTCCCACTACGGCATAACCAGGCGCCTCGAAGTTGATGCCGCTTATCTGTCCCGGATCGGGGGCTCATCACTGACCGATTATTCCATGCCGGTCAGCGGTCCCGACCTTCAGGGTACAACCATTCCTACCAGCTATGTCCCCTTCAGGAACGCTCAATTTCTTTCGATGGCCGTGAGCTGGTCCGAAGTGATCGGCGCGGAGAAGATATTCATCGGCGCTGTCGAGGAGGATTCATCAGGTTACCCCGACTGCCGGCAGGTTTTTTATCAAGCGTTCAATACCGTAATTTCACTTGGCACAAGGCCTGAAACGCATATCGAAATCGTGACGCCGCTCATCGGGATGCAGAAATCCGAAATAATCCGTAAAGGCAGAGAACTCAGGGTGCCTTTCGCTTTCAGCTGGTCCTGCTATAAAAGCGAAGGCAAGGCATGCGGTGTCTGCGACAGCTGTGCACGCAGGCTGAGGGCGTTCGAGCAGCTCGGCATCGAAGATCCCATTGAATATGAACAGCGTCCCCGGTATATTTAAAATATTGTATTAATGCGGGTAAACAGTCGGTATCAACTTCATAACATTATCCAGTCATGAAACCTGTAAAAGCACAATCAGCAGGATCAGGCTCTCTTTCCGAGAGGTTCAACCTTTCTTTCGGCCTGATGGGGTTGATTTGGATTGTCGGACTTGTCGGTCATTTCACGCCTCTGCTCGAATGGCCGGCGCTTTTTCTCTACCTTCTCGGCTCGCTCGGCCTCGTACTCTACAGGGGCAAGAGCAGGGGTGAATGGACGGAAATGTATCTGGCCGGAGGTGATCTTCGCAAGTCATTGCTCTGGGGCGGCATCGCAGGGGGCGTGCTTTTCGCGATGGATGTCATGAATACCGTCATCTACTACAAAAACGGCGGTGCGCCGATGACCGGGATGCAGTTTCTCCTTGTCAATATGTCGCTGCTCTACCTTTTTCCCCTGCTTGTCCTTGCCGAGGAGTTTCTCTGGCGTGGCATCATGTTCTCTGCAATGATCGAGCGCGGCTTCAACAAGCATCTCACGGTCTTCCTCACGACCATGTTCTATGTCGTAAACCATTTCGCCGTTGCCCCCGTCGGTATGAAGGAGCGCGCCCTCATGGCAATGATGGCTTTTCCCATCGGTATTTTCGGAGGCTATCTCGTCCTCAGAACGCGCAATCTGTGGGGTAGCGTACTGGTGCACATGATCACCATGATCTCGATGATACTCGACATTTTCATTATTCCGAAACTTGTGCACTGAGCGCTTCCCTGAGATATGCTTCAAAACAGGATTACAAAACTGCTCAAGCAGCAGAAAAAGCTGCTTCTCGCCTATTACATGCCCGAATTTCCCGTACGGGGGGCAACGCTGCCGGTGCTCGAAGCACTGCAGGAGAACGGTGCCGACATCATAGAGCTCGGCATCCCTTTTTCCGATCCGATTGGTGACGGACCTGTCATCCAGGCAGCAGCACATACCGCCATCAGGAACGGGGTCAACCTCAGGAATCTTCTCGAAACTGTCCGCAGGGCACGGCGGGGTGAGGGCTGCAGAAAAATAACGGTGCCGATACTGCTGATGGGTTACAGCAATCCGATTTTCGCATACGGAGGGGACTGTTTTCTCAGCGATGCGGTCGAAGCGGGTGTCGACGGGCTTCTTGTTCCCGACCTCCCTCCCGAGGAAGTCGAGGAGTACATGAAAAAAGCCAGGGAGGCGGGACTGTCAATTGTACTGCTTATTTCTCCGGTTACCCCCGTCGAGCGCATTGAGCTCATCGACACGCTCTCGACCGATTTTTCCTATTGCCTTGCGGTGAATGCCACCACCGGGACCTCGAAGCTTGCGGACAGCGCCGACGGAACTGCCGTGGACGAATACCTGAAAAGGGTGAGGCAGCATACCAGAAAGAAGTTCGTCGTGGGTTTCGGCATCAAGGACAGAGCCCGCGTCGAGCATATGTGGACCCTTGCGGACGGAGCAGTCGTAGGTACCGCGCTGCTTCAGCACATCGCCGGGTGCACTGACCCGGATGAATGCGCCAGGCTTGCGGGCGAATTCTGGAAATCACTTCGCTGAAAGGGCCGAACATGGAGGTCTCACTGGAGCGGTATCCTTCGGTCGAAATAGTCATCCCTCATTTCGGGCGGCGCGACATGCTCGAACGCTGTCTCGAATCGCTTGAAAAAACCCGCTATCCTTCGATGCGAATCACCGTCGTCGATAATTCCGGCAAGGCGGCCGGTCTCGTATTCATGGTCAAGCGGTTCAGGAACGCACAGCTTCTCAGACTCGACACGAACAGGGGATATGCCGGGGGTTGCAATGAGGCGCTGAGGCTCTCCGACGCGGACTTTGTGGTTTTCATGAACGACGACACCGTCCACGATCCTCTGTGGCTTGAAAAACTGGTTGAAGGTGCTCTATGTCATGAAAAAGCCGCCGCGTTCCAGCCGAAAATCCTGTCGATGAAAGCGGCATCGAAAGGAAAACGGGTTTTCGATTATGCCGGTGCTGCGGGAGGCATGATGGACAGGCTGGGATATCCCTGGTGTCTCGGGCGGGTATTTTCCTCACAGGAAGAAGACAGGGGCCAGTATGACGAATCCCGGGAGATTTTCTGGGCTTCGGGGGCAGCGATGCTTGTCAGACGGCAGGTTGCCATGCAGCTCGGGGGTTTCGACGGTGATTTTTTCATGCATATGGAAGAAATCGACCTCTGCTGGAGGATGAAGCTTGCCGGTTACGAAGTACTGTCGGTTCCCGGTTCGCTTGTCTGGCATGAAGGCGGGGCTTCGCTTGCTGCCGGTTCGGCTGAAAAAATCTACTACAACCACCGGAACAATATTGCAATGATCCTGAAAAACCGCGGAACGCCAGCGCTTTTATGGAGCTTTCCCCTGAGGATTGCACTGGAAGCCGCCGCGGCAGTGTTCTATCTTACGCAGTACCCACAGGCACTGAAAAAATCACATGCAGTGCTGCGGGCGGCACTCCATAATTTCCGTGATCGGGAGGCCATCGTTCGCAAGCGCAGGGCTGTCCAGGCTTCGAGAGTTACCGGCGACCGGAAGATATTCCAGGGTCTTCCCCTGACCTGCTTTTCGAAACGCAAGCCGGGGCATGTTTTTCAGCTCTGACTTGAACCGGCAACGGTTTTCTGTGAACCGGAAAGAGGCAACGATGCGTTTTGATCCTTGCGGAGAAGAGCCTCGGCCTGTTTTTTCATGGCCATCATCATCTGCGGACAATCCCTTTTCTGCACATTTCTGACGGCAAACTGCGGAGCGAAAAAATCCGGTTTGACTTCCGCCCTGTAGGTGAGGAAGGTTCCCTTGCCCTGCAGGTGTTCGTTCAGTATCCATTCCCCGCGGTAAACCTTGAAATCTCCTTCCAGCTGCTGGAACTGAAGGTGCTTCAGTCGTTCGCCCCAGACTTTCATTTTTGCGAAAACCTTTTTCTGGAAGAGGAACATGCCGCTCTTTCCTTTTTCGAACATGATTTTTTCGGTGCCGTTATCCTCCAGGATGCCACTGTCCAGTACGTTGGGCACAAAATTCTTGTGATTGTCGTAGTCGGTGATGGCTTCCCATACCTTCTGGGGCGGGGCGTCGATATAGATAAGGCCCGTGACGCCGGTCACCCCTTCCTGAAGGTTTGCAAGCGACACGATCACTTCTCCTCCGAGGAGCCTGGTTCTCTGTTCGCTGGACACGTCGGAAGCGGCGGTTGTTGCTGAAACGGCGAACCGTGGCGAAGCAACTGAAAAAAAGATCGCTGGCAGGAGCACCAGGATGAGACGGTACAAAGATCGTGCGTATGTTTTCATCGTTTCTCCGGTTTGTTTTTTTGCATCAATTGTTCACTCTTGTTTCGGTCTTTCCGTGTCTGCTGGCTTCATGCCGTTTTCAGGTGCCCCCACCTGACAAGGTCTTCGATGGTTTCAATGATACTCGTTTTCACAGGCATGAATGCAAAGGAGAAATCGCTCTGCAGTTTGGTTATATCGCAGTTCATGGTTCGACCGATCTGGGTGCGGATATATTTTCCGACGTTTCTTGGTTTGGTGAATGAAAGCAGGGTAATGAGCGCTGATCCTGTTTTCCCTGAAAGGTCCACATTCGGGAGGCGATAACCGGTGAATCCCGATGATTTTATGAGTGCCACAAGGTCACGCATGTGTATGGTGTCGCCGGTGCAGAGGTACCTTCCTTCCGCCCTTTTCGTTTCCATGGCGAGGCGATGAATCTTTGCCACATCCCTGACATCGGTAAATCCCCAGTTCATATCCATGATTGCCGGATACTCGCCCATCATGATATCCCTGATCATCTGCTTGCTTGTATTGAGTGCCGGGCTGAGCGATGGGCCCAGGACAAGCGGGGGATTGATGGCAACGAGATCGAAGCCGGTGCGCTTGTGCATGATGAAATCCCATGCCGCCCGTTCCGCAAGCGTCTTGGAATAGTAATAGGGATTACGGCTCAGGGAAGACATGGTATTCCAGTCATTCTCCGTGTAGATTTTGTCATTTTCCGGTTCATCGGTGATTGCCGCGATAGAGGATGTCAGCACGACCCGTTTTACGCTTCCGGCCTTTATGCAGCTTTCCAGCACGGATTCCGTTCCGTTGACAGCAGGATCGACAAGATCCGACTGGGGGTCACTGATGGAGATCTCGAACGGGCTTGCTGTATGTATCACATATTCACATTCAGCAACAGCGTGGTCAAACGATCCTTTTGCAAGGAGGTCGGCATTGACCAGTTCGAGGCGTTCGGCAGCCCCCGGAAGAGAGAGCAGGTAAGGATAGCTTTCGGGATTTTTCCTGACGGTGCCGCGTACCCTGTATCCTTCCCCGAGAAGTTCGCGGACGATATGGGATGCGATGAATCCCGATGCTCCTGTGACACAGACCGGTTTTTCAGTCATCATTGTATTCGTTGTATCCTGCTTGATGGTTGTCAGCCTGGCACCGGAGTATGGAGCTCGCAGGCATGGCTGTCAGTTTGAAATTGTTGTATCGAGCATTTCCGCCCGCTCTTTGTGTGCTCTCAGAATTCCCGGCAGGTCCTGGTACTGCACGAAACCGACAAGGATCGGAGGCGCGAAAAATGCAGGCTTGATTTCAGCGTTGTAGACAAGGAGCGTTCCCCGTGTTCCCGGAATGGTACCGAGGCGCCATTCTCCCCTGTAAATCCTGAAATCGCCGCTTTCCTGCTCGAAAGTGATGCTTTTCCGGTAATCCTCATGGACCTTCAGAAGGAAATGCACGGTTTTTTCGAAAATGAAAATCCCGGTTTTTCCGGTCTGTTCGATAACGACGTCATTACCGGTCCGGGAAACCAGCCTGCTCGAGACTACTTTCGGCAGATTTCTGTGCAGGTTGTCGTAATCGGTCAGTGCCGTCCAGACGTGTTCAGGTTCCGAATTGATGAGAACCATCCCTGTAACGCCGATGATATCACCAGGCAGAGATTGAACGGTGACTTGAACTTCACCTTCACTCAGCCGTTTGATTGCGTGCTCATCCATAAGGGCATGCAGATAGTTGTAAAAGAAGCAAGAAAGCGCCGCTCAATTATCATGGAAGCAACTCACTTCATCTGCATGGGGGTTCCCTTCCTGAATAGAAATATACATCTGCCGCAGGGACTCTCCAACGGTCTTGAGAAGTAATTATTCCGAAACGGAAAAGAGAGCGCGGATTTCAGGACTCACATCGGTCGGTTTTCCTGTTTTCCTGTCTATCGGGCACCAGACGGTTCTTGCCTGCGCCAGCAGACGTCCGTCAGATGCGCGCAGGATTTCCGTATGCCTGTCGAAGGCCATTCGGACAGCCTCTCCGATCCAGGTACGGACAATTACGGTATCCCCGGGCATCGCCGGTCTTTTGTAATCGATCTCATGGCGCCGTACCACCCAGACCAGTTTTTCCTGTTCGCCTTGCGGTGCGAGCGTACCCCAGTGGGCAATGGCGACATCCTGTATCCAGCGCAGATAGACGATATTGCTGACATGCCCGAGCATGTCGATGTCTTCCGGCTCTACTCGGAGCGTTATTTCAAATCTGCCGATCATAGCGTCAGCATTGGCCGTTTTTCCTGTTTTCCGGACTGATTTATTGCAAACAAGAAACCTTATGATTACAATAAAAAAAGCGGGTTTTTTGCCGGACGATATGCGGAATTGACCGGATGCAGCATCCATGCATCACGTAATATATTCAGTTCAGCTTATGATGTCAACATTCGAAGATCGCCTGTTGGGAGCCCTGAGGGCCTTCAACCATATTCTCCACGCCCTCCTCGCCCTGGCTCTCGTGCTTGCGAGCATCATGGTCATCTGGGAGTTTTCGTTTGCCGTCTATCAGTCCATCGAGCAGAACAACCTTGCCCATGGTTTTCTTCAGGCGCTGGGTACGCTTTTCATTGTCTGGACCCTGTCGAGTCTCATTGCAGCCGAGATAAACTATGTGCAGACCGGTGTTTTCCATGTCGTTGTTTTTATCGAGGTTGCCATGATCACGCTTCTTCGCCAGCTCATCGTCGAACCGGTTAAAATTGTCACGGCAGGAGGTAATCTCGAACAGGTTTTCAATGCGTGGCATTACGGCCTTCTTCTTGCTGCACTGCTCGTTATCGGAATCCTGCACAAGCTCGTGACAAGTTCCGACAAGAAATCCGCTCCGGAGGATGAACGGCCGGACGACCAGCTCCATGGTTCCGGTATCCGGGGTATTCAGGGTTAGATCCGGTTTTTTTTATTCGTCAGGGTATCTTTTCATCGGTCAGCGCCTCGCGGAAGGAAAGAAATGTCATAAAAAACGTTAACGGTCGGAATGTACTATGAGTCTGGACGGATTGAACGGTTTTCCGGAGCTTTCCGGATCGCAAGAGGGCGTCTCTGCGGAAAACAGGCTCGACGCCTTTGCCGGGTATGTCGAAGAGTTCCTTGCGCTTCAGGATTCCGGCTCTGACTGGAAAACCATTTATTTCGACGCTTTTGCCGGCAGCGGATCGAGACGGGATGAGAAAAAACCGGTCCATGCAGCGTTGAAGTTCACGCCGGAGGAGGAGCGAGGGTACAAGGGAGCGGCCGAACGGATCATGGGCCTTGAAAGAGGGTTCGATTACTACTACTTCGTCGACGATCACCGGAGTCTTGTAAAGCTCAAGGAAAAACTCGGCGATTTGCCTGATTCGGGACATAAAAGGATGATCTTCAGGCCTGAAGAGTGCAACAGGGAGCTGGAAAGGCTTTCTGATGCGATGCATTCGGATGAATTTTCAAGCCTGCTTTTTCTCGATCCTGTGGGGTTCTCAATCGACTGGCAATCGATTGCCCGCTTTGCCGGGACCAGGACTGACCTGTGGATCGTCATCCAGACAGGGAGCGTCGTGAACCGGTTACTCGATGCACGGGGAAATCCGGAAGGCCTCTTCCTCCGCGAGGATTTCTTCGGAATGGCGCAGGACGAAATGACAGGCGTGCTTGTGCGCGCTGAAAGGAACCCCTGCCTGTTTGTCGAAGAGACGCTGCCGGAGAAAATCAATCGCTCAATCCTTCAGGTCACGTCGCTCTATGTGCACCAGCTGAAAAAACACTGGAGGTACGTTACGGATATGCCGTTTGTCCTGCACAGCGAGAGGAACGTATCCATGTGCGCCTTCGTCTGCGCTACGGACAAAAGGTCCGTCCATGATATTGCCGGCAGGATCGTCGGGCGGGAATGACCGATCACCCGCCCATCGTTGTGAGAAAAGGGGGACGCTCGCAACTACGTAAACTAATGCGATAAAATTCTTACTTTTCAGAAACAACGCCAATTCTCGGACAGGAAAGAACCCTTAACTTCGAACATCAATGCCGAGAGGAGCAAGACTGGACGCACCGGGTACGTTGCATCACGTGATGGTGCGGGGCATCGAAGGCAACAGCATTGTTGCCGATGAAGAAGACCGGCTTTTTTTCGTTTCGCGGATGGGGAAGGTCGCAACGGCAACCGGCACGAGCATCTATGCCTGGGCGCTCTTGACCAATCATGCGCATATTCTGCTGAAGAGCGGAGCTGCCGGTCTGTCGACGTTCATGCGCAAACTGCTGTCAGGATATGCCACAGGATACAACCTCAGACACAAGCGTCACGGCCATCTTTTCCAGAACCGGTACAAGTCGATTGTCTGCGAGGAAGAACCCTATTTTCTCCGGCTGGTCAGCTATATCCATCTCAACCCCCTTCGAGCAGGCCTGGCCGAATCGCTCGAAGATCTG
>JAAXVR010000029.1 GCA_013335405.1 Chlorobiaceae bacterium
TTTGTTGTATAACAATGATTATGTCATCCAGACATAACCCCTCGAAAACAGTTCCGCTGAGATTGAATTCCCTGCCCGAGCTTGGTTAATCCATCACATAATAAATCCACGTTATTTTGTTGCATATTTGTAACAAAATAACCGTAAAAGCCCATGAAGCAAGGCTTGTATACAATCTGAACGAGATCATGAAGGTGCTGACCACCATAGCGACGATCTTCATGCCCCTCTCATTCCTCGCCGGGGTGTACGGCAAGAATGTCACTATCATTCCCGGCGCAGGAACTCCATGGGTATGCTGCAGGATGCTCGGGGTGATGGCGGTGATCTTCATCGGCATGGTGCTCTGTTTCCGGACATGGACATGGTTTCAGGCTCCGGAACCGCGCACTGCTATGCTTCAGGCGTTGTATTTTTTCTTCTGCCCGGTAAAATAGGTCAGTCCTGCGACAACAAGCGCTATCGATCCACCGAGATAGATGATTTCAGTTTCTCCGTGCCAGGTGACGACATGGCCCAGGAAAATTACGGCCATAACCACGACGATGACTCCGATCAGCTTGTCTTTCAGGTCATCGAGCGTATGAATGACAAGCCATTCCGGCAAGGCGATGGAGTCATCGATGAAAAGCTCATACAAACCGAGCGACATGATATAGAGCACGGTGCCGATGAGGAAGATATCCGCATTTTCGATGAACCCGAGAGCGAGCGCTTTTGCATCTTTGGAGGTGAACGATCCGTACATGATGGTGGAGACGATCTGACGGGAAATCGAGATGCCGCCATAAATCAGCAGGGTGACCGACGCCATGAAGGTACCGGCAATTGCGATGAGAACAAGATACCGGCTCGAAGAAAGCAATCTGTGCATACTGGTGCTGGACTATTTTTAAAAATATGTTCAACAATATACGGATAGCGCAGATAAAAAGGTCTGCCCGGCAGTTTTCACTGCCGAAACCAGGCCTTCGTTGCTCAATTTTTCACGCAGCGGACCGAGAACCCCTGAGCCTTGCTGCTTGAAATGCGGTATACAGCCGAATAGCTGTTGTAGAGGTCACGGTACCATGCCGAGTAACCGTTGTTTTCGGTCGATGTCCAGAAACTTCCGTTCTTCCCGAGCAGAGAAAAGGTGCCGTTGCTGCTGCGATAGCCGCCGGGAAGGGCTGTGAAGCGCGAGCTGTTGTCCGATCCGACGAGAGGCGCCTTCCAGAGGACCTTCGACTTCAGTTTAGCCCCGGCGGCTTTTTCCCCACCGAGGGCGGCGACCATTCCTGCCCATTCATCGTCTGACGCCACATGCCAGCCGGCCGGAGCCAGTCCGCGGGGATCGTTCACGGCATACCAGTTGTAAAGCTTTCCGTAGGTCACCCCGTTTTCGCTCCTGTTTTCAAAATAACACCACGCCCCGGTCGTGAGCCGGCTCCACTCTGACGGATCCCTCACTTCGGGGATGGGATCACCGTTCCGGTAGTGGTCAACGGCAAGGTTTTCAGTTGCCCACTGGTGTCCTCCTATGGCTGCGGAAGTGGAGTTTTTGCCGTTTGTCGCGGCATTTGCCGAACAGAAGAGGGTAAAAAGGGCTGCAAAAAGGAAAAGTGCCGTTTTGCAAGCTGTATTGTTGCTGCTTTTCATTATGTTTGATGTTAATGTTACTGTGAGGACGTTTACCTGCAGAAATCCCCTCAGCCGGAAAATCGCTCAATGTCTGTTTTCCTCGTCTGGCACTACTCCGGCAGCCATCATCGCATGCGACCGGACCCTGGCGGTATGCTCATTCAGCCGGGGATGCTGGTTTTTTGCTTATTTATTCTCATATTAACTTCAGAAAGTTTGAAAAAGTTTTGACTGAACGGGCCGGGACGGTTGACCCGTGTGAGGTTTCACAACCATAGCGAACCCCGGCAAAAATGGTAGAATTGTAGTGGCAAGACAGCGTAACAGGCGGAAAGCAAAACCTTCGGGGCTGGCTGAACAGACCGGACAGAAGGATCAGAAAGCACCGAAAGTACAGAAAGTACAGAGAGCACAACCGGCACGGAGGGGCTCACGAAAATCAGTGCAGGTTACTGGCGAGCGAGTGCGTCCGAACGACCATATCCTCATCAACGAATTTCTTTTCAGGCGCGGTGAAAGCTCTCTCGCCTCCGAAATCATCAATTTCTTCTCCGATCGCGAAGGCGAACGCTTCCGCTCCCTCGACATCGCCACGATGCTCGGTTACACGGAGTCGTGGCAGCTTCCCGGTTTCTGGTATGTCCTCCACAAGCTTCAGGAGGAAGGGGTTGTCGACAAGGACTCCAACCGCTGCTACGGCATGTCCGGAACGGAGCCTGCAACCTACGAAGAGGTCATCGAGCTGGCGAAACCTTTCCCGGTGGACGGCAAGGAGCGCTACAAGGTAAACCAGAGTTATACCGGCCAGATTTCAACGCACCCGAACGGTTACGGCTTCGTCGATGTCGAAGGATTCGACGACGACGTGTTCATCAAGGCCGGCGACCTCAATGCTGCCATCCACGGGGACGAAGTCGAAGTGGTCATCACCAAGGTGCCGGAAACCTATACAAGGAAATCCACTCCCCACGAACGGTGCGAAGGGATCATCATGAAGGTGCTGTCACGCAGGATCACCACAATCGTGGGCACCCTCGTCAAGGCGAACCGCAAGTTCAACCTCAAGCCGGACATACGCAAGATCCTTCCGGAAATCGTGGTGCCGATCAAATATGCAGCGAAAGCCGTCGAAGGCTTCAAGGTGCTGGTCGGGGAACTCGATTTCACTAAGGAGGGCATTATCCAGGGCAAGGTGCTGGAAGTGCTCGGCAAAGCCGGAGACTCCGCTGCGGAAGTCAGTGCCATTGCAAGGAGCAAGGGTATCGATGAAACCTTCGACAAGCAGCTGCTCGATTATGCCGCGTCCATCCGCGAGGGGATTTCGGAAAAGGACCTCGAAGGGAGGCTCGATATCCGCGATAAAACCGTCTTCACCATCGATCCTGTAGACGCGAAAGACTTCGACGACGCACTTTCGGTTGAACTGCTCGAAGGCGGCCTCTACTCGATTGGTGTTCATATAGCCGATGTTTCCCATTATGTTCCGGAAAACTCGCCGCTCGACCGCGAAGCCCTCAAGCGGGCAACTTCGGTCTATCTGGTCGACCGTGTGATCCCGATGCTTCCCGCAAGGCTTTCCGAGCAGGTATGCAGCCTCAATCCCGGAGTTGACCGGATGGCATACTCGGTGTTCTTTACCATGAGCGCCGATGGAGAGATCCACAAGCACGAGTTCCACAAGACCGTCATCCATTCCAAGAGGCGTTTCACCTATGAAGATGTCGAGCAGGTACTGACCAGCGGCGAAGGGGAGTATATCTCCGAACTGCAGCTTCTCGAACGCCTGAGCATTCTTCTGCGCGAAAAGCGCTTCGCACACGGGGGGCTCGATTTCGAGACCGAGGAGGTGCGCTTCAGGCTCGGCAAGAACGGCGAGCCCCTGGAGGTCATGAAGAAGGAGCGGCTCGGCAGCCACCGTCTCATCGAGGAGTTCATGCTGCTCGCAAACCGCAAGGTTGCAGAATACCTCACGAAAAATTTCAGGGGCGACAAGAAGGAATCCAGGCCCGTCATCTACAGGGTGCACGACGCTCCCCAGCAGGAAAAGGTGCTGATCCTCGCCAATTTCGTCAAGCGGCTGGGTTTCGATCTCAAGATCAACCGTTCGAAGGAAGGTCCTGTCGTTTCGGCAAGGGCATTGCGCCAGCTGCTGCAGGAAGTGAAAGGTTCCAATATCGAATTCCTGGTCAACGAACTCGTGCTCCGCTGCATGTCCAAGGCGATCTATACCGGCGAGAACGGCGGCCATTTCGGCCTCGGATTCGAACACTACACCCACTTCACCTCTCCCATCAGGCGTTACCCTGATCTCCTCGTGCATCGCCTGCTCTTTGAGTATGAGGGCCTGAGGAAGAAACGGAAGAAAATTTCCGAAGAGCGCATCAAGGAGCTTTCCGGCAAGATCACGACGGTCTCCCAGATCTCGAACGAACGGGAGAAAAGCGCGGTCGAGGCCGAACGGGAATCCATCAAGCTGAAGCAGGTCGAATACATGGCAAGCCATGTCGGCAAGGTCTATGCCGGGGTGATTTCCGGCGCAACCGATTACGGCATCTATGTCAGACTGGTGGATTTCGCCATCGAGGGAATGGTGCATATGCGCAACCTCACCGACGATTATTACGAGTACGACGAGGCGACCTATTCACTTATCGGCAAGCGCCGCAAGAAAAAACTGCAGATAGGCAAGAGGCTGAAAGTCAAGGTGCACAGCGTCGACATCGATCGCCGCACCATCGATCTTGCCCTGGAATGAGTCGGGGGGGCTTCAGCTCCCGTAACGCCTGATGTAGCTTTCGGCATCGAACTTCCTCGCACACCCGGCAGCGTTCATGTAACGGATCTTGCCGAAGACCGGCCTTTCGAACCAGGGCCGGTCGTGCACTCCTCCGATCGACCATGCCACCCCCGTATAGCCGTTCGGGTCCCTGCCGTCGAGCGCATACCTGTCGTTCAGCGCTACAGCCGTATCGAACGCCTTTTCCGGTGATGCACTCCATTCGAGTATTTTCTTTGCCCAGTACATGCGCATGTACCCGTGGATTTTTCCGGTTTCGAGCAGTTCCCGCTGCGCGGCGTTCCAGAGCCGGTCATGGGTCCGGGCTTCCGCGAACGTCTCTTCGCCATAGAGGTGCTCCCTCGGGTCGCGGGCATGCTTTTCGAGGCTTTCTTTTGCCCATGCCGGAATTCCGTCGAACGAATCGTACTGTTCGTTATACTGGCAGTAGTTGTCCGAAAGCTCCCTTCGGATGACCAGTTCCTCAAAGAAAGCCTTCTTCGAGATATCGGGAGCATCTGCTTCAAGGGCCCGCAAGGCGCACTCCTGGGCGCTGATGTGCCCGAAGTGCAGATAGGGCGAAAGGTGAGAGATCGCGTCTGCGTTGGGGTCGTTGCGCTTTTCCCCGTAAATCCGGAGTCTTTTCGAAAGGAATGATGCAAGGCATGCCCCGGCGGCTTTTTCTCCGGGCTCCGGCCAACCCGGGGGAATGCATGCCGAGCCCGTTTTTGCTGTGTCGAAAGCCCTCGGCCAGTTTGCAGGCATGCACGGCGTGGCAGACGGCATAGCTGACGGTTCCGGGAACGGCTTGAGGAATTCGCCGAGCAGCGCCGTGATTTTCGGACGGAAGGTCCGTGCGGCATACTCCTGTTTCTGCGAAGCGGTCCGGCAAGGGACGATGTTGTGGGCGTCAACTTCGTAGAGCGGTATGGATATCCTTTGCGAAACTCCGGCTTTCCATTGCCGGGAGATTTTCATTGGGGAGTAATCGGTAACCATCACCCCTGCGTTCATCTCGCCGAGAAATCCCGGAAGTACCTCTGCCGGGTCGCCGAAGAGCAGGAAAAAAGGGATGTTGCGTTTTACGAGTCCGGTTTCCGTTTCCTGCAGGCCTTTCAGCATGAAACGGTAGTGGGCCGGAGAAGCACCGAGAAAAGAGGGAGAGAGGGTGAAGACCACAACGAGCGGCTGTTTCAGCATTGCCGCTTTATGGCGCGCAAAAAGAAGTGCCCAGTTGCTCTGCACCCTCTGATCGCGGGACATCCAGTAGACCACGGTTCCCGCTTTTTCCGGGCAACCGGACAGAAGCGTGATCCGGCGGGGATCGATCGCTGTTTTGTAGGGATCAGGCAAGGCCGGCGATCCGCAGGAAATTGTTCATGAGCCGAAGGCCTGTTGCCGAGTAGACTTCACGGATGGCTTCAAACTGACGAAGCAGGACGGCCGTGTCCATGGTTTTCAGGTCCGCATCGATATCGAGCCACTCCCTGAGCAGTTCTTTGGTGAGTTCGAAGTGGCACTGCAGGCCGTAGGCAGTTTTTCCCACCCTGACTGCCTGGACAGGGCAATGCGTTCCTGTTCCCAGCACCTCCATTCCACTGCTTGCAAGCTCGACGGTTTCACCGTGAAGCTGGAAAACCCGGAAACTTTTTCCGAGGTCCTCGAAGAGCGGGTCGGCAGTTCCGGTTTCTGTAAGATCGATGCGGAACGGCGAACCGTCGGGCGCACGGAAACCGATCTCTTTGACCGGACATCTGACGACTTTTCCACCTCCCGCTTTCACGAGGGTCTGCATGCCGAGACAGATGCCAAGATAGGGAATTCCGCGGGTTATCGCCTTTGCTGTCTGGCGGAGCACTTCCTGCATGGCTGCGGTTTCGTCATTGGCGCTCGACGGGCCGCCGAGCACGACCACCGCCCCGAAACGTGATGGATCGGGGAACGCTTCGCCTTTCGAAATGTCGGAAACGTGCGGTACTATTCCATGAAGGGCGAGTGCCGTTTCGAGAAGCCCCGGACCTTCGTGTGCGATGTTTTTTATGATCAGAAGGGGAGTCGGCATGCGTTTATCGGCAGGATTACGTGGTTTACAGCGAAACGAACAACCGGATTTTTTTCTGCAGGCTCAGCCTGGTTTCGGTATAAATGGCAGTAAGCCGGAAGAGATGCTCTTCACAGTTCCCGGCTTCTTTTTCAGGACAATATTCGTTGATATACCTTGAAAGAACAAACATTTTATTTGCACCGATGCTCGCAGAAGCTCCTTTTATGGTGTGAATATTGCTGTATATCCCGTTAAAATCTTTCGTCGCCAGGAATGTTCCGAGCTCGGGGATCATCCTGTCCATATCGGCAATGTATGTCTCGAAAAGAGTTGAAAGCAGTTCTTCCCCGCCGATTTTTTCAAGGTTTCCTATAATTGATTCATCGAGGAGTGGTTCGTTTTCAAGGGCTTTGAAGAAGCTCTCGCTGTCCATGTACTCGTCGTCGATCCGGTCATGCGTTTCCTTCCTTTTCTCCGAAAGTCCGGTTTTGAGCATGACGGCTATTGCCGAAACAAGCTCATCCCTGAAAACAGGTTTGCTGACATGGAAATCGATGCCGGCCGACCTGATTCTGTCTTTGCTGTTTTCATCGGTATTTCCGGTAAGGGCGATAATGGGGACCGATCTGTTTCCGCCCGAACCATACTGCTCGGAAAAGAGTCCGGACCTTATCGCTTTTGACGCATCGATGCCGTTCATCACCGGCATTTCAATATCCATGAGGACGAGATCGAACATGTTTTTTTCAAGGACTTCCAGCGCCTCTCTCCCGTTTGCCGCCTGTTCGATACGGCATCCGTAATTTTTCAGAAGCAAGGTGACGAATTTCCTGCTTGTCTCGTTGTCGTCCACGAGCAGGATTTTTTTCCCCTGAAGCACTCCTTCGTTGTCGCTCCTGACAAGCTTGTTTTCATTGAAGAAATATTTTTCGACAATTTCATTGACCTGCGTTTTTTTTACCGGCTTGAAAAGCACTTCGTTGATTCCGCTTTTTTCCGCCCTTGACAACGCTTCGACTTTTGACAGGGCCGTGATTCCGATGACCGGCGTCTGGAGGTAATGGAATGCAAGATCAGGATTGATGCCCTGTGATGAGCGCAGGAGTTTTACCGCTTCATCGCCGGTCATGACAGGCATTTCAAAATCCATGAAAACAAGATCGTACTGATTTTCTGAAAGCAATGCCAGCGCTTGTTTTCCGTTATCTGCAAGATCGAAAGCCACATTCAGGTCCGAGAGGTATTTGGCGATGATCAGCTGATTGCTGAGATGGTCGTCGACGATGAGAATGTGTTTATTGGAAAGAATCTGTTTTTTGAGATCGCCGGTTTTTTTTGACGAGTATTTCTCAAACGTGATGATGAACTCTGTCCATTCTCCTTCTTTCGAGTTGCAGCTGATGGTCCCGCCGAAAGAATCGATCACCCTTCTGCAGAACGACAGCCCGAGGCCGTTGCCGCCTTTCTTGTTCGACGTGAAGAAACTTTCGAAGACCCGTTCACGGTCACACGCCCGTATGCCAGGTCCGGTGTCCCTGAATATTACCTTGTTGCCTGATTCGCCCTTCTCGGTTCTCACGGTTATGCCGAATCCCTGCTTGTTCCTGTAGTAGAGTGAATTTTTCAGCAGGTTGAAAAGCACGTAATAAAAGAGGTCCCTGTCTCCGAGAAAATCGAAATCATTTCCTGTATCGAGCGTGATGAGTTTCCTGTCGAAGGAATCATTGTAAGGAAAACTGTTGATTGCGGTTTCTATCGCCTTTGACGCGTCTATCCTGATGAAATCCCTCGTTGATACCTCTTTGCCCTGCATGCTCGTAAGAATCGAATCTATGATCTTGTTCGCCTTGTTCAGGGTGCTCGTACTTTCCTCGATTACTTCATGAATGTTCAGGAGGCCGGAATGGCTGATATCGTAGTTTACAGCCTTGTCTTTTCTGTCGGGTTTCAGGGGAAGGCAGGATTGAACCGATGCCAGGGCGACGGTGATCGCGTTGAGCGGGTTCCTCATCTCATGGGCGATGCTTGCGCTGAGGCTTCTCAGGAGTGAAATCCTTGTTTTATGGGCAAGCTGGCGGTTGTGGTTTGCAAATATGCTTCCGACGATCGAAAAAAGGAAAATGGGGATCCATTCAGGGTTGAATTTCGTAAAGGCAATGTCACCGTCGAGAAAGATGACGGCAAGGCAGGCAAGCAAAAAACCGGTTATCGTCATAAAACTGATGACAAACCAGTTCGAGAGAATGAGAATCATCATGAATATCCCTGTGAGCATGGACGTTACCCATATGATGGAACATTCGTTTTTCAGCATCATGAAACTGAAAAAGAACGGAACGTCGATAAAGAAGGCCAGGTAGAAATAGGCGGGGAAATATATTTTCAGTTTTACCGGGATTTTCCGGTACAGCATGCAGGGAATGGTGAATAGCATACAGAAGAGCCGAAGCGGGAGGTTTTCATACGGCTGGGGAAACAGGTAGGTCCAGATGATATAGTAGACAGGATAGCCGAAGGTGGTGAACGCCCCGATAATGCCGAGGTTCGGTTCGGCATGGTCGAGAATTTCCCTGGTCAGGGCTCCGAACTTTTCTATCGGAAAAAGCTTTTTCAGATTGTCGTAACGAACATTCCCCATGTTTCCCAATGGATTCCCACGTTGTCTTATCCCTTCCCGGTTCAAAACCGGCGAGAAGAAATACAGTGTCGTTTCTTTATTGATCAGATCCTGTTCACCATGTCGATTCAGGGAATTATCGCTGAAAAAAAGCGTTTTATTGCTTTTGCATGCCTGTAGATCAGCAGTTGCAGGGAGCATCATCCGACTGACTCGAAAGGGGGAAATCCGGATGACCCGATGTTTGACTGGTTTTTATTGAACTGCTTTGCCTGCTGTTGCCTGATTTTGCGCCAGAAAGCGAGTCTCGTTCGGTTCAACAAATGTGATAAAACGCTCTTGAACCCGATTATGAGTTTAACCCGCGTTTAATACATTTTTTTTGTGGATCAACTTTTGTCAAGGTAACGATAATTCTTTTCTTATCAAATCGGAATGAATTTATTTTGCCGTAAATTAAGGTAACAAAAGTATCTATGTTTACCGGTACCCATCAGTATGTATTCGGTTCAATTCGGAAAGCTGGCTAATTCATGAAAGGGCAGGGGATGAAGAGTGATAAACGATTTGTATGCAGACAACGATGCTTTCGGTGAAAAAGAGCGTTTTTCGCTTCATGTTCCCGATTTCCTCGAAGAACGGCTGAATGCATTTGACGATGCCGTAAAAGTCTTCAGGACAGGAAAACCCGTCGTTGTCGGAAGCGATCCGGGCAACGATGCCATAATGCTTCAAAGCAACGATTATCTCAATCTGTCCCGGCACCCTGACATATCGAAGGCCCTGATTGAAAAGCTCGAACAGTCCGTCAGAGAGCCGGTCATGTCGGCGGTATTTCTGCATGAAGGGAGCGACAAGGATCTTTTCGAAATCAGGATGGCCCGCTTTACGGGTTTCGAGAGCGCTGTTCTGTGCCAGTCGGGTTGGTCGGCGAATGTCGGCCTGATACAGGCTATCGCCAACGAAAAAACCCCTGTCTATATCGATTTTTTCACGCATATGTCCCTATGGGAAGGCGTCAAGGTTTCAGGATCTCCTTTTCATATTTTCATGCATAACGATGCGGGACACCTTGAAAAACTTGTTTCGCAGCATGGGCGGGGAATCATTCTTGTCGATTCGCTTTACAGTACAACAGGGGATATCGCCCCGCTCGCGGATATCATCGACATTGCAAATCGCCATGACTGTGTTTCTGTCGTCGATGAATCGCACTCCCTCGGTACCCACGGGCCAAAAGGTGCGGGACTGGTCGCATCGCTGGGACTTACGCAAAAGGTGCATTTCATCACGGCAAGCCTCGCAAAGGCCTTTGCCGGCCGTGCCGGTATCATTCTGTGCTCGAAAAGGTTTGCCGGCTATTTTCCCTATACAGCGTTTCCCGCCATTTTCAGCTCCGCCGTGCTTCCCCATGAAATTGCCGGTCTGTCAGCGACACTCGACATGATCATCGATGGTGATGAGCGCCGGAAGCGGCTTCATGCAAAAGCGGCGTTTCTGCGCAGCGGCCTCACAGAGCTCGGCTACGCTCTGGCAAGTGAATCCCAGATCATCTCTCTCGAACCCGGCATTGAGTTGCATATGGAGCGTCTCAGGGATGTGCTGGAAGACCGCAATGTCTTCGGGTCGGTTTTTTGTGCTCCGGCAACGCCGAAAAACCGTTCGCTCATGCGTTTTTCACTTCACTCGGAACTGTCGATGGAAGACCTGGGGCGTGTTATCGATATCTGCGGTTCGATTCGCGAAGAAGTAGGCATGTGGGAATGGAAATCGACGAAAAGGAAGCATACTGCCTCCGGCAGGCCGTGATGGCAGTCCTTCCGGAGCTGCGGTTTATTTCCTTTCCTGCGCGATGAAGAAATACCAGCCGAGCGGAACCGATTTCCGGTAGATCGAGGTCATTTTTCTCCCTTTCAGGACATACTCGAACACGCCCTCATCCATTTCCATGACAACCCTGAAGTTATCGCCAGGGCTTTCGTCAGCAACGTCGTCAACGTTGCTGAACATGCGTTCGGCATAACGGTGCAGGACGATTTTCGCATTCCGGTCGAGTGCATAGAAACAGGTGTTTTCAGGCAGATTCATGTGTGCCGATACAAGGTCCGACAGCAGGTGTACCCTCACGGAGACGCCGATTGCCGCTGCGGGAGTCGCAAGGAACAGGAGGAGCAACGGCAACGCAATGAACAGAACCGTGAAGTTTTTTTTCAGGTGAGTCCTCCCTGTGAGATTGTTATCGCATGGCAAAGGAACATCGAAGGATAGAGCTTTTTCCCTGGTAAGGGGGACCGGCACCGCTGAATTTATACGCAATTGAAGGAAAAAATGAGAGAAAAATTCTGCTTTCGCCGAAAAATTCCATCATTGCAGTTCATGCAGTTCGAGTTTTCTCAGTTTCGGCGCGAGTCCTGTCGTTGCCGCGACAATCCCGAGCGTCATGAGACCGCCGACTATGACGGAGGGCACGAGGCCAAGCAGGCGGGCGGCAATGCCGGATTCGACCGCGCCCAATTCGTTGGATGATCCGATGAAGATACCGTTGATGGCCGAAACACGGCCTCGCATGTCATCGGGTGTCGAGAGCTGGATGATGGTCGAGCGCATCACGACCGACACGCCGTCGCAGATACCTGACAACATGAGAATCAGCCCTGCGGTGCGGATGTCCCGGCTCAGTGCGAACAGGATGATGCAGAGGCCGAAACCTGCCACCGCTCCAAGCAGCCACCTTCCCGCATGACGGTTGACGGGATGGCGTGCGAGCCAGAGTCCGGTCGCCATCGCCCCGACCGCAGGGGTTGCGCGCAGGAAGCCGAGCACTTCGGGTCCGGCCTGGAAAACATCGCGGATGAACGCGGGCAGCATGGCGATGGCACCCCCGAACAGGACGGCGAACATATCCAGCGACAGCGCACCGAGGATTACCTGGTTACTGAAAACAAACCGGAGTCCTTCGCCGATGCTCTTGAAAATCGGAGCACTCTCTTTCGGCGGGGGTTCCTGCATTCGTATCGAAAAGAGCGAAACTGCTGCCGAAAAGGCGAGGAGTGCGGCGGTTGCGTATGCCGGGGTTTTTCCTGCCATGCCTGTTATGATGCCCCCCAGCGCCGGACCGGCGACGAGCCCGAGCTGGAACGCCGAACTGCCGATGCCCGCCGCCCTCGCAAATTCGCATCGGGGAAGAATAAGGGCGAACATCGAGTTGTACGAGGGGCCGATGAACGCACGCGCAATCCCTCCGGAAGCGATCGCGCCGTAGATCCAGAGCGTTGGGCTGCCTGCCGCGAGACCTGCCGAAACAGCGGCGAGCACAAGCGCATTGATGACGAGCAACAGTGAGGCAGCCACGCCGAACATGCGGCGGGAGTAATGGTCGACGGCATGTCCGGCGAACAGCGTGCAGCCGAAGAACGGCAGCACTTCGGCGAGGCCTGTCATCCCGAGGGCGAGCGGGTCCCGTGTCAGCTCGTAGACATGCCAGCCGGCCACGACGGCGATGATCTGGTAAGCGAGCACAATAGAAATGCGGAAAGAGAGCAGTTTACGGAAGGCTCTTTTTTCGGACGCTGTCAATTGCATGAATAACAGGCTTGTTTCGTCGTCGAACCGGTTCTGATATTATGTATAAGGTATTCGTGCAGAAAAGAAAAGGGTGACGGAAAAATCGTTTGTGAACGAAGCCTTTCCGGTCCTCCGATTGCATTCCCTTCTGCCGGTTTGGCCTGAAGCGGTGTTATATTACCCTATAAAATTATGAAGCATCTCATGAAACACCTGGCATTCCTTGCGGTTTTCTTCATCTCGTTTTTCGCCCGAACCGGATTCTGCGAAGACGCCATTTTTTCCCCTGCCCGGAAAACGGCGCTCGAGGAGATGGCGCGAAACCATTGCTACCGGCTCTTTTCACCGGAACAGACGGTAACCCTGAAGGAGGGTTCCTTCACCGGAGGAGGCGGCATGAACGCAAAGCTCGCCGCCAGTGCGATAACCGACATGAACGGCGACGGGAGGGCCGATGTCGCCGTGATTATCGAACATCATGCCGGAGGCAACCCCGCCATCTCCGAGCTTTCACTTCTCATTGACACAGCGAACGGTTTTGAACAGAGCCTTCCGGTACTCCTTGGCGAAAATATCGCCCTCAGAAGGCTTTACGCTGAAGAGGCGTCGCTTTTCGTACCGAAAACGATAGCCGTGGAGTATGTTTCGGGCACTCTTCCCGATAGCGGTGCCCATCCTGCATATGATGTCAGAAAAGCCTTCTATCTCGATGGTCATGCACTGAAGGACGCCATGTCGATGGAGGTCGTCAAAAAACCGGCTCTCTACCTCTACCCTGAAAAGGAAACGAACGTCGACGTGCGGCTCGGCCCCAAAGGGCGCATCACCAGGACAATTCCAGCCTATCGCGGCAAGTGGAGCGTCACTGTCGGGAGAGACGGAAAAATCGGCCGCAGGTACCGGTATCTTTTCTACGAGGCGGTCCTGTCGAACCGTATTGTACAGCCTGAAGAAGGGTGGTGTGTCAGGCAAACCGATCTTCGTTCATGGATGGACTTCCGCCTGCCCCGTCTCGGACTCAACAGGCAGGAAGCCAGGGATTTCAGGGCTTACTGGCTGAAAAACCTTCCGAAATCGCGCTTCTGGATCATCAGGCTTGTCCGGCCCGAAGTTGTAGAGGACCAGCTTGCCCTCACCATACAGCCAAGGCCGCAGAGCATGCTGCGCCTGATATTCTGTTTCACTCCTTCCGGAACGATGACGAAGCTCAGGGAACCTGAAATATCCAGATTCGAGCGCAGGGGGTTCACCGCTGTCGAATGGGGGGGGATCCTCTGCAGCATACAAGGGAGGGACGAGGTGCGATGAAGAGTCTGGTGAGCAGGGAAACGGTACATGAGGCCAGCCCATATCCGGATTCGGGGTTCATCGATATCGGCGGGTTCAGCGTCCACTTCCGCAGGGCCGGCAGCGGTACTTCCCTTGTCGTCATGCTGCACGGCAGTTTTCTGAGCGTCAGGTCCTGGCGGCACGTATTCGATGCCCTGTCTGAACATGCGACGGTCGTCGTTTTCGACCGTCCCGCGTTCGGCCTGACATCCCGTCCCCGCACTTCCGGAACTGCGAAAGTGAGCTATTCTCCCGAGGAGCAGGCGGATCTGGTCGCCGGACTCGTGGAGCGTCTCGGATTCGAAAAGGCGGTCCTGGTCGGCAACTCCACCGGCGGCACACTTGCACTTCTTGCAGCCTTGCGGCATCCCGGCCGGATTGAGGCTCTGGTGCTGGTGGACGCGATGATCTACAGCGGGTATGCCACCAGCGGGATACCTGCCATCCTGAAACCTCTCATGAAAGCGATGAGCCCGCTGTTTGCAGGGGTTATGAACATCATGATCACCAGGCTCTACGACCGGGTCATCAGCTCCATGTGGTACAGGAAGGAGCGCATCGGGAAGGATCTGCTTGCGGCATACCGCGCGGATCTCATGCACGGAGAATGGTCGCGGGCATTCTGGGAGGTTTTTCTCGAAACGCACCATCTCCGGCTTGACGAAAGGCTGAAATCCCTCGATGTACCGGTGCTCGTCATGACGGGAGAGCACGATGTGATGGTGAAGAAAGCGGAAAGCCTGCGCCTTGCCCGGGAGCTCCCGTCGGCCAGGCTGTCGGTGGTCGAGGAGTGCGGGCACCTGCCGCAGGAAGAAAAGCCGGAGGAGTTTCTTGCCGCCGTGATCGAGTTCCTGGGCTCTGTATCGCGATAATCGGAACGTTTGCGCTCACATGCCCAGAAACGCCCTCTTGACCTGAGGATTTTCGATCAGTTCCCGGCCCGTTCCCGAGAGCACGATCGAACCGGTTTCCATGACGTATCCACGGTCGCTTGCCTCCAGGGATTGGCAGACGTTCTGCTCGACAAGGAGCACCGTGACACCGCTTCGGCTGATTTCCCCGATGGAGCTGAAAACCGATTCGGTAAAAAGGGGCGAGAGTCCCAGGCTGGGCTCGTCGAGCATGAGGAGCTTCGGGCTGCCCATGAGCCCGCGTGCGATGGCCAGCATCTGCTGCTCTCCTCCCGACATGGTTCCTCCAAGCTGTTTGCGGCGTTCCGAAAGCCTCGGGAAGAGGCTGAAAACCATATCGAGGTGCCTGCGATACTCTTTCGGGTTCAGGAATGCCCCCATCGTCAGGTTTTCGTCAACGGTCATTTCGGGGAATATCTTCCTTCCTTCGGGTACGTGGACGATGCCTTTCTGTACGATCGCATGGGGTTTCAGGCCGTTGATCCGGGTGCCCCGGAAACTGATGGAACCCGTCGAGCGGACCAACCCTGAAATCGCCTTGAGGAGGGTCGATTTTCCTGCTCCGTTGTTGCCGACGATAGAGAGGACTTCGCCTTCGACAATCGAGAGCGAAAGCGATTTCAGGACCGGCATATCATCGTAACCGGCGTTCAGGTCGCAGATTTCAAGCATGGCCGTACCCCGCTCCAAGATATGCCGCGATGACGGCAGGGTTGCTGGTGATCTCGGAGGGGAGTCCTTCAGCAAGCTTTTCGCCGGATTTCAGGACAACGATCCGGTCGCAGAGGCCGGTTACGGCTTTCATGTCATGTTCGATGAAGACGATTGCAGTGCCGTTCTCCCTGATGCCGCGGATGGTTTCCAGAAGCTCCTGCGTCTCGGAGTAGTTCAGACCGCCGCAGATTTCATCGAGCAGGAGGAGCTTCGGTCCCGTTGCCAGGGCCCTTGCGAGTTCGAGCTTTTTCTTGAGACCGATCGGGAGTTTCCCCGCGGCTTTCGGCCCAAGTCCGCCCATGCCGAGCATTTCAAGGCGTTCCAGGGCGATATTTCTTGATCTGACCGGGGAACGGGTTTTTGCGAAAGCCCCGATCATGACGTTTTCCAGGACGCTCAGGCTGCCGAGCGGTTTTACCCGCTGCCATGTGCGGACCATGCCGAGCCGGCAGGCCTTGTCGGGTTTCATGCCGGTGATGTCGCGTCCGATGAACCGCACGCTGCCGGAAGAGAGGGGATAGTACCCCGTAATGCAGTTGAAAAGCGTGGTTTTGCCGGATCCGTTCGGCCCGATGAGTCCGAGGATCATCTCTTCTTCCACATCGAAGGAGACGTTCGATACGGCAGCGTTACCGCCGAAATGCTTGCTCAGGGAAGTTATTTCAAGCAGTTTTTCTTTCATGCCGAGCCTTTCCTCCTGAACATACCGAGGATTCCCTTCGGAAGGTTGAGAATGCACAACACGGTTATGATGCCGTAGACCAGGACATGGGCGTGCGCCAGGTTGTTGTTCAGGAATTTGCCGATCGCCGAACCTTCTGACACCGCTCCCGCGTTGACGAGGAACGCTCCGATCATGTTCGATCGGAGCGCTTCTGCAAGCGAGACAAGCAGGGTGGCACCCAGCACCGGACCCCAGAGGGTACCGATGCCGCCGATGATGGTCGTCAGGATGATTTCGATGGAGAGCCGGAGGGAAAGCACGGCGCTGGTATCGATAAAACGGATGTAAACCGCGTAGATGCTGCCGGCCACCGAAGCGAGCGCCGCAGAGAGCAGGAGCGCCATGTTTTTCCACAGATAGAGGTTGATGCCGAGCGATGCTGCGGCATCCTGGTCTTCGCGGATTGCGAGCAGGTAAAACCCCGCCCTGGTGCGGCGGAGCCAGGCGGACAGGCAGAGTGTGAAGACGAGCAGGAACAGCATGGCGTAATAGAACGGGTTCTTGCTGTTCATGTCGAGAGCGCCGAACGAGACATCCGTGACGAGGATTCCCTGTGCTCCTCCCGTGATATCGAGGTTGAGCGCCGTCAGGCGGACAATTTCGGCGACAGCGATGGAGGCGAGGGCGAAATAATGTCCCCGCAGCCTGAAAACAATGGCTCCTGTCAGGAGCGCGATGACGCAGGATACGGCAACGCCGGCTGCGACGCACAGGGGAATGCCCGGGTTTCCGGTGGTGAGGAGGATGGAGGTCGTGTAGGCGCCCGCGCCGAAATAGGCGGCATGGCCGAAACTGAACTGGCCGGCATAGCCTCCGACGATATTCCATGCAGAAGCGAGCGATGCCATCATGAGCATCGTTATGATGATATCGGCGACGTAGGGATTGTCGCCCAGGAAAAGCGGCAGAACAGCCGCGGCAGCGGTAAAAAGCGCAATGGCGGCAAGCGTTCTCGTCACTGTTCCCCCTTTCTGCCGAAGAGGCCCCGGGGGCGCAGCAGCAGGATCGCAAGGAAAAGCACGAAGACGACGACATCTTTCCAGTCGGTCGAAAGGTATGCCGAAGACATCGCTTCGACAAGACCGATCACGATTCCTCCGACTGCCGCGCCGATGACCGAACCGAGCCCGCCCAGCACGCAGATGGTGAACGACTTGAGCAGGAACGTGTGCCCGGCGAACGGATCGATATAGTAGGTCTGGGCGATCATCGCTCCTGCCGAGGCAGCGAGCAGCGTTCCGGTACCGAACGCGATGGAGCTCATTCGCGACACGTCGATGCCCATCAGCTGCGCCGCTTCACGGTTCTGGCTTGTCGCCCGGAGTGCCATGCCGGTCTTCGTTTTCGCGAGGAAAAGGTAGAGCGCGGCGGTCAGGGCACAGGTAATGATGAACGAAAGCAGCATCGGGATGGAGACGGATATGTCACCGGGCAGGGAGATCGAACTGCTCGAATAGGAGGTTGTCAGGATCTTGGGATCGCTCGTGAACGCGAGCAGGGCAGTGTTGCTCATGATCAGTCCGAACCCGACGGTCAGGAGGATCTGGTTTTCCGAAGGGTGATCGATAACCCTGCCGATCATGGTTTTTTCAACGGCATATCCGAAGCCGAAAGTCAGCGGCATGATGATGAGCAGAGCGATGAACGGGTCGATATTGAACAGGATGAACAGGTAATAGGCAAGGTACATGCCGAGCATCATCAGCTCGCCATGAGCGAAATTGCTGATATTCATGACACCGAAAACAAGCGACATGCCCATCGCGGCAAGGGCATAGACGCCTCCCGTGAGAATCCCCGATATGAGTGACTGGAAAAAAAGCATGTCCGGTTGTCCCTCCGTTTTACCGCCGGTGCGATCCTCTCCGGAACGCCTGCCGGCGGCTGGCTTTTTGGCGGAATATGGGCTGTCTCAGCGTTTATAGGGATACACCAGTTTTTTCCTGCTGAACTGTGCGGGGTAGACGGTTTCGTATTTTCCCCCCTGAAGCTGCTGCACGAGCATCGGATGGTTGTTCTGGTTCGTGAAGCCGCCATAACTGGTGAAGCGGACCGGTCCCATGATGCCGTTCCAGCTTCCCGCCTTGAGAGCGGCACAAAGAGCCCGGGAATCCCTCGCGTTCAAGGCGCTCATGGTCATGATCCTGACAGCTTCGTAGGCGCAGGCTGCATGGTAGGTGGGCTCCTTGCCGAACCGCGCCTTGTAGCGGACCGCGAAATCCGCAGCCCCCGGCCAGTTCACGTCATCGGTCCACTGGGTTGCGGAGATTACCAGAGGAGAGATATCCTTCTGCTGGGCGAACTGGGCAGTCGTATATCCTGCTCCTGCGCCGAGGAACGCTTTCGGTGTGAGCCCTATCTCCCTTGCCTGGCGCATCAGCAGGATCGCGTCGGCATCGTAGGAGACCAGGAATACGAGGTCGGGCCGGACAGCCTTGACCTTTGCAAGCGTCGCCCGGTAATCGGGCTGCCCCTGCTGGTATTTCTCGTTCGCCACTTCCCTGAGTCCCATGGCGGCGGCATTGACTTGCGCTGTCCTGACGGTGGAAACTCCGAAATCGGTGGCGGCGTAGACGTAGGCTATCGTTTTCGGCCTGTAAGGCGCGACAGTGCTGAGGAGCACTTTCGAGTAGACGTCTGCCGGTGCATTGAGGCGGAAAACATTTTTGTACCCTTTCATGGTGATCTCTTCCTTTGCCGCGGCAGGAACGAGCAGCGGGACCTGGTACTGGTCCGCGCGCGATGCCACGACATTGGCGCTGGCCGAAGTGTATGGGCCAACGACGCCAATGACGCCATCTCGGGTCACCAGCTTTTCATAAGCGGCAAGAGCGGTTTTCGGGTCGCCTCCGTCATCCTCCTGCACCATGATGACCTGAACCCGCTTTGCCTTGAGGTCGTCGACTGCCATGGCTGCGCCGTTCGTGAGGTTTTCACCGATCTGGGCTTCCTTGCCGGTGATGGAGTTGATGAAGCCGATCCTGACCGGGCCCGCTCCCTGTGCCGGAAGCGCAAGGAAGAGCATGAATGCTGCCGTGATGGCGAGAAGGATGTTTTTCATGAAAATCGGACGGTTAAGGTTCAGGGGTATGCAGCTCTCCAGGTGCATCGGGGAGCGGATGAAACCGCTCGAACACCGTCGGCCCGACGAACGGGGTTGCAGTGAAGGCCGGCAGTGTGAAGGACAAGAGAGGACATTGGTAAACGTTGTGGAGGTGACCCGGTTGTGCACTCTACCGTAAAACTAAGAAAAATAAAGCGAGAGGCAAAAAATGAAGTATAAACCCCCCGCGCGCTCACTGCCCGGCAATGGATGCGGCGGTGTAGATGCACGGTGCTTCTCTGTGCAATTGTGCGTTTCTCTCGGCATTTCGCTATCTTTTTTCTGAAAAGCAGTGTATGGTCACCGGTTGTCAACTGTCAGGCACATGAACGGAGGCTGCCATGAAAAAAGGAAACATCGATGTCCACTGCCATTTATTAAACGGCAGGTTCGCGTTCGATGAACTCCTGGAAATCGGATGGAGGTGGATGCATGACGACTACCCTTACAAAGACGGACAGATGCGAAGGTCGGTGCGGAGTGTGAAGCTTCCCCTGCCTCCCTTCATCAGAGGCTTGATCCTGTATGCCGCATCGCTTTTCGAAGCGGTCACCCGCGATCCTGAAGGCAATTACCGGTACGAACTGGATTGTTACGCAGAGAGCGCTTTTTCTGATTCACTTCCGCTGCTTGCCGTTCCCCTCATGATGGATATCTATTTCATCTTTGACGACGGGGGAGCGCACGGCCGGAGGTCGACCCCGGGCACCTTGACTCTCGCGAAAAGGAGAGCTTCGCTGGAGCCTCTGCATGTCGGGAAAAACCTGCAGGTGCCCTTCGATGCTTTCGCTGAAGAGATGAAGGAACTGGTGCTGCAGGAAGTTTCGGAACGAATGGCGAAAGAGGGGAGGAGGGCGGCCGCGGCGGTATCGATAAAAAAGAAGGAGCTTGCGGAACAGCTCGATGCGATTATCGGCGAGTGCAGGGCTCCGAGGGAAAAGAAGGCGGGCACGAGAGGAAGTTCCGGCGCAGGCGATGTCCAGATGACAAGGGGGTACCGGAACCATATCGATGCCCTCGGCGAGATCAGAAGGAAGAACCCCGACAGCGTTTTCCCCTTCCTGGCCGTTGACCCGAGACGTATCGGCATCGATCGACTCGTGAACGATCACGTCCTGCACGGGGATTTTCAGGGCGTCAAGCTCTACTGCCCCCTGGGCTACCTCCCCTCGCATCCCGACCTCAATCCGGTCTTCAGAATCTGCATCGCGAACGGTATCCCTGTCACCGCCCATACATCGCCGGGCGGATTCCCGTCGCAGAGCGGCGAAATCAGGACGTTCAGCAGGAAAAAGGACGGAAGCGTGGTGCCGGTGTTTTTCAACAAGGCCGCTTTCGTGAAGAAGCGCAAGCCTGCCGGAGGGGAGTGCGCAGCGAGCCTCTTTTTCGCCGACCCGCTCAACTGGCTCGAAGTTCTCGAGAGTCCCGGCTTCGAAAACCTGAAGGTGAATTTCGCCCATTTCGGCGGAGAGGAAAATATCAGGGCATTTGCCGGGGGAAAGGCGAAAGCCGACAACTGGACGGCATGTATCGTTGAATTGATGGAGCGGTACGATAACGTCTACGCCGACATCTCCTACTGTCCGGGCAGTGACATGCCCTCTCTGATCGAAAAAATTGTCAGGGTTCATCCGAAAGCAGGGCAGCGCCTCATGTTCGGCACCGATTACGTGATGCTGATGATCAACGGTTGCGGCCTGACCAGCTACTTCAACGAATACATGGCCCTCCCGCCCGCCATGCTGAGTGATAACGCGGCCAGGTTCCTCAAGAGGTCCTGACCTGATGACTGGATATTGCGGGTTTCCAGCAGAAACAAACAATTCAATCGGGGTTGAGGCAGATGCATCAGGAGGAAAACAGGGAGGCTGTAGCGAAAATGACCATGCAGTTTCTGGCGGAAGCGATCGGGCAGTGCCCGGCGGGGCTGGAGAGCAGCACAGAGAGGGATATCGTCTTCGCCGTGCTGGGGTTCCAGTACGGCGCCATCCAGAGCGCCGCCTATGTTGCCGGCCTTGACGCCGATGCGATTGCATCGGTTACCAGGGACGTTTTAGGCCGGATCAACGGTATGCAGGGCGAGATGGTGACGAAAATCCTCCAGGTGATGCCCTCTCTGGCAAAGAAGGAATATCCCCCGATCGGTATCGGCGGCAGGGCGATCATCGGTTTTTTCAATGCCGCCGCTGACGAAGAGAAGATTGCTGCGGCCTGTTCGCTGCGGGAAATCCTGAGGCAGATCGACGAAGCCTGAACCCCTTCCTGTGTTCTGCCAGTCAGATACCCTTTGCCGGGTGATGAAGTTCTGTCCGCTTGCGGTCGTGGACAGAAAAAATAAGCCGATACCCGAGTAGCAGCGAGCTGAGCCGAGTTTCTCTTTTGGGCAGCCGCTTCAGGTCAGTCATACATCATCCATCTCCACAGCTCATGGTTCTTGATAACGAAATCTTCGAGCAGGCTCTCACGCTGTTTCACCGTTACTCTCTGCAGAACGACTGCCTTTTCGAGAAAATGACGGAACTGGGAATTCTCCCGAAAGACCGCGATCCGGGCTTGTCGGTATTTGATATTGGCGCTGGACAGGGACATCTGCCCGACCTGATACGGCCGCATGTCGGCAAGCTGATCCTTCTGGAGCCGAACCGGAGATGCGTCGATGTCCTGAGCAAGCGGTTCGAGCATATCTATCCATGCCCGTGGAATGCAGAGGCTCTGGAGAGGGTGCGAACCGACCATCCCGGCGGTTTCGATCTTGTCACGATGTCCCATATGCTCTATCATTTCCAGGGCATCGATGATATCCATGAAAAAATCATGTTATCCCTTTCATCAGTCAATGCCGGCGGAAACCTCGTTATCGCGGTGAACCAGCCATCGGCTCCGACCTCGAAAGCCGGAGTGCGTTTTCAAATGGAGGAAGGACGTCTCGACGAGTTCAGAACAAACCATGATCTCCTCGACATCGTCAATGACTCGGGCTTTTTCAGTGAGCTTTCAGATCAGGGGTTCGATGTGTCGATCTATCCGCTCGACACGCCGTTGAAAGGTGTTTCAGACCGGGAAGAACTTGTCATGCTTTTCAGAATGCCTCTTCTCAATCCTTTATCTGACTCGCCATGCGACCTGCGGAAGATCGACGGCTTCATCAGCGATTTTATCGACAGCCAGTTTCCCGACCTCTGTTATCCGGCAACGATACCAAGCATGGACAACATGATTTGCTTTTGCAATCGAGGCACATGCAATGAACGGTAACCGGCAGATGCCTTTCGAGGATGAGATTCGCCTGAAAACAGGTGTCCCTTCATGAAAAACATCGTTCCGTATCCGGATCGCTCATCAATTGGGGATGACCACGCATCAGTGGCGGCACTTGCACTGTGTGTTTCAGCAACATTCCTTCTTTCGGTTTCCATGGGGATATCTGCCGTCATTATTCCCGCGACACTTCATGCCGACGGAATATCGGGCACGGTAACAGGATTGATCATGTCTCTGGAGACCATCGCTTCAATCCTGGTAAGCCTGCTTCTGCCAAGGCTGTTACGTATCACAAGCATGAAAACATGGATGATCCTTTCGACGATTCTGAGGATCCCCTCTCTTCTTCTGATGGCATATCTCTCGAGCCCAGGGATTTGGGCAATAGCTGTTTTTCTTAACAGAGCGGGCTGTTTTTCACTGCTGGTCCTGATTCAGACATGGGTCGCCAGTCTGAAATTCAGGAGCAACAGAGGATTGCTTGTTGCTCTTTACGGCACATCGATGTCCCTTGGACTCGCAACGGGCCCCCTCCTGCTTCAGCATTCCGGCAAGCTGTTGCGTCTTGCGAAGCCTTATCTCGGCAACATTGCTCAGGGAGTTGATGGGTTTTCCCGGGTCATACCGGCGGCCGGAAACACACGGTTTATTTTTTTTCTCGCCGCCCTGGTGAGCCTGATGGCAGTAGTGCCGATCCTGTCGGGTCTGGTATTGATCCCTTCATTCAGGTTCAAGGCGCAGGCCGGTGTCCTGGAGAGTATCATGCATGCCAGGGGTCCGATGTTTGCTGTCGCCATGGCAGGAGTATCCTTTTTTGGCGTCTCTGCGTTTATCTCCGTGTACGGGCTTAAAAACCGGATGACACTCCATGAGTCCGCAATGTTGCTTTCCTGCTTCATGACGGGCTCGCTTCTGCTTGAAGCTCCGCTGTCCTGGGTTTCTGATTTTTTCGATCGTCGCTGTTTTTTGACAGTATCGGCTTTTCTTTGCATGATTTGTGCCGCCGGTCTGCCGGTTGCGATTACGGTCAATCTTCAGGCATTTGTTCTTCTTTTTATCTGGGGCGGAGTTACAGGTGCGATATACCCGACGGCGCTGGCCATGATTGGTGAAAAATATGAAGGAGATGACCTGATAGCGGCAAATGCCGGTTATGCCCTTATGGATGCAACAGGAGGAACGGCGGGCATTTTATTGATCGGTTGCTCCATGGATGCTTTTGGACCGGATGGGTTGCCTGGCGTCATCATGCTTTCAAGCATTGTCTTTTTTTCCTATCTCCTATCGAGGTACAGAGAGCTTTCGGCGACATAGGGCCGTGAGCCCGAAAATCTGTATCTGCCGGATTTGGCGTTCTGGAACAAACTCAAACCAGGAGGGACTTACACCAAGGGACTGACCTGCACACATCGAGCAGTCTTCACGAAGCACGCACTCTGCAGACTCTGTTGACAATGCCACGATTTCCCCAATGCTCAACGCGGGTTTTCATAAATAAATAAGCAAGGCCGGAATCCACTCGGGATCCCGGCCTTCATCAAGTTTATTCTCATCAAGGGAGCTGAGGTCAAAGCGAGACCCTGACTCCAGCCATGATGTTATGGGATTCCCATTGTACATCAGAATTGTCGGATGTGCACCTTATGCCTTCAGGTCTCAAATATCTGTATCCTGCATCGATGGTTACCGTTTTCGATACCTTGCATCCGATACCGGCCCCAAGCTGCCAGGCAAAGTATGTTTCATCAAGCCATGGAGTTGGAATCCCGGGCTCATCATCCGCTTTTATATGTGCGGCACCGAGACCGGCCATGATGTACGGCTGTATATCTGATCCTGTGTTCAGATCGTAAAAGGCGTTAGCCATAAATGACCACATGGATATCGCACCGGTCCCGGCAGTTTCATAATCGTTCTTTTGATAACCGATTGCCGCTTCAACTCTTGCGCCATTGAAATCATATCCGGCAGCTCCATTCAACGCGAGGCTGTTATCGACGCCCCATGCATCTCCGGTTTCTACTATATTTCCGGGAATTCCCATACCGGCGGCTGCACTGATATATGGGCCCGCAGCCATAGCCGGTTTTATTGCCAGACCTGCAAAAAGCAATGCCAAGAGAATGGACTTTTTCATTGTGGATCTCCGAAGGGGTTTTAATCAATGATGATATACGGAAAACAAGAGCTGAGCTCTTCTTCAAACATAAGCAGAAAATTACAAAAGAGGGCTCAATAATCTTGACAGAGTCACTCCGTAGCGGTGCGGGACGTTCCTGAAATCACGAACTTGCAATGACCACCATGCAGCGTTATCCTTTTGCGATACTGACCAACCAGAAGAGGCCTGCCGGGAGCTCCGGGGCTCGATTCGCCGGGCACGGTGCATCCTGTGATTATTCGGGGGATCGAAAACAGAGAGATCGTCGCCGACGAAGAAGATCACGATAGATCCGTATCCGGATGGGGGCGGTTGCCTCGAAAACAGGAGCGACTATCCCTGCCTTTGCGCTGACGGCCAATCATGCGCCTATCCTTCTTAAAAAAGCGCTCAACCGGGATTCTCTGCATGCATGAGGACCTTTCTTGCCGGATCCGCTCGGGCGGGTACCTTCATGATTTCATGAACGTCCCTGTGCTCCACCCTCCCTCACGTTGACAGGCTTTTCGATCGAAGGAGGATCTCTTTTTCTGATGAAAGAGAAATTCTGAGTGCAGATGACCGGATCGTTGATATCTTGAAGCAGCGGGCAAGAGAGTCCGGTAACAATGTCAGCCGGTTTGCTTTCAGTCAATGTTCCTGTCAGGATACCATCAAACACAGGTTTTCTGTCAAGGGAATCGCCCACGATGAGTTGCCATTTAACAGCCTGTAATCACAGGAAGAGGCTCCAGAGAGAGTCTGCGCACCTTACGGATGGACTTGAACGCTCAGTCCCGAAACTTAACATACATAATACATGGATTTCCTTGTTTACAACCGAGAAGAGAGGGACCTCTGTTCACATCTTTTCAGGCTTCTTCTTGAGGATCAACCAAATTGGGGACCATTAAAACAATTCCTTGGAGAAGCGTTTTATGGCTCTCCCCGAGTGTTCAGCGAAGTTGCCATTATCCGTGAAGCTTACTCTGTTCGCAAGCCGGATACAGAGCTTTTTCTTGCCGATTTGTGTAAAATTATCGCAAAACAGAAAGGCTTTAGTGAAAGTGATTATACGAACTACCAGGAATTGCCGGAGGTGTTCCGAGACCCGAAGAAGACCCACCCCAAGCAGATTCATAATAAGCTCAAGAAAGCTGGTCTGATAAAGTTCGAAGGCGATCAGAATGTCTACATTACACTTCAGGCAATGTTTAATGCAAAGCCGGATCTGGTCGTTTGTGTCGATGATAAATTGTTCATTTATGAGGCAAAATATAAGTCTTCGTTTGATGAGAAGCAGACGTCAAGAACATCAAGTATTGGTCATTTATGGGCCTCGCTGCTGTATAAAGACCTTGGATTCCAGAATGTTCCCGATGTTGTTTTAAGAAAGCTCGGACTTGCATCGTCCTGCCCGGATGTTTCCTGGCAAGATGTCTATGAGATGGCGAAAAATGCTTGGGGGGACCAGGATTATTCTACAAAAGTTTTGTCGAAAGTTATGGTTGGATAAATCATACATCCCGAACTTCGATGCCGGGAATTGAACTGCTCTCGGGGTATCGGATTGCCAGATCCGCTGCTGTTGCCGACAGTAAGTAACTTCATGATTTCAGGAACGTCCCCGTGGTCCCTTCTTCTGTCACGTTTACTGTAATACCCGGATTTGGAAAATCTCCTCAAAATGCGTCAGACCCCTTAACCGGAACTGCAAAAGTAGAGTATCCTGGGCTAAGCAAAATGGAGGTGAAACTCAGCTCATGGCTTTGCAGAAACGCGATTTCTCAGGAGGTATATTTTCCTGCTCACTCCTGCCCGAGGGAACGGTTCAGGTCCCAGTTGTAGGGCAGATAGCGGATTCGTAGCTTATTTTTCTCGACATTCTGAATTGCATCGCGAATCTCATCTTCGGCAAATTGCATGATGAAGTCGAGTAATTCCTTCTGCGTGGCGCCGAAATCTCCTGCATACCACTGAAAGATTTTAGACAATCCAATCTCCTGCCTTTCGAGATTCAGCTCTACTCCCCGTCGGTTGATGAAGCTTCTTGCTGCGATATCGAGTTGAAGGTCGATCCTGTCGGGATCATAAAACTCTATGGGCGGACATGAGCTCGAAGCGCAGACCAGTGCGAAATGGATTCGTGGATCGAATTCCTGTATGCGGAAGTGTAACCGTGGATCCTCCGAGCCGAAAGGTTTGACGAGGTATGCAGGATGGGGGCGGTTTTTCCTTAGAATACCATGTTCGATGTCATCCGCGGAAAAGAATTTGCCTCCAATCTCGTATCCGATCCTGCCGAAAAAATTGACGATTTCAAGTACCGTATGGCGAATGTCAAGTGCGATGACACCGTGTATGATCAGGATATTGTAGATGTTGATCCAGAAAGCTTTTTTTTGACTGTCGGTGACGAGTGTGGCCGGGTCGAAACCTCTTAGTCCAGATGCAAGGTTCCGGTATTTCCGGAAGCTTTCTGATCTTTTCATTGCTCCATAGTCGACACGCCCCAGACGGGTATCGAAAAACGCACCCTGCAGACGACTGAGACTTTTTTTCAGTTCGACATCGATTCCTGCGGCAGGCGAGATGGATGCATCCGGCTCGCTGTTCAGCGTAATCTGCAGAGGGATGAGCCTCTGCAGCCATTGCATCAGAGAACGCTCGGTATCCTGCGTTTCAGTCGGCATCTTGCTGGAAATCAACGCAGCGACGGCATTAATATATCCGATATGGCTGAATGCCTGGGGGAAATTACCGAGCATTTCGCCCCGTTTCTGATCGTACTCCTCGGCAAAAAGACCGAGGTCGTTTGCGGACTTCATGGTTTGCGCGAGAAGTGTTTCAGCCTCTTCGATCCTGCCGGAAAGGGCGAGGCACTCGATCAGCCAGAAATTGCAGAGCACGAATCCGCCCTCCTCACCCTCAAGTCCGTCTTTGCCTATGTATCTCCTGACAAACCCTTCCTGAAGCAGGTTATTCATGCAGGCATCGATTGTCCCTTGTATCCGCTTGTCGGAGACTGGCAGGAAATTGACCAGTGGAAGCAGAAGAAGGCTTGCATCGAGCTGGTCGGAACCATACCGCTGAATGAAGCTGTTTCTGTCAGTGCTGAAACCTTGGGTAAGCACTTCGGTCCTGATTGCCTCAAGCTCCCTTGACCAACGTTCGAGCGGAGCGCTGAACCCGTAGCGATTTGCGATGGTAATCCCACGGTCAAGCGCAACCCAGCACATCACCTTCGAATAAACGAAATGGTGCGGGCCGTTACGCACCTCCCAGATACCGTCGTCAGGTTTTCGCCAGTTCTCGATGGCCATTTCACAGATGTCCTTGAAAAAGGGCCATAGCTTTTCATCGATTCTGCCTGCATAGTCAGAAAGCCGCAGAGCAGCATCCATGACCTCGCCGTAAATATCCCACTGGTTCTGGCTTAATGCCGCATTTCCCGTTCTGACTGGCTTTGAGTCACGGTATCCCTTCAAGTGCTTCAGCGTCTGTTCCTCAAACGCATGTTCCCCCTGGATGGAGTACATGATTTGGAGGTGGCGACTGTCGTGTTTCATGTAAGTTGCATGAAGCCACTGGATGAAACTGTCGGCTTCATTGACGTGGCCAAGGGAAAAGAACGCCTTGAGGGTGAACGATGCGTCACGCAGCCAAGTGAAACGGTAATCCCAATTGCGTTCACCTCCAACCGATTCAGGCAGCGAAGTCGTAGCTGCCGCAGCGATAGCGCCCGTTGGCTGGATAGTCAGCAGCTTGAGTGCAAGGAGGGAGCGGTGAATAAGCGGAGTGTATTCGCCAAGCCAGACGCATCGTTCACCCATACAGAAACGTATCCACTCTTCCCAGAAGCCTCTGGTTGTTTCGAACGGGCAGACGGAAGTTTCCTGCGGCGGCTCGGTAAGCAGATCTATATGCGCAGACTCTCCCTCGGAAAGTACGAAGGTCAGCCGGAGCGTGTCGCTTCCGGTTCCATTCTCCTGGTATTCAGGACCGACGAAGCGCAGGAAGAGACTCAAATCACCGGACGTTACCGTGAAGCATTCCTTATCCTTAACGATTACAGGCTTTATTCTTGCATAGTCAGGTCGCGGGGCGAAGGTTAGCTCGAGCTTCACACTTCCATCAAGGGCTTTGATGCAGCGATGTATTCCCGTTGGCAGGAGGTTTTCTCTTGTGTTTTCGACAGGCATGAAATCGAGGAGTTGCACCTGACCGGTCGACGTAGAGAAAATGCAGGAAAGAATGTTGGTTTCAGGAATGTACACTCTAATCGATGTGAACTTTCCTGACGGCTTTATGGAGAAGAATCCGCCAAGCTCGTCATCGAGAATCGCAGCAAAAATTGTAGGGGAATCGAGCCATGGCATCGAGCAGTAGTCAATCGAACCGTCATTTGAGATCAGAGCTGCCGTCCGCATGTTTCCGATGAGTCCGTAATCAGATATGTTCAGGAACATGACTTCACCACTGTTTTGCCTCAGCTGGAAATGGAGAACCGGGGATGCTGAGGTAGTTGGTTGATAGTGTCTGTTGTTGTCGAAATCTGTTTTTAACAAAAGGTGGCCTCATTTCCAACTTGATTTATGTGGAGTAGGGGACGTTGATCCGTAAGCGAAATAATTCTTATGATTCATATATTGGAAAAGAGAGTTGAGCATCGAAAAGCTAAAGGGGAGGATTCAATGCCAAGGGGAGCGAGACTTGATGCACCGGGGACATTGCACCACGTGATCATCCGTGGAATCGAGAGAGGTTCGATTGTTCGTGACGAAAAGGACTGTAAAATGTTTACGGATAGGATGGGAATGCTTGCCAAAGCATCCGGAACGAGCATCTATGCGTACGCACTGATGACCAACCATGCCCATATTCTGCTGAAAAGCGGCCCGAATGGTTTGGCTACCTATATGCGCAGGCTGCTGACAGGGTATGCGCAATATTTCAACCGCAGGCATAAACGTGCGGGTCATCTTTTTCAGAACCGGTATAAATCGATCATCTGCGAAGAGGAATCCTATTTCGACAAACTGGTGGCCTATATCCATCTCAATCCGTTGCGGGCAGGTCTGGTGGGAACGCTTGAGGAACTTGCATCATATCCCTGGTGTGGTCATGGGGTGGTGATGAAGGAAATCAGGTGCGACTGGATGGATGATGCTTATGTGCTACAGTTTTTCGGAAGCCGGGAGGGTGCGGCAAGGAAAGCCTATTATGAGTATCTCGAAGAGGAAATGGGGATCGACCGGGAAAATGAGCTTTCGGGCGGCGGTTTGATCCGTTCGCAGGGAGGTTGGGCTAAGGTGCAGTCGATGCGCAGGCATGGAGACAAGGCACTTGGCGATGAGAGGATTCTCGGTGGCGGCGACTTTGTCAGGGAAGTGCTGAAAGAGGCGGAAGGACGAAAGGATGTTGTCATGCCGGAAACCGAGCGGATGGCAACGTTCAACGACGCGATCGAGCTGGCATGCGATGCAGCAGGCGTGACGGCAGTCTTCCTGCAAAGCGGCAGCAGAAGCGGGGTACTTCCGGGATTGAGAAAACAGCTGGCGAAGAAAGCGGTGAAAGAGTATGGCATCTCGATTGCTGAAACGGCAAGACAGCTTGGAGTGACGGCCAACGCGGTGAGTTATATGCTGAAGTCTCAATAAAGTCTCTGAAGGCTGTCATGAAGCAACTGATTGAGATAAGAACCGGGAAGCCGTTTTTATTTCATTAAAAGTTATTGCGGTTACGGATCAACGTCCCTCATTACTA
>JAAXVR010000002.1 GCA_013335405.1 Chlorobiaceae bacterium
AGGTCGTTGCCTGGGAGAAAGAACGAAACAACAAAGAGTCGGTGATCAACTGGCGTTTCACGACCGAAGATGCACGGATTAAACTCAAACGACTTTATCCGTCAATTTAATCCTGACATGACACTAGAGATAAGAGCGACGTTTCGATTCGAGAGAATATCATGCTGATCCATAAGCTCCTGCTTCTGAGGAAAAAACAGGTGAATTGAGAGGCATATGATTGCTCAAAGCCCAATGCCCTTGAAGTGAGTGATAAATAATATTACTTATAGATAAGGGACGGGATTAAAAAAAGTCCCGATACAACGCTCAAGTCACATCAGGCATTCAAACCTTTCTTCAATAGAGGCGGACGAAACCGGCACGATATATAGCTATCCTCAGTAATCCGGGATTAGGCCAACTCAGGGCTTCTGCTGCTGAAGCAGATTCAGCCTGAACTGTTCAAAGAACTGGATGATAACGTCATCTTCATCCGTGACAATTGAAATGGTACACATTTATTCTTCAAAGCGCATACATATGTGCCATTTTTATGCAAGTTTTTTCAATACGGAGAGTGGGGCCTTGCCGAAGGTGTTAAGGTAAAATAAACTTTCCTGAGATTTGAAGGAACCAGCAAAAACCTCCCCGGAAATTCATGGCTGCAGTAGCCAGCGGTAAAGCGGCATGACGGAAAACGTTATGCCGTTCTGTTCGAACTCTTCCGAACCGTTGAGCGTGATAATCAGTCCGCGGCACAATCCGAACTCGCTGCAGCAGGCCATAAGCCCCCGGAGTTCCCTGTTTCGGGTTTTCAGATCACTGATATCGGTACAGACCTGAATAGCTTCCGTCACCTCCTGGCCCTGCCTGACGATAAAGTCGCATTCGGATTTATCCTTGAAAAAATAAATATCCTTTTCCCGCCGTCTGAGCTCCAGAAAGACAGCCTGCTCCAGAGCTTTGCCGGTATCATCGGAAAACTTCAGGTCAAGTGCGTTCAGCAGGCCCGTATCGATGACATAAACCTTTCGTTCTCCCAGCTCCCTATCGACAAGCGAGCTGGAATATTTCCTCAGTATCTGCGCCAGATAGACATTGACAGCGGCTTCAAGGTAATCGTACAACTGGTTTTTGCCGATCCTGAACCCCGATGACTTCAATTCATTGTAGATATTGTTCACCGAAATCTGCTTGGTCGCCGACGCGATGATCCGCTTCAGAAAGAATTTCAGTGCGGGCAGGTTCCTGATCTCATATCGCTCGACCAGGTCACGATAGATCATGACATTGAAATACTCCTGCAGCACCCGGTTCCGCAACACATCATCATATCCGATCACTTCCGGAAATCCGCCCCGTCGGAGATAGTCACCAAGATGGTGGTTGATGAGAGCGATTGATCTCGTGCTGTCCAGGTCCGCGCTCACACCCTTGAAATCGAGGTATTCGCTGAACGACAGGGGATACACCTCATAGCTGACGGCCCTCCCGCGCAGACTTGAAGCGATGTCGGCACTGAGGAAGCGGGCATTCGAGCCGGTAATGAAGATGTTTTTTGTGATGTGGTCATAAATCCGGCGCACGAACTTGTCCCATCCAGCTACATTCTGTATTTCATCGAAGAAAAAGTAGCATCCTTCCATCAGCATCCCGGGATACAGCTCCTGATACGCCTGAAGCAGAAGATCGAGTTCTTCCGTTTTCAATTCGAGCCGCTCATCCTCGAAGTTGACATAGAGGATCGATGCCATCGGTACCCCCTTGTTCAGGAGGTTGGTTATGCTGTTGAACAGGCAGGAGGTCTTGCCGCTTCGCCTTACACCGACGAGCGTGACGATCTTTCCCGTATCCGTCGGAACCTGCAGCAGACGCCGCTTCAGGGATGGCAGCGGGCTTACATGGAAATCCCGAATGATCTGTCTGACAATTTCTTTCTTCATATTAAAGAAGATATATCATATTCCTTCTTTATCAAAAAGAAAGAATCCTCATAAAGAAGATCAGCCGGAACGATAACAAACCACTCGCAACAATCCGGAAATCCGGGCACTCTCCTCTTCTGCTGCTGAAGCCGTTCGGCAAGACGGACTCTTATTACGGACTGGCGCGAAACACCGACCCTCGCGCCTTTTTTTCAAGCGATTCGGTCATCCATTCAGGAAAATCCACATTCACCATCCTTATCTGCGGCTTTACCCGTTTCGCCTTGCCGAGATCGAGAAAAGCGCTTATATCTTCTCCGTCATCGAATGCCTTGTCAAATTTCTTTGCCTTCATAGTTTTTTACCTCCTCGGAGCGGAACCTCCTTACTGAAATTATTCTTTTGGTATCGCTTCCGTATGTTACGGTCTCCGGAAAACAACCGACTAAAGCCACTATAAAATGACATATTTTGCTTTTATTAATAAATTATTCAACTTTACCGTTAAAAAACTTATCTTAATCCTTCTTTTATGACCAACAGGTTATAAAATGACCGCAACCAGACAGCAGGTCCATGCTTTTCTCAAGGATTTCAAGGAAAAAATGAAAATCCGGAATATCGTCTTTCGGGACGATAGGGGTAAAAATACCCAGACACTCCTTGACCTCGAGATGAGAGCCGCAGACAGACAAATAATTATCGGGAAACTGGATGCCTTGGACTACAGCGAAGGTCCCCTCGATGACAGGCTTAACAAAGGCCCTGAGTTGTGGGTCTTCGGGAAAGAGGTGAAAAAGCGGGAAATCTATATCAAAATCACAATGGGTGCGCCCGGCACAAGTGTAATCTGCATTTCATTTCATATTGCAGAATTCGGGATGAACTATCCATTTAAACATCACGAGCCATGAAAAGCCCAATCACAGGAAAGGAAATGACCCTTGAAAGGGAACAGAGAACAATGTCATTCCGCAAAAAGGAATACAAGGTATGCTACCATTATTTTCTCTGCATTGACACTAAAGAGCAGTTCACGACAACCGAGCTTGACGAAGTCAACCTGGTTCAGGTTTACAACCAGTACCGTGACGAACATAACCTTCCCTTTCCTGAAGAGATCATATCGATCAGGGATTCTTACGGACTTTCAGCCGCTAAAATGGCAGAAGTGCTCGGATTTGGAACAAATACCTACAGGAATTACGAACAGGGTGAGGTCCCGAGCGAGTCAAATGCACGGCTGATTCAACTTGCCCGGGAACCGGAGGAATTTCAGAAACTTGTACAGTTGAGCGGCGTACTGCATGGGAAACAACTGGAGAGGCTAAGTGCAAGAATTGAAGAGATGATTGAAAGAAGGAAAAAAACTGCATGCATCGACCTTGAAGAGTACCTCACGGGTTCGAAACTGCCGGATGAATATTCCGGATACGCAAAACCAAGCCTTGAAAAACTCGCTGAAATGGTTGTCTTTTTTGCCGGGAGGATGAAACCATGGAAAACGAAACTCAACAAACTGCTCTTCTATGCAGATTTTCTCCATTTTAAAAATACCGGGTTCTCAATAAGCGGGACCCGCTATTGTGCCATAGATATGGGACCTGTACCGGATAATTTCAACAGCATATTCGAGTGGATGAAAAAAAAAGGAGACATCCGGATCCATGAGAAGCAATTTGGCGATGGAGGAACAGGTGAACAGTTTTTGCCGGCTGCAGAAAGAAAATTCAGGGCCATACTGTTCAGCCAGAAAGAACTGGCAGCGATGAACACTGTTGCTGACAGGTTTTTTAAAACCGGCACAAAAGAAATTATCGATATCAGTCACCACGAATCAGCATGGTTCGAGAATGAGCGCGATGTACAAAAATCAGTCAGCTATCTCAGGTACGCTTTTGAACTTAAAGCCCTCTGATCATTTATCCGGGCAGAAATGCAGGATCACTTATAACGACTTAAACAGTCACAAAAAGACCACATACACCCGTTTAATCCGCTTACTTGCATGATTTGTCATGCTGATCAGGGTTATGATCATGAGATTGTTATCGAACGGGGCGATACAGATCCTTTTTTTAAAACAAAAAGCGCGAAACAAGCTCATGAGCCCGAGCCTGTTTCGCGCAATATTGATTCAGTCAGTCATGATAAATAATGCTTCACACCTCCTCAGCATACGGACGCGCGTCGATCTGACTGAGGACTCCGTTGCGACGTGCCTGTTTTTTCCATCCGTACGAACCGACGGCGCGGTAGATCCAGCCAGGTGTGAAGGGCTTCCCAAGCTGCATCCTCGCTTCCACGGGCACTGACTTTCCTGACGCCAGGGCCTGCGCGACAAGGTCCAAATTCTTCCTGTACGGTATGGCCGGGCCACCGAGCTCCGAGAATGGTTTGCCGTGCACAAGCCCTTCCCCTCCTCCGATGGCAACCGATCCCATCCAGCTGAATCCCGCTTCTTTTGCGAAAACCGCACAGGAGGCAAGGGCGTTTTCGTTATGGTGCGATTCAATGAAACCACTGTTGGCGACAGCCGCGAACTTGCCGGACCGGGCCTGCCACCGCCTGTGTTGCCCGATGGCACGAAGGACGGACAGCACCGGGGCTGGAATGCTGTCGATATAGAGCGGGAATGCCAAAACGACAAGCTCGGAACGATCGACGGATTCGAGCAGGCTCGCCATCTTTTCCGGGTTGCCGAAGGTTTTGTAGATCTGCACCGTTTCTGTTCTCACCCCCTGCTCGGCGAGCTTTTCGAAAAGGTAGCCGCCAAGCGAAGCCGAGGTGCTCTTCGCCATGCGGGGGCTGCCCACGAGGAGCAGGGCGCTGCGTACCGGTCCGGAAGCTGACGGAGAAACCTCTACCCGGGGCGCCTCCGTAACGGGAGAAGCACTTTTGCCGCCTTCAGCGCTGCTCAGTATCGCAGCCAGGTTCTTCTTTATTGCTTCGTTATCCATGCTGCTGTAGAGGATGCCGCAGGCGTCCTTTTCCGTATAGAAATTGATGGTGTTGCGGTAGAAGAGGTGCCTGAAGAGCCCTTCCTGTGTTTCATCCGGACCCGGAAGCCAGCCGATGGAAACGAAGCCGGGATACCGATCGTAACGCTGACGGTGGTGCGTCTCCCCGTTCACCCTGCAGAAAAACGGTGAGATCGTCTGGATGAGGTGGTCGGCGAACTTCTTCAGTTCAGGCGAAAAGGCGCCGAAGGTCACCGGCGTCAGGGCGATGACGAGGTCGCTCCGGATATGCTTCGCCACAAGCCCGCGGTTGTCGTCGTCGATGGTGCACATGCCGGGCGTCTTCAGCCAGCACTGGAAGCACCCGTTACAGGGGGCGATGCGGCTCTCCCTGAGCAGCACGTGTTCCGTTTGATGCCCCCCTGCCGAGAGGAGTGCGGAAAGGGTTTCAGCCACCCTGGCACCCATGGTGTCACCGGCGGGCGATCCGTCGAGTATCAGTATTTTCATTTTTTCCCTCCCTCCATGATGGATGTGATTATGAAAGATTCCGCTGCGGCGATAACCGCCCAGAAGAGAAGTTCCAGCGCGATGAGCGGAAGAGGTTCACCGAACTGGTTGAACGGTGTAAAGAACTCCCAGAAAACATAGGTCATAAAAAAAACAAGCCCCGTCATCCGCAATCCTCTCTTGAGAATCCCCTCCGGCCATGCGGCCGAAACCGAGCGGTAGATGAAAGCATGGGCAAAACCGAAGAGCATGAGTCCCATGATGATCGGCAGAGGATGCTCTACGACAAGCGGCAACGGCTCTATCCTCGTCCATACGGCAATCAGTTTATCGCTCTGGATGGGCGAAGTGAGGAGGATGCCTTTCGCATCCCATCCGAAACCGATGGTACGGAAGGTGAGCAGCATCGCGAGGTTCATGCCGAGTCCTCCGAAGAGGCCGGCAGCAAGGGTCCTTTTCATATCGAAGATTGTTTCGTCATTGAAAAAGAGGGCTGCGTACTGCCTGCTGCCCGTTTGAACATTCAGGGATCAATCCATAACGACAAACTCGCGGAGCATCGACTCGAGCTCGTAACGGTAAAGCGCATCCCCGTCGGGACCAAAAGGGGGCAGTTTGCCGGTCACTTCCAGCGACACGAGCCCGTGCACCCTTCCCCAGATGAGCATCGCCACCGAATAGACCAGCAGCCCGTCCGGCCCCGGAAACATCCCCGCAGGAAAAAAACATGCTCCGGGATCGAAGCGCGGGATATCGGCAGCCTTCAGCCTTCCGGCCAGATGAAGCTCGGCAATGACACCTGCAAGCGCCCCCATGGAACGCATCATGGCAGGCAGCACCTCATCCTGAGGCGGAACATAGCCGGGTACCGGTGTTCCGAAAATCAGCAGATAGCGGTGAGGGTACCGAAGTGCCCAATCCCGGTAGGCGATACCCGTCTCGGTGAATCGTTTGAGAAGCTCGCCTTCTCCGGGGTATTTCTCCTTCGCGGCATGCTGGCTGTCGCCGAAGGAGAGGTAGGCATCGATAACCAGAGCCGTCACCAGCGCATCCCGGTCACGGAAATAGTTGTAGATCGCCGGCGCCGAAATGCTCAGCTCCCTTGCGATGCTTCGAAGCGAAAGTGACGACGCCCCCGAAACACTTATCTGACGCCATGCGGCTTCCTTTATTGAATCCCGGAGGTTCGGTATCCGGCTTGACTGGATCGGTCTTCCCATAACTGATACTGATATGCTTACAGTGTAAATTTACAATGTATATTTATAAATTCAAAAAAATATTCCCGTTTCGTGACCGATAATGGTGTGCCCTGGCAAGAGTTGACAGTTCATGGTAATCATTGTATATTTCGTGGGAATCGATGAACTACTGACATTGGACCCCCCATGCCGATAAATGTCAACCTCACCCCCCAGCTTGAGGAGATGGTTCGCCAGAAAGTCAGGTCAGGAATGTACACTTCGGCCAGCGAGGTGGTCAGGGAGGCATTGCGTCTCATGCAGGAAAAAGAGCGCTACCAGACCGTGAAATTCGACCGGCTCCGGCAGGATATCCGCGATGGTATCCAGAGCGGCGAACCCTGCCCGTGGAACCCGGAAGAGGTGAAACGCACAAGGCCCGGGAAAAAAAGCCGGCAAACCCGTCTGACCATGCCGGCAATCCTCAGACGGCCGATCGTCATCGATGATCTTGCCGAAATATGGAACTATATCGCCGCCGAAAACGAAATCCGGGCAGACTCCCTGATCGATACCTTCGACTGGAAGTTCCAGGAACTGGCCGAGTGCCCCATCATCGGCAACAACCGGGACGAGTTGTACAAAGGGCTGATGAGCCTTCCCGTCGGCAGGTATATCGTCTTTTACCTGAACGTCCCCGCCGGCATCGAAATCGTCAGGGTGCTTCATGCAGCCAGGGACCTCTCCTTCCAGTTCGGCCCCCCTGCCTGAAATGCAGCCGGGCAGCTCCGGACAGATCCTTCTCATGCACCTGACATCACGAGTCCGCTCCTCTGCATAGCCGGAGAACTGATTGTTGCAAGTTTTTCAAAGAGGGGAATGAACGGCATTACCGCATAAAATACAATACCTCCGTTCACTGGAATTTGGTGTAAATTCATGCGTCCGCGCGTTTTTGCGCAGTCGTTTGTAATTTAATTAGTAAACCAAAAAAAGGAGTTCTTCCGATGAATGCAGTAAATCCGGAAGCTATCGGCGTATTCGGCCTTGTCGTCACCGTATGGGTATTCGGCCTCGAACAGCTCGGGTTCGGGCTCGACCATGAAACCGATCACGCAAAACTGGGCAGGAACCTCGCTCATGTCGCCCTCTGGTTCGGCGGGGTGGCCCAGCTGTTCACCGCAGTTTGCATGTACCTCTTCGATATCGGGCTGCCGCCCGAGATCAGGATTTACCTCGGCACGATTTTCGCAACCTACGGACTGTTCTGGGTCGTGGTTGCCATGCATTTCTACAATCCCGGGGACAAAAAAATCTATGCCCACCTCTTTGTCGGGATCTTCTTCATGACCGCCCTGTTCGCCTACAAAGCCATCATGATGGATAAAATCTGGCCCCTGGGAACGGTCCTGCTGCTTATCAATCTTCTTACCATTCTGCTTCCTTTCGCATGGTACCGGCAGAATGCCTTCATCACGAAAATCTGCGGAGCCACCAACGTCGCTATCGGCATCTGCGCCTTGCCTATCCTTTTCAAGGCACTGGGTATCTGAGTCTTGACCTGCCCGGAAAATCCACTGGAAATCAGGGATTTTCCGGGCCAGCGTTACATCCCCGATTCATCCGGTCCTGTCCTCCCGAAAATCCTCACGCATTCGAGCACCGTACGTTCATCAGCGCAGGAAAGGGTTGTCCTTCCGGGGATCTCCCTGTAGAGCGTATGGAAATTCCTCACGCACGAGGGTGACGAGAAATAGATTTCGTCGATGAAATCGAGATTGATTTCATCTTCGTTCTCCCTGAATCCGTAGGTATAGGCCGCGAGAGGTGCGCAACTGTTGCCCGCCGCCTCGACAGCCCTCATGAGGCTGACGTCCGGATAGTTCGAGCCGGGCAGCAGCACCGTTGTACCCGTGATCCCGTTTTCCCGAAGCTGCTTCGTAAGCAGGGCGTCCTCCTCCATTTCGATCGCGAGATCAGGCACGACACCATACCTGCGAAGCTCCGACAATGCGGCGTTACCCCAGGTGAGAATCTTCGACCCGCCGAGGTGGCGGACATCCTTTCCCGACGAAAAGAGAGAGGAGAAAAAATGCCTGGCAGCAAGAACGCCGGAAAAGAGCACAACCGGATAATGCCCGATGGTGGCGACACAATGCATGAACGTCTGCCTGTCGGCATCGTCCTCTCCGCTGCAGGGAAGATGCACCGTCACGCAGTCGAGAGGGTCGTAGCTGTTCTCACCGCTTCCGATGATGAGAACCTTCTTCTTTTTCGAGAACCAGTTTTCCTCGATGAACTGGCAGATGTTTTCTCCGATGATGAGCAGGGCCGGAGAATAGACCGTCTTTTCCCTCTCCCTCAGTTCCTGGATGGTCCCGGTGAATATTTTCTGGTTGTAACGCGTCGCATTCTGCACAATGGCGACTTTCGTCCGGAGGCTGCGGCCTTTTTTCAGAACGGCATCGAGCACGTCGTGCACCGAGGATGCAACCATGTAATACACGAGCGTATCGGCATCCGGCACCTGGATCTTGTTGACCGGATGGCCTGTGCAGAAGGCCACCGACGAGGATACCTTGCGCATGGTGAGGGGGATTTCGCTGTATGCGCTCGCCCCGTGAGCGGCAGTGATGCCCGGGACGATCTCGTAGCGGATGCCATGCTTCCGGAGCACTTCGATCTCCTCGCCGCCTCGCCCGAAAACGAACGGGTCGCCACCCTTGAGTCGCGCTACTTTTCTTCCCTGCAGCGCCTGGCGCAGGATCTCCTCGTTGATGGCGTCCTGCTCGAAATGGTGGCAATCCTTGCGTTTACCCGTATAGATTTTCAGTGCTGAATAATGGCCGACAAGCTCGGCCGAGACAAGGTCGTCGTAGAGGATCACGTCGGCTTCGCGAAGGAGCCTGTCGGCTTTCATTGTCAGAAGTTCGGGATCTCCGGGTCCTGCCCCGATGATGGATACTCGGCCTTTCGGGTACGAATCGCGAGTTTCTTTGAGGAAAAGTTGGGATGCTGCCATGAACCGGGCAAGGAAAATTTTATTTTTTTGCTTACAGCCCGGCCTCGAGCAGGGCTTTTATCCTGTTCCGCCATTCGACGGATTTTTTTACGTTCTCGCCGTTTGATGAGACGGCTATGGTCATTTCGTCCTTCTTGATGACCGCGGGCGATATGAAATCCGAAAGCTCGCGGTTATCGACCACGTTGACCAGGATTCCGAGCCGGGCGGCATCGTTTTTTATACGACGGTTCACTTCATTGTCGTTGGTGCAGGCATAGACAAGAAAATATCCTTCGAGATCTGACGGTTCGTACTCTTTGATTATCTCCGTGTATCCCCTGCCCATCAGCTCCTCATGAATCCAGGGGGCGAGGATGGTGATGCCGCTCGTGTACCGGCCTACGGTCTGTATCTTGTGCATGGCGATCTTTCCGCCCCCGACAAAAAGGATTTTCCGGTTGTCGACCCTGATATTGAGCGGCAGAAAAACCTTCATGGTGTGATACCTCCGGAGAGAAACGATTGAAAAGGACGTAATATAAGAAACAGGGCCCGGCAGCTGTAAATTTCACTGCCTGTTTTTTTCATGGTTTTTCCCGCGGAAAACCTGCCGTGGGGAAAAAAAGGAAAAGTCCGCATCTTGGCGGACTTTCCGATTCCTGGAGCAGTGATGTTCTTCCGGTTCACTCCTGCGATTTTACCGATACAGCAACTTTGAGCAGGAGGGTCAGCACCAGGAGGCCGATCGCCCAGATACCGAGTGTCACGCCGACTTCGGTAAGCGTAGGCTGGTAATCCACGATCTCCTCGAGCGGCGAAGGAACGAATCCGCCCAGAATCAGTCCGGCCCCCTTGTCTATCCAGATGGAGACCACGAGTCCCGAGCAGGCTGCGGCGAGCCACTTCGGCGAACGTTTCATACCGGGCAGGAGCAGCACGACGAGCGAACCGAGACCGAGCAGGAGCGAGAACCACATGAAAGGAACGAGGCTGTAGTGACCCTCGAGGCCGAAAAAGAGGTACTGGAGGCTGTGCATGTGCGATGGCACGTTGCTGTAGAAGGCGGTGAAAAATTCCGTGCCGAGCAGGAAGAAATTCACGATGCCGGCATAGGTGACGATAACCGCAAGCTTTTCGCGAGCGTCACTGCCCGTATCGAACCCGGTGGTTCTTTTTATGACCAGGGTGACGAGGATCAGGAGGGAGGTACCGGCGGCGAAAGCCGATGCGAGAAAGCGAGGTGCAAGCACGGCGGTCAGCCAGAGGTGCCTTCCGGGCAGGCCTGCATAGAGAAAAGCCGTGACGGTGTGGATACTGACCGCCCAGGGTATCGAGAGATAAATGATCGGTTTGACCCATGAGGGCGGAGGTACACCCCTGCGCTCTGCACCAAGCACGGTCCAGCCGCTCACAAGGTTGATCATGAAGTAGCCGTTGAGCACCATGACATCCCAGAAAACCATCGCGTGGGGGCTGGGATAGAGCAGCACGTTCAGCACCCGGTCGGGTCGGCCCATGTCGGCAAGGATGAAAAGCAGGCACATGAGGGTAGCAGAAACCGCCATGAACTCGCCGATGATGACGGTCTTCGAAAATTCCTTACGGTTGTGGAGGTAATAGGGCAGCACCACCATGACCGCGGAGGCCGCAACGCCGACAAGGAAGGTGAACTGTGCGATATAGAGCCCCCAGCTCACGTCCCTCCCCATGCCTGTGACGGTGAGACCGAACCACCGCTGGCTGTTGTATGAAACAATACCTGCTGTTATCACTGCGAGCAGGGATGCTATCCATAGCCAGTAATTGCGGTTTCCTTTCAGAGCTTTCTCAATCATGGGAAATCGTTAGATGATGTAAAAAACCGAAGGCTTCGTCCCGAGCTCGGGCTTCCGCTGCATCGTGCTGTTGGATTCGAGGAGCGCCCGGACATCGGAATTCGGGTCGTTCAGGTCACCGAAGACAAGTGCTTTTTCCGGACACGATTCGACGCATGCCGGCAACATCCCCTTCGTGAGGCGGTCCGAACAGAAATTGCATTTTTCAACCACGCCCTGCTCCCTTGTGGGGTAATCGACCGAAGCCTCTTTTATCCCTTCGCGCGGGTCACGCCAGTTGAAACTTCTCGAGCCGTATGGACAGGCGGCCATGCAGAAACGGCAGCCGATACAGCGGTGATAATCCATCGAGACAATGCCGTCCCAGCGCTTGAACGTGGCCTCGGTCGGGCACGCCCTCGTGCATGGCGCCTCCGCGCAATGGTTGCAGAGCGCGAGATAAGAGCGCTGCAGCACCTCGCTTGAACGGAACTGGCTTGTGGAGGTCGGAAAAACGTTGCCGTATCCGCTTTTCCATATCCATTTCACTTCGTCTTTGCGGTTCCCGAAATCCGGGACATTATGAACATGATGACATCGGGCGACGCACTCGTTGCACTCCCCGAGACATTTACGGGTATCGATGACCATTCCCCATCGGATTTTTCCGGGCACGGGCTTTTCGTCCCATGCAGGAAGTATCGTCTCCTCGAGTGAAAATGCAGGCAGAAAGCCCGACGTTGCACAGATACCTGCCAGCACACCCAGTCCGGCCTTCCTGATAAAATCTCTACGTTCTTTATTCATCACGGTGTCTCCATGGGCGACAGATGACAATTCCAGCACTTCGGTTTGACATTGGCATACATGTGGCAGTTGAAGCAGAAAAGCTTGTTTGAATGGCAGCCGAGGCAGGTGTTCAGGCTTTTCTGGAACCTGCTGCCGTTATGCGCGGTATAGACCCGGTTGCCTTCCCTGACCGATGAATGGCGCCATTCGTTGAGCACTTTCATATGGTTTGAGCGCATGTATTCGGTCTGGGCGATGCATTTCGTGCTGTCTACGGCGACAGGAGGCGGAGGGGCTCCGGGTGTTTCGACGGCATTGCCGGACTGAAGCAGAAAGCCGATGACCGCGAAAACGAGCAACGCCGGAATGGCAATGAACAGTATGTTTCTTTTAATTCTCATCGTCCTCCCCGTCTTCGAAGCCTGCCATCGGATTCTCCCTCAGGTCTTCAGTTCTCTTTTTTTCTCCCTCCATGACCAGCGCGTTGCCTACAAGCTCATGCAGTCCGTAAACCGTAACGCCGGGATTCCAGTACCTCATGAGCGGCGTAAGGCTGGCGCGGTCGATTGCGCAGATGGTCACCAGCGAGTCGACCTTGTGCTTCTCGCGTACGCTGCGGACCGCATGAGCCCTCGGGAAACCACCCCTCATGCGGATGTCCATATACTCTTCCGCATTCAGGCCACTGCCGGAACCGCAGCAGAAGGTCTGCTCCCTGATGGTGTTCTCCGGCATCTCGTGGAAACTGTTGCAGACATTGCGAAGAATAGAGCGAGGCTCCTCGAACATACCCATGCCCCTGGCGACATTGCATGAATCGTGGAACGTCGTCTTCAGATGGTCGTTGCGTTTCGGATCGAGTTTCAGTTTTCCGTTATGGATCAGGTCTGCGGTGAATTCGGCGATATGCACCATCTTCGTTGCCGCTGCATTCCGGAATTTCGTTCCGGTAACCGGCGAAACCGGCAGTTCGAGAAAATCTGCAGGGCCGTTCATGGTGTTCATGTACTGGTGAACAACGCGCCACATGTGTCCGCATTCGCCACCGAGTAGCCACTTCACGCCGAGGCGTTTCGCCTCGTGATACATTTTTGCGTTCAGCTTCTTCATCATGTCGTTCGAGGTGAAGAAGCCGAAATTGCCTCCTTCCGAGGCATAGGTGCTGATGGTGTAATCCAGTCCGATATGGTGGAAAAGCAGCAGGTATCCCATCATGGTGTAGACCCCGGGATCGCCGAAGACGTCTCCTGAAGGCGTGATGAAAAGCACCTCGGCTCCTTTCCGGTTGAAGGTCGGTTCGACCGTGATGCCGGTGAGTTCTTCGATGTCGTCCACAAGGGAAACGATGTTCTGCACGAACGTGTGCGGTTCGATGCCGAGATGGTTTCCCGTGCGATTGCAGTTCGCGACAGGTGCGAGGATCCAGTTATTGTTCACGCCAATGAGGTTCAGAAGCTCTCTGGCAAGAATCGTGATCTCCGCAGTGTCGATGCCGAACGGGCAGAAAACGGAACAGCGGCGGCACTCCGTGCACTGGTTGAAGTACATGTGCCACTCTTTGATGACCTGGGCGGTGAGTTTGCGCGAACCGGAAAAGCCCTTGAGGATTTTCTCGACGAGAGGGAAGTCGTTGCGGTAGACCGAACGGAGCAGTTCAGCCCTCAGAACCGGCATGTTTTTCGGGTCGCCGGTACCGAGAAAAAAGTGGCATTTGTCGGCACAGGCGCCGCAGCGGACGCAGGTGTCGAGGAAAAGTTTCAGCGAACGATATTTCTTCAGTCGGCTTTTCAGGCCGTCACTGATGGTTTTCTGCCACCCTTCGGGCAACTGCCAGTCCTCGTCGGTGGCGGCCCACTTGCGGGGGTTCGGGAAACCAAGCTCTTCGATGACCTCTGGTTTGCCGGGAAAGCACCAGTTCCCTTCGCGGAACTCGACAGGCAGATCCCACCACTCTTTCTGCGAATGGTTCCCTTTGAGGATGCTCGGCTTTTCATCGAGCTCTTTTTTGAGCTCGGGAAGGTTCGGGACGTATTTGGCCATAGTTATTGCTTTTCGACCGGCAGACCGGCTTTTTTCATCTTCTCGCGGAATTCATCCTCGTATTCGCTGTAGGTCCTGAACCTGATGTCGGAATTCCAGGGGTTGACATGCCTCTTCTCGCGGCTGTTGTTGCAGAGATTGCGGGTCGGGCTCAGGAAAATGGCGCCCATGTGCATCAGCTTGCTCAGGGGGAAGTAGACAAGAAGCACCGATATGAGAAAAAGGTGGACGTAGAAAAGCGTACCGATCTGACCGGGAGGATCGAAGCCGAAATGCATGAGTTGCAGCATATGGTCCTTGACCGGCATGATGTTCAGCCTCACGACGTATCGCATCAGGATGCCTGCGAGCACGATGCCACCGATGAGAAAGAGGGGAAAATAGTCGGTCGGCAGGGAGATCATGCGCACCTTTGCATCGAAAAACCTCCGGGCTGTGAGGAAAGTGATCGCACCGAGCGCCAGCGCATCGGAAATATAGAACGCGGGAAGGGTGACGTCGAAAAAGCTGTCGGCGTGATCGAGAAAGTCGGCGAAACCAGGAACCATGACAAAAAAGAACCGGGTGTGGCGAAGCACGATCACGAGAAGCGACCAATGGAACGCGAGACCGCCGAGCCACAGCCACTTGTCGGAGGCATAGGCGAGAGAGGCGTCCTTGTGCAGTTCGGCACGGGTATTGCGGAAAAGCGAACGGAAAAGAAGTACTTCGGAAAGTACCCTTGCCACAGCCTCCCATGCATGATAGGGACTTTCGAAGCGGTTCCGCTTTATCCAGTCGAGCGATTTCTCCTGACCTGCAGTTGTCGGGATGCGGAAGGGCACTGGCCTGATGAGCCAGTCGGCGATACGGTAAAGGAACCCTGCGATGAACAGTGCCGTTGCGGTATAGGGAATTACGACGCCGAAAAGGTAATCGAGCTTCAGAAACTCCACGCCCACATAGGGAATGATGGCCAGAACGGCCACCATCACAACGGGCATCAGAATTTTTTTCATACTCCAGCCCTCCTGAGCGCCATGTGCATACGGTTGCGACTTTCCTCGACTTTGAGCTTGTAAAGCTCTTCGCGGTGCGTCATGAATCGGTCGAATGCCATAAGGATGATTTCGTCTGTTCTTGATTGGAAACGCTCGACCAGCGAGACTTCAGGGGCAGTGTGACCCGCGGCATCCCTGAGGGTTTCGGGAACGATTGTTTTGAGGCAGGTAAACAGCCGCATCGATGTGGATGGCCGGAAAGGCTGGACGGCGAGCATGCGGCAGATGGCATCCAGCGGCTCAGAAAGCTTTTCATCGCCGGACGCCATCGCATCGAGCAGGGCGCCCATGCTTTCGCCGAGGACTTCGGCTATGAGCGGCGAGGGTGAGTGTGCTTCGGAAAAAAGAGAAAGCCCCGCATGCTTCCACCGCCGCAGAATTTCGTTCCTGTTTTCCTGAATCGCCTTATCCCGGGCTTCCGTCATGGAGCTTCCTTACGGTTTGTTTGCTGCAGCGTTCAGAGCCAGTTGTTGACCTTGTGCTTTTCGACAAGATCGACAAATCCTTCGTAATCGACGGTTTCCACTCCTTCGAGAATCGCCATGATCCCTCTGGCGCTCAGATCCGGCTGCAGTGCGAAAATCGGGTTGGTCCTGTGGACGCTTTCAATAAGCATGGCGAACCGGTTATGCGCCTGGACAGCGTAGACCCCGTTTTCGATGAAGAGGAGAGGATCACCCGGCTGCAGGAACCTGATGCAGGTTTCGAGGATATTGCTTTCAAACGGCGACTTGTTGATAGTATGAAGCATTGTTGGTTCGTTGCGTTACAATTTTCAATCCCCACCCATGGTTAACGGGAGGCATGGCCGGAACTCAATGGTGAATGACGACATCCTGCTCTTTCATCAGCCTGCCCAGCTCTGCTGATTCGAGCACTTCAGCACCGACGACGAGGTCGTCGAGCGTCAGGCCTCTCTCTTCGAGCGATATGCGGTCGACATAGAGCTTTTCGACGTCATAATCACCAAGTGCGGCAAAGGTCTTGGCGTAGCCCTTGATGCCGATATCTGAGGTATCCTGTTCTTTTTTGAGGGCATAGACTCCATCACCTATGAAAACGACCGTGAGGTCCTGTTCGTAGGCGGCCATGATCAGGATCATTTCGAGACCCTCATAGGTATATACCGTGCCATGAGGCGCATGGCGCATCACGTGCAGAATTTTCTTCACATCCATGTTATTCTGTTCCCTGTGTTTCAGTCCCCGAAAGTTACCGTCCTGTCATTGCGGATCGCGATATCTGTCAGTGTTCCCAGGCCGGTGATGGCACTGCCTGTGATCATGATATCCTCGTTGATGCCCCGGCGCTTGGAAGCGGCTATGCATGCGAGAATTTCAACGCCATGATCGCGATTGAGCTCCGACCATCGCTCGGCGATATGGCGGTCATCCTGGGGCGGGTCCATCAGCTTCGTTGCATTGATGACCCCGTCATTGTAGAGAAAAACAGCATCGACCGTATGCCCTTTCCTGATGGCTGCCTCGGCGAACTTGTAGGCCGTATCGGACGCCTGGTGGTTGTACGGGCCCTGTTTGAGTAGTATTCCTATCTTCACGTGCGAGAAATCGTTTGATGATTACGGAAAACGCTGCCCTGCGCTCAGTTCCTATGGAACCTCGCAACGAAGGATTCGTAAAGCGGCAGCCAGGTTTTCGAGCTGTCCGAAAACGGTTTTTCAATATACTGGGTAAAATAGAGCGCATCTGACGCTCCCTTCAGATCTCCCGCATCGAGGGCGGATATGGCTTTTTCCCCCCAGTCCGCAGCATCGTTGCCGGTAAGCTGCGCCTGTTTCCAGTAATTCTGCGCTTCCAGACGGACAACAGAATTTCGCGGAAGAGCTTCCGCTTCCCTGAGGGTGCAAACCGTAATGGCGCGCGGCCCGAAAGAGACCTGCCAGCCGGTTTCCGCCCAATGCCTCGAGCTGTCGACGGCTTTCCTCACCTCGCTGATTACATCCTGGAACATAATGCTCTCGCCTCCCTGGTTTTCTTTTTTACAGACCGTCTCCCATTCCCATCTGGATATATCCCGAAGGACAGACCAGGGAACAGAGGTGACAGCCGACGCATTTCGAATAATCCGTGTATACCACTTCACCCGGAGGGTTATCCCTGAAACGGGTGATCGCTTCCTGCGGGCAGAAAGAGACGCACTGCTTGCAGTCGAAGCAGAGTCCGCAGCTCATGCAGCGTTCCGACTCAGCTTTGGCCTGCTCTTTCGTCAGTGCCACGAGAAGCTCGTCATGGTTTCCGACAACCTCTTCGGGCACGATGTTCTCCCTTTTCGCCTGCGGGGAGCTGAGGAAATAGATAATATCCTGTTTCTGGACTTTGGTCACCTCGCGGTATCCGGGTTCGGGCATCGGCTCCCCTTTGAGGAAGGCGTCGATCGAAACTGCCGCCTTCCGGCCATGGCCGACAGCGGTGGTGATAAGATCGACCTTGATGGCGTCGCCGCCTCCAAAGAGTTTTTCCCTGCCGGGAACGCGGAAATTACGGTCGAGCTTAAGCCAGGGGTTCTCTTTCGTGATGCTCTCGAAACCCTGCATGTCGGTGATCTGACCGATAGCTGCAACGATTGTATCACACTCGATATCGAATATCTCTCCATTGCTTTTATAGCGAAGGAACGGAATCGGTGAATTCCACCCCTCTTCGCCTTTCGCTTTTTTCTCCATACCGGAGCAGCGCAAGCCGCACACGCTATCGTCATCTCCCGTGAGAACCTCTGCAGTACCGGTAAGATAGTGCATGGTTGCTCCTTCCTTCACGGCATCATCGAACTCATTCTCGAAGCAGGCCATCTCTTCCCTCGGCACACCGGAGACAAGAATGGCTTCAGAACCGAGACGCAGAGCAAGCCTTGCCACGTCCATCGCGACGTTGCCGTCTCCGATGACCACGACTTTCTTTCCTATGGAGATTGAATCCCCTTCGATCTCATAGTTCCTCAGGAACTCGATGGCGTTGGTAGCCCCCCGGGCGCCTGCAAAACCGGGTATCGGAAGCCCACGACCCAGCTGGGCGCCAACTCCGACGAAAACGGCATCATATTCATTTTCGAGCTGCTCGAGCGTTACATCGGTACCGACGCGCACCCCCATCTTCGTTTCCACTCCGAGATCGACGATACGCTGGATTTCAGCTTCGAGCACCCTGCGGTCGACCCTGTAACCCATGATACCGTAGAGCACCATGCCGCCAAGTTTTTTGTTGGCATCGTAAACCGTTACCGCATGGCCTCTGCGGCGAAGCTGATACGCCGCGGAAAGTCCTGCCGGACCGCCGCCGATCACGGCAACCCGTTTACCGGTATCGGGGCCGGGACCGGGAAGGCGAAGCCCGGCTTCGATACCATAGTTGCCTATGGCCTGCTCGACAGCGTTGATCGCGACGCTTTCGTCATGATACTGGCGATTGCACTTTCCCTGGCAGGGGTGCGGACAGATCCTGCCCATAACCGCCGGAAAAGGGTTTGCGTTTACAAGTGTCTCCCATGCCGCCTTCCAGGGATCGTCCGATTTGTCGATGCCTGTAAGAAGCCTGTGATACCCCCTGATATCTTCACCGGCAGGGCATTCGGCCGAGCACGGCGGGGTCTGGATGACATAGACGGGACACTTGTGGCTTTGATCCCCGAATGCCACGATCCTGTCCACACCCTTCAGCTCGGTGAACTCGGGAAAGCGGTAATTCAGGGCAAAATCAAGAATCGGGTTTGAATCTGAGTTCATGAATCTCTCCTTTTGCTAAAAGCGCACGTGTGCCGACTGGTTGAAGGTGGTCCTTGCATGTCGATAACTGTCGATCATGTTTTCGTCGAAAGTAAGACCGGTCTCCTCGAAGAAACGCTTCCAGCCGATCCTGTTGATCCATTCCCCGACACGCTCCCACGGGCGGCCGCCGTTCTTGTAGGCGGTCAGGATCCTGCCAACGACGTCGGTGACCTCGGGCCAGCGAGGAGGATTGTTGGGAAGGTTGTGAGCCACGATGCTCATGGTCGAAGGTTTCGATCGTGCGTTACTGTTCTTGCCACCGACCCAGACAGCGAATTTTGAGTGTTCGGGATGGTTGATCTCCATGGCCGGGCAAGCACCGAAGCATGCACCGCAGCAGATGCACTTCGCCTCGTCGACCATGAGCGAACGTTTGCCGTTGACGACCGTCGGACGGATTGCCGCGACCGGGCAGCGCGCCACCGCTTTGGGAAGCTCGCAGATCGTCGAGAGGTGTTCGTGGTTGATCCTCGGCGGCCTGGTGTGCTTGACCACAACCGCGATATCGGCCTGACCGCCGCAATTGATGGCGCAGCACGATGTCGAAAGCCTGACCTTGTTCGGCATCTCCATATTTCTGAACTCGTTGTAGACCGAATCCATCATGGACTTCACCACGCCGGATGCATCCGTCGCGGGAATGTCGCAATGCAGCCAGCCCTGCGTATGGGCGACCGACGAAACGCACATGCCTGTGCCGCCGACAGGGAAGCCCAGCTTCTCGAGCTCCCTGATCATAGGCTCGATGTTCTCCTTGTTCGGAGTCAGAAACTCGACGTTGTTGCGCACCGTGAAACGGAGAAATCCGTCGGAATATTTATCGGCGACATCGCAGAGCCTCCTGACCATGTCCACCGTATCCTGGCGGGGCGTACCCGCGCGGACGGTCCAGATGGCGTCACCGCTCTCGGCGACATGCATGAGCACGCCGGGACGGGGAATTTCGTGATATTTCCACTTACCGTAATTTTTCCTTACGACCGGATGTAACGCCTCTTCATAGGAATGAGGGCCGGACTCTATGGTCTTCCACTTTTTTTCAGGACTGCTCATGATGTTTGCTTCCGTTAAAGGGCTGCCTCTGCCTCCCCTGATATTGTTGAATTCGCCGAAAGTACCCTGGACGGCTTATCAGTAACTGGCCTTGAAATAAGGATTGTCGCGAGGTCTCGTAACCTGGTTGATATCGATTTCCTGGCCGATGCCTTCAAGGAAATTCTTGAGTCCAACCCGCTCGATGGTTTCACCGATACGTTCGTGGTCGAGGCCGTTGTCGTCCCACCAGTCTATGATCTCCTCGATCAGCTCGATAAACTCCTCGATATCCTCGTCACTCTCCATCTTCATGAACGGAACGATGAGAGAGCCCATGTTGACGCCAACCTTGAGGGTATTCTTGCCACCCATGAGCAGGGATATGCCCCTTTCCCTGCCGGGGGAAAGCGCTTTCGGCATGGCGTTCAGGCAGTGCATGCAGCGCACGCAGTCCCTGGTCTCGATATGCATTTCACCGTTCTGCATCGTGATGGCCCTGGTCGGGCAAAGGTTGATGACCTGGTTGACAAGGGCGTCAACGCCTCGTTCCTCCACCCATGCCCTGACCTCCTCTGTGTCGACCTGGATAGCGTCCTTCCAGGTGCCGATGACGGCCATGTCGGAACGCATGATGGAATTGGTACAGTCGTTCGGGCAGCCGGAAAATTTGAACTTGAGTTTGTAGTTCCATTCCGGGCGGTGAAGCACACCGACGAAATGTTTCAGTGCCTTGAGATGAAGCTTGAGGTTGTCGTAACAGGCGTTCTCGCAGCGGCCGGGGCCGATGCAGGAAACAGCGGTACGCATGCCTGCTCCCGCTCCTCCGAGATCCCAGCCGTTCTGGTTGAGCTCGTCGAAGCACTCCTGGACTTTCTGCTGCTCGATGCCCTGCAGCATGATATCTCCGGTCTGGCCATGGAGCGTGATGATGCCGCTGCCGAATTTCTCCCACGTATCACAGAGGTTGCGGAGCATCCCGGTGTTATAGTGCAGGCCCGGTGCCGGCTGGATCCGCATGGTATGGAATTGCTCGGCTTCGGGGAACCTGTCCTTGATCATGGAGTAGCGCGTGATGATGCCGGCGCCGTAACCGTCCACGGTCACAAGGCCGCCTTTCCAGTATCCCATCTTCGTATTGTAGGAATACTCGAGCTGATCCATGACTCCGCGGAGCATGGGTTTTCTTGTCCTTTCGGCAAGCTCCTTGAATCCGGCAATAAAGCTCGGCCAGGGACCGTGCTCAAGCTCGTCAAGCATAGGGGTCGGGTTGAGAAACTTTCCGTCCGAACACGATCCTCCGTTTGAACACGAACAGCAGTTCCCGTTCTTGTTTACTTCATTCGAAGCAGCGTTAGCTCCTTCCATAGCGCCTCCTTTGGTTCACAAATATAAGTTGCAGAGGAAAAAAACTGAGCCGCCTCAGACGCAGCCGGTCGGTTTCGGCAGTCCGGCAATCTTGCACGCCTGCAGAGCGGGACCTTTCGGGAAAAGGCCGTAAAGGAATTCGGAGGCTTCTTTCTTGTCCATGCCTTTCTCGGTTGCCATGGCCTTGGTAAGGACCTTGACGGCCGGAGCGATCTGGTACTCCTCATAGTAGTTCCTGAGGAATTTCACGAGGTCCCAATGCGCCTCTGTCATCTCGATCTCTTCACCTTCGGCGAGCTTCTCGGCTGCAGCCTCGCTCCAGTCGCCAAGGTTCACAAGATAACCGTTTTCATCCGTTTCGATGTTTGTGCCATTGACTACAATTGCCATTTTTGCTCCTTTGATGGAAAATTATGTGACTGTAAAAAAAAATATCTACCTGTTGTCCGGAGGTCACATTCCAGCAGCAATCCTGCTGCAGAATCCGAGCGCTCTTCTGTGGCGGGGGCCAGTCCTGCTACAACAGTTCAGTAGTTTGGTTATATAGTTAATTGGGTGGTTTTTTTCAAATCCAGTCCTGATATTTTTTTCTGTATTCCTCAGCCAGAGAAACGAACGATGGCGCCCAACCGGGGTTGCCTGCCGCATGCAGGTGAGCGAACGAGGCGAGAATGTTCCTGTACATCGCCCCGTCTCGCTTTCCGGTTATCCCGCTTCCCCTGACCACGTCGAACTGGTAGGAACAACTGACGTCAGGAGCGACAGGCCTGGAGTAATGGAACTCGTGTGCCCTGACCTTTTCTCCTTTGCGAAACCACCCCGATTCCGAGCTGCTTACGAGGTCGACATAGCCGTGACCGACAGGGAACCGCTGAAATCCGATATCGAAGGGAAGGCAACCGGCCATTTCATATTTTTTCCCCTCCCATGAGGCCGAGCGGCAGAGGTATATCAACCCCCCGCATTCCGCATAGACCGGCATGCCTGATTCGGCACGCTCACGGACATCTTTGAGCAGTCCGCGGTTTTCGCTCAGTTCGGCAAAAAAAGATTCAGGAAAACCGCCACCGATGTAGAGGCCGTCAAGTTCCGGCAGTGACGTATCCCTGAATGAATCGATGAAGATCAGTTCCGCACCGTTTTCCCTCAGCGCCCTGAGGTTGTCCGGATAATAGAAACAGAATGCCGCATCCCTGAAAACACCGATTTTCGCCCTGAGATCCCTCTGTGGCGCAATGTTTTCACGTTTGCGAACCCTGAGCGGCGGGGCTTTGTGGAAAAGATCGAAAATCAGCCTCATGTCACAGTACTGCGAGACTTTTTCCCCCGAAGCTTTGATGAATTTCGCCGCACCGGCCATTTCCTCGACGGTGGTCAGACCGAGATGTCTTTCCGGTATCAGGAGTTCGTCGTCCTGCGGAAGCATCCCCAGAACCGGAATATCGCAGAAGCGTTCTATCGCTGTTTTCTGCTTTTCCCCCTGCCGGGGATTGCGGACACGGTTCAGAATCACTCCGGCTATTTCAGTCCGTGGCTGCATGACCTGCATACCCTTGACGATTGCCGCGATACCGCGGTTTACTTTTCTGCTGTCGAGTACGAGCAGTACAGGCATCTGCAGCAGTCCTGCCAGCCCGGCGCTGCTGTCTGCGCCATCGAGATCCAGGCCGTCATGCAGGCCATGATTTCCTTCGACAAGTGCAAGCAGGCCTTCTGCCGGTTTTGTATTTTCTACAAACGATTCCAGGCATCCCCAGTTTCCCATGAGATAGGGATCGAGATTATGGCACTCCTTTCCGCTCGCCAACCGGTGCCACATGGGATCGATATAGTCAGGCCCTTTCTTGAAGCTCCGGATCTCGGTTCCCAGTCCGGCAAAGTGAGAAATAATGCCGAGGCTTACCAGTGTCTTCCCCGAACTCTTCCAGGGAGCGGAAACCATGAGGCGGGGAATTTCCGCCGACTCCGTATGTACTGCTTTGTTACCCATGGTAAAACTCGTACAAAATCTTCAGTTACAGCTTCTTTGACATAAGTGTCGACCCCTTGATCGGGGACCGGTTATTTCTTCCTGATGTAAAACGTATGGACACCGCCCTGTTCGCTGTGTTCGATCAGCTCGTTGCCGGTGCGTTTCGCCCAGGAAGGCATATCGTTTACCGAACCCGGATCGGTCGCCGTGACCTTGAGCACTTCGCCGGCCTGCATGCCGTCGACGGCTTTCTTGGTCTTGAGGATCGGCAGCGGGCAGTTCAGCCCCTGACAATTCAGTTCCGCATTGCTGGCTATTTCGCTCATGATATATGTTCCCTTTTTGTTAATGTTCTTCTGAAAAATGAACCCTTATGCTTGATGCGAAGCTATACCGAAGCGGCATCGATTTATTTTTTCGGTACCCTCTGCTCGGGTCGGAGCTTGGCGGAAAAAAAATCATCGGCAACATCGGGATCGACTACATTGCCGGCACTGTTCACCAGCGGCTCCTCGTAATCGTTCCAGCCCCGCAGTCCGGTCCTGAGAGAAACAACGTTTTCGAAACCCAGCACCTGTAGAGAATATGCTGACAACAGGCTTCTTTGCCCCGAACGGCAGACGACGACGATCTCCCGTTTTTTCGCTCGAACCAGTTCCGGAACCGTTTCTTCGTGATCCCATTCACATGCCGACTCAAGGATGCCCCTCGGCACGTTTATCGAGCCGCTGATATGCAGAAAATCGAATTCCGCCGGTTCACGGACATCGAGGACGAGAATATCCGGGTTTTCCCCGAAGCGTTCGACAAGGTCCCATGGCATTATTTCCCTGACTCGCGAAAGGGAGTCTCTGATAAGCTCGATATACCTGCGCATTTTTTACTCCCCTCTGCTGCCGCCGGGTTATCGCCCGCCTGGCGTTTTCATGCTGACGGAACGCCTGAGCATCAGATAAACAATGATATGTTCGCGTCCGCGGCATATTCGAGAAACATGGCTGCACCACCGTACTCGACGCCGTCGATGAACTCTTCCTTTTCAAAGCCGAAAACCTCCATGGTCATCTGGCATGCGATGAAACGCACGCCGAACTCCTGGCACATGCCGCGAAGCTGCTCGACGGTCGCAACACCCTTCTTCTTGAAGGTCTCCTTCATCAGCATGGTCGCCATGCTGTCGAAACCGGGCACATTGCCCGATACGAAGTTCGGGATCGGCCAGTTGAAATTCTGGAACTCCTTGCTGCCGAATGGCATCTTCATCGGCATGGCGGGGTTGCTGTGGGGAGAGACTTTGGCGTCAATCTCCTTTTTCAGAAGGGGAAGGCCATAGAAAGTGAAGAAAATAACCGCCTCCATGTCCATGGCTGCGGCTGAAGAAGCGAGAATAAAGGGAGGATAAGCCCAGTCAAGGGTACCCTGCGACGCAATGATCGCAAGTTTTTTAGGTTCGGCCATTTCAGGTCTCCTGTTATGCTTTCACGTAAATATATCACCGCCAGTGATAACAACTGATACGGCATTCCGAAGGCTTGCCCGAGAACCGAAGAATCTTATTCAAGCCGGGATCCTCTTATATCAGGCATTATATAACTAATCAGTAATATAGTAATAAGCCTGAACACAACAAAAATATTATGGCCGGGAGGTATTGCGAATTCGCGTCAATGTCCCCCGCCAACGACACCGGCAGCGGCAAAAACCAGCACGAATACCTGGAGAATTGTCATCACCGTGTATATCCGGTCTTTCTCCCGGACGAACGACGGGATAATCCATGCAAGGCAGATAACGGTTACCAGAGCAAGATAGTTTATGGAGGCATAGCTCAGGATATCACCGAGTCCCAGGAAACCGGTCCACTCCCAGCCGGAAGGAAAGTGAACAACCTTGTGGAATTCCGATGCCTTGAGATGCCAGTTCCGGGCAACCTCTTCGGCTGATACCGCTGAGGGAAGCAGGCCGCAAAGATAAGCGATATATCCGGCGGCAATCAGCACCATGCCGACGGTGGAGGTAACTCCCAGCACGGCGGCATAGTCGAGCTGCACCTTGTCAGCATGGACGGCTTCTTTCATCATGATTTTTTCTTGTTTCTATATTCCAAAACCTTTGAGCAGGGCTCTCAGACCTGCCACGGCAAGCAGAGCGATGACGACACGCCGGACGACGCTCGTATGAACTTTCGTGAGCAGCCTGGCCCCTATTTTCGTACCGAGCATCATGCCTGCAATGGAAGGAACCGCGATGAGCGGCAGGACAGCTCCCTTGTGCAGGTAGACCCATGCGGCGGCGGTATCGTTTATCGACAGGACAAAAACACTGGTCGCGACAGAAACCCTGAGCGGCGCACCCAGAACGAGATTGAAGACAGGAACATTGGCGAACCCCGCACCGAGACCGAACATGCCTGCCATAAAGCCGATTCCGATGAACAGGAAAAGGCCCACCGGAGTCCGGTGAATCTGCCAGTCGACATCTTTCTTGAGATGCTCGTCATAATAGACGCCGTAAATACGGAGCATCTTCGAAAGGGTATCGGGCTTGTCAATCTGCGGGTATGCCGAATTTTTCGCCCGGTACATCACGAAGGAAATAAACATGATGGTCAGTCCAAGAAGAAGCTGAACGATCCTTTCCGGCATGGCAAGACCGACCATCGCTCCGGCAATTGAGCTGATGGAGCCGATGAGCGCCATTGAAAGGGCAAGTTTCAGGTTGGCGAGACCTTTCTTCAGCAGCGGAGATCCGGCGGAAAGTGCTCCCGAAAGGGCGACAAGCAGTCCTGCTCCCCTGACGAAATCGATATGGAAAGGAAAGAAGCTGCTGACGATGGGCACGAAAAGTACCCCGCCCCCAACACCGGCGACGACGGCAATGATACCAAGCAGAAATGTAAAAACGAAAAGCAGAAGCATCCAGACCCACCATGCAAGCTGATCAGCCGGCTGAACTTGTGCGGCACATGCGGCAGACGGGAGAAAAAAAAGCATCCCTGAAATAACTGCAGGTAAAAGCACCCGGGCAGCCCCGTCCCTGACGATTGAACTCATATCACGTGATCAAAAGGTTGCATAATAACTGAAAAAGCGCCCGGCGGCAGTTTCCGGAAGAGAATGGTGTCCCGGCCGGATGCCGCCGCCGAATGCAGGCCGGGATGTCACTCTTTGCCGATATAATAGGTCTTTTCATCAGGCCTGAACGGGCGGTTCAGCCAGAGCGGTCTGCGAAGGCCGCCCGGTCCGGGGGCCGGTCTCGTCATGGCGAGCCATTCCTTGTATATCTGGAAAGAACGCTCCGTATCGACAAACACGTCGCCGTAACGATCATCCTTGTGAGCCTTTTCGATGCGCACTTTCTGGTGCCAGCAGTGCATACCGCTGATCGGGTCGGGATGAACCGGAAACGTTATGTTCTGGTGAACTCCGCCGTCCGACCAGAAAATCCTCGAAGAATCGGGATCGCTGCTTTCGTATGGCTGGACGTTCTCTTCGACGCGCATTTTCCATTTACCGGTGCCTTCCCTCGATATGTTGACCCGGTTGAAGGCCCAGCGGTTGCTTTCGGGGTCCTGCTCGCGGCGCCAGCGCCCGATATGGTGCGAACAGGCAAGCACTCCGGGCATGATCCCTTCGGTTACCCATGCGCGGTTGACAAAAAAGCCGATGTCTGTGTTTACACGGATCAGGTCGCCGTTTTCGATACCGAGCGACGCAGCGTCCCCGGTATTGATCCAGACCGGGTTGCGATGCGCGATCTCGGTCAGCCACTTGGCGTTCGCCGAGCGAGAGTGGATCAGCACCGGCAGGCGGAATGTCGGCACCAGCACGAACTCGCCCTTTTTGTGGTCCATGATCTCCTGGTGGATATGGCTCTTGATGTATACCGGCATGCGGTACTCAGGCCACTTCCAGTCGACCATGGTCTGCGAGAAAAACTCCTGTTTCTTCGACGGAGTCGGGAAGCCCGTGCATGGATGCCCATCAACCTGAACTCCAAGTGCCTTGCCGTTCTTCTCGATCAGTCCGCTCCCGGGATTGACCGACGATCCTGCGAGATCGCTCTCGGGCACTGCTTTTTCATTCAGCTTGTATACGTTGCCTTCCACTTCGAACGCCCCGTACTTCTGCATGTAGTCAAATGCCGTGAGGCCTTCGGCTGCGGCTTTTTCAGGCAATCCTGCCGTATGTTCGAAGATGTACCGGTAATATTCCTCGATGGTGATTTTCTCTCCAGGTCTGTATGGCGACATGACGTACTGGCGGATGCCGAGGCTTCCGTCGGGATCGATGCGCCAGGTGAGCTCGATCCAGAACTCGTCCTCTTCCCATACTTCGCCGGGGTTGGCCTCCCATGTGTGGGTCACCGGTTTGCCCATCCTCCGGAGCGCTGCGCGCAGGACCGGCTGACGGAAAGCGATCCATTTTCCGGCATGGGTTTCATAACTGATGATATCGTGGCGTTCCGGCGCATGGCCCATGGGCAGGACGTAATCGGCGAAATATGCCGTTTCGCTCCATGTCGGCGTGAGTGCGGCATGCAGACCGATTTTCGACTCGTCCTCGAGCGCCTCGATCCATGAAAAACCGTCCGGGTAGGTCCAGACCGGGTTGAATACCCTCGTGAAGTAAACGTCGAGCTTGCCACGGCCTTCCTTGAGGAAATGGGGAAGCAGGAAGCTGAGCTCGAAATGCGCAAGCGGATATTCGTCGGGCAGGTGAAGCGGATTCCAGAAAGTCTGGGGCTTCGGCTCTGCATGGACGTGAGGCTTGTATTTGTTCCACGCGCTCGGCGAGGTTCCTCCGGGAGTGCCAACGCTTCCGGTCAGCACATTGAGAAAATGCAGCGTACGGGAAACAGCCCATCCGCCAAGATTACCGCTGCTGGCGCTGCGCCAGACATGCGTGGAAAACTGTGTGCCGGCGGCACCGATACGACGGGCGACATCGACAATCATGGTCGCATCGACACCGCTCTCTCCGGAAGCGAACTCCGGTGTGAATCCGGCATACTCCTTTTTCAGGCCCTCGATAAAGTTTTCAAAAGTAACCGGGGTACCGGGATATTCCTTGAGCAGGTAGTCCTGCCAGTTCACCCAGTTTTCAAGATATTGCCGATTGTAAAGCCCCTCGTCGATGATGACCTTCGCCATGGCGAGCAGAACGGCCGGTTCGCTGCCGGGATAGCTCGGCATCCAGTAGTCGGACATGCTTGCGGTGTTGGAAAGGCGGGGATCGAGCACGGCAAGTTTCGCGCCTTTCATGCGGGCTTCGATAATGCGCTGCGAATGCGGGTTGAAGTAGTGCCCCGACTCGAGGTGGGCGCTGACCAGCAGGATGAATTGAGCGTTGGTATGGTCCGGAGAAGGTCTGTCGAATCCTTCCCATATGGCGTAGCCGAAACGGGCTCCCGAAGAGCAGACGTTGGTGTGGCTGTTGTGGCCGTCGACGTTCCATGCCCTCAGCACCCATTCCATGAACCCTTCATGGCCGGGCCGGCCGACATGGTAGGAAATCTCGTTGTTGCGGCCTTCGATGATGGCTTTGCGCATACGACCGGCAATGTCGTCGAGCGCGCTGTCCCAGCTCACCCGCTCCCATTTCCCGTCACCACGCCCGCCGACTCGCTTCATGGGGTAAAGCACCCTGTCGGTATCCTCTATCTGGTTGAGGGTTGCAGGACCTTTCGCACAGTTGCGGCCCCTGCTTGCCGGATGATAGGGATTTCCCGTCAGTTTGCGGATCTGCATGGTCTCTTTGTCGACATAGGCCAGAAGGCCGCATCCCGCCTCGCAATTGAAGCAGGCGGTGGGGACGAGCATGTACTCTTTCGCTTTGCGCTCCGGCCAGCTTTTCGAATCGTATTCTACCCAGTTGTCCCACTCGGAAGGAGGAGGACAGCTGACCTCTGCGCCTTCCTGTGCGGCGCGCTGGGCAGGAGGGCCAGCCTCTTCGCGGTGCAGATCCTCAATGAGGTGCAGTTTCTCTGCAATGGTTTCTATAACGGTTGGCTTATGGAAATAACTCATAATGGGCTCCGGCACTTGGTTAACTTAACGGAATTCTCTGAGGGGCCTGGATCCAGACCTTTTCGGTAAAGAACACGCCCGATAGACCGAGAACAGCGGCTGCCAGGAGCAGCGGCGGATTGTCAGGCACAAGCACGAGTAAAAGCGGAAGGAGGTTTCCGGCAAGGAAGCTTCCTCTCCAGAACTGGTTTTTCAGGCTGCCGCCCCGGATGATCTCGGCCGCACGTTCGGCAGGGACCGAAGGATGTTTTCCGTAAAGCTCGATCAGCATGACCGCGATATGCAGGCCGAAGCATACGGCAAGCAGCGTACGGAGCAGCGGAAGGAGTGCGGCGGTGTCAGCGGTGAAAACGCCGAGCGCGAGCATGACCGAACCTCCGGCGACGAGCGAGTTCAGAAGCATGTGCAAAAGAAGCATCGGACTCTGCCAGAAGTCGCGCCCTTTAGCAGCGCTGAACAGGAATGCGGTATAGATGGCTGTCAGCAGCGCAAAGACGGTGCTGCCCAGAAGGGCTGCGGTTCCAAGTTCAGGAAGCTGCAGGTATTTTGCAGCACCCCACAGGACGAGAAAGGCGCCGTAACCGGTAATGGTCAGACCGCCGCGAACAAGCCAGGAACCGAACTGCGGACGAAGCACGACCGATGAGAAACGGTCAGGGCGGTCGAGATCCTTGATGAGGAATCCTCCGGTCAGTGCGAGCGTAAAGAGGGATACAGCCAGGACCGACCACTGCATGGCAGCGGGAAGCTGCTGACCGAAAATCGTCACGAGTGCGGCAAAAAGCAGAAAAATTCCAGCCGAAACCGCTTTGGCGGTCACATATGCGGGAACTTCCCATCCCCATACGGCGCCTTTCGAGGGTATATCATAAACCCTGCGGGTTTTCGGTCCGGCAGAAGAGGCTTCATGAACGCTTTTTTCGATTGCCGGAGCGCCTTTGCCCTTACCGGCGAAATGGCCGACCCCCCTTGATTGCTCGCTCCAGTGATAGCGCTCCTGCGGTGGAGCCTGGAGCGGATCGAGCGAAGCGCCGTCGCCATTGATATAATGGAGTTTCGGGAATGTACCTTTTTCAGGCTTGCGCACCACGGTTCTTTCCGACGAAAGAAGTGCAGCGATAGCGCTCCCGGGATCATCGATGTCGCCGGAAATAATCGCCTGTTGCGGGCAGATCGCCACGCATGCCGGCTGAAGACCGACTTCCTTGCGGTGTGCGCAGTAGTTGCATTTTGCCGAAGTATGGGTTTCAGGGTCGATGTAAAGCGCGTTGTACGGACAGGCCTGCGCGCATGCCTTGCAGCCGATGCAGCGGCGGCCGTCGAAATCGACGATGCCGTCAGGCCTTTTCTGCAGTGCCTCGACAGGGCAGATGCCGACACAGGGCGGTTCCTCACAATGGTTGCACCGCAACACGGTAAAATACCTTCTGGTGTTGGGAAACTCTCCTTTTTCGACATACTTCACCCAGGTGCGGTTCACCCCGAGGGGAACCTGGTTCTCGGATTTGCAGGCAACCGTGCATGCATGGCACCCGATACATTTGCGGGCATCGATAACAAAGCCGTAATTCATGTAATGGTTTTCTCTTGTGTTTGTTGCTGCCGTTACCGGTTGCCGTCGATGATGTGCCTCAGGGCTCCGCGCTATTACCCGACAGATTGCAGAATCCGGGAAATCGAGCAGAGGCTTCCCTTGAAGGAATGTCCGGGCACCATCACCTGATGTGAAACCGTTTTTTCACGAAAAAGCTTCCGGCGATCCATGAAGGGGCAAACCCGCATCCATGGAGCGGAAATCTTGCAGAAACCGGAACCTGACGATAGCTGATTTCCCGGTTTACCGACTCGATGACTACATTCTTATATAACCGAATAGCAATATTAAGAGAAAAAAATCATTCATCAAAATGTTTCGGCAGGTTCGGCTGTGATTTCCCCGTCAGGAGGTGTTGTAACGGAATATCAAGGGACGGTCTGACTGCGTGAAACCGACAGGCCCGGAAGCTGAGCCGGTTTGAAGATTATCCGTGATTTGCTAATATACGGGCTGCATCGCTGAGACGTATTTTCAGCCCTTTAACAGGTTTTCCTTTTCGTCAACCAGAAAACAGAGCATCACCATGAGCGCACACATTTATAAAAAAATCGAAGTAGTCGGTTCTTCCCAGACCAGTATTGAAGAAGCGGTCAACAACGCTGTTGAAAAAGCCGGCGAATCCGTAAGGAACATGCGCTGGCTTGAAATTGTAGAAACCCGCTGCCATATCGAGGAGCAGAAAATCGCTTACTGGCAGGTTACGGTAAAGATCGGCTTCACGCTGGACTGACAGCTTGAATTTCCGGGATGGACGGATGACCTTTCGATAAAGCCTTCTCAGGTCGGCCCCATCCCCCGGGAAAAAAAGCAGAAAAGAGCGCGCCGCACGGCGCGCTCTGCAATTACCTGTCAGTGTTCGGAAGCGTAGTATTCCGGGGCGAGGCTCCAGCGCTCCGGTGAAAGCCAAAGGGTGGAGAGCAGCAGTTCGCGGATAAGGCTGAATTCCTTGGGCAGCCTGTCGTAAATCATTTCGAACAGTTCCTCGTGCGACAGCAGTTCGTTTTTCCATGCTTCGCGATCGACAGACATCAGCTCCGAAAACTTCTCGATGGTCATCTGTTCAAGTCCGTCCCATTCCACGGCATCGTACTTCGGCATCCATCCGAGAGGGCTTTCGATAGCCGCCGCCCTGCCGTGCACACGGTCGACGATCCATTTCAGCACTCGCATGTTTTCTCCGAAACCGGGCCACAGGAATTTTCCGTTTTCGTCCTTGCGGAACCAGTTGACGCCGAAAATACGCGGCGGATCAAGAATGGTCCTGCCGATATGGAGCCAGTGACTGAAGTAATCAGCCATGTGGTAGCCGCAGAACGGAAGCATCGCGAAAGGATCTCGGCGGACATCGCCGATTTTGCCTGCGGCAGCGGCGGTTTTCTCCGAGCCCATCGTTGCGGCGAGATAAACACCGAAATTCCAGTTCGCCGACTGGTAAACAAGCGGTACCGTCGATCCGCGACGACCACCGAAAATGAAGGCGCTGATCGGAACACCCTGGGGGTTTTCCCAGTCAGGGTCGATCGAGGGGCACTGGTGGGCCGGAGAGGTGAACCGTGCGTTCGGGTGTGATGAGAGTCTTCCGCAATCCGGGGTCCATGGTTTCCCCTGCCAGTCGATGAGTTCGGCTGGAGGAGTGTCGGTCATCCCTTCCCACCATACATCCCCGTCCGGGGTCATGGCGACATTCGTGAAGATACAGTTCTCCCTGAGCGTGGACATCGCGTTTGCATTGGATTTGTCCGATGTGCCCGGCGCAACGCCGAAAAAGCCGTATTCGGGATTGATGGCATAGAGCCTTCCGTCCTCCCCCTGCTTGATCCATGCGATATCGTCACCGATGGTGGTCACTTTCCACCCCTCGAACGACTCGGGAGGAATCATCATTGCGAAGTTGGTCTTTCCGCATGCGCTCGGGAATGCCGCCCCCACATAGGTTTTTTCACCTTCGGGTGACTCGACGCCGAGAATCAGCATGTGTTCGGCAAGCCACCCCTCGTCACGGGCCATCGTGGATGCGATACGCAGCGCGAAACATTTTTTCCCGAGCAGGGCATTGCCGCCGTAGCCGCTGCCGAATGAGACGATGGCGCGATCTTCCGGGAAATGGACAATGTATTTCTTGTCATTGCAGGGCCATGGAACATCGTTCACTCCCGGTTCGAGAGGAGCTCCGACGGAATGGAGGCAAGGTACGAATTCTCCGTTTTCATCAAGCAGTTCGAAGACCTTGCGTCCCATTCGGGTCATGATACGCATGTTGGTCACGACATATGGGGAATCCGTTATTTCGATACCGATATGGGCGATATGCGAGCCGAGCGGTCCCATACTGAAAGGAATCACATACATGGTTCGACCTTTCATGCAGCCGCTGAAAAGCTCGTTGAGCGTAGCTTTCATCTCCTTGGGTGAAACCCAGTTGTTGGTTGGACCGGCATCCTGGCGACGGATGCTGCAGATGAACGTCCTGTCCTCGACCCTGGCAACGTCGCTCGGGTCAGAACGGCAGAGGAAGCTGTTCGGGCGTTTCTCCCCGTTGAGCCTGATGAAGGTGCCGCTTTCAACCATCTGCCGGCAGAGCATGTCGTACTCTTCCAGGGAGCCGTCGCACCAGTGGACTGAGGCGGGACGGCAGAGGTCCACCGTTTCCTGCACCCACTGCAGCAATCTTTTGTTTTTTACATAATCGGGAGCCGTGATCTGCATAGAAGTCATGGTCATGATCGTCTTTCCGTTATCAAAGGGTTAAAAAAAGACGTCCGCAGCCGGGGCTCCGACTGCGGACGAGTAGAAAAGAAAGAGGTGAAAAAAGTCCGGTCTGCAGCACGCTGCCTCCGGACCCTGACAACATCGTAAATCATAAAGACGATTTTGTTGTTCCTGGTTTGCTGAGCGCATGGAGAATCAGTTTCTCGAAATCCGCCCTGCTCCTCGCCCCGGTGATGACGTTGGTTATCTTGCCGGAAGAGTTGATGACGAATGAGGTTGGAATCGCCCGTATTCCCCCTTCGACATATCCGTTGAACGCGCTCACGATCGCATCGGTTCCCATGACAACCGGATAACTGATACTGTTCTTCTTCACAAAATCCCTTATGGCCGGTTCGCTGTCGCTCACCGCGACGCCGATAAATGTGAACCCCTTGCGGGCGTACTGGTTCTGAAGAGAGACCATGTCGGGAATTTCGCCCCTGCAGGGGGGGCACCACGATGCAAAAAAATTGATGATATATGCTTTGCCGACAAGGGTCGAGCTTCCGGCCTGCCTGCCCTCGAGAGAGACGGCTGAAAAAGCCGGAGCAGCACGATTTGCCTGGAGAGCCGGGGCGGCGGAAAGGGGACGGAAACCGCAGGTGGCAAGCATGAATAAAACAGCTCCCGCTTTTATAAAACCTTTTTTCATCTTCATCATATTCATTCGATATCCCTGGTGTTTGTTAAGAGAGCCGAAGCAAAAGGACTTGCCCCGTTCGTAAATATAATAATTCTTCTTTGTTTGTACAGCCGATCGAGGGGAAGAATTACAAGAGGTATGATATACCCTTTGTGTTTCTTCATCAAAAAAATTATATTTCAGCTTGATTTTTTGTACACAGTGGCCACCTTAGCTCAGCCGGTAGAGCAACTGTTTCGTAAATAGTAGGTCGTGGGTTCGATTCCCTCAGGTGGCTCGATGCCGGGAACGCCGTAAAAAGGATGACAGCGGTTCTCCGGTCCCGGGCAAATGCCGGTCCGGCCACGAAGCCTGAATGTTCGATTTTACAACACATAACATCCTATCCAATCTGTCACTATGCAAGAAGGCAAGATTTCCCAGATCATCGGCCCCGTTGTTGATGTTGATTTTCCTGAAGGACGACTGCCGTCTATTCTCGACGCTTTGACCATCACCAGGCCTGACGGCACAAAGCTTGTTCTCGAAACACAGCAGCACCTCGGAGAAGAGCGCGTCCGCACCGTCGCTATGGAAAGTACCGACGGTCTTGTAAGAGGGCTCAGCGTCACCAACACCGGCAGGCCTATCCAGGTTCCCGTCGGACCGGAAGTCCTCGGCAGGATGCTTAACGTTGTCGGCGATCCCATCGACGGCAAGGGCGAGGTTACGGCAAAAAAATCATATTCGATCCATCGCGGAGCTCCGAAATTCGAGGATATCTCCACGAAAGCCGAGATGTTCGAAACGGGCATCAAGGTCATCGACCTTCTCGAGCCTTACTCCCGCGGTGGAAAGACAGGCCTTTTCGGAGGCGCCGGTGTGGGCAAGACCGTTCTCATCATGGAGCTCATCAACAATATCGCCAAGCAGCAGTCGGGCTACAGCGTTTTCGCCGGCGTCGGCGAGCGCACCCGCGAAGGCAACGACCTCTGGCATGAGATGATGGAATCAGGAGTTATCGACAAAACCGCTCTCGTGTTCGGCCAGATGAACGAACCTCCCGGTGCCCGCCAGCGGGTTGCCCTGACAGGCCTCAGCATCGCCGAATATTTCCGCGACGAGGAAAATCGTGACGTGCTTCTCTTCGTCGACAACATCTTCCGCTTCACCCAGGCAGGTTCCGAAGTATCCGCACTTCTCGGCCGTATGCCGAGCGCCGTGGGATACCAGCCTACCCTTGCAACGGAAATGGGTGAACTTCAGGACAGGATCGTTTCAACAAAAAAAGGTTCGGTCACTTCGGTCCAGGCCATCTATGTGCCTGCTGATGACCTTACCGACCCTGCACCGGCAACGGCATTTACCCACCTCGACGCGACGACCGTGCTTTCACGTTCCATCGCAGAGCTCGGCATCTATCCGGCCGTTGACCCGCTTGACTCGACATCGCGAATCCTCGACCCCAACATTGTCGGCGATGACCATTACAACACCGCACAGGCAGTCAAGCAGATCCTGCAGCGTTACAAGGACCTTCAGGACATCATCGCCATTCTCGGTATGGATGAACTGAGTGACGAAGACAAGCTGGTCGTTTCCAGGGCACGTAAAGTACAGCGCTTCCTTTCACAGCCATTTTTCGTTGCGGAAGCCTTCACCGGCCTGGCAGGCAAATACGTCAAGCTCGAAGACACCATCAAAGGCTTCAAGGAGATCATCGAAGGCCGCCACGACAGCCTCCCGGAGAACGCCTTCTACCTGGTGGGAACGATCGAGGAAGCCGTCGAGAAAGCGAAAACTCTCTAATCACAAGCAAGAACCATGGCGAATTCCGACAAAGGTTTCCAGATTGAAATCGTTACTCCTGAAAGACAGTACTTTTCAGGAGAAATCGTCAGCATCCTGGCGCCTGGAATTGACGGGCTGTTCCAGGTCCTCAAGAACCATGCTCCGCTGCTTGCCTCGCTGAAAGCCGGCAAAGTCAAGCTTTCACTGCCTGACCGCAGCGAGCAGAGCTTGACCGTCACCGACGGTTTTCTTGAAGTCAGCGGCAACAAAGCGATCCTGTTGACCGAAAACATCTCCTGATTTTTCATGTCAATGAACCTCAGACATCAGCATTCCGCTCATCCGGGGTGCTGATGTTTTTTTATGCCCTATGCAGACCCTGAGACCAAAAGCATTGCGAAAAGGAGATACCATCGGGCTGATCTCCCCCTCGTCACACTGTGCTCATCCGGAAAGGATCGAGCAGGCGGTCAGGTATATCGAAAAGAACGGTTACAGGGTAGAACCTTCATCGCACCTCAACCGCATCGACACAGACCCTGCCGTCGCCGACAGCCACAAACTCCAGGACCTGCACGGAATGTTCGTCAACCCCGGTATACAGGCGATCATCTGCCTGAGGGGAGGTGCAGGAGCTTCCCGGCTGCTGAAAAAAATCGATTACGGGCTTATCGCAGCGAATCCGAAAATTCTCGTAGGCTATTCGGACATCACTGCACTTTCGCTTGCCGTTTTTGCCAGGACCGGGCTTATCAGTTTTTCCGGGCCGATGCTCGCTACCGAACTTTACGGGCCGAGCCCTTACACCGAAGAGCATTTCTGGGGCATGCTCACCTCCGCATCCTACGCATTGTCCATCAGGAACCATAACAGCCACGCCATATCCTGCATCAGGCCGGGAAAAACGGAAGGGCGCCTGACAGGCGGGAACCTTTCCGTGCTCTCCTCGATGATCGGCACCCCGTTTCTCTCATCGTTCGAGGACGCAATCCTCTTCATCGAGGATATCAATGAACCTGCATACCGTATCGACCGCATGCTTGCACATCTTTCTAACGCCGGTCTGCTCTCCGGATGCAGCGGCATCCTCCTTGGACAGTTCACCGGCGAACATGAAAGCCCGCAGGAGGAAGAGATCCGCCTGCAGCATATTTTCCATTATTACAGCGAACCGTCCCAGATGCGGGGGCCCGTCATGAGGGGACTTTCATACGGGCACATCGAAAACCTGATGACCATTCCCGTGGGAGCCCGATTCGCGATGGAAATCTCTGAATCAGGGGAATTTTTTCTCGGAGCCCTGGCTCCCGTCATCGAAGAGTGACAAGAACTGTTGACACGCTATCTGCCCATGAGTATCTTGCTTTGTGAAATAACGTCGCGTAATACCGGTAAGCAATAACAATTATCTATGGATGCTCCCTTTTTGATCGTGAGGAGAGTCTCGCTGCAAGAACATGAAACGCGCCCGGAAGAGAAACTCACGGGAACGGACCTTCTCGATCCCTGCCACGTCGTACTGTACAACGACGACCATCATACGTTCGACGAGGTGATAGAACAGATCATCAAGGCCACCCGGTGTAACCGGCAGAAAGCAGAACAGTGCACCTGGGAGGTTCATACACGCGGACGGTGCATCGTATTCACGGGAGCTCTGGGCGCATGCCTCAGGGTCAGCTCGATCCTCGAGGAAATTTCGCTTAAAACCGAAATACAGACCACCTGATACTCCACCTTGCAGCTGATCAGTACGTCACCACCGATCTGGCGGTCATGACTTCTTCGACAAGGATCCCTGCCCCGGCTATCTCCACGCCTTCGACAAGGTCTTCAGCCACGATTTTCCGTTCCGTGATGCATGGCGAACAGAGATAGATCTTTCCTCCGAGGTTGATGAACGTCTCCATCAGTCTTTCAAGGGAGAGGAACCCCTCGGCCCTGACCTTTTCCGCTTCTCCCCTGCAGGCGAGCCTGACTGCCGATGACTGGAGAAACATGACAACTTCGACGTTAAGCGACTGCGATGCCGTTGCGAGCACGAACGGAAGTACCGCCTTTTCCGGGTTTTCCCGACCGGTGGTGCTGATAATGAGAAGCCTGCTGCTTGACATGAATGGACGGATTGATATTTCGGGCTTGAAAAAGGGGGATATCCGGCACCTTGCCATTTTCAGAATATACACCGGTTAAACGGTTTTTCCTTCAGCAGAGACTGATAATGGAGGTTCAGCAGTGCCGAAGTGCCCTCAGCCGTCAGTATTCCATCCTGAATTATCCCCGCATGTTTGTTATATTATCTGTTTTATGAGGTATAACTGACATAACACGGCGTTATTTCCATAATTTTTTCCAGACCGATGAGTAATTCCGATCCGTTACGGGTTCAGACAAGCAGTCTGTCACCCGATAAAGTCATGCACAAGCTTGTTTCACTTGCCAAAAGGCGGGGATTCATCTTCCCTTCCTCTGAAATCTACGGAGGTCTTTCGTCCTGCTTCGATTACGGTCCGCTCGGCAGCGAAATGAAAAAGAACATCAAGGACCTCTGGTGGAACTCGATGACCAGGCGCCATGCAAACATCGTGGGCATCGATGCCAGCATCATGATGAACCCGACGGTCTGGGATGCCTCCGGGCACGTGGCGAGCTTCAACGACCCTATGATCGACGATCGAACAACAAAGAGACGTTACCGGGCAGACCACCTGATCGAGAACCACATAGAAAAACTTCGCCGCGAAGGGAAAAATGACCAGGCTGAAAAGGTACAGGCTGCTTACGAGGCTGTATCCGGGGCTCCCGACACCAACCGTGCCCTTTACGACCTGATCGTCGCCGAAGCCATCAGGGCTCCCGATACCGGTTCGGGCGACTGGACCGAGGTGCGCCAGTTCAACCTGATGTTCCAGTGCGCGATGGGAGCTGTCGCGGACACATCGAACATCGTATACCTTCGCCCGGAAACCGCACAGGGAATCTTTGTCAATTTCCACAACGTGCGGGAATCATCGCGCATGAAAGTACCTTTTGGCATCGCCCAGATCGGCAAGGCGTTCCGCAACGAAATCGTCAAAGGCAACTTCATCTTCCGCATGGTCGAATTCGAACAGATGGAGATGCAGTATTTCGTCAAGCCCGGGACACAGATCGAGGCATTCGAAGCATGGAGAGAAGAACGTTTCAACTGGTATGTCGACGTGCTCGGGATCAGTCCGGAAAAACTTCACTGGTACAAACACGACAAACTCGCCCATTACGCCGATCTCGCCTACGACATCAAATTCGCCTTCCCGTTCGGCATCGAAGAGATCGAGGGTATCCACTCCCGTACCGATTTCGATCTGAGCCAGCATCAGAAATATTCGGGAAAGAACATGGAGTACATCGACCAGACCACGAATGATCGATACCTCCCGTATGTGGTCGAAACTTCTTCGGGATGCGACCGTCTCTTCCTCGCCCTGCTTTCAGATGCATATCAGGAGGACATCGTCGACGGCGAACCCAGAGTGATGCTGAAGCTTTCACCGAAAGTGGCCCCTGTGAAGGCTGCGGTACTTCCGCTCATGAAAAAAGGCGGGATGGGAGAGAAAGCCGAACGCCTTCGCGATGATCTCGCAGAGTCGTTCCTTGTCCAGTACGACGATGCGGCTTCGATAGGCAAACGCTACCGCCGCCAGGACGAAATCGGCACGCCGTTCTGTTTCACCATGGACCATCAGTCGCTCGAAGATCACACCGTGACCGTCCGTTACAGGGACAGTGCCTCACAGGAAAGAATCGACATGTCTAAAGCGAAGGAGTTCCTTGCGGCAAAGATCGTATAACAGTCATTGTAAACATTTGTAACCACGCTTCGACCCATGCGTTATGATGTCGCAGTAATCGGAGGCGGCCCTTCGGGTGCCGTTGCAGCCGCGGAGATGAGCCGCGCCGGGTTTTCCACCATCCTGATCGAACGCAACCTCGAAAACATGAAACCCTGCGGGGGGGCCATCCCCCTGGGGCTTATCGAGGAATTCAGAGTCCCCGCGGAACTTGTCGAAAAGAAGCTCTCCCACATGAGGGCCCGATCGCCGAAAGGAAGGATCATCGACATGCGCATGCCAAACGGGTACGTCGGTATGGTGCGGCGTGAAAAATTCGACGCATGGCTCCGCAATGAAGCGAAAAAAGCAGGGGCGGAAATAGCCGAAGGCCTCGTGCAATCCGTAGCCCACGCCGGAGACGGATTCGTGATCACGACCCTCAACGACAAAATCCCTCCACTTCGGGCCCGCAGGATTATCGGAGCGGACGGAGCGAACTCTAAAACCGCGGAGAACCTCTGCTTTCCAGCCAATGATCTGAAAGTGATCGCCATGCAGCAGCGATTCAGGTACACCCCGGAAACAGAAAAATTCAGGGATATCGTCGAAATATGGTTTGACGGTGAGGTATCCCCGGATTTTTACGGTTGGATTTTCCCCAAAGCAGACCACCTCGCCATAGGAACCGGAACGGAAGATAACCACCATAACCTCAAGAAGCTGCAGAAACGGTTCATTGAAAAAATAGGATTAACCGAAAAACCCTTTCTCGACGAAGCGGCGAAAATACCGATGAAACCTCGCAAATCCTTCGCACAGGAAAAGGCTATCCTTGTCGGAGACGCTGCGGGCCTCGTCACTCCTGCTAACGGAGAAGGAATTTTCTTTGCCATGCGTTCAGGCAAGCTCGGAGCAAAAGCCATGATCGCCCACTTCCAGAGCAAGGCCTCACTGCAGAATTATGAAAAAGAGTTCCGGAAGCTCTACGCTCCGATATTCTTCGGCCTCGAAGTTCTGCAGACGGTCTATTACCGCAACGACCGCCTGCGGGAAAGCTTCGTTGCAATCTGTGCCGACGACGACGTGCAGCGGATCACCTTCGATTCTTACCTTTACAAGAAAATGGTCCCGGCCCCGTGGAAAACACAGATGAAAATCTTCTCCAGGAACATCTACCACCTCCTGAAGGGATGCTGAAAAGAGAGATGCCTCACGCAACGAAAAACGTATCGGAAAATTCGTTATGAACCTTGCCGGGATCGGGCTCCTTTCGCTGCCGAACTGGGCCATCCATATCTCTTCCTCCCTTGAATGGGGTGTCGCTTCGCTGCTGATCTACCGTTACGGAAAACTTTGCGCCCGAAAGGAAATCAGGATTTTCGGCCTCTCCATGCTGCCGCACTGGATCGGAAGTTTATTCATACTTGCCTACCATATCACCACAGACAGCATTGCGCTCCTGCTCGATCTTTCGGAAGTCATCAACCTTTTCGGCAGCATATCGCTGCTCATGGCAACCATCAACCTCCTGAAAGCGAGGGAAAAGAGAGCGGCCACCAGTTTTGCTGCTCTCATGGCTGCCCTCATGTTTTCCGGCAAGCCGCAATCCTATCTCGGTGAAGATATTTTCGATGCAATCCTCCAGGTTTCGAGCATCGTCTACCTCACCTTCCTCATCCTCCTGGTGGTGCTCTACAGACGGGACAAGAGCGTTTTCTCGGGACTGACTGTCGCGGGATTCTGGTTCGTGGTGGTCTTCATCTCGGTTACCGTTTTCTTCATGTACCTGGCAACGGTACCGCGGGGGTATGCCTCACTGTCGCACGACGACCTGCTTCACGGATCGGCAGAAAGCCTGCTGACCATGAGCAACCTCATGATCGCCCTTGGCGCTCACAGGCAAATCAGGAAATTCGAAGCCGGAAAGGAAAACAATCAGAGGTGAAGCAGGGAAGAGTACCTGTGTGAATCGGTAAGCACTTCGAGGGCTTTTCTCACAGCGGGATCCTGATCGAGCTCGGCCATGCGGGCAAGTCTCTCGCTGTAATGCCTGAGAATTTCAACTTCGAGCGCCGCAGCAACCTTGTCCGACTCCTGTGCGATTTCCGTCTCTCTGATGCTGTCTATTTGCTGACGAAGCAGGGAAAGGCAGTTCTCCCTGCCTTCGTCACGCTCCGGCCGCTCCTGTTCGAGACTCTCTTTCAGCTCATTGAAACGCTGCTCGGACTCGGTCCTGAAGGTGAACTCCCGCTTACGGATGAAATCGCCGAATGAAGCCATCAATCCCTTGCGTTCAAGCGGCATTGAGGGCATTGACGCATTCGTTGAACGGAATCCCGCTGAAAAAAGGAACAGCATGCCTTTCCTGCGCAGCTCGGAAAGGTATGGCGACAAAACCGGTTCGGCGACTTCGATATCGGGGGAAATTCCTCCGCCTCCGTAGACTTTTCGCTTGCCGCTCGTATAAAAAATCCTCGATGTTTTTTCACTTCCGGTGCCGGGAAGCACCTTTCTCGTTGAGCGATCCCCTTCATCGAGAAGCTCTTTCTGGATCAGTCGTCCAGACGGGGTATAGTATTTCGCGGTCGTCAGCTTCAGGGTATGACCGTAGGAAACCCTGATGACCGATTGAACGAGCCCCTTGCCGAAAGAGCGACCGCCGATGATGACCCCCCGGTCGAGATCCTGTATGGCGCCGGAGACAATTTCAGCCGCCGATGCCGTTTCGTTGTTGATGAGGATGGCAAGGGGAAGAGAGGCGTCGAGCGGAGGGGTCGCCGTTGCATACGATTTTGAGGTTTTCGGAAGACGGCCCTTGATCGAAACAACTTCGCTGCCTTTTCGGACAAAGAGTGACGTGACATCGACCGCAACGTCCAGGAGTCCGCCCGGATTGTTTCTCAGGTCAAGGATCAGGCCCCGGAGAGGAACCTTTTTTCCGGAGGCTTCCGTGCGGAGGGCCTGGTAGGCTTCACGCAGATCTTCCGCAGCTCGAGTGCCGAAATTTTTCATCTCTATGTAGCCGATTCCATCGATGAGGCCGGAATAGCTGACCGAGTTCACCCTGACCTCTTCACGGAGAAGCTTGAGGGAAAATACCGGCATGCCCTGACGTTCGATCCTGATCGTTATGGACGAACCGGAGGGCCCCTTGATGAGCCCCTTCACCTCTTCGAGCGAGAGTTTCCCTATATTCCTGGAGTTGATAGATACAATGCGGTCACCGACCTTGATGCCGTTTTTCGATGCAGGATATCCTTCGACGGTCGAAGTCACGTAAATTCTTCCGTCGATAGAAGCGATGCTGACGCCGATGCCCGGATAGTGTCCGCTGGTAAGCTCCCCGAAATCCTTCGAAGCATCCTCATCGAGAAAAACAGTATAAGGATCCAGGGTATGAAGCATACCGTCAATACCGGCATACATCAGTTCACTCACATTCACCTTGTCAACATAGTCCTTTGACACTTCCTGGTAGACTTCGCCGAGGAGGTCGATACTCCGGACGATATCGAAATACTCCCTGTTCGTCGAGGGTACCGCCTGAAGCGTCCCGGAGGGAACGGAAGCTATAAGAAACAGGGAGGCAAGTGCGCTTCGCAGGAGTCCGGGGAAGGACCTGCCGCATACCGGCCTTACAGAACGGTTATCCATTGCCGTTTACCTCAAAGCATCTTCGAGAGCTGTGGCGCTGTCAGTCCTGGCATCGCGGTACTTGACGATAACAGGGGTATACATGGAAAGCCCGTGCTCGGCGGCAAAATCGCCCTTGATCCTGCGCGAACCGGCAACGACAACTGCTCCGGCCGGGATGACAAGCGGCTTTTCGGCAGTTTTCCTGTAGATGGTGTTCAGTGCGAGATCGTAGACAGGGGTGGATCCATTGAGGATGACTCCTGTACCGATAACCGCGCGCTCACCAACAATGGTCCCTTCATAGATACCGCAGTTGCCCCCGACCATCACTTCGTCCTCGATGATGACAGGCATGGCGCCGATCGGTTCCAGAACGCCGCCAACCTGCACTGCTGCAGAAAGGTGCACCTTTTTACCGACCTGTGCGCAGCTTCCGACAAGAGCGTGGGAATCGATCATGGTCCCCTCGTCGACATAGGCGCCCACGTTGACATACGCAGGAGGCATCATGACAACGGCAGGAGCAAGATACGCTCCGTCACGGACAGACGACCCTCCAGGTACGATACGGACGTTGTTCTCGATCGTTATGGCTTTGAGAGGATAGGTATCCTTGTCGATATAGGAAAATCCGGTGACGGATGCATCGGTCCGGACATGGTATTCCTGGAGACTGCCAAGACGCATGCCGAGAAGGATGCCCTGTTTGACCCACGAATTGACCGTCCACTCAGTCCCGATTTTTTCCGCTGCGCGGATAAGACCCGCATTGAGAAGGCTCTTGAATTCCTCGAAAATTTTCCGTGCGGAGGGTGTATCGCGAAGTTCCGCCGCACCGACAGACGACAAACCGAGAATTTCCTGTTTCAATGAATCGTACACTGCCATGATGTATTCTGAACGTTTAAATATCGGCGAATTCCGTAGTGATATCCTTGTTGTTCCTGCGATTGTAGAACCTGAAATCATCGCTCCGCAGGCTTTCGTCCTGCTTCAGCCTGACAAAGAGCAGGTGCTGCAGGAACCATTTAAGTTCCGTGCTCATCTCGGGGTTCTTCAGCGGTTCCGCTACCGTAGGGCTTACATAGAGGTCGAGCTGCTTGAAAGGCATCGGGTTCCTGAGAGCATATTTGCGCAGCCACCTCTCGATCTGGTTGATGGTGGTATGCCTTGCCTGCACCACGCCGGTGCCACCGCAGGCCGGGCACTGGTCGCCCATTCGCTGCATGAGGCTCGGGCGGATCCTTTCGCGGGTTATCTGCATGATACCGAAATCGGACATGGGCAGGATATTGGATTTCGCCCGGTCATTGCGCAATTCGGTTTTCATGGCGTCATAGACCTTCTTGGCATTCTTGCTGTCGAGCATGTCGATGAAGTCTACAACGATGATCCCGCCGATATCCCTCAGCCTGAGCTGACGAACCACTTCGCGGGCAGCTTCGAGGTTGGTTTTGAGCGAATTTTCCTCCTGCTCCCTTTTGGCTGCATAGCGGCCGCTGTTGACGTCAATGACCACCATCGCTTCGGTGTGCTCGATGATGATATAACCGCCGGATTTGAGCCACACTTTCCTTGAAAAAATGGATTCAACATCCTTTGCGATACCATAACCTTCGAAAAGCGGCAGCTTGCCCTGGTAAAGACTGACATTTTTCACCATTTCCGGGGCGGCCCACTGGATATAGTTCAGGGTCTCCTTGTAGATGACCGGGGAGTTGGCAACAATCTCGGTGACATCGGAAGTGAGCGAGTCGCGAAGCACGCTCGAAATGATGGTATCCTCCTTGAAAATGAGCTGCGGGGGGGCCGCGTCCTTCAACTGCTCCTCAATCGCCTTCCACTTGGCAAGCAGCTTTTCGAGGTCCTGTTTAAGGAGCGTCTCCTCCTGGTCTTCGGCAACAGTACGAATGATGGCTCCAAAGCCTTCCGGAAGCATGGAGCGAACCAGTTTTTTCAGGCGCGAGCGTTCCTTGCGGGAAACGACACGGCGCGAAACGGCAACCTGCCCGCCTCCGAAGGGCAGCAGGACCATGAAACGGCCGGCTATCGTGATATCGGAGGTAAGCCGGGAGCCTTTGCTGCTGATGGGCTCCTTGATGACCTGGACGAGAATGGAATCGTTCGGCTTGAGTTTTCCTGCAATCATCTGTGTATAAGACTGCCTTTTTTCCGCCTTTTCTTCCGCACTTCCGGAAATTCTCTTTCCTGCGCTCCTGGCAGATGCTTTCAAACTGGCTTCCGGAGCCGGAGCTTCTGCTGCAATGGCGGGAACCCCGTCGTTCTCGGCATCTTCGGAACCGCCGTTTTCCTCGTCGTCGTCGTCCTCTATGAGCGCCCGATAATCCTCGGTTGTGGTTCCTACGTCCGAAAAATGAAGGAACCCGTCAGACTTCTGGCCTATATCGACAAATGCCGCCTTGAGCCCCTCGATAACCTTGTGCACCCTTCCGAGGTAAATGTCCCCGATACTGCGCATGCTTTCAGGACGTTCAATAATCAACTCGACAAGCCGGCCCTCCTCGACAAGCGCCACCTGTATCTCATCGCCGGTCTTGTTCATCAATAACTGCTTGTTCGAACTCTTCTTCATGCTTGGTCTTTTTTAAAAAATGGCGTTGTCAGGGAAGAAACTTCCAGGTAACGGCTGAAACGCAATGGCAACTGGGATAAAACAACTGGCATAAAATTACATTGCGGAATCACTGCAGGAATCCCCGGAAAAGGGACCGGCCCGTGTTCAGGGCAACTGTCGGCTTCGTCCTGCAGGAATAAACGGGCGCCAGCCGTGTTTCGCTGACGCAGACTTTTCGAAAATCCGGGAGACGGCCATGAATACCGGCCCGTTCACCGAAACGCAAGATAAGAAATTATATATGCAAACCGCAAAAGACCATGGCAAGCCAAAGAGCATGATCGAATAACCATGAAAAATCGATATTTTTCTGAAAACCTGCATCAGGCGGCTTCAGGCATCACTGTTTCACCAGTATGTTTTTTTATGGACACCGCATATGAATATTCGCTCTGGCATAGCTCCCCGCTGCTCTGCGGAGTCGACGAGGCCGGAAGGGGCCCCCTTGCGGGGCCTGTAGTAGCCGCGGCTGTGATCTTCCCGCAATGGTTCCGGCCGGAAGATCATCCCGGGACCATCCTGGGAAGCCTCGACGACTCGAAAAAGCTTTCGCCGCAAAAGCGTGAAGCTCTGGTACCTGCGATCAAAAGCCATGCGCTTGCCTGGTCGGTTGCGGAAGTAGGAGTGGAAACCATCGATGAGATCAACATCCTTCAGGCCGCCATGCTCGCCATGAACCGTGCGGTGAATTCACTCGCTGCAAACCCCGATTATCTCCTGATCGACGGGAACAGGTTCAGTCCGGACCTGCCGATCCCGTATGAAACTGTCGTAAGGGGAGATGGAAAAGTATTTTCGATAGCTGCCGCTTCCGTACTTGCAAAAACACACAGGGACAGGCTCATGAAAACATATGGTGCAACCTGGCCTCTCTACGGCTTTGAACGGCATTTCGGCTACCCGACAGGAGAGCATATCGCGGCAATAAGGGAACATGGCCGCTGCCCTCTGCACCGCAGGAGCTTCAGGGTAAGTCGCCTCGGGGAGAAATAAGGCACGATGAACGATCCCCATACGCTCGGTCCTCAGGGAGAAAAAGCCGCGGCCGAATACCTCCGGAAAAAAGGATACCGCATTCTGGAGAGGAACTATCGTTACCGACGCAATGAAATAGATATTATCGCAAGGGACCGCGGCACGATCTGCTTCATCGAGGTGAAAACCCGATCGACAGCTGAAAAGGGAGACCCCCTTGAGGCAGTAACCCCGCAGAAACAGCAGGAGATCATCAAAGCGGCAAAAGCGTACCTCGCGTTTTCAGGTAATATGCAGAGCGATTGCCGGTTCGACGTCATCGCGGTCCGGGTACAGAACACGAACGCAGGAATGACTGGCCCGTTTGTCATCCAGCATGTGACCGATGCGTTCTGGGCAACCCAATGATCCCCGGAACAAGCATAATGCCGGTATTTTTCTTATCTTGAATATCGAATTACAATCTACCAACAGACAGTTACAGCAGCATATCATGCAGGAAGACGATATCAAGGCTCCCGTAGCCGACACTGCCCCGACAACCGAATCGGCATACGGAGCAACCAACATTCAGGTACTCGACGGTATAGAGCACGTCCGGATGCGCCCGGCTATGTACATCGGCGATATCCACAGCCGCGGCCTTCACCATCTCATCTACGAAATTGTCGACAACTCCATCGACGAAACCCTCGGTGGGTTCAACGATTATATTTTTGTTTCGCTCAACACTGACGGATCCGTAACGGTCATAGACAGAGGCAGGGGTATTCCGGTCGATATCCATCCCGAAAAGAAGAAATCGGCACTCGAACTGGTCATGACCCTGATCGGCGCCGGAGGAAAATTCGACAAGGGAGCATACAAGGTCTCAGGAGGCCTTCACGGCGTCGGCGCATCGGTAGTGAACGCCCTGTCCGAATGGTGTGAAGTCGAAGTCTACCGTGAGGGTAAAATCTATTTCCAGCGTTATGAACGAGGTGTTCCCAAGGGGGATGTCAAGCAAATCGGCACAACCGACAAGCGCGGCACCAAAACCACCTTCATGCCGGATAACCAGATATTCAAAACCACCGAGTTCCGCAAGGACATCATCATCGACCGGATGCGCGAACTCGCGTTCCTTAACAGCAGCCTTTCCATCACCGTACAGGATACCGAAGAGATACAGGAGGTGTTCCATTACGAGGGAGGCATCAGAGAATTCGTGCTGTTCACCGACCAGAACAGACTCTGTCTTCTGAAAGAACCAGTATATCTCTACGGGGAGAGGGATTCGACGATCGTGGAAATAGCCCTCCAGTATAACGATTCCTACCAGGAAAACGTCTTCAGCTACGTCAACAACATCAATACGCATGAAGGCGGAACACACGTGACAGGGTTCCGCAAAGCGCTTACAAGGACGCTCAATGCATACGCACAGAAAAACGACCTCCTGAAAAACCTTAAACTTTCACTGACAGGAGACGATTTCAAGGAAGGCCTTACTGCTGTCATTTCCGTCAAGGTGGCGGAACCGCAGTTCGAAGGCCAGACAAAGACAAAGCTCGGAAACTCGGAAACGCAGAGCATTGTCGAAACCATCGTCAACGAGCAGCTTGCAGAGTTCCTCGAAAGCAACCCGAACGTGCTCAAGCTCATCATTGAAAAAGTAAAAGGCGCCGCGCTTTCCAGGGAAGCCGCCCGAAAGGCGAAGGAACTCACCCGTCGGAAATCCGTGCTTGAAAGCTCCGGGCTTCCCGGCAAGCTTGCGGACTGCTCCATCAACGACCCGGAGCACTGTGAACTGTATATCGTCGAAGGCGATTCTGCAGGCGGCAGTGCAAAGCAGGGAAGAGATCGCAGTTTCCAGGCCATCCTGCCGCTGAAAGGCAAAATCCTGAACGTCGAAAAGGCGAGACTCCATAAAATGCTCGAGAACGAGGAGATCAAAACAATCATCCTCGCCCTGGGCACCAGTTTCGGGGAAGACGAGTTTTCAGCCGAAAAGCTGCGTTACGGAAAGATCATCATCATGACCGATGCCGATGTCGACGGAGCACATATCCGCACGCTGCTCCTGACATTTTTCTTCCGCCATATGCGGTCCCTTATAGAAGCCGGAAAGGTCTATATCGCACAACCGCCGCTCTACCTGGTCAAATCCGGAAAGGATCAGCAGTACGCATGGGATGAAGATGAACGGAACGCAATTTCGGAAAACATGAAGAAAATGCAGAAGGGTAAGGCGAATATCCATATCCAGCGCTACAAAGGTCTTGGTGAAATGAACCCCGAGCAGCTCTGGAGCACCACGATGGACCCTGCACACCGGTCGCTCCTCCTGGTGAGCGTTGAAAACGCCATGGAAGCAGACCAGGTGTTTTCAACGCTGATGGGAGACAAGGTCGAACCCCGAAGAGCTTTCATCGAAAAAAACGCAAGATATGTCAGGCGCCTGGATGTTTAATCCAGGATCCTGACAAAAACCTCTTTACGAAGCGAATCCACCCACTCGCTGAACCGCTTCCTGTTCTTGTTCTCCAGAGCAAGCTGCTCGATCTTTGCGTAATCGCTTTCAAGAGTGAGCTTGTGCGCCGGCTTCACGCCGTTCAGTCTGAAAATGGCAAAGAACGTCTCGCCCTGCTGCGGAACGATTTTCTGGGGAGATGAGATATCCCCGGTTTTTTTCAGTGCAGCGAGTATATCGCGAAGTTCGGGGCGCAGTGCGGTGACCGGAAAATACTCGGCCGCATTCCCACCCATGATCATTGCGCCGCCGATCGCAGCCGTCGGAATATCGTCGGAATATTTTTTAGCCATATCGGCAAAGGAAACCTCTCTGTCGAGCACCTTCTTGCGAATCTCCGATAGCTGTGCCAATGCACTCTGGGATTCAGTTTTCGACCGGTCGAAAATGATCAGGATATGACGGCAGCGAAGAGAGTTGGACTCTTTGTTGAGCAACTGGATGAGATGGTATCCAAAACGGGTTTCAACAACGTCGGACACCTGTCCTTCCCTGAGCGCATAAGCCGCCGCTTCGAAACTGGGAATGAACTCACCTTTGCGCGAATAACCGAGATCACCGCCAAGCTTCGCAGAACCGGGATCCTGTGAATATTTCCTGGCCAGTTCGGCAAAGTCCGCACCGCTCTTGAGCTCTTCCTGCAAGAGCCTTATTTTTCCCATTGCCTCAGCCTTCACCTCCGCCGATACTTCGGGATATTTCACGATCTGAGAAACCGATACCTCAAGAGGCAGATCAGGTAACTGATCCCTGTTTTCCTTATAGAATGATTCCACTTCACTGTTGCTTACCAGCACCCCTGCCGATTTTTTCCTGCGGAGGGTTTCGACAAGCTGCTGGTTCCTGAGTTCCTGTTTTATCTGCTCCTTTATCCCTGCGGCTGATTTTCCGAAACGGGCTTCCATTTCGCCTTTCGAAGGAAAACGAGCGCTCAGCGACCTGAAGCGGTCGTTTGCCGCTGAATTGATGGCATTTTCATCGACACCGACACTGTCTATTTTCGCTTTGGCCAAGATGATTTTCTGATCAATAACCCCTTCAAGGATGGAACGGGCCAGGCCTTTGTCGTTGGCGAGCTGCGGATACTGCATCCTGGTCATGAGCTCACGGCCGTCTATTTCAGATTTCAGGATGATTTCATTGCCGACAACTGCAACAATGCGGTCAGCGACATCGGCCATTGAAACTTCCTGGAAGAACGATGACAATGCAAAAACAAACAGCGAAACCTTCATCAAAATATTTTTCATAGAAAAAGCTCCTTTCTTAGAAATAGGTTGTTTTCCGCAGAGACATCATGAGTTCTTCTGGCCGCCCCTGAGACGAACGGCGCTTTTTGAAAGTCTCAGCCAATCGAAGACAAGCGGTGCGGCAACGAAAATTGACGAGTAGGTGCCAACCAGAATACCCATGAAGACAGCAAACGCGAACCCCCGGATTGCTGGTCCGGCAAAAATAAAAAGAACGAGAACCGACAGCAGGACCGTTCCCGAAGTAATAACCGTCCTGCTCAGTGTCTGGTTCATGCTCTCATTGAAAATCCGCTCGTAATCGGAGGGCTTCTGCCCGCGGATTCTTTCCCTGATCCTGTCATACACAACGACAGTGTCGGTAATGGAGTACCCGGCGATAGTCAGGAATGCTGCAATGATGCTCTGGTCCATTTCAAGCGGCATGAACTCGAATAATCCGCCAAGGATGCTGAAAAGTCCGAGAACGGAGAGAATATCATGAAAAATGGCGACGACTCCCGCCGAAGCGAACTTGATTTCAAAACGGAACCCGACATACAGCAGGATTGCAAACAGGGAAGCGATCAGCGCCTTGACGGCGGACCACTTCAGATCTGCGGCAATGCTCGGTCCAACGGCATCGATACGGACGATTTCATGCCTGTTTCCGGGAATCCTGCTTGTCAGTGCATTGTCGAGCAACGGCTTGAGTTCCCCTGTATCTCCCTTGAACACCATGCTCAAAAGAAAGGAACGGTCCATACCGTACTGTTTCAGGGAACCCGAAACACCTGCACCATCGAGCGCTCCGCGTACTGTCGACACATCGATATCCTTTTCGAAGCGGATGACAACCTCTGATCCGCCCCTGAAATCGATCCCATAGTTCAGACCTTTGATGGCAAAGGAAATGAAGCCGGACAGGAGCAGGACGATGGAAATACCGTAAGCTATTTTACGATGACCGATAAAATTGAAATTGGTTTTGCTGAAAATCCTCATTGGTTGAAACGTCTATAATAAATTATCCGAAACTCTTGTCATTCAGCTGGTTCTTTCCGAGAAGTCCCTCGAATATTTCCCTGGTCACCACGATGGCGGTAAACAGACTTGCCGAAGTTCCTATCATGAGCGTCACGGCAAATCCCTGGATAGGCCCGATGCCATAGGTATAAAGAAGAAAGGCGGCGACAAGCGTTGTGACATGGGAATCCAGGATGGATGAAAACGCCCTGTCGTATCCCTGCGAGACCGCTCCTGCGATCGATTTTCCTTCAGCGAGCTCCTCACGTACCCTTTCGTAGATAAGTACGTTTGCGTCGACAGCCATGCCGATGGTCAGCACGATACCGGCGATGCCAGGCAGGGAAAGGGATGCGTTGAAACCGGCAAGGACGGAAAGCACGATGAGTATGTTGAGAACAAGTGCGATGTCGGCGGCAATCCCTGCTTTTTTGTAATAAAAGAGCATGAACCCTGAAACCGCGACAAACGCCCAGAGAAGCGAAAGCATTCCCGCCCTGATGTAATCGGCTCCAAGTGATGGGCCGACCGTCCGCTCTTCGGTAATTCTCACAGGAGCGGGAAGGGCGCCGGCTTTCAGCACGATCTCGAGGTCTTTTGCTTCTTCAAGGCTTTCAATCCCGTTGATGACGGAATTGCCGTTCGGAATTTTGGATTGGACGACAGGAGCACTGTAAACAGCGCCGTCGAGCACGATCGCAACTCGCTTTCCGATGTTCGCTCCTGTTATTCTGGCCCATTTGGATGTTCCCTCCGAGTTCATCGACATAAGCACTTCAGGTTGAACTCCCTGAGAGCCGAAAGTAGCCTTTGCTTCCGTGATGACACCACCGGTCAGTTCAGGAGTTTTCCTGACAAGGTAGATGGTATAAAATTTCTGTGTTTTGCTTCCGTAATCGTCCGGTTTGGCGGAAATAAGCAGTTCGGTATCCGGAGGCAGAAGCGCCATGATATCGGCCCTATGGAAAAGGGCGGAGACAAAATCCCTCGACTGCGCAGTGGTTACCGGGACACCGTACTGGTTGATCCCGACAAGATCGTACAGCGGTTTCGATGACTGACCGGCAACATTGGCGGCTGGAGCAGCTGGAGCAGCTGGAGCAGCTGGAACGGCTGGAACGGCTGGCACAGCGGCAGCATTCGAAACCGGAGCTGGAGATGCCGTGGTATCTGCTTTTACGGGCAGGGAAGTGACTGTCGAACCGTTCTGGGCGAGATAGGTATTTATCCGGTCAAGAGTCCTCAGAAGGACTTCCGGTTCCCTGAGAAGCCGGAATTCAAGCTTGGCGGTACCTTTGAGAAGATTGCGGACCCTGTTTTCATCGGAAACACCCGGAAGTTCGATAATGATTTTCCTGCTTCCCTGCGTCGTTATCACAGGCTCGGCAACACCATACTGGTCAATACGATTCCGGATGATTTCCTTTGCCCGGCTCAGGGCATCATCGGATTCTTTCTGCAGCTTGTCAATTATTTCCTTGTCTGAATTACGGATATCGTAGAAGTACCTGCTGAGCGGAATGTTTTCTTTTCTGAACTCGGATGCGATCAGATCTATGACTCTGGCATCGCTTGCTGCGGCATTCTTCCGGACGAGATCCATGATGGAAAAGAATTTCGCGTCCTTGTTCCAGGCCTTCTGCTCGAAAAGATCCACCTGGTCGACTTCCATGACGAGATGCATACCTCCCTTCAGATCGAGGCCGAGCTTGAGACTCTTCTTCCGCGCGTTTTCAATGTCATCTCGGTGGCTCATGGCGTAGCTCAGGCTGTCACGGGAAGTCCCGAAGCTTTCGAGCTGTTTCGTGTACATATAGTCCTGCCAGGTCGGAATCAGCGACCAGATCGATACAAGGGTGACTACGGCAATCAGAAAAAGGTTAAAACGTTTGTTTTTCATTGAGGATATCGCTTTGCGCTCGAAAGAATTAATTCAGCCAATATATAAAATGGGGTAGTGATTAACTAACAATCCGCAGCCCTGCAGTATTTGCGTTTTCTCCGGAATCGCGCTGCCGAAAAGCAGAAAACCCGGCACGACGGCCGGGTTTTTCCTGCAGATCACCATCGAGGTATTATCCCCAGGTATCATGAATGATATTGTTGTACCAGCCTACCGCAAAGCTTGCTTCTTCCTTGAGCTGATCAGCATCTGCATTCATGGGAGTGAGGCCGCCTGCCCCCTGGATTTCGACAATACCGTCTGCGGTCAGTTTGTAGACGCCGGCAACAGATATAGCGTAATCGGTACCGATCAGACTGTAACAGGTATTGACCAGAGAGGGTGACGCCGGAACCTTGCCCTGCAGCAGCCTGACAATAGCCGCAGCGGCAACCTTGCCCTGGCTGCTCGCGGCGAATCCGGATTTCGGCATGGCACCGGCGACGCTGGCATCGCCAATCACATGAATACCGGGATGAATGGTTGATTCAAAAGATACTGGATTTATCGGACACCAGCCGCTGGCGTCGGTAAGGCCTGCGTCGAAAGCGATTTTACCGGCTTTCTGGGGAGGGATGAGATTGATGACATCACCTTTCTCCTCACCGAATTCAGTCGTCACGGTCATGGTAGTTCCATCCAGCTTTACGATTTTGCCGCCCGTCACACCTGAGCGCCACTCAATCATTCCCGGGTAGAGTTTTTCCCATCCCTGCTTGAACAGACCCTGCTTTGAAAATTTGTCCTTTGGATCAAGGATGAGAATTTTTGAAAGCGGTTTTTTCGCCTTCAGGTAATGGGCGATGAGGCTTGCCCTTTCATAAGGGCCGGGAGGACACCTGAAGGGATTTGACGGAGGACAGATGATCACTTTGCCTCCGTTTCTCATTGCATGGAGCTGATTCTGCAGCAAGACGGTCTGGGCCCCTGCCTGGTAGGCATGAGGTATCTTCGTGTTTGCCAGTGCTTCACTGTGCCCGGGAATCGCATCCCATTTGAAATCGATACCCGGTGAAACGATAAGGCGGTCGTAATTCAGGACCATACCGCTTTTCAGTTTGACGGTTCCCCGGGCAGCATCGACAGCAACCGCACTGTCAGCAATGACATTTATCTGGTATTTGTTTCTGAGTACCGCATAGGTCTGGGAGATATCGCCCATTGTCCTGAGGCCGGCAAGAACCCAGTTGCTGAAAGGACAGGTATGGAAAACCGCTTTCGGCTCGACAAGGGTAACGGAAATGGAAGGGTCCAGTTTCCGGAGATACTTTGCCGCTGCAGCCCCACCGAAACCGCCGCCGATGACGACAACCCTTTTCGATGCGCCGAAGGCTTTCGAAGGCGTTCCGAAAAGACCGAGCGAAGCTCCTGCCGCTCCGGTAAGAAGAAGTTTGCTGAAATCCCTTCTTGAAATTTTGTGGCTCATTTTCATTCTCCGGATTGGTTATTTGTTACGCGAGAATCTTCCGAAATACTCGGCGATAAGCCGGATTTCGGCATCGGTATATCCCTTGGCATGACGGCTCATAACCGTCGAATAACGAGCCCCGGATTTGAAGGCAAGCATTGCTGATTCGATGTACGAAGTACTTCTTCCGTTTATCGGCGGAATAAGGCCGACGCTTTTACCGTCCGTACCGTGACAGGATGAGCAGGAAAGCGAGAGCACCAGGCCTCTGGGATTGACTTCCGACGTGTTTGCTGCCGAAGCAACGCTCCCGGGTAACAGTGCTGCCGCAGAGAATGCACATGCAGCCAGCCACAATCTGAGATTTGCAGCCATAACGAGGTTCTCCTTGTTGAAGTGAATGAAAGTATACATAAAAAGGGTACTACACAGGCTAGAGGCACAACAGTAAACGCACAGATTATTACAGAACAACGATCTCCGAGGAAAACCGCACGTTTTTACTGTCGGTGAATGTCACGTTCAGCACATCACCTTTTTTACCGTTGAAACGGAATTGAAGAAAAGGATCTTTTGAAACTGAGGGGCCAAACTGCAGATCGAAGAGATGCGCCCCGTTCAGCTGAACAATCCCTGTTTTCAGAAAATGTGCAGGCACAAGATTCCCCTGTTCATCCTTCCTCGCTCCCGACTCGTTCGGGTGAGAGATGACCAGTTTCATCGAAACGACTCCATTTTCTTCCCTGGCAACCATTCTAACACTGTCGCTCATAGAAAAATATCCTTTTACTGATTGATTAGCTTAACAGGCCTGTGCCAGGACGTTGACATGAACGCTCGACATAAGGTATTGACGCCCGTCCCAGATAACGGCATGAAGGGATGAGCTCTCCTTCATCTTTATATTGAGAGCAAGCCAGGGCTGCGCATTGGCTTGCAGATTACAGACAAATACGAGCGGGGTCAGGTTTTTCTCGACAAAAAGATAAATCCGCTCGCATTTGATGGCAGAATTGATCTCAACAGGCACGGAAGATCCATCCGATGCTACAGGCGGAGCCGTGATGGTCAATTTGTCGGTTTTCGCAATATCTGCCGTACCGAGCGCATTACGGAACGCATCCTGAATCGGCACCTGCTGAAAATATTTGTCCATCCATTCCGCAAACAGTTTTCCGGGGCGGGCCAGCAAAAAACCGCCAAGCAGTATGCAGGAGGCAAGGAATTGCCTTCGTTCCATTGGCTTATTATGATTAGAATGGATATAATAGAGGCCTGCGACAAGCGGGCACGCATAAAGGATAACAATTATTAAATATATAAAACACCTTGTTTCCATGCAATATATTTCTTAGCACTTACCAGCAGAACGCGACTCGATACGGCAATAACACATCACACAAATCAGAGAATGATGTCGGGAACAAAAAGCATGAGAGGAGCATTCGACAAGATAAGTTAAAAAGAACGGAAAATGGCGCGAAAGGATTTCAAGTCTTATTCACCAGCATTGACAAAGATTGACAAAATATGTTTCACGTGAAACCTTTTACAGGAAATGTATGACATCATAGTTGCGGGAGCCGGACATGCCGGATGTGAAGCCGCCCTTGCGGCCGCAAGAACAGATTGCTCCTGCCTCCTTGTGACAACCGACATGAACGCAGTAGCAAGGATGCCATGCAATCCTGCGATCGGTGGAGTGGCAAAAGGGCAGATTACGAGGGAAATAGATGCTCTTGGCGGTGAAATGGCCAGGGCTATCGACGCGACAGCCATTCAGGTACGAATGCTCAACAGAAGCAAGGGGCCTGCGATGCATTCGCCCAGGGCACAGGCCGACCGTGCTCTTTATTCGGCATACATGCGAAATGCTATCGAAAATGAACGAAATATCGATATCGTTCAGGATACGGTTACAGGTATCGAATGCATTTCCGGAATATTTTCGGGTGTACGGCTCTCTACCGGCAGGGTCATAGCCGGGAAAGCCGCAATATTGACCTGCGGAACGTTCCTTAATGGTCTTATCCATATCGGAATGACCCAATATCCCGGAGGCAGAAGTGTTGCCGATCCCCCGGTTCATGGTCTCACGGAAAACCTTGTCGGATACGGGTTCAGATCGGGACGCCTCAAAACAGGGACCCCGCCAAGAATAGATTCGCGCAGTGTTGATTATACCCTGGTTGAGGAACAGAACGGAGACGAGGATCCAATATATTTTTCTTTCGAATCAACTCCTTGCGAAAGCCGCAGGCAAATCAGCTGCTACATAACGAAAACAACACCTTCAACCCATTCGATACTGCAAAAAGGGTTCGAGCGCTCTCCTCTTTTTACCGGAAAAGTCAAAGGCATCGGTCCGAGATACTGCCCCTCTATCGAAGACAAAATCTTTCGTTTCCCACACAAGGAGAGCCATCATATTTTTCTTGAACCTGAAGGGTTCGACACCAACGAGATGTATGTCAACGGTTTTTCCACCTCTCTTCCGGAAGATATTCAGATTGAAGGCCTCAGATCAATTCCTGGTCTGGCTGATGTCAAAATGATACGTCCCGGATATGCCATCGAGTATGACTTTTTTTTCCCATATCAGCTTAAACGGACTCTCGAAACCAAAATCATCGGAAACCTCTACTTTGCAGGTCAGATCAACGGCACATCAGGCTACGAAGAAGCTGCCGCACAGGGCCTTATCGCCGGAATAAACGCATCTCTCGAGATAAAGAACATGAATCCCCTCGTACTGAAGCGTTCCGATGCCTACATTGGTGTGCTGATCGACGACCTGATAACCAAGGATACGAGAGAACCTTATCGTATGTTCACTTCATCCGCCGAACATCGGTTAGTCCTGCGGCATGACAATGCCGATATCCGTCTGCTTGATTTCTGTGCTTCTTCAGGGCTTGTGAGCACCGAAACTCTTGAAAAGAGAAAAGAGAAAAAAAAGAAAATCGAGGAACTGAAGCAATGCTGTGCAAATTCTAAATTTTCATCAGAGGAAATCAATCCGCTTCTTCATAAAAATGGTTATCCTTTGTCTTCCGGACCCATGACTGCCGTGAACCTGCTTAAACGCCCGGGAATTCACTTCCACATGCTGCTCGACAGCATCGGAAGATTTGCATCTGTCGTCAATGGAGTTTCTTCCGATCCTTTTGTTCACGAACAGGTTGACATCGATATCAAATACGAAGGGTACCTGAAGCGCGATCTTCTTGTTGCGGATAAAATCCTTCGTCTGGAATCTCATCAGATACCGTTATCTTTCAAATACGAAGGAATTGCCGGCCTTTCCAGTGAAGGACGGGAAAAACTTAACCTGCACAGACCGGAAACTATCGGACAGGCATCAAGAATTCTTGGCGTCTCCCCCTCTGATATTTCCGTTCTCCTTGTCCGTCTCGGTCGATGAAATGCATAGCATGTTTCACGTGAAACATTTTTTATGGCGACTCTCTTCACTCACAGCGAGCAGCAATGGAAAGCATAGTAGACGACATCATCAACAATGAACTTCTTTTCGGAAAGGACAAGGAAACCGGTATTGTCGGTGCCTACCAGCTTTCCGATACCCATATCAGGATATTCCGACGCGTGGGAGATGCGGTTCTTCAACATGACGAACCATTTTTTCCCTATTTTTTCCTCTCCGACAGTGTTTTGCTTGAAGGTTTTGTGCCGGATGACAGAAACAATTTCTGGCTCAAGAAGCTATCAGGAACAAATTTTTTCCAATACCTTGCAATTTTCAGGAGCTGGAAAAATTACCGCCATGCCCTTGAATACACTAATAGCCGACGCCAGTCTGATACAGCCGACCGTGCTGCCCAAAGTTCCCATAACGATCTCAATACACTGCTCTATAACAAGGGGGATGCTGTTACACAGTATTTTCTCCAAAGTGGCAAAACGTTTTTCAAGGGCATGCTTTTCAACGACCTGTATCGTATGCAGCTCGATATCGAGACGTATTACAGACCTTCGGGCAATTATGAAAGCAGGCCGGCAATTGGTGAAGACGAAATTATCATCATATCGCTCAGCGACAGCAATGGGTGGGAATGTGTGCTTCATTCGAAAGAATCCGGAGAAAAAGCCCTGCTCGAAAACCTTCTCAATGTTATCGCTGAAAAGGATCCCGATGTCATAGAAGGCCACAATATTTTCAGCTTCGATCTTCCCTATCTTCAGCGAAGGTGCGAATATCGCGGGATCCCTTTTTCCATTGGCAGAAACAGTCTTCTTCCGAAATCATACCAGTCGAGCATACGTTTTGCCGAAAGAAGCATTGATTTCACATTTTTCGATATCCCCGGCAGAAATGTCATCGATACCCTCTTTCTGGTCCAGAGTTACGACGTATCCAGGCGTTCACTGCAGAGCTATGGGCTCAAGGCTGTCGCGAAGCATTTCGGTTTTGCTTCACCCGACAGGACCTACATCGATTACAAGGATATAGCATCATTATGGGTCAACAACCATGAAAAACTCCTTGCCTATGCACTGGACGATGTGCGTGAAACAAGAGCCCTTTCTTCCCTGCTTTCCGGCAGCAGTTTCTATCTTTCACAGTTGCTGCCCTATACCTATGCCATGACCACTCGCCTTGGACCTGCTGCTAAAATCGAAGCGCTCTTCATTCGAGAGTACCTTCGCCAGAAACACTCGATTCCAAGACCTTCTTCCGGCCAGCAGCATTCAGGCGGCTATACAGAGGTATTCCTCAAAGGGATACTCGGGCCTATTGTCTATGCAGACATTGAGTCTTTGTATCCATCAATCATGCTTTCCTGCAACATTTGTCCTAAAAGCGATGCATTGCGTGTTTTCCCGGTCATTCTCAGTGAACTGAAAGATCTCCGCTTCAAAGCCCGGGATAAATCACGTGATGCTGCAGATTCCGGAAATGTTTCTCTCAGGAACAATTTCGACGCAATGCAGGGTTCCTTCAAAATCCTCATCAATGCCATGTACGGGTATCTCGGGTTCATTGCAGGAAACTTCAACGATTTCGAGGAAGCCGACAAAGTGACATCTACAGGCCAGATGCTTGCAAAAAAAATGATCCACGAGTTCGAATCACGCGGCTGCAGGATCATCGAGGTCGATACGGACGGCATTCTTTTCATCCCTCCTCCCGGCATAGAAACAGAACAGGATGAACGGACCCTTGTCAGCGAAGTTTCCGATCTCATGCCCGATGGGATTAAAATCGGTTTTGACGGACGATTCAGGAAGATGATCTCCTACATGAAGAAAAATTATGCTCTTCTCGGTTACGACAACGTCATGACCATGAAAGGCTCTTCACTTACAAGCCGAAGCGGAGAAAAGTTCGGACTCGTTTTTGTCAGGCTCGGTTTTGAAAAACTTCTCAATGAAGATATACAGGGTCTTCATGACCTTTTTATTGATTATCGTAATAGAATCATCAATCATGAACTCGATGTTTCCGATTTTTCAAGGACTGAATCCCTGAAAAATACGATGGATCAGTACGTTGAAGATCTTAAAGCAGGTAAACGTTCAAAATCCATCGCATATGAAATTGCTTTGAAAGCCGGACCTGGAATTACGAAAGGGGACAGGATAACGTTTTATGTTTCCGGGACAGGGACAGGATCCTCTTTTTATGACAAAGGGAAACTTGCATCTGAATGGAAAAAGGATAATCCCGATGAAAATATCCATTTTTACCTGAAGCGACTCGACGAACACTGCCAGAAATTCCTCCCTTTTTTCAAACCTCAGGATTACAGCACGATTTTTTCAGCTGATACCCTTTTTTCATTTTCTCCTCAGGGAATCGAAATCCTCAGGGAAATACGAAATACCGATCTTCCGGCTGCAGGTGGAGAAATGCCTTCCTGATATTCTTTTTCCTTTCCTTGTTTATTTTTGAGGAACTCTGAGAGACTATTAACGGTATTAAAAGGGCAAGATATTCATTTTCAAATATTTCCTTTATTTCAATCATGACAGACGAACATATTCTTCCCATTTCTGATGATGTATTCTGGATCGGTGTACTCGATCCAGGACTCATCACCTTCGACATTGTAATGGAAACAAAATATGGCACCACGTACAATTCATATTTCATAAACGCTGAAAAAAAAGCCGTTATTGAAACGACGAAAGAAAAGTTCTGGCCAACTTATCTATCTAAAATAAAACAAGTTACCGACCCTGCCGAGATACAGTACATTATTGTTGACCACACTGAACCTGACCATTCGGGCAATGTACGCAACCTCCTCGCTCTTGCGCCTGATGCAACCGTTGTAGGGAGCGGCAATGCAATCAAATTTCTGCGTGACCAGACTGGCCATGATTTCAAGTCACTTGTCGTCAAAAGCGGTGATACACTCGACCTTGGCAACAAAACGCTTCATTTCATAAATGCTCCCAATCTTCACTGGCCAGACAGCATCTATACCTGGCTTGAAGAAGATCGTCTGCTCTTCACCTGTGACTCCTTCGGCTGCCATTACTGTCATGAAGGCATGTTCGACGATGCAGTAGGTGATTTCGACGATGCTTTCACCTATTATTACGACTCCATTCTTCGCCCTTTCAGTAAGTATATGCTGCAGGCTATCGAGAAAATCAAACCTCTTGACATCAGATGCATCTGTCCCGGACATGGCCCCATACTTCGTTCTGACTGGAAGAAATATGTCGATCTTTCCGCCAGGTATGCTTCCCGGGCTATCTCTATGCCAAACGAAAAGCGTATCCTTATCGCCTATGTATCGGCTTACGAAAACACAACTGTCCTTGCCCGTAAAATAGCCGAAGGACTCAGCCAGTCCTGCGATTTCATCATCGATATCTGTGATATCGAATCGATGCATTTTGCCAAGCTTGAAGATAAAATCGCACATTGTTCCGGAATGATCCTCGGCTCTCCGACCCTTAATCAGAACATTCTTCCCCAGATCTACCAGTTTTTTGCAGCAGTCAATCCGATCCGGGACAAGGGCAAGCTTGCCGCAGCTTTCGGTTCATACGGATGGAGCGGCGAAGCCGCGAAAATGATCGAGACCAATTTTTCGATGCTCAAGCTCAAAGTTTTCGATCAGAATGTCATGGTGAAATTCAAACCCCATGAAGCGCAATTCGAACAATGCATCGCATTCGGCAAAGCATATGCAGAAAGAATGATCGAAATCTACCAGCTTAGCTGCAACCTTTAGCATGAAGGATTAGAAGAAGGCTGTCACTTTTTTCAAGACAGCCTCTCTTCCTGTGTAATCTGCCGAAATCACCGTTTAGAGACAACAGGGACAATCTTCCGACACCTTCACAAAAAAACCCGTTCGCTTTTTTTATCTGAAGATGATTTCTTCGACAATCGTCTTTTCAAGTGAATCGTTGATTTTCCGGAGAATATCCTTTTTCCTGAAATTCAGCTCCATTCTCCATGCAGGGTTTTTTACCCTGATGAACAACTGTCCTTCCGTGAACCGTTCCACTGCAGTCTCTGCAGAAATTGCATCCCCGACAACACTGCTCCATATTCGCATTGTCCTGTACTGCTCATATGCGTTTTCCAGTCCCAGGTTTCTGCACATATCGAGGACAATTTCGGACATGCTTTTCGGATTTTTTATCCTCGTCAAGCGTTCCTCTCCATTCTTTTTTTCAAACTGTCTATAGAAACTGCCGTCATACCTCCCGTTTCCTTTCGTTCCGTCGTCGTTATGATGCTTTGTCCGAATGTTCCGAGAACTTCGAGTATTCTTTCCGTTCTCCTTTCATCAAGTTCGCTGAATATATCATCCAGCAGGCAGATCGGTTTTTCTCCGAGCATCTGGCTGTAAAAACGGTGTTGCGAAAGTTTCAGGCAGATCATGAAGGTTCTCGTCTGCCCCTGTGATGCATATCTCTTGACCTCTTTTTCATTAAAAAGAAAAGCAATATCGTCCCGGTGCGGACCTGTCATCGTCTGCTCCCTCATGATATCCGATTTTTCCGTTTCCCTGTACCTCTTCATGAAACGTTCACGAAGCTCTTCTTCATCTGCCGCATCAATAGCTCCAGGCAGTGATGAACGGTATGCCATACCAGGATTTTCCCTTATGTCCATCTCCCTGTACATATTCTCGAGACGTATCGAAAACTCTCCTATGAATCTTCTCCTTTTTATCGCAATCGCTGCCGCGATACCCGCAAGGTTTTCGCTCCATATCGAGAGTGTGGGATCATGCTGTGCTTTTCTTTCGTTCAATTGCATCAGGAGGGTATTCCTCTGGGAGAGAACCCTCCGGTAAGCGAGGAGGTCCTCGAGGTATCGTCGGTCGGTCTGGCTGATGGCACTATCGATGAACTTTCTTCTTTCCGAAGGCGGTCCGGTTATAATTCCGATCTCAGAAGGAGTAAATGTTATGCAGGGTATTCTTCCTATATGAGTCGAGAATGGTTTTACCTCATTCTTGTTGACACTTACCTGTTTTTCCTTTTCCCGCGTGTAGGAGACATGAACCCTTTGCGGCCTTCCTTCATCGCTCCTGAAATCTCCCCTGAGCAGAAAATATTCCTGTTGCCATTCCAGGCAGTCAGCATCGCCGGCGCTGACAAATCCCCTTGTCAGCGCACAGTAATGAATACCTTCAAGTATGGAGGTTTTACCGCTGCCGTTCGGCCCGAAAATAAGATTAATACCCTCTGCCGGTTCGTATGTCAGGATCCTGTGGTTCCTGAAATTCTCATACGATATACTCTGCAGTATCAAAAACTTTCCTCATGCTTCAGTTGTTGATCCTGACAGGCATCACAAGGATAATGAGCTTGTCAGCCTGTTCACCGCTTTCTGGTTTGAAAATCACAGCAGTTGTGGGGCTCTTCAATTCCATCCGAATTTCGTTTTCGTCAATATGGGCGATTGCCGCCTCGATGAATCTCGAATTGAATCCGATCGTGATCGGTTCACCCTTGTAGGTACATGAAAGTTCCTCGTTTGCCGATTCACCTTCGTTCGTGTTTTCAGCCGTGATTTTCAGGAGTTCGCCCTCTATTTCTATTTTCACGTCTCCGATACTCGAGAACCTCGCCACACGCCTGATCGAGTCGTAAATGAGTGAGCGGTCGATAACAAGGTACTTGTCGTGCTCGACAGGTATTACCGCCTCGTAGTTCGGATAGGGTTCGACTATGAGCGCCGCGTCGAGAATGATATTGCCGCTGATGAACCTCACGAAACGTCTGTCGGCATCGATAGACATGGTCATGGAGTCGTTCTGTGCGAGTTTCTGCAGAATGGAGAGAACCCTTGCAGGAACAACAAATTTCTGTTTTTCCCTGATATCGAGCGATGAATCCTTTCTGCATCTGACAAGCCTGTGACCGTCAGTTGAAACTGCAGTTATGACACTTCCTTCAAGTTCAAACAGGACACCCATCATTGCAGGCCTCATTCCGTCGACGCTGCATGCAAATATTGTTTTCTGTACGATATCCAGCAGATCCTGTGCCGCAAGTTCCATGGAGATGTCGTAGACCTTCTCCTGCTTTTCTGGTTTGCTCTCGAAAAGGCAGGGCATTTTATACCTTCCTTTGTCCGTAGTGATCTGCACGGTTCCCTGATCGCTGATTTCCTGCCTCTCTATCATGAACGTGACCGAAGTGTCATACATGCTTCTCAGAAAATCCTGAAGGGTTCTTGCCTTGATCCCGATATTCCCGTTGTCGGTTGTTTCAACATCGATCTTCGACGTTATAGAGAGTTCACCATCAGTTGCAAATATGGTCATGCCTCCCGTTTCGAGGGTAAGGTGCACATTTTCGAACCTGGGATCGATGCTCTTTGACGGAATTGCCTGAGCAACCTTGCTGACTGCGTCCTGCAGCTGGCGTATTGAAGAAATGATTTTCATCTGCTCCAGTATTAACTATTTATATTTTTATAAAATTCTGTTGATGTTGTTGATCATGTTGATATCTGGACAACTCTAATGAAACTTCTCTTATTTTATTGAAAAACAGTCACTTAAAAAAACCCGCTTCTTTTTTTTTCTGTTGATAACCATCACTTGCGATGTATCCGTACTGTTTGTTGTTTGTGGGCAGCTTTTCCACTTACCTCCGCTCTGTTGATAAACGTTCTTTCCTGTACGGTGAACTGAACATGTTTCCAACAACTTGCCAACATCATTCTACATCGAGAGGATTTCTATTCTTTTCTTTATTTCTTCCAGTTTCTTTCTTTCTTCCAGGACAGATTCCTTTCTTTTGCCGATAGTATTGACGGCATGGATGACGGTCGAGTGATCCCTTCCGCCGAAATGGAGCCCGATGGTCTTCAGCGAGGAATCAGTCATCATTTTCGAAAGGTACATGGCGATCTGTCTGCCCATCGCGATCTCTTTTTTCTTCGATTTTCCCTTGAGGTCATTCGGTGTAATGGAAAAATAGGAGCAGACCGCTTTTTCAATGATATCGAGCGTCAGGCGTTTGGCGGTATGCCTGATGATGTCCTTGAGTGTCGATTTGGTGAACTGGAGATCGATATCCCTGTTGTCAAGCGACTGGGCGGCGAGCAGTTTTACGATGCATCCTTCGAGCTCGCGTACGTTTTCCGTAACATTTGTCGCGATGAATTCTATGACGGCTTCGTCAAGATTCACGCCGCTCTGATGCAGCTTGCTGAGAATAATCGCTTTTCTCGTCTCGTAGTCAGGAGGCTGTATATCCGCAGAAAGACCCCAGTTGAAACGCGATATGAGGCGGTCCTCTATTCCCTTGATTTCTTTTATCGGCCTGTCGGCTGACAGAATGATCTGTTTGTTGGACTGGTGAAGGGTGTTGAAGATATGGAAAATCTCTTCCTGTGTTTTTTCCTTGCCGGAAAAGAACTGGATGTCGTCAATGATGAGAACATCGATGGAACGATAGAAAGACGAGAACTCCTGAATTTTGCCGTTCTGAATGGCGTTGACGAAATCTATTGCGAATTTCTCGCTTGAAACGTACAGTATCCTGTCAGTCATCTTGTTTTCCCTCACGGTGTTGCCGATGGCCTGCATCATATGGGTCTTTCCAAGACCTACGCCGCCGTAGATGACAAGAGGGTTGAAAGCATTCTGTCCCGGATTCTGCGCAACCGATTTCGATGCAGCGAATGCGAGTGAATTACAGTCGCCGCGTATAAGAGTATCGAAGGTATACTTCTGGTTCAGCTGTGTTTCAAACCTTGCGAGATTGCGTTCGAAGGACGCGGTGGCTTTCTGCATAACATCGCTGCTGCCGCGATGTTCGGGCAAGTTGTTGCCGATGACGTTCTGGTGCGGAAGTTCTATGGTTACGGGCTGTCCCTGGGATTTGTCCATGACGATGGAGTACATCAGCCTTGCTTCCGCTCCGATGACATTGGTGAGCGCCTTTTTCAGGAACGAGGAGTAATTTTCCTCGATCCACTCATAAAAAAACTGGCTGGGAACTTCGATTGTCAGCTCGCTGCCTGAAAAGCCTACCGGTCTTATGGGCAGGAACCATGTTTTGAACGCCAGTGGGTTTATTTTTTCACGGATGTCATTAAGGCAGGCATCCCATATCTGGCGTTCCATCGAATGCGGTATCTGGTCGACTATCTGCTGATTATCCGATAAAAACATTGATGTGACTTCAGGCATAGGACATACAGAAAAAATGGGAGTTTGAGAGAAATGGGGCAGAGCTCGAAACGCCATCAACATTTACTGTTCACAAGTTAGTGTTTTAAGTGGATAAAAAACAATTTCCTTTCCTTTGCGTGTCTGCAGAAAAGGGTATCCGTCACAAAAACTTTTCCACACGATATATTATTTTATTAAAGTAAGTTACGGAAAAAGGCATGAAAAGTAGTCCACACTTGTTGATTTCCCTTTCGCCCGGATTTTTGTGGCGATCCGGGCGGTTGAATTTTTTTATCCACAATCGATCAACATTCTTACGGGTCGAGGGTGGCGATGTGGAAAAGGTGCACAGACGGATTTTCAGGCAGAGGTTTTGTTTGTTAATAACAGTTCGTTATGCTAAATTGTATGCCCTGTAATTTTGATTATTAAAAAACGGTGCGGAGCACATACCAATGAAAAGAACCTATCAGCCTCGGAATAGAAAAAGAAGGAACAAGCACGGTTTCAGGCAGAGAATGGCCACGAAAAACGGCAGGAAAGTCCTGTCTGCAAGAAGGGCCAAAGGTCGCCACTCGCTGAGCGTCAGCAGCGCAATGGGCACGGTAAGCCGTTGATGGACGTTACTGTCGCAGACCGGTCCGGCATGCTGAAATCATAGACGTTTTCAGGCATTGACAAGAGTACACGTTCATTCCCTGCGCAAGTATGAAATCCTGCGTGCTAAAAACCTGACAGCGCGCCTTTTCAAAACAGGAAAGAGTGCAAAAGGGGATTTTCTTACGATAGTCTACACTGCACTCATGCCTGAAACCGCTTTTTTCAGGGGAAACGATACCATCCTGTTCGCTGTCAGCAAGCGCTACGTTCCTTCCGCAGTCGTTCGGAACCGTGTGAAAAGAGTGATGAGGGAAGCATACCGGCTCGAAAAACCTTTCGGAAGGAATACTGCCGGTGTGGCGTCCCGACCTTGCAGTATTGCATTTCTTTTTACCGGAAGGAAAAAGGCAATTCCCGGAGTCGAAGCATTCAGAAGTGAAATGAGAGCGTTGATGAGGCATCCCGCAGGAATGTGAACGCATCTGCAGATGCGTGACGGGGAGCGATGATTATAATCCGGTTTTTTCCGGGCAACATTACAGAACGATGAGCAGTTGGAATTTTTTCAATCAGGTTCCGATAGCGCTGATAAAGTTTTACCGGGCGTTCATCTCTCCTCTGCTCGGTCCTTCCTGCAAGTATTACCCCACCTGTTCGACTTATGCCCTTGATGCGTTCCGTGAGCATAATTTTTTTTATGCATCTTTTCTGACAGTATGGCGGGTGCTGCGCTGCAATCCTTTTTCAAGAGGGGGGTACGATCCTGTTCCCTCGTGCAAACCAAAGATTTACGGCAAAAAAAACAAAGAGAGTTGTAATGGATAAAAATTCGGTGACCGGCCTTGCACTTATTGCCATTATCATGATCGTCTGGCTACAGTTCATGTCTCCGGCAAAAAAACCGCAGCCGCAGCAACAGGCGACGACAACCGGCCAGCCTGCTGTACAGGCCTCACAGAATACCGCGGTCGCGCAGCCGCTTGCGGCCAGTTTCGGTGTTTTTGCCGATGCTGCCGCCGGCAAGGAGCGGCTTACGACGGTGGAAAACGATTTTTTCAGTGCAACGCTCTCTTCAAAAGGTGCAACGCTGAAGTCCCTGGTGCTGAAAAAGCATCTCGACGGAAACCGCAAGCCGTTCAATCTGGTGACAAACCCGGGCAAAGGTTCGCTTTCTTTGCTTTTTCAGACAAAAGACGGAAAGAAAATCGATACCCGCGACCTTTTCTTCACGTCGCTCAGCGCCGATACACTTCGCTCCATTACAGGCAATCAGACCTATACCGTCAGCTACCGTCTCGATGTTGCCCCAGGCCAGGCACTCGATGTGACCTATCTTTTTTCCGGCCAGAGCTACAAAGTCGACTATGACGTGAAAATGACCGGTTTCGCGAGCGAACTTGCCGGCAGCGAATATCAGCTGCAGTGGGACGGCGGACTTGTTTATACGGAAAAGAACAGGGAAGAAGAGGCGACCAACGCGCTTGCAGGCGCCTACCTTGGCGGCAGTCTGGTCAAGCTCGATGCGGGCAAGGAGAACCAGGTCTACCGGGAAGAACAATCAGGCGAAGCGAAATGGGTAGCTGTCCGCGACAAGTATTTCGTTGCCGCCATTATTCCTCATGAACGTTCTGCCGGGATCTATCTTGACGGAAGGAAATCCGCCGGAAATCATTTTGAAAATTATCTCATTGCCCTGAAAATGGGCGTTCCCTCTACAGGCGGTACGGTAGACAACCGTTACAGTCTCTATCTCGGGCCCCTCGATTACAATATCATGAAATCCCAGAAAGCCGACCTTGAAAAGATAATGGATTTCGGCTGGGACTGGCTCACAAGGCCTTTCGCCGAGTTCATCATCCTGCCTGTTTTCAACTGGATGAACACCTTCATCGGCAATTACGGTATCATCATCATCATCTTTGCCTTCCTGATCAAACTGGTCACCTATCCGCTTACCATGGCGTCGACGAAGTCCATGAAAAAGATGTCCGCCCTGCAGCCGATGCTCAAGGAGCTTCAGGAAAAATACAAGGATAATCCGGCTAAAATGCAGAGCGAACTCGGAAGGATATACAAGGAAGCCGGAGTGAACCCTCTTGGAGGCTGTCTCCCGGTTCTGCTCCAGATGCCGCTGCTTTTCGCGATGTTCTATGTTTTCCGTTCCTCGATCCAGCTTCGCCAGCACGGCTTTCTTTGGGCGAATGACCTGTCGGTGCCCGATTCGATCCTGAATTTCGGGTTTTCCATTCCCATGTATGGTGACCATATCGCGGTTTTTCCCATTCTAATGGCTGTAACCGTATTCATCCAGCAGAAAATCACGCCGACAACGCAGACCAACGATCAGATGAAGGTCATGATGTATATGTTCCCGGCCATGATGCTGCTGTTCTTCAACAACATGCCTGCCGGGCTCGGCCTCTACTACCTGATGTTCAACATTTTCAGCGTTGCCCAGCAGTTCTGGATCAATAAAACCACTACAGCCGCAGACATACCGAAAATAAGTTCCGGCCCGGTTGCGGCAGGAAAATCCGCCCAGAAGAAAAAAGGGGGCGCTAAAAAGTAAGGAAACGGTATGTCCCCAATCGAAAAGGCTGATATCTGGCTGTTCCAGCTCATCAACCTCCGGCTGGTCCATCCGGCGGCCGACGATCTTATGGTTTTTCTGACAAAAGGCAATCTCTCGAACCATATCTTCCTGCTTGCCATCCTGTTCATCCTGATCCGGAAGGGTAAAAATGCCCTTCCGGTCATTCTCCTTGCCCTTGCTGCCGTCGGTATTGCCGATTATATCGCTTCTGGAATTCTGAAGCCGCTTGTCCAGAGGGTTCGGCCCTGTTTCGCTCTCGATCACTGTCGCCTGCTTGTGGTTCAGTCAAGGAGCTTTTCCTTCGCTTCTTCCCATGCGGCCAATGCCGCTGCCGCCGCCTCCATGCTATGGATATTTTTCCGTCGCGGGCCTCTCGTTGAGAGGCTCTTTGCCCTGCTTATGATTGTTTGCGCTTTTCTGATTGCCTGTTCGAGGGTTTATGTAGGGGTCCATTATCCGGGCGATATCCTTGCCGGAATGCTCATCGGCATAATGAGCGCCCTGCTGTTGTACTGGATTTTTTCGTGGCTGTTCAAAAACATTGTTCAGAGAGAGATCATGAGCAATAAACGCAACCACGATGACTGAACGGTACTGGGGTATCGATCTCGGTGGCACAAAAATCGAGGCGGTTGTCATCGACAGCATGATGAAGCCTCTGGCAAGGCGCAGGATAGAGACCGGGGCGGATGGAGGGTATGATCAGATACTCCTGCGAATCAGGAAACTTCTGTCAATGGTTTCCAGCGAAACAGGCCTTGCCGCCCCACGACTGATCGGAATCGGGAGCCCCGGACGCTACGATGAGCGCAGCGGGGCCATGAAAAACTCGAATACCGTTTCCCTGAATGGCCGGGACCTCAAACGCGACCTCGAACGATTGCTTGGCATGGAAGTTCTGCTGGAAAACGACGCGAACTGTTTCGCACTTGCGGAATCTCTCCTGGGCGCAGGATTCACTTTCATGCAGGATTCTTCAAAAACGGCATTCGGCGTAATCCTCGGCACCGGTGTCGGTGCCGGGATCGTATCGGATGGCCGAGTACGCCGCGGTGCTCATGGTATAGCCGGAGAATGGGGGCACAACGAACTTATTCCAGGCGGGGAGCTCTGTTATTGCGGCAGGAGAGGGTGTGTAGAGACGGTCATTTCAGGACCGGCTCTCGAACGGTATTATGCAAGTCTCGCCGGCCTGTCCAGACCGCTCAGGGAAATCGCGGTGTCAACCGCATCGGATCCGGCTGCTGACGAAACGATAGGCAGACTGCTCTCTTTTTTCGGCAAGGCGCTCGCGTCAGTCATCAATATCCTCGATCCCGACATCTGCATTCTCGGTGGAGGTGCAGGCACCATCGAACAGTTATATTCACCTGATGCCCGCAGAGCTATTGAAAAGCACCTGTTCAACAGCGAATTGCACATTCCCTTGCTCAGGCCGCTGCTTGGAGACAGTGCCGGGGTGTTCGGAGCGGCATTGCTTCCAACAATCCTTTAAAACGCATATGGGTACAGAAAGCATCCGGAAAGGGGATATCATCGATCTTGTCGTGACAGACTTCGCAGAAAAAGAACAGTGTTTCGGACGCCTGGAAAACGGTATGGGGGTAATGGTTTCAGGTACGCTCGCCGTCGGGGACAGGGTATCGGCAAGGGTACGCAAGGTCCGCCAGCGCTACATCGAAGCCGATACGGTTGCAATTCTCGAACCCTCAGAAGACAGGGCAACGCCCCCGTGCAGCTACTTCGGTGTCTGCGGCGGGTGCAAGCTCATGCACGTGAGCTATGAAGCCCAGCTTCGATTCAAGCGCAGGAAAGTCAGCGATGCGCTTGTCCACCTGGGGAATTTTTCCGATCCACCGGTCGCTGAAACTCTTTCTGCCGGATATCCTCTCCACTATCGCAACAAGATTGAATTTTCCTGCTCGGCGAGGCGCTACCTGCTTACGGAAGAACTTTCGCAGGAAAAGCTGCTCCGCCCGAAAAACTTCGCCCTCGGATTCCATACACCCGGCAATTTCGACAAGGTCATCGATATCGATTACTGTTTTCTTGCAAAAGAACAGATGAATATCGCACTCCGCCTGACAAGGGAATTTGTTCTCCGCCACGGTCTTTCGCCCTATGATGCCAAATCCCATGAAGGTTTTGTACGGAACCTCGTTGTCCGCTTCAGCGAAAACCGGAGGGAAGTGATGGTCAACCTTGTCACCTCCTGGCATGAAAGGGAACTCATGCAGCGCTACGCAGCCGAACTGTGCTCCGGAATGCCGGCTGAGAAGCTTACCGTGGTCAATAATGTCACCGGAAAAAGGAATACCGTCGCCACGGGCGAGGAAGAGTTCACGATCTCCGGTGAAGGCTTCATCACCGAACGCCTCTGCGGTCTCGATTTCAGGATCTCGGCCAATTCTTTTTTCCAGACGAACTCTTCCCAGGCAGAACGCCTTTACGGGGGAGTTCTTGAAGCTGCCGGTCTGAGGGAGGATGATACGGTTTACGATCTCTACTGCGGTACAGGGACGATCACCCTCTTTCTGGCGAAGCATTGCCGCACGGCGGTCGGTCTCGAAGTTGTCGAAAGTTCCATACTCGATGCCCGAAGCAATGCCGTGTTGAACGGTATCGGGAATGCTCTCTTTATTCTTGCCGATCTCAAGGACCTTCACACCCTGCAGGGTACGCTCAGGGAATATGGCGCTCCGGGAGTGATCGTGTCCGACCCGCCGAGGGCAGGCATGCATCCGAAAGCGCTTGAAACCATGGCGCAGCTCGGTGCACGGAGGATTGTCTACGTCAGCTGCAATCCGGCCAGCCTCGCAAGAGACGGCAGGGAGCTCTGTTCCCGCGGCTACAGGCTTTCCTCGGTGACTCCGGTCGACATGTTTCCCCATACCATCCACATCGAGAGCATTGCCTGTTTCGAGCGCGAGGGGTAACGGTTATCCTTGTACCCCGGAATCGCTGTTCCGGGGTATTCTTTGCGTCAGCAGGAACCAGTCTCTTCGGGCGGGGTTTTCTCCCTGGCGGCCTCCCATGCGAGGAAGCGTTCCACATCCTTGCTTACTGAAGAAAATACCGCGAGGATGACCGCAGTGTCATCGGTGAACCCCATCACCGGCAGGAAATCGGCAATGGCGTCCAGGGGGGAGACAACGTAGATCAGGGCAGCTGTAACGAGCAGAATGGTCTGCCAGGGGATATCGAGGTACTCTCTGCGCGAGTAGCATTTCACCATTCTGGCAAGCGAGAGTATTTTGTGCTTGAGGGCGGTAAGCTGACCCGCATACTTTCCGGAGGAGGTGAGTCTCAGCACCGATTCTGCAAGCTTGGCGGCTTTCGACGGGCTGCCGGTTACCTCCCGAGCATCTTCCTGCATGCGTTCAATGGTGCCCTTCATGGTACTTCCCTTCGGATTTTTGCGAGTTTTACGGTTTTACTTGCCTCCCGCCTTGAGGAGCTTGCGCCGTTCTTCCTCGGTCAGCGAACTGTAGCCGTCCCGGGAGATCTTGTCGAGGATGGCATTGATTTCCGTTTCGGAAACCGGCCCTTCCACGCGGTTCTGTCTGAAAGGCCGGGGTCCTTTTTTGCGCCTGCTCCCGGAACGTATTCTGTCGATAAAGTCTGACAGCGAGAAATCGTTTCTCTTGATGAGAATATAGATGAAGCCTATCAGCATGCCGCCAAGGTGCGCGAAATGGGCAATCATGTTGCCGCTGCCCATCGTTTTGCTGCCGATACCCGAGATGAACTCGATGAGCGCATAACCGGCAACGAAATATTTGGCTTTTATCGGAACAAGGAAATAGAAGAAAATGTAGCGATCCGGAAACATCATGCCGAAAGCGAGGAGCACTCCGTAGATGGCGCCTGACGCACCGACGGTCGGATAAGGGCTTCCCATGGTGGCAAGCAGGTTGATGATGCCCGCACCTATGCCGCAGACAAAATAATAGGTGAGGAATTGACGGGTACCCCAGTAGTTTTCTATCTCTGCACCGAACATCCAGAGCGCGAACATGTTGAAAAAAAGGTGCTGGAAACTGCCGTGCAGGAACATGTAGGAGACGAGCTGCCAGGGCATGAAGGGCAAGCCTCCGCTCTGTTCAGATCCGATGGGCCAAAGGGCTCCGAATGCATTGATGAGCTCGCCTGCCGGGCTTACCTGCAGGAAGAACATCGCTACGTTTCCGAGGATGATGAGCTTTATCGCCGGGGGCATGAGCTGGAAGCCTCCCGGTCTGTATGGCTGGTTTGAATAGGTCATTGCTTGCTATGGTTCTCTTTGCCGTGCCGGCCTTCTTCCCCGGTGCGGAACAGGGAAGAAGGTCGGCAGCAGCATGGTGTGTGCCGGAAAAAAATGCAGTGTGCCGGTTTTCTTGCCTGAATGATCAATCGTTCAGCGCGGAAATGCCGGGTAACTCCTTTCCTTCAAGGAATTCCAGGCTTGCGCCCCCCCCTGTTGAAATATGGGTAATCTCCCCGGCCAGGCCTGCCTTGGCGATTGCCGCTGCCGAATCTCCGCCGCCGACAATCGTTGTTGCGCCTTTTCCTGTCGCTTCGGCAAGAGCTTCAGCGACAGCTATTGTCCCGACTGCGAAATTGTCAATTTCGAAAACTCCCATCGGTCCGTTCCAGAGTACCGTTTTTGCACCGAGGATCTCCCTGCGGTAGGTCTCAACAGTTTTCGGACCGATATCGACGCCGATCATTCCTGTGGAAATCTCCCCGATACTTTCGGGACGGCAGGTGGCTGTCGCTGAAATTTCGGGGGCAACCATAACATCCTCGGGAAGCAGGAGTCTTATCCCGCGCTTTTTTGCCTGTTCGAGAAGGCTGAGGGCCAGATCGGTCTTTGAGTCCTCGACAAGGGAATTACCGATGGAGTAACCCTGGGCCTTGAAGAAGGTGAATATCATCGCACCACCGACGAGCACCGTGTCGACTTTGTTGAAAAGGTTCTCGAGAACATCAATTTTTCCGGATATTTTCGATCCGCCGAGAATAGCAACAAAGGGGCGTTTGGGCTCTTCGAGAGCCTTGCCGAGGTACATAAGCTCACGTTCGATCAGGAAACCGGCAACAGCGGTCTGCATATAGTGGGTTATCCCTTCCGTGGATGCATGAGCCCTGTGAGCAGTGCCGAAAGCGTCGTTGACGTAGACTTCGCCGAGTGATGCGAGTTCTTTCGAAAAATCGGGATCGTTCGCCTCTTCTTCAGGGTGGAATCGCAGGTTTTCCAGCAGGATGACATCGCCGTCCTGCATGGCGAGCACCTGCTGCATGACTTCATTGCCGATGCAGTCCTTTGCCATTTTGACCGGCGTGTCGATGAGCTCCGAAAGTCTTGCCGCTACCGGAGCGAGAGTGAATTCCGGGTTGACCTTTCCTTTCGGGCGTCCGAGGTGGGACATAAGGATGAGCCTTCCGCCGTTTTCCAGCACCATGCGGATGGATGGAAGGGATTCGACGATTCTCTTGTCGTCGGTAATTTTCTTCTGCTCGTCGAAAGGAACATTGAAATCTACGCGCATCAATACCCGTTTGCCCTGGATCGCTATGTCGGACAAGGTCTTTTTCTTCATTGTCTTGTTGATTGGTTTAAAAAATCCCCTCTCTTCCCGAGAGAGATTTATACTATGTAATCTACGATATATTTCATTTCACTCAACAGGTTATTCATTCCCGGACGGGCTCGCGTTGCAGTCAATGACGGGTTTCCTTCAGGGCGTTCCGGTACTTTCTGACATTTTCGTCATGGCCAGCAAGCGTGCCGGAGAAATTGTGTCCTCCAGTTCCGGACGCGACAAAATAGAGGTAGCCTGTTTCTGCAGGACGAAGCACGGACAGGATAGACGATGCGCCGGGACTGCAGATGGGTCCGGGGGGAAGGCCGGAACGGGTATAGGTATTGTAGGGAGAATCTTTTTCGAGATCTTTGAAGAACAGGCGCCTGGCATCTTCTCCCAGAGCGTACTGGACGGTCGGGTCAGCCTGCAGGCGCATATTTTTCCTGAGCCTGTTGAGATAGACGCTCGCGACAAGCGGTTTTTCCCGGTCGAGTGGCGTTTCAGCTTCTACGATCGATGCCAGGGTGAGCAGCTGCAGCTCGCTCATGCCTCTTGCCGCCGTTTCGTTCTGCAGTTCGCGGGTATAGAATTTCCTGAACCTGCCGATCAGAAATGCCGCGGTTTCTCTGGCGCTTCCGGCCCAGACGAAATTGTATGTCCCCGGGAAGAGGTATCCTTCAGCCGAGCTGCCGGAAATCTTGAATTTTCCAAGAAGCCTTCTGTCAGCTGCGGCAGCCATGAAGGCTGTGGAATCGAAGTCGAGCTTTCGGCCGAGAAGCCGGGCGACTTTACGGAGTTCGAGACCTTCGGGAATGGTAATACGTACTTCATCCTGGGGATGGGCATGCAGATAGAAAAGCAGCTGGAAATTCGACATTCCCGGCGGAATCAGGTATCTGCCCGCCTTGATGTTGTGCAGCTTCGGAATGATTGCACCGGTCACTATCGCGGGCCATTCACTTCTGATGGCGCCGGTTCGTTGAAGCTCCGCGACGATTTCCCTGAACCCTGTTCCCCGATGAACGACGAGCCGAGCAGGGGCCTTCGAGGTATTGAGGTCGGGAATGAAGAGGAAGAGCGCAAGTGCAGACAGGAGGATTGCCGATAGTGCAGCGATTGATTTCCGGGCATGTATTTTCGACGACCGCATCAGGGAGGGTCTTGTTAACTTGAAGAGGACTCCTTCATGAAGCTTTTCCACTCCTGCTGGAGAAGGCGGGACTCCTCAAGGATGCATCGGTAGATTTTTTCGAGAGCCTGTGAAGTGAGCGGAGTATCGGCATGGTTCATGACATTGCAGAGCACCTCCTTTTCCCTTTCAGGCTGGAGAACCTGCTCGCCGAGCATCGACTTCAGCGAGCTGATATTCTGTGCGCAATGAAGTCTTTCGCACAACAGGGAAGCCAGCTTCTGGTCGATAGCGTCGATTTTTTTTCTCCAATCGTCGATTTCAAGCCTGTGATCGGTGTTGTCGTTGCTTCCGGACATCATGATGATGAGGATGATTAAGTGTGCCTTCTCTTGCTGTATGAAAACGGGATTTCATGCAGGTTTCCCCTATCGCCGCCCCTCGAGGAAAAGCTTTTTCCACCGCTCGATTTCCCTGTCGCAAAGCTCCCCTGAACCGCCACTCTTGTCGGTGGCAGGACGCCTGCCGCCACTGAATCGGTTCTTTTGTCCGCAAGAGTCCATGGGAGCGCCATGGAGGAGTTCTGCAAATTCTTCGGATTTCATACACCTCGCTCCGAACGCCGAGGCGTAGGTGCGCAGTTCGTTGTCCGAACTTACAATAGTAACCAATTTTATTTTCGTGTTCAACGATTTTACGTAATCAACCATCCACAGATCGGCGCTTTTTGACGCCGGCGTGAAGACAATGTGGAGCGGAGCGCCCGAAGAATGTTCCCTGAAACAGTCGTTTCCGTCATAGACAACAGTCAGGGGGTTTCCGGAGTCCCGGTGGAATGCGAGGAGCAGCTTTTCCATTTCCCTGCGCATCGCCTCGAGAGGAGTTTGTTTTCTGTCCGGAAAGAGGTGGTGTATCAGGTTGTATCCGTCGATGACGTACTCGTGACAGCCTCTTTTCATGGATTTCCTTGCGCGTTCGGGACTTATGGGCAGCTCTATTTAATTCTTCTGTTCCGAAGCCTGATTGCCTGGACTTCTCACGAGCAATAAACAGGGGTCCCCTTATGTATCAGGTAAAGTATAAAATAGATGGATATTTTTTTAGTGTATCCTTTTTTGATACATTTAAGTGGTGGAAAGTGGTAAAAAGTGGGAGAAATATGCCTGAAAATCGGATATAAACCGTTGCTGTGGAATGTCCGGATTCATAGGAAAAGAAAGACATGCCGTCGATGAGAAAGGACGGCTGATGATCCCGGCCAGGTTTCGCCGGAGATTCAGCGCTGAAACGCTGACCGGAGGGACCGTCGGCAAAAGGGGCGCAGCCGGCTGGCTCTATATCCTCAAGGCCCCCGACCGTTCCCTCGAACTGTACGAACCGCCTGTCTGGGATGGCATGAGAAAAACAATTTCGGCCCTTTCGGATTTTAATCCTGAAGAGAGGCTGCTCAAGACCCTGATGTATGAAAGCCTGGAAACTGTGGAAATAGACCGCCAGGGAAGGGTCCCGTTGTCGAAAGAGTTTCTCGATCATGCCGGAATTTCGAGGGATGTCGTTGTAATCGGTGCGGATACGAAAATGATTGTCTGGGATCCGGACATGCTTTCATCTCTCCTGCAGGCTAACACTGAGCGGTTTGCGGTCCTGGCCGGAAGGTATTTTTAGCGTTATGGCAGAGGATTTCTATCATGAACCGGTCCTCGCCGCCGAAATTGTCGGTATGCTGATCAGGAAACCCGGGATCTATCTTGACGGAACCCTTGGAGGAGGCGGACATGCCAGCGCCATGGCGCGTACGCTTTACGAAATGGGGTACTGGGAGCAATCACTCATTATCGGCATTGACCAGGATGACGAGGCTCTTCGCGCAGCGGCCCTGAAAATGGCGCCATGGGCCGTGAACACGGTTCTGGTGAAAGGGAATTTCGGTGATCTGGAAGGGAGCTTCATCAGGGCCTGTTCCGAAAAAAACATGAAACCGGAAGCCGCCGGGATACTGCTCGATCTCGGAGTTTCTTCCTTCCAGATCGACAGTGCTTCGAGAGGCTTCAGCTACCTTCGGGAAGGTCCGCTCGATATGAGGATGGACAGAAGTGCCGCCCTGACGGCGGCGGACATCGTCAATACCTATGAGGAAAAGGAGCTGGCGAGGGTGTTTTTCAGGTATGGCGAGGAAAAGAGGAGCAGAAGTATTGCAAAGGCCGTTGCGGAGTATCGCCGCAGGAACGGACCTATCACCGGCACCGTCCAGCTTGCCGGAATTATCCGGGATGTGGCATATGGCGGAGAAAATGTCATCAAGATGCTTTCGAGGGTTTTCCAGGCCCTGAGGATAGAAGTGAACGACGAGCTCGAAGTCCTTCGGGAAGCCCTTCGCCAGGGAATCGGATGCCTTGGCGAACATGGCAGGATGGCGGTTGTCAGTTATCATTCGCTCGAAGACAGGATCGTGAAAAACGTATTTGCAGACAATGCGCGAAATGACTGGGGCCCGAAAGGAGTAGGGCTGAGGGAACCCCTGGAACGGGCATCGGTATCTCTTGTGACCCGTAAACCGCTGCTCGCGGGAGAGGATGAAACAGCAAGGAATCCCCGGGCCAGAAGCGCAAAATTGAGAGTTATTGAAAAAATCCCCAAAGGAGGTTGCCGTGAATGCTGAGAACATCGTTATACCGTTCCTGAACCGTCAGAAAGGGCGAGCTTCCGGAGCGGACGGCAGGCAGTCAGGCAGGTTTTATCCTGGAAACCGGGTCAAAGATGAGGCTCCGGCTGAACAGGAAAAATCCTTATTTCCAGGCGATTACGGAAGGAGTTCCGAAGAGGCTGTCCGCTCGGGCTTCCGGGAGCTCATGAGCAATGCGCTCGATTTTGATATCGGCCAGCTCCTGCAGCTCAGATCGTTCGGTTACCTGCTTGTCGCAACGGGGCTTTTTCTTTTCCAGACGAACAATACGCTTTCGATCATCAACCTGTCACTCCAGAATGAAAAACTTCGTACCGAACTTGACATGATCAACAGCGTGCTCACTGCTCAGGAACTCAAAGTGCATGAGCTGCACAGTATTCATAATATTACCGAGGATGCCGCCATACTCGGGCTTTCAGCCTCGAGCACCCCGCCTGTTGAGCTTGTGAAGTGAACGAAGCAACGTAAAAGCGAGGAAGAGTTCCATGACAGACGGTAGCGACAAAAGCAGACCGGACGGAAATGAATTCGGCATACGCCTCGGGGTTGTCGTCGTTGTTTATTTCGTTTTCATTGCCGCAATCATCGTCAAGCTTCTTGGCATACAGGTCATCGACGTCAGGAAATACAAGCAGAAGGCTTCACGCCAGTATGAGAGGGTCGTTACAGAAGCGGCGAAGAGAGGCGTTATCCTGGACCGGCACGCTCGAATGCTTGCGGAAAGCGTTGAAACCATAACCTTCTATGCCAATCCCCGTATCGTCAGGAACACTCCCCGCATGGATGAAAAAGGGAGGCCGGTGATCGACAGGCAGAGCAGGAAGCAGGTTTATTATGACAATTCCCGAGCGCTTGCCGGGCAGTTTTCGAAATATCTTGGAATCAGCTATCCGGAGCTCCTCTGCGATCTGAAAAAGCCGGGAGGCATGGTGGTGCTTGCCAGGAGGGTTCCCGTCGCGAAAGCGTTGCCATTGATGGAACGGAAAATAGCGGGGGTATGGTTCCAGAGCGAGCAGCAGCGCTACTACCTTAACGTCGCATCCCAGCTGATCGGTTTCACCAACAGCCGGAACGCCGGCAGCAGCGGCCTCGAACTCCAGCTTGACCGGGACCTGAAGGGTCGGGAGGGCACGAGGGTATTCCAGCGGTTCGCCACGGGCAAACGATATCCGGCCCCTGACGCCCGGCAGCTCGATGCCATAAGGGGCAATACGATACAGCTTACGCTCGACGCAGATGTCCAGAGCATTGTCGAGGATGAGCTGTCGAAAGCCGTGAGCCGGTTCCGTGCTGATGCGGCGACAAGCATCGTCATGGAGGTCCGGACGGGTGAGATCATCGCCATGGCGAACTACCCCACCTTCAACCTCAACGACAGGTCAAGCTGGAGCCCTGAAAAATCCAGGAACCGGGCCGTGACGGACAGTTATGAGCCGGGCTCGACTTTCAAGCTCGTCATGGCAGCGGCTGCGACGGAAGTGCTGAAAAGGAAAGCTGAAGACAAGGTTTTTGCCAATAACGGTTCCTTGCCGCTCTTTGATCTGGTTATCAGGGACCATGAGGCGTATGGCAGCATCACCTTCCGGGAAGCCATGATGTATTCGAGCAACATCGTTGCGGCAAAGACAGCGATGGACGTCGGCAGGGAGAGATTTTACGATTACACGAAAAAATTCGGGTTCGGCGAGAGGACCGGGGTCGGAATGGTCGGCGAATCTCCCGGACGGGTCCGTCCGCTTTCGAAGTGGGATAAAACCACATTGCCCTGGATGGGGTACGGCTATCAGGTCATGGCGACACCGATCCAGATACTCCAGGCCTATGCGGCTGTCGCCAATGACGGCGTGATGATGAAACCGATGATCATCAGGAAGGTATTCGGCCCTGACGGGCAGGTTCGAAGGGAATACGCTCCCCGTGAGTTGAGAAGGGTCGTCTCGGCTGAAACTGCGAAGTATCTCGGAAAAGAGTATTTCAAGGCGGTCGTAGACAGCGGGACCGCGAAAAGCGCGGCAGTGCCCGGTCTCGACGTGGCAGGAAAAACCGGGACGGCAAGGCGCGCAGCGGGAGGTTCCTATGCCAATCCGGTTTACGTTTCTTCTTTTGTCGGCTATTTTCCTGTCAACACTCCGAAATATGCGATTATTGTCATTGTCGAAAATCCAAAAACAGCATATTATGCGGCCACTGTCGCAGCACCTGTTTTTTCTTCAATAGCGTCGAGAATGGTTGCCTGTTCGAATGAAATGCAGAAGAACCTTGCGTTCCATTCCCCGGAGCAGTCCCTGCTCGATTCCATTGCCACGGTAGCGGTTCCTGACCTCAGGGGCCTCAGAGGCCGGGAGGTCCAGCGTCTCCTGAAATGGCTCGATCTCGGTATGGAGTACTCGGGAAATCTCGACGGTCATGTTGTCAGCCAGAGTGTGGCGCCCGGCAGAAAAGTGGGAAAGAAAAGCGTTGTGAAAGTCATGCTTGCATCGAACAAAACATGAACGGGACCCTTTCAAATGAAGTCTGAAGAGCGCAGCCTGCCGCAAAGGGAAATTGAATTCCGTGCGCTTCTCGAGGGGATGGAATATCTCGGAACGAAGGGCTCAGCTGCCGCAGGCAGCCTTGTCCGTGCGGTCACGTGCGATTCGAGGACTGTTGTCCCGGGCGCGCTCTTTGTTGCGGTCAGGGGTTTTGCCGCCGACGGGCACCGCTTTATAGAAAACGCTGTGAGCCGTGGCGCCGTGGCGGTAGTCTGCGAGGAGTACCCTTCCGCTCTTGCCGGGGAGTGCCTCTATATCCTTGTTCCCGATGCCCGCAGAGCCCTTGCTGAAGCGGCAGGACTCTTCTGGGGAAAGCCCTCCGGGAGGCTCAGGCTCATCGGGGTTACGGGTACGAACGGAAAAACCACAACAGCGAAGCTCATTACGTCGATGCTGAACGAGAATGGAGTTCAGGCGGGCTATATCGGGACCAATCTCTGCATGATCGGTGATGAGCAGTTAACCCTTGACCGTACGACGCCGGAAGCAGACCTCCTGCATTCGCTGTTCGCCCGTATGGTCGATGCGGGGTGCAGTTCGGCAGTCATGGAGGTCTCCTCCCATGCCCTGATGCTTGAGAGGGTTTACGGGCTCCGGTTCGAAGCGGCCGTTTTCACCAACCTTACCATGGAGCACCTCGATTTTCATGTGTCCATGGAGGAGTATGCGGCGGCGAAGCAGAAGCTGTTCGATCAGCTCGCTCCTGACGGGTTTGCCGTTTTCAATGCCGACGATCCCTCTGCGTCGCAGATGATGTCGCGCGTGGAGCATGCCGGAAGGTACTGCTGCACTTTGGATGAAAAGGATGGTGGACCCGTTTGCGGGAAGAAATTTCGTGCCGAACGGCAGTATGGTTCGATTGCGTTCAGCGATGTGAAGCTGCATTTCCCCGACACCGTCGTACAGATGCAGGTGCGCCTTCCCGGCTCCTACAATGTCATGAACGTGCTCGAGGCTGCTGCTGTAGGTGTTGGCATGGGGCTCGATGCGCGGCGTGTCTGCAGCGCGCTTGAAGCTGTATCGGTGGTGGAAGGACGTATGGAGAGGGTAGATACCCCCGGATCGGGGTTCAACGTTTTTGTCGATTATGCCCATACACCCGACGCGCTCCGAAAAGCGCTCGAAACCCTCAGGGAATTGAAACCTCCAGGCTCTCGCCTTGTTGTTGTTTTCGGGTGCGGCGGCGACAGGGACAAATCGAAACGTCCTGAAATGGGCCGTATCGCTTCGGAAATCGCAGACACGGTAATCCTGACGTCGGATAACCCTCGCAGTGAGGAGCCCGAAGCAATTCTCGACGAAATAGAGCCCGGAATCATGGGAGTCCCTCATTTCAGGATCTGTGACCGTCGGGAGGCAATCGGGAAGGCGCTTTCATTGCTTTCTGCTGGAGATATCCTGCTTGTCGCCGGCAAAGGCCATGAAAAGTATCAGGAAATCAGGGGTCGCAAAGAGTATTTTTCAGATCAGGATGTTATCGGGACATTTTTGAACACTATGGGGGCCGCCCTTGCGGAAAGCCCCGACAAGGAGAGAGGGTGAAAGGAGTATTGAGCATGGACGACCTGCGAAAGGTCGGCAAGGTGGTGGCAGGAGATGCTCTCACCGGTTCCGGTTTTATCGATCAGCCTGTGGCTGTGATCGATTCGAGGGCAGTGAGGGGAGGAGAGATATTTATTGCCCTGAAAGGAGAACGGACTGACGGCCACGAATTTCTTGATGATGTTTTTCAAAAAGGAGCCAGCTGGGCGATGGTGAGCCGGGAATGGCACGAATCCCGGGGATCGGCTCCGCCTCCTGAGGGAAAAGGGCTGATCGTTGCCGAAGATACTGTCGCCGGGCTGCAGCTGCTCGGGGCATTCTACAGGGATACGTTTACTGTACCTGTTGTCGCGGTCGGAGGCAGTAACGGCAAGACCACCACCAAGGAGATGGTGGCTTCGGTACTCGGGTCCGGCTATACCGTACAGATGAGCAGGGGCAACATGAACAACCACCTCGGAGTGCCTCTCACTCTGCTGCAGCTCCGCAGGGATACCGGTATCGCCGTGGTGGAAATGGGGATCAACCATCCGGGAGAAATGCTCCAGCTCGCGTCAATGGCCCGTCCGACCCACGGTCTGCTCACCAATATCGGGCACGAGCATCTCGAGTTTCTCATCGATCTCGACGGGGTGGCTGCCGAGGAGCTGGCGCTCTTTGATTATCTTCGCACGACGGGAGGGACCTGCTTCGTCAACCGTGACGACCAGAGGCTCAGGGCCGCTGGCGCAGCTCTGCCGGGGCATATCTCCTACGGTCTTGACGAAAACCCGGAAAACAGCTGTTTTGCCAGGGATATATCGGTTGGAAGGGATGGCAGGATATGTTTCACGCTTTGTTCCGGTGGCGGGAGCACAAGCGTTGCGCTCAATTTTACCGGCAGGCACAATGTCATCAACGCTGTCGCGGCTGCTGCGGTAGGCAGGCATTTCGGCCTGGACCTCTGTACCATAGGCGAAGGGCTTGCCAGGCTCGTTCCCGCTCCAGGATGGAAAAGACTCGAGGTGCTCGATGCATCAGGCATCCGGATACTCAACGACACCTACAATGCCAATTCGGACTCTATGCGCCTGGCAATCGACGCACTGTGCGACATGCCCTGCGATGGCAGAAGAGTCGCCGTGCTTGCCGACATGCTGGAGCTCGGCGCGGCGGGAGATGTTGAACATGAAGCTGTCGGCAGGTATATTCAGCAACGTCCCGTCGATCTCCTCTATACGTTCGGCGACAAGGCCCGCCTTGTCTGTCTTGAAGCGACCGGCAGGTGCTCCGGCCATTTCGAACATCGCGAAAGCCTGCTCGAAGCACTCAAATCGGTGCTGAAAGCCGGAGATGTCGTCCTTTTCAAGGGATCGAGGGGCATGAAGCTCGAACAGTTTGTCGAAGCGATCGAGAAGGAACGCAAACAACAACAGATGTAATCAATATCAAGAGGAATGCTTTATTATCTCCTGAAATATATCAAGGATGTTTTCGCTCCCCCGGGATTCGGTGTCATCGAGTATGTCACCTTCAGGATGAGCGCCGCAGCCATTACCGCTCTGCTGATCACCCTGCTTGTCGGGCCGAGGTTCATCAGCTACCTGAAGGCACGTTTCATAGAGCCCATCAAGGAGGAAGCCCCTCCGGAACACCGGAAAAAGAAATCCCTGCCGACGATGGGCGGGCTTCTCATCATTTTTGCCATTGAACTGTCGGTGCTCCTCTGGTCGAAGTTCACCGATCCCCATGTATGGCTGGTCATGCTTGCCGTGCTCTGGATGGGCGGTATAGGCTTTATCGACGATTACAGCAAGGTGGTTCTGAAAATCAAGGGAGGTCTTTCTCCCCGCTACAAACTTGCCGGTCAGGTCTCGCTCGGGCTGATCGTCGGCCTCTTTGCATGGTTCAGTCCTGCGCTTTCGGTTCTTCGCTCCGAGACCGCCCTGCCTTTTTTCAAGCACTTCGTTTTTGATTACGGTTATCTCTATATCCCGGTGGTCATTTTCATCATCACGGCAGTTTCCAATGCCGTCAACCTCACCGACGGACTCGACGGGCTTGCTTCAGGGGTATCGGCCATCGTGGTGTTCGGGCTCGGGGGATTTGCCTATCTTGCGGGCAACGCCGTCTATGCCGGTTATCTCAACATTCCTTTCATTTCGGGAGGGGGAGAGATCGCCGTGGTCTGCATGGCGATAGTCATGGCCTGTGTCGGATTCCTCTGGTTCAATACCAATCCTGCGGAAATAATCATGGGGGACACCGGTTCGCTCGCTCTCGGGAGCGCGATTGCGGTAATCGCCCTCCTTATCAAGCAGGAGCTGCTCCTTCCCGTCATGGCAGGGGTATTCCTGATAGAGACGCTTTCGGTTTCAATGCAGGTGCTTTATTTCAAGTATACGAAAATGAGGTTCGGACAGGGCCGGAGGATCTTCCTCATGGCTCCGCTGCACCATCATTTCCAGCTCAAGGGGTGGCCCGAGCAGAAAATCGTCATCAGGTTCTGGATACTGGCGATTCTCCTTCTGCTTGCAAGCCTCACGACACTGAAACTCAGGTAATGTCCCATGGTGGTTTCTGGTAAAAAAGTCACGGTCCTCGGGGCCGGAAAAAGCGGAACGGCTGCAGCCCTGCTGCTGCGAAGCGAAGGTGCGCATGTTTTCCTCAGCGAGCTTGGGGTCATCGATGCCTGTGACGCGTCACGGCTGCAGGAGGCGGGTATCGATTTCGAACAGGGCGGTCATTCGAATCGGGTATACGATGCCGATTTTTCGGTGGTCAGCCCCGGCATACCTCCTTCAGCTCCGGTCGTAAGGAACATGCAGGAACGTGGTATTGGGCTCTGCAGCGAAATCGAGGTTGCTTCCCTGTTCTGCAGGGCGAGGATCGTGGGAATAACAGGTACCGACGGCAAAACCACCACCACGACACTGCTTCACCGGATCGGTGAAACGGACGGGCGGTTGAATGGTTACCGGACTTTCGCAGCAGGCAACATCGGTGTGCCGTTTTCTTCCGTTGCAAAAGAGATGGATGAAGCGGACATCGCAGTTGTAGAGCTGAGCAGCTACCAGCTCGAACGTTGTTATACTTTCAGACCCGAGGTCTCGCTTATTACGAACGTCACCCCCGATCATCTTGATCGTTACGGGGGAGATATCAGTCGCTATGCTGAAGCGAAATTCAGGATCCACGCGAACCAGACAAAGGACGATACGCTCATATACAATGCCGACGATCCGATCCTGAGCGCCCATTTCGAAAGCGGATCCACGAAGTTTCCTTTCAGGCTGGTCCCGTTCGGCATAGACCGGGTTCCCCTGATTCCCGGCGTTTTCCTTGAAGGTGACGCCATCGTATCGACGGCTTCCGGCCAGAGGGAGCATATCATCGGTACGTCGGAATTTCTGAAAAACAGTTTCCGGGGAAAGCACAATATTTACAATGCCCTCGCTTCCGTTGCGGCAGCGAAAGCTCTCGGTATCGGCAACCCTTCCATAGCAGAAGCGCTCTCCATGTTCCAGGGCGTCGAGCACCGCCAGGAGTTTGTCGCCCTGATCGACGGAGTCGGATGGGTCAACGATTCGAAGGCCACGAACCTCAATGCCATGAGGCAGGCGCTCGAATCGCTTCCTGATACCATTGTCCTCATCGCGGGGGGAAGAGATAAAGGCAACGACTATTCGACCGTCGTCGATCTGGTCCGTCGCAAAGTTTCCATGATCGTGGCGATCGGTGAATCAAGGGAAAAGATCTCCGAGGCGTTCCGCGGCATTGTCGAGGTGAAGAAGGTCTCGACGCTCGAAGAAGCTGTTTCGGTTTCCCGCGACGTATCGGCTGCAGGTCAGTCCGTTCTGTTTTCTCCGGGCTGTGCCAGTTTCGACATGTTCGAGAATTTCGAGGACAGGGGCAGGCAATTCAAACAATGCGTTCAACATCTGCAATCATGCTGAACACAACGATTCAAGAGGGTTTTCCGGCGGACAGCCTCCCGCAGTCCCAATCACGCGGCGAGGGCATTGCCGGAAAACTTCTGCTGCTCATCATCTCCGTACTCATGTGCACCGGAATAGCAATCGTCTACAGCAGCGGAGCGGTATGGGCGGAGAACAAGTATTCGAGCTCCGAATACTTTCTCTGGCGCCAGCTGGTGTTTACCGCTCTCGGAATAGCGACAATGTTCCTGGTGGCACAGATCGACTATCATGTTTTCTGGAAGACCAGCAAAATCATGCTTTTTGCGAGCATAATCCTGCTCACCGCACTTCTTGCCATGAAAGCCGTCCATGTCATTTCCGGAGCTGCCCGCTGGATCGGGTTCGGTCCTTTGAAATTCCAGGTATCCGACTTCGCCAAGTATGCGCTGATCTTTCATTTTTCAAGGCTGATCAGCGAAAAACAGGGCTATATCAAGGATCTCAACAATACCTATTATCCGCTGCTGACGCTCCTGATGGCAGTGGTGACATTGGTGGCGCTCGAGCCGAATTTCAGCACGGCATCGCTTATCGCCATCATCGGATTCATGCTCATGTTTATCGGGGGCGTGAGTATCCGATACCTGCTTGCTACGTTTTCCCTCCTTATCCCTGTTGCCGCAGTGTTCGCCATTGCAGCCCCTTACCGGGTTGCCCGCCTGCTCTCGTTTTTCAGCGGCGATGAGAAAGGGTTGAGCTACCAGGTGGCACAGGCGCTCATCGGCCTCGGAAACGGAGGACTCACGGGGCTCGGCATCGGTGCAAGCAAACAGCGCGAGCTTTACCTTCCGCTCTCCTACAACGATTTCGTTTTTGTCGTGGTTGGCGAGGAGTATGGCTTCATAGGGGCTGTCGTCATCATTGCGCTTTTTGCCGGCTTTCTGGCCTGCGGTCTGATTATCGCGAAGCATGCCCCGGACAATTTCGGCAGATATGTGGCATGCGGAATAACCATAGCCATCTCTCTTTTCGCGTTCATAAATATCGCTGTCGCGTGCCATCTCCTTCCGACAACGGGTGTGGCTCTGCCTTTTATCAGTTATGGAGGGACGGCCCTGCTCTTCAACTCCCTCGGGGCAGGGATTCTGTTGAGCATCGCTGGCCACAAAAAACGTATGCAGGCAAAGGGGGCGTGGATGGACATCAAAGAAAGGAGCATTGCATGAAAGTGCTTTTTGCCGGGGGTGGAACCGGCGGTCACCTCTACCCGGGCATAGCCATGGCTGAAGAGCTGAAAAAACTCGTTCCCGGCATTTCGGTCTCCTTTGCCGGCACGAGTGCAGGAATCGAGTCCACCGAAGTACCGAGGCTCGGATACCGGCTCCATCTCATTCCGGTCCGTGGTCTGAAAAGGGGCCGGTCGCCGAAGGAACTTCTGGGCAATGTTCCGGTCATTTTCGATTTTGTCGGAGCTCTCGCAAAGGCGTTTTCATTTGTCGCGAAAGAAAAGCCCGATGTTGTCATAGGCACCGGCGGTTTTGTGAGCGCACCGCTGCTTTTTGCCGCCCAGCTATCCGGACGCCGGACGCTCATCCAGGAACAGAACGCATTTCCGGGAGTGACGACAAAAATGCTTTCCCTGCTTGCAAGCGAAGTGCATCTTTCCTTCGAAGCCGCAAGAAAGTATCTCATCAAAACAGGCCGGATATACGTTACCGGAAACCCCGCAAGGTCATTCGGGCCCCTTCCCGCCGCAGAGGCTCGCAGGAGTTTCGGCCTTGCTTCGGACCGACCCACGCTTCTCGTGTTCGGGGGCAGCAGGGGCGCCCGGTCTATCAACAACGCGGTTCTTTCGATGCTTCCTGCGATTACTGCTTCGGCGAACCTTGTCTGGCAGACTGGCAGCGCAGATTATGAACGGATCAGGGAAAAGGTGACGCCTTCAGCCTCCCTGTGGGTCGCCCCCTATATCGAGGAAATGGGTCGCGCATATAATGCGGCCGATCTTGTCCTCTGCAGGTCGGGTGCTTCAACCATTGCCGAAATCACCAATCTCGGCAAGCCTTCCGTCCTTGTTCCCTATCCGCATGCGACAGGGGACCACCAGCGTTACAATGCCATGGCTCTTGTGGAGAATGCTGCCGCACTGCTCATTGATGACGGCGACCTCGGCGCACCTGAAACCGCTGCGACGCTGCTCGGACTGCTGCGCGATCCGCAAAAGCTCGAATCCATGGCCATTGCATCGAGAAAGCTCGCCTACCCGGACGCGGCGTACCGGCTCGCCCTGCGGATCGTGGCACTTGCCGGAAAACCATAAAGAGAGTACGACATGGAACTGGGAAAGACAAAAAGCGTTCATATCGTTGGTATCGGTGGTGCAGGCATGAGCGCGATCGCGGAAATCCTGCTCAAATCAGGCTTCAGGGTAACCGGCTCGGACCTCTCTTCCGGAGAGGTGACAGAACGGCTTGCCGAGAGGGGCGCAATTATCTATAACGGCCACCGGCCGGAACATGTGGGATCCTGTGATGTTGTCGTCTATTCGTCAGCAGTAAGGCCGCTTGAAAATATCGAGATCGTCACCGCCGAACGGGCAGGAATTCCTGTCATCAAGCGAGACGAAATGCTTGGCGAGCTCATGAGATACAAGTACGGGATATGTGTCGCCGGTACGCACGGCAAAACCACGACGACCTCCATGATCGCCACCATGCTTATCGAATCGGGTGAACGTCCCACCGTCATGATAGGAGGTATCTCGGACTACCTGAAAGGGAGTACCGTGGTCGGGGAAGGTAAATACATGGTCATCGAGGCAGACGAGTATGACCGTGCCTTCCTGAAGCTCACACCGACAATCGCCCTGCTGAACAGCCTCGAATCGGAACACATGGACACCTACGGTACGCTCGAAGAGCTGAAACATGCGTTCGTTACCTTCGCCAACAAGGTTCCGTTCTACGGAAAGGTGATCTGCTGCGTAGACTGGCCGGAAATCAGGAGGATCATTCCCTCGATGAACCGTCGCTACTCGACGTTCGGCATCGAGGAGCCGGCGGATGTCATGGCTTCGGATATCGTGCCTGAAAAACAGAGCAGCGTTTTTACCATTGAAGCCTATGGCACCCGTTATCCGGAAGTACGCATCAATGTTCCGGGAAAGCACAACGTGCTCAACGCTCTCGCGGCATTTTCCGCAGGGCTGGAGCTTGGTATTGAGCCTGCAAGGCTCATTGCTGGTCTCGGGGTATACAGCGGCATGAGGAGGCGTTTCCAGGTGAAATTCGATAACGGGCGGGGGCTCATGGTCGTCGACGACTATGCGCATCACCCTTCGGAAGTGAAAGCCACCGTACGCGCGGCTAAAGGTGGCTGGATGGATTCCAGGGTTGTCGCCATTTTCCAGCCGCACCTGTTTTCCCGCACGAAGGAGTTTGCCGACGAATATGGTTGGGCGCTCTGCAGGGCGGACACCGTTTTTATAGCCGATATTTACCCGGCCAGGGAAAAAGCGGAAGACTTTCCCGGTGTGAACGGAGAGACGGTTGCCGCAGCTGTCCGTAAGGCCGGCGGAAAGCATGTGGAATTTTTTACGGAAAGAGGTCTTCTTTTTTCCGCGGTAAAGGAGCTCGCTCTTGACGGGAACCTGCTGCTCTTCATGGGAGCGGGTGACATTACGCATCTTGCCACGGAAGCCTCGGAGTTCTGCAGGCTGAAGGAATCCGGAACTCAGGGGTGAGGGCACTGTGGAAGGCAATCAGCAGAAAATGGCTTTCCGGGGCGGGTTTCCCGCTTTCAGGAAATGCACTGATGCAGTGACCGGCCATGCCTGACCGCGGATTTGACCCCGAAGAGGGTTCATCCGTTCCCGGTCTGCCGGATAACCCGGCATTCGGGCGGGACGGGGCGCCCGCCAGGCATTCGGGCGGATGGAAGCTGCTGTTCCTTGTTTTCATCCTTGTGGCCGGTGCTCTCGGCGGATTGGCATACTTTGCTGGAAAATGGAAACAGGAGGTCGAGGTCAGAGAGATTCTTGTCGACGGGGCCACCCTCGTACCGGCAGGAGATATTGCCAATGCCCTGAAGAGCTGGAGGGGCCGCTACATGCAGGAAATCGACACTGATGAGCTCCGCAGAAGGGTCCTTCATTTCCCGTACGTGAGCGACGCCCTGCTCCAGAAGGAGATGAACGGTGTGCTTCGCGTGAGGCTTTCCGAGAGGGTTCCGATAGCCCGGACAATCCTGTACGGAAAGATCCTCTACATCGATCGCGAAGGGATTCTCCTGCCCGAGAACAGCAGAATCCGGGCATTTTACCCTATGCTGCCTTCCGTTTCAGGGATAAGTCGGGTGCGGAACATGCCGAATGGCCTTCAGTGCATTGACAGGGAGCAGGCCAGGCTGATCGAGGATTTTTTCTCCGCCCTCGGGGAAACCGAATATGCGAGTCTGCTCATCAGCGAGTTTCATCTTGCGGACAACAACATGAGCTACTGCCTGACACACCAGGCCCCTGCCCGATTTATTCTGGGTAATGACGGCAACTTCAAGGAAAAGTTGAAAAAATTCGAGATATTCTGGCAAAAGGTTGTATCCAAGAAAGGTTTTGATGTATATCTGGCTGTGGACCTGAGGTTCAGGGAGAGGGTCTTTACAACGGACACGGTTGCCGTAAAGGTTCCCCTGCAGGTTTCCCCATGAATAATATGCAGGAAGATAGAACAATGCTGAAAAGCAACATAGCTGTCGGTCTTGACATCGGGACAACCAAAGTGTGCGTTGTCGTAGCCGAGAGAGATGAGCTCGGCAAGCTCAATGTTCTCGGTAAGGGGCGTGCGAGCTCGGACGGCCTGCAGCGGGCGACGGTTGTCAATATCAACAAGACCGTGGCCGCCATAAGGGCCGCTGTCGCCGATGCCGAAAGGGAATCGTCAATCCGTATTCACGGGGTGAATGTCGGTATTTCCGGTGCACATGTGCATTGCATCCACAGTAATTCGGAAATCAGCATCAACCAGACAGGAATCGTCAACGATTCCGATGTAAAGCGTTTCCTTGAGAAGGCCAGGACAAATATACGATACCTGGATATCGATCATGAAATCATCCATGTCATTCCGCAGGAATTTATCGTCGATGACCAGGAAGGGCTTCTCGATCCTATCGGAATGGCCGGGACCACCATGCGGGGCAGCGCCTATATCGTCGTGGGGTTGCGCACGAAAATCCGCAATATCAAGCAATGCGTCGAGAAGGCAGGTCTGGAAATAAGCGCGCTTACGTTCGAGCCGGTCGCTTCGGGTCTGGCTGTCATGAAGGAGAGTGAGAAGAAAAGCGGCGTTGTTGTCATCGATATTGGCGGTGGCACCACCGAAGTGGCCATCTACATCGAAGGTGCGATACGATATTCGGAGGTCATAAAGGTTGCCGCGAACGATGTCACCCATGATATCGCCCACGGGGTGAAAGCGCTCTATGAAGTGGCTGAAGAGCTTAAAATCAACCACGGTTGTGCATACAGCGGGCTCAAGGCAGAAGAGGAGGAACTCCTCATAGACGGCATTGAGGGCCGGCCGCAGAAGACGTTCCCCAGGAGCTCCCTGACCATGATCATCGAAGCGAGGATGATGGAAATCTTCGAACTTGTCCGGGATTCGCTGAAACGTTCAGGCTATTATGAATATATCAATGCCGGTGCGATCATAACCGGGGGCGGTTCGCTCGTGCCCGGTACGGAGGAACTCGCTCACGAGGTGCTCGGTCTTGACATACGGACGGGGTACCCTGAAGGAGTTTCAGGCGGCATCAAGGACTCTGTCAACAATCCGATATACGCAACAGTTATGGGCCTTGTTGCCTATTCCTTCAAGAATAACCTGTCGGTTGATCACAGTTTCACTCCTGTCTCCGGACCTGCAGACGCTGAAAAGAAGAGTGACGCAAAGGATGATGCTACCGGCCAGGAACAGAACCCTGCAGGCAAGAAAATAGTCGAGCGGATCAAGAAATTCTGGGAGCAGTTATGAGAAGAGAACTAAATGCGTGTTCATAAAAGGGAGAGCTGACCTATGGCATTTGAGCTTGACCCCGGACTGTTCGACAGCGACCAGGGCAAAGGGGTCACCATAAAGATAGTCGGTGTTGGCGGCTGCGGTGGAAATGCAGTGAACAACATGATCGACAGGAAGATAAGCGGTGTCGAGTATGTTGTTTTCAATACCGATCGTCAGGCGCTCCTGAATTCGAAAGCCCAGATCAGGGTGCAGATAGGCAAAAAGGCAACGAACGGTCTTGGCGCAGGGGCGGATCCCGCCAAGGGTCGCCAGGCAGCTGAAGACGACCGTGAGATTATCGCTGCCCAGCTGAAAGGGGCCGATCTGGTTTTTATCGCCGCGGGGATGGGAAAGGGCACCGGTACCGGAGCTACACCTGTGATAGCCTCGATAGCAAGGAACATGGGCATTCTGACCATCGGAGTCGTGACAAGGCCATTCAATTTCGAAGGCCAGGTCAAGGCCCGCATAGCCGACGGCGGCATTGCCGAGCTCCGCAAATATATCGATACGTTGATCCTTGTCGAAAACGAAAAGATACTCAGCCTTGCCGAGGAAGGGGTAAGTGCCACTGAGGCTTTCAACATGGCAAACGACGTCCTCTACAGGGCGGCAAAGGGTATTGCCGATATCATTACCCGTCACGGGCACGTCAACGTCGATTTCGCAGATGTCCGCAGCATCATGTCCGGTGCCGGCGATGCAGTGATGGGCTCTGCAGCTGCATCGGGGGAGCGCAGGGCACTGAAAGCCTCCTGCGATGCCCTCAACAGCCCGCTTCTCGAAGGTGTTTCTGTGCATGGCGCGAAAGGTGTTCTTGTCAACATCACCGGCGAGGTCACCATGCGGGATATGTCGGATGCCATGAACTACATCGAGGAGCAGGTAGGCAGCGAAGCGAAGATCATCAACGGTTATGTCGACGAACCGCAGGTGTCCGGAGAGATCAGGGTAACGGTGATCGTGACCGGTTTCAAGCGCAGGGAGCATGGGGATGCGAAAGAAATCTCCCCTCGGCATCCTGCTGCCGCGGGAAAAGGCATGAGATTCGGCCAGTCGTCAACTGTTTCGAAGCCCGGAATGGCAGTCTATCCGGAACGTCAGGAAGAGGACCTTCGCATACCTGCCTATATCAGGAGGCAGGTATCCATAAACGATCCGAACCATCCCGGATTGAAAGGCCGTTCAGGTTTTGATTCAGACCAGAACCTTCCGGGTCCGGGTGAACACGAGGATAAAATCCAGAAAGGACTGACGGGAACTCCTGCCTATCTGCGCAGGAAAAACACGGGCAACTGATGTTGCCTTTTTTTTTATCATTAAATCAGAGGAGTCAATGCTTAATCGAACGCTTACCGCAGAAGATGCGGTCGCAAAGATCATATCGGGAGACAGGGTTTTTTTGCATACCGCTGCGGCAGTTCCACAGCGGCTTATCGACGCGATGGTGGAGCGCGCTCCGGAGCTGAGGAACGTGGAAATCATCAGTCTTCACACCGAAGGAAATGCACCATATACGAAACCGGAATACCGGGAGAGTTTCAGGATCAATGCCCTGTTTGTCGGGAAAAATGTCCGCTCCGCTGTCCAGCACGGCGATGGTGACGCGATCCCGGTTTTTCTCAGTGACGTGCCCTCCCTGTTCCTTAAAAATATCCTTCCCCTGGATGTCGCCCTTGTCCATGTTTCCCCTCCGGACCATCACGGCTATTGCTCCCTTGGTGTATCGGTAGATGCCAGCCTTGCCGCGGTGCATGCCGCCAAGCTTGTCATCGCGCAGGTAAACCCGCATATGCCGCGTACCCATGGAGAGGGATTGCTGCATATCAGCAAGATACATGCAATGGTTGAAGTCGATGATCCCCTTCCGGAGCACCCGAAGCGCGAGCTGAGTGATATCGAGATTCGTATCGGCAACCATATCGCATCGATCGTCGAGGACGGGGCAACGCTCCAGATGGGTATCGGCGCAATTCCCGATGCCACACTTGCCGCGCTTACCGGCCACAAGAATCTTGGCATTCATTCAGAGATGTTCTCTGATGGTGTCATCGACCTTGTCAAAAGAGGAGTGATCAACGGAAGCAAAAAGAAGATTAACCGTGAGATCATCGTCTCCAGTTTTCTCGTGGGCAGCAGGCGGCTGTATGACTTTGTCGATGACAACCCGCTTGTCGAGATGCTTCCTTCCGATTATGTGAACGATACCGCACAGATCCGGAAGAATCCCAAAGTGACGGCAATAAACAGCGCTCTTGAAATAGACATGAGCGGCCAGGTCTGTGCCGATTCCATCGGGCAGAAATATTATTCCGGTGTGGGCGGCCAGATGGATTTCATTCGCGGCGCGGCACTTTCCGAAGGGGGCAAGCCGATCATCGCGATTCCATCGATCACCAAATCAGGGCAGTCACGGATAGTCCCGCAGCTCAAACCCGGCGCCGGGGTAGTCACGACAAGAGCTCATGTCCAGTATGTCGTTACGGAATACGGTATTGTCAACCTCCACGGCATGAATCTCCGCCAAAGGGCCGAAGCGCTCGCCAGTATCGCGCATCCCGATTTCAGGGAGGATATCTGTCGGATAGCGCATGAGCTCTACGGGTCATACGGAAAAACATGCGGTCAGCACCTCTGACCCCTGAAAGAAATAACGGTATGGAAAAAGCCGGCCATGAAACATTGGACCGGCTTTTTCATTCTTATAGTCAGGATTCCAGCCTGATGCCGATGATGCTTGCCATACGGCCAGTATTGCCGTTATCTCGCCGGTAGGAAAAAAACATGGTGCTTTCTCGGAAGGAGCAGAACGGCGAGCGTTCGATATTTACTGCCGGAATACCCGAGGCAAGCAATTGGCGGTAGTTCGCCTCCGACAGGTCGAGATGGTATTTTTCTCCATTCACGGCTGATATCGCAAGGGAGCAGCAGTCCGATGGGAAGGCTTCAGCCACTTCGGGGCCAACTTCGTAAGCTGCTTCAGCAATCCCTGCGCCGATAAAGGCAACGCACTCCGAAGGCCTGGTTCCGAACCGCTCCCCCATCGCTTTCACCGTTTTCGTCACGATACCGCCTGCGGTGCCTTTCCAGCCTGCGTGAGCAGCCCCTGCCGCCATATTCACGGGATCGTAAAGGAGCACCGGGTAGCAGTCAGCGGTATAGATGCAAAGGAATAGTCCGCGGCATCCGGTAATGAATGCGTCGTAACCAGGGTATCGTCCCGGTTCCTCGGCGTGCAGGATTGCTGTTCCATGCACCTGGTCGCTGCTGACCATCATTGCCGGGTCGAAACCTGCTTCCCGAGAGAGTCGCAGGGTATTCTCACGAATGTTTTCAGGATTATCCCGGGTATTGATTCCGAGGTTGAGCGAACGGAAGGGGCCGCTGCTCACCCCGCCAAATCTCCTGGTCTGCAAAGCAAGGAGTTCGGGGTAAAGGTCGAAGCAGGCCGGGGTGATATATTCAGGCTTCATGCCGGCGGGTGGTTGCAGGTGCGGGATATCTGATAACCGTGGCATATCGTTGTCCGGGAAAGGAAAAAAACGGTTTCGGCAGTATGGATGTCATGGAAATGGTTCATTATTTTGTCGATAAAAGTATATTTGTTTTTATGGCGACGGTTTCCTGCCCTGCCTGTATTTTCATTTGCCGGGGACGGGCTGCAGGGGTCAATATAATACAAGGGGACTCTGCTTTGAAAAACAGTGAAGAGGAGAGGTTCTCCGACCAGTTCGGTCGTTCCATGAGGGCGCTCTCCGATTATCTGGGTATGGGAGTGCAGATTGCCGTTGGGTTCGCTTTTTTCGTTTTTCTTGGCTATTGGGCTGACGGCAGGTTCGGTACATCACCATTTCTTCTTCTTTTCGGGGTAATGGCAGGTCTTGCCGGCATGGTCCTTGTGCTTATGAAAGTAACCAGGCAGGCAAATAAAAAATAAGACGGGGGAGTTTTCTTCTCTTCTTTCCAATCAAGAATCATCCGGGTTATATGAAGCCGCTGTTTGACTTTTTAGTAAAGTTGTTTATCTTGTCAGTCATTTTATGGACGGTGATTCTTTTCGGTCCTGTATCAGGCAATATTCAGCTTCCCGCTGTGTTTCTCGCATGGATACTGGTTTTTGTCAATACGATCGGAGGATACCTGCTTTTTGAGTACGCATTCGAAAAGGAATCTGCGGTTTTTACCCGGGTTGTTTTCGGTGGCGTGGTTGTCCGGCTGCTGATACTCATGTTTGCCGTAGCGGTCGTGATGATCAGGAAAATGGTCGATATAGACCAGTTCGTATTCTCTCTGTTCGCTTTTTATTGTAGTTATGTGATACTGGAAATTCTCGGGTATCAGAAAAAAAATAAACAGAAAAAAAACGCTGCATGAAACGGGTAAAGGCTATCAAAGCAATGGCAATTTTCAGGGTTACCGCGCTTATCGTACCGATTCTGTTTTCTTTCAACAGCCTTGTTTTTGCCGCGAACCCGGAGATGCAGGAAGTTCAGCCTGCTGCGGCTTCCGTTGAAGCTGTCCACGGGGAGGCGCATCCGGTTGCTGCCACTGAAGCCGAAACTGCCCATGGCGATGCCCATGGCGAGGAAAAGGCCGGTGACGTCATCATGCACCATATTCTCGACAACAATGTCATTGCTTTCGAGCCTTTCGGAGAGATTGAGCTGCCGAAAATTGTCATCGGAGGTTTCGACCTTTCCATCACCAAGCATGTCGTCATGCTCTGGACGGTGTCTGCAATACTTATCGCACTCTTTGCCGTTGCCGGGGGAAAATACAGGAAGATGACCGCACGCGAGGCTCCGAAAGGCATCGCGAACGCGCTCGAGGCACTGGTCCAGTTCATCCGTCTCGATGTCGCCAAGGCCAACATCGGCAAAGGGTATGAAAAATACCTCGATTACCTGCTCACGGTATTCTTTTTCATTCTTCTCTGCAACCTGCTCGGTCTTGTGCCCTATGGCGCTACGGCAACCGGCAACATCAACGTGACCCTTACGCTGGCGACCTTCACCTTCTTCCTCACACAGGCCGCGGCACTGAAAGCTCACGGTATCAAGGGATATCTCGCTCACCTGACCGGCGGTACCCATCCCGCCCTCTGGATCATCATGATCCCGATCGAATTCATAGGGCTTTTTACAAAACCTGTCGCGCTGACCATCCGGTTGTTCGCAAACATGACCGCAGGCCATATCGTCATACTCAGCCTCATATTCATCAGTTTCATCCTGAAAAGCTATATCGTTGCCGTGGTGATGTCGGTTCCTTTTTCGATATTCATCTACCTGCTCGAGCTTTTCGTAGCGTTCCTCCAGGCGTTCATCTTCACCATGCTTTCAGCTCTCTTCATCGGGCTCGCGTCCGCTCATGAAGGGCACGATGAGCATGAGGCAGGAGCGGCGACGCACCACTGATGATTTCTCATGGCAGGCAGAGATGTATTGTTTTTCTTTCATAACTTGTTTTAAAACAGCTAATCCTTTTTAGCAAAAAACTTACAACAAATAAACGGAGGTAATTCAAATATGGAAGGTCTCGGATTTTTAGGAGCAGGTATTGGCGCTGGTCTCGCCGTTATCGGTGCAGGTCTCGGTATTGGTAATGTTGCCGCATCCGCAGCTGAAGGCGTTGCTCGTCAGCCGGAAGCCACCGCCGATATCCGTACTACCATGATCATCGCAGCAGCTCTTATCGAAGGTGTTGCTCTTTTCGGTGAAGTTATCTGCGTGCTTCTCGCTCTCAAGTAAGCGGCGGGTAAGCAACGGCCTCATACCTGGGAATTCCCGATTGCAGCTGTTCAACGCAGACTGCAATCGGGTTTTATTAAACGTAAAAGGGAAAAATTGTTCATGCTTACGTCGGGAACCATACTTCTTGCCGGCAGTCTCCTGAGCCCAAACCCCGGGCTTATTTTCTGGACTGCGGTGACATTCGTGATCGTACTGATAATTCTGAAAAAAATTGCATGGGGGCCAATCATTTCCGCCCTCGACGAAAGGGAAAAAGGAATTCAGTCTTCCATCGACCGTGCGCACCAGGCAAAGGATGAGGCTGAAGCGATCCTGAAGAAGAACAGGGAAACGCTTGCCAAAGCCGATGCGGAAGCCGACCGGATCATCCGCGAAGGAAAAGATTATGCGGACAGGCTTCGTGCAGATATCTCTGATAAAGCCCAGGCTGAAGCGAAAAAAATGATTTCGAACGCCAAGGATGAAATTGAGCAGGAAAAACGCCGTGCACTCGACGTTCTGAGAAACGAAGTGGCCGACCTTGCCGTCAGGGGTGCCGAGAAAATCATCAAGTCGACTCTCGATGCCGATCTTCAGAAAAAGATCGTTGACAGCATGATCCAGGACCTTTCAACAAAACGTAACTGAAAAGCTCGACATGTCAATAGTAATTGCAAGCCGTCGATATGCGACAGCGCTGATGTCGGCAGCAGAAGACGGAGGATTCCTCGATAAAGCTGTTGAGGAGCTCAAGGTTATCCGCGAAGTACTCAGTGAATCCCGGGAACTCGTTCATGCTCTTCGCAGCCCGCTGATCAGGGGAGACAAGAAAGCGCATATCCTTGAAGAGATATTCAGTGGTTCAGTGAGCGAAAAAATGCTCCTGTTCATGAATCTTATCTCCAGGAAAAAGCGGGCAGGTATTCTTCCTCAAATCATCGACGAGTTCATGATCATTCTCGATGCAAAGAGGGGCATTGTCAATGCAGACGTCACGAGCGCAGTAACCCTTTCCCGGGAGCAGGTCGATTCGCTTGTCAGCAAACTCTCCCTGTCGACAGGAAAACAGATCCGTGCAACGATGTCCATCGACGAAGAGCTTCTCGGAGGTGTATCCGTGAAAATCGGTGATACGATTTTCGATGGCAGCATCAAGTATCAGCTTCAGATGCTCAGGCAGGCACTTGTATCTGAAAGAGCCTGATTGCAGGCAGTCATCACAGAAACGATAAGAAAAGAAAAATAGCCTGCAACGCAGGCTATTTTTTTCACTATTCAGGCAACCGTGTATAAACCCGATGCCTCAGGAAAGAGTGGGAAAAAGGGGCTTTAGCTCAGTTGGTAGAGCGTCTCGTTCGCAATGAGAAGGTCAGGGGTTCGACTCCCCTAAGCTCCACGTTGTTTTCGTATCACTTCCGCTTCCGTTCTGCCTGCCAGCTGCAAAAGGGATGGCATCCCGTTATAACAGCTTTAAAAAAACGGACCTCATACGTAAGCCGCGCAGAGAGAAATCGCGCAGGGATGTCTTGAGCTATTGCATACCAGTCGATGGATCCCGGACCCTGCATTGGCCGCCATTGCCGCAAAAATCTGCAATGGCTGTTGTTTCTCATGCAAAGAGATTGTAATATTGAGAGATAGGCAGGTTTAGCCGAAGGCTTTTTTTATGAATCAGGAGCAGCACAAATGGAAATGAATATCGGAAATGCCGACAGGATTATTCGTGCTGCAGCAGGTATATTGCTTTCATGGTGGGGGGCGATTGGCGCCTTACTCACAGGAACGTCCCTGATCAGTGTCTCTCCTCTTTAAAAGCCCTTCGGAATCAATACCTGTGGTAAATGCAAAAACGGGAAATAATCCATAACCTATCGGCAGCATCGTCAGGATGAACAAATTCCCGTCTGTATACCCAGGTAACGTTACGGTTCCATATCTTTTTCATGATCTCATAATTGGTTAATGGAGTTTTCTATGCCTTTTTCCAGATTAAATGCACGTGTATTTCCGATTCTTTTCCTTGCATGCATGCTGCTCAGTTCGGGTTGTTCATCTTCGAAGAACGAGGTAAAATCGGCATCCTCGAAAGTAAGGGAGAGCTTCGATTCCGCACAGGCGCTGTATGCAAAAAGAAAATTCGACGATGCCTCGATGAAGCTGGAATCCCTGTTATTCACTTCGAGAGGCACTGCACTTGAGGACGATGTGCTGTTTCTTCTCGGGCAGACCTACTACCAGTCAAAACAGTACCTCCTTTCAGCTGATATGTTCGGCAGGCTTCTGCAGCAGCTGCCTTCATCTCCCTATGCGAAAACAGCACAGTTCATGCTTGCGAAATCGCACGAAAAGCTCTCTCCCCACCATGAACTGGACCAGGAGCATACGGTAAAGGCGATCAGTGAATTTCGGACCTATAGTGAACTTTACTCCGAGCCGGATTCCGCAAAATATGCCGCTGATGTAGAAATGTATACCGAACTGCTGAAAGTCAGCCCTGACAACAAATCATACATGGAGGGTCTGGCTGACGCAAAATCCCGGTATCGACAGCTGGACAGCCTTAAGTATGCGGCAAAGACGGTTCCTGAACTGAGGGAAAAGCTTGCCAGACATACATACACGATTGCAAAAACGTACATTCAGCTGAAAAAATACAGGGCTGCAGGGATATTTTTCGATGAGATACTCGAGAGGTATCCTGAAACGATCTATGCCTCCCTTGCATGGAAAGGAAAAATCGAAGTGCTCATGAAGCGGAAAAAATGGTTCGATGCAGGTCAGACGATTGACCAGTACCTTCAGGTATATCCCTCGAAAGAGAGCGAGATGCGGGGAGAGAAGGAAAAAATCAAGCGCAATCTGCAGTCCGGAAAATAGAGGCGTTCGTGCATATAGGAGTTTATGGAGGGTCGTTCGATCCTCCTCATAACGGACATCTTGCCCTCTGTCTTATTGCAAGGGAGCTTCTCAAGCTCGACCGCATCATTATTTCCGTTTCAAACAATCCGTTAAAACCAGGCAGAGACGGACAGGACTCCCACAGAAAACATATGGCCGAGCTGCTTGCTGCAGAAATAAATCTTACAGGAAATTCAAGCGAGGTATGCAGCTGGGAACTGGAAAAGCGAAAACCATCCTATACTGTCGACTTTCTTCTTTACATCCGTACCATTTACCCGGGTGCAGGCATTACCCTGCTTCTCGGTGAAGACAGCTACAGCGAGCTTCATTTATGGAAAGACCCCGCAAGGCTCATCACTCTTTGCGATATCGCGGTTTTCCGAAGGGCGATCTCTGATAAAACGGACAGATCAGCTGAAAATCCAGTGCCGGAAGGAACCGTCAGGTTCATTGATTTCTCCATGACGGTTTCATCGAGCGAAATCAGGGCACTTGTCGCACGCAAAGAGCCCATAGACAGCATGGTTCCTGCCTCGATAATGCGGTATATCGGCAACACGGGGCTTTACGGTCAGTAAAACCCGGTTACATCGATTCGGGGGCGGAAATTCCAAGTACCCGGAATCCGTTGCGGAGCACCTGGCGTGTTGCAAGGGAAAGCAGGAGTCTCGCTTCCGAAATCTCCCGATCAGCCTTAAGAATAGGACACTCCTGATAAAATCTGTGGTAATGTTCCGCAAGGGAGTGGAGGTACTCCACCATTTTCTGCGGTTCGAGGAGCCTCAGGCTGGTTCTCGCCCAATGAGGGTATTCGAGCAGCGAGAATCCCAACTGGATCTCGGACGGGGATTCAAGGCGGCGCAGAGCTTTGTAATCCACGACATGTTCATGATTGAATCCCGTTTCCTGTAAGGCCATTCTGAGGAGGCTGCAGATTCTTGCGTGGGCATACTGAAGATAAAAAACAGGATTGTCCTTTGTCTGTTTTTTTGCGAGCTCCACATCGAAGTTCAGGTGCGAATCTTTCCCGCGCATGATGAAAAAGAGCCTCGTAGCGTCAGCCCCGACGTCGTCGATCAGATCATCGAGCAGGTCCGCGTTTCCTTTGCGGGTTGACATCTTCAGGGTCTGGCCGTCGACGGTCGTGGTGACGAACTGATTGATCGCTATCTCGATGCGTCCGGTATCGTAACCGAGTATTTTCAGCGCTTCGAGGACATCAGGGTACTCATCAATGTGGTCAGCACCGAACACATTGATCATGCGGTCGAATTTCCGGTCGAACTTCGTGATATGGTAGGCGATGTCAGGCAACCGGTAACTTGGCTCTCCAGTAGATTTAATGAGAACCTTGTCTTTTTCCTGTCCGAGTTTGGTCGTCAGAAACCATGTGGCGCCGTCATAAAAACCGATGAACCCTTTCGACACGAGGGCGTCGATAACCCGCTGGTTGGGCGAAGCTCTTTCACTCTCTTTCAGGTAAAGGGTATGTTCGTTGAAAAATGAGTCGTGCCGGATGCCGAGACGTTCGAGGGTAACTCTGATGGAGTTGAAAATAACGGTTTCCGCCGCTTCCTTGAAAACCTCAAGCCCTTCGGTATCAGCAAGCACTGTGCTGTGCTCCATGAAAAGAACTTCGGCGATATCCCTGATATAGGCCCCCTGATAGTGGGTGGCAGGAAAAACGGTATCGTGCCCGCAGAGTTCGAGATAGCGGTACCTCACCGACTCGGCGAGGATCGTCATCTGTTTGCCGGCATCGTTGTAGTAATATTCACGGGTGACCCTGTACCCCTGGGTTTCAAGCAGGTTCGCGATGCAGTCGCCGAGGACGCCGCCTCTTCCCCTTCCGATCGTCAGCGGTCCGGTAGGATTGGCGCTCACATATTCAACTACGGCAGTGAGGCCTTTTCCGGCGGTTCCTTTTCCGAATTGATCACCACGGGCAAGGATCTGCTCGACCGATGTCATGATAAAAAGCGGGGAGAGGAAGAAATTGATGAAGCCAGGGCCGGCCACATCGATTTTCGAGACGGTTCCGGGAGGAAACTTCAGGTGTCTGATCACTTCCGCTGCGAGTTCCCTGGGGTTCCTTCTGCACTCTTTGGCGGAGAGCAGCGCGATGTTTGTCGAAAAATCACCGAACTTCCTGTCGGAAGGCTGTTCGATATGGACAGGTTTTCCTGTTTCGATCCCGGCGGATTTCAGGGCATCGGTAATGAACGGAACAAAAAATTCATACATCGGCTTCGATATCAAAGGGTCATGGATTTCCCGTTGGCGAGTTTTGCGATGAGGTCCGAAGGCAGAAGTCCCGTGAAATCGCCTGTGACCTCGAGAATATTGTCGAAAGAAGCGAATGCATCGGCGTCATTTGTCGTCGTTATCGCTACACACTGCATTCCAGCGCTTCGTGCGGCCTCAACACCGGGGAGGGCATCTTCGAAGACAATGCAGGAGGATGGATCGACGCCGAGGAGTTCGGCTGCACGGAGGAAAATATCCGGATGGGGTTTGCCGCGTTCTACGTCATATGCGCTCACGACGGCACCGAAAGTTCCTGTCAGTCCAAGGAGTCCGAGCAGGTACCTGATGTTGGAATGCCCTGCTCCTGTCCCAATGCCGAGGCTTATGCCGCTTTTTTCAGAAGCATGCAGGAATACGTCCAGGCCGGGCATCGGTCTGATGCGATCGCGGTACATGACACGGTACAGAAAATCCTTGAGCTCGGTAAGTCGTTCGGCCTCTGCATGGCCTATGTCAGGGTCGAGAAAATAACGGAGGACATCGAGTCCTTTCATGCCGGCGGTTTCAACCAGATACCTTTCGGCATCGAGCCCTTCGAGTCCGAAATCCCTGAAGAGTTCCACCCACGATTCGGCATGAAAGCGCATGTTGTCGGTCAGGACTCCGTCCATATCGAAAATGAATGCGTATGTTCTTGTATCGGGCATGGGTTACAGGTCGATGCTGATGGTTTTTTCACCAAGCCTCATGGCTTCTCTCACCTCACGCATCGTGTGCCCGGCAATTTCCCTCGCACGGGATTCGCCTTCCAGGAGGATATTTCTGACAAGACCCATATCGGATTCATAAGAGTGCCTGCGCTCGAGGAGCGGAGCCAGTTCCGAGGAAATGTTTTCCGAACAGAGCTTTTTGCAGTCCACGCAGCCGAGCGAACCGCTGCGGCATCCCTCTTCGACGGAAGCGAGCTTGTCCGGGGCGGTGAATTTTTCATGGTAACTGAACACCGTGCAGATTTCCGGCCGACCGGGATCGTTTCTGCGTACTTTCTGCGTATCAGTCACGGCGTTCCTCATTTTTTTCTGTACTTCGTCCGGGGAGTCCGAGAGATATATGGTGTTGCCCAGGGATTTCGACATCTTGGCTTTGCCATCGAGCCCTACAAGCCTCGAGAATTTCGTGATTTTCGGTTCTGGTTCCGGAAAGACGTCGCCGAATACCGGATGGGTGAAGTGGTTGTTGAATTTACGCGCGATTTCGCGGGTGATTTCCACATGCGGGATCTGGTCTTCCCCGACAGGAACCACATTACCTTTGTACAGGAGGATATCGGCAGCCTGCAGGACCGGATAGCCGAGATGGCCATACACCAGCGACTCCATGTTCAGGTCGCGCACCTGCTCCTTGAGGGTCGGGTTCCTTTCGAGCCGGGAAGAGGTGATGAGCATCGAGAAAATCAGAAACAGTTCCGCATGTTCCTTTATCTGTGACTGGCGGAACACGGGACTTTTTTCCGGATCGACCCCTGCCGCAAGCCAGTCGATCAGCATGTCCATCGTATGGTCATAGATGTCTGCCGTGTCCAGCGATGTCGTAAGGTTATGGTAGTCGGCAATGAGGAAGCAGGTTTCGTATACCCGGGATCCGTCGATATTCAGCAGGTTCTGCTGCGCTACCCAGTTTTCCAGTGCCCCGGTATAGTGTCCGAGGTGGAGTTTTCCTGTTGGACGCATCCCGCTTAAAATTCGCAGTGTACCCATATCTTGGTTATTGCCGCACCATCCGGCAGCAATGCGGCCGTTTCATGCAGGATCAGTTAATGTTCGAGAGGGCCGGATGCAGTCCGGATTGTCAGTAAAAGCCTATGAAGTTATAACAGTTGCCAGAAAGATAAAAGGCTTTTATTTGTTTTTTATTCTGATTCCGCTATATTACCCAACTTGTTTTTGAACTTCTTGACAGAAGAGCTCGAAAACCGATATATTAGGAGAGTAAGTCCTATACAACGTTCAGTTACCCAACCATGTCAGGTCCGGAAGGAAGCAGCATCCGGTAATATGAACGTGTGATATAGCAAGCTTACTCTCTTTTTTTATTTATTTTATTTCAATGGATACAAAGAGACACGCTATGGAAACAGGAGTCAGAAAAGAGGAGTTGTTGAACGCGCCGGTAAGGCATATCGACATCAAGCAGTTGAATATCGTTCCGTTTGTCGACCAGATGGGTGACACGGCATTCCAGGCAAGGAACCTGCAGAGAGCTGCCCGGATCGTTGACCTCATGCAGCAGGACAAGGAGTGTGCCGTTATACTCACACTCGCAGGCTCCCTTATCAGTGCCGGCCTGAAACAGGTCATTATCGACATGCTCGAGCACAATATGGTCGATGCTATTGTTTCGACAGGCGCCAATATCGTCGACCAGGACTTTTTTGAAGCGCTGGGTTTCCGCCACTACCAGGGAACTCCTTTCATCGACGACGCCATCCTCAGGGAGATGCATATCGATCGTATCTACGATACCTATATCGACGAGGACGACCTGCGCGTCTGCGACGATACCACGGCGGTTATCGCTGACTCCATGCGGCCCGGCGTTTACTCTTCCCGTGAATTCATCGTGGAAATGGCAAGGTATATCGAGAAAAACAACCTTGATAAAAACTCTATTGTCTATAAAGCCTACGAAAAAGGAGTCCCGATTTTCTGCCCGGCATTTTCAGATTGCTCGGCAGGCTTCGGTCTGGTCCACCACCAGTGGAACAATCCTGACAAGCATGTAGCCATCGACTCAGTGAAGGATTTCCGAGAGCTCACCAGGATCAAGATTGAAAACGACAAGACAGGCATCTTCATGATCGGCGGCGGTGTTCCGAAGAACTTTACCCAGGACATCGTTGTGGCTGCCGAGGTGCTCGGTTACGAAGATGTCACGATGCATACCTATGCCGTACAGATCACGGTCGCCGATGAGCGGGACGGTGCGCTTTCAGGATCGACTCTCAAGGAGGCCAGTTCGTGGGGAAAAGTTGACACGGTCCACGAACAGATGGTATTTGCCGAAGCCACCATCGCCATGCCGCTCATCGCCGGTTACGCCTACCACAAACGCAACTGGGAAGGCCGCCAGGCAAAGAATTTCAACGCAATGCTCGACCGCCAACAGGTAACCGCCTAAGGGAGAACCAATGAAATTTTTCATCGATACAGCCAATCTTGACGAAATACGCGCTGCGGCCGAGCTCGGCATGCTTGATGGCGTGACGACAAACCCGTCGCTGATCGCCAAAATCGCAGGCGATCCCGGCAACTTCACCTACCGTGACTTCAAAGAGCATATCGCCCGCATCTGCGAGATCGTCGAAGGTCCCGTCAGCGCCGAAGTGACCTGCCTCGACTCGAGGGAGATGATCGTCGAGGGCGAGGAACTCGCTGACATCCATGAAAACGTCGTCATCAAGTGCCCGCTTACTATAGACGGTCTCAAGGCAATCAGGCATTTTTCCGATCACGGCATCCGAACCAACGCCACGCTGGTGTTTTCCCCGAATCAGGCCCTGCTTGCCGCCAAGGCCGGCGCGAGCTTTGTCAGTCCATTCGTCGGCAGGCTTGACGATATCAGCACGGAAGGCATGGCTCTTGTGGAGCAGATTGTCCACATCTACGATAATTACGGCTATGCAACGGAGGTTATTGTCGCGAGCGTTCGCCATCCGCAGCACGTTGTTGAATCCGCCATGCTCGGCGCCGATATCGCAACCATTCCCTTCAGCGTCATCAGGCAGCTTGTCAATCACCCGCTCACCGATCTCGGGCTGAAGAAATTCATGGAAGATGCTTCGGTGATGAAGAAGTAGGCCTTGCCTGCACCTTTCAGATTCCACTCAAGCCGGATATGCTTTACATCTCCGGCTTTTTTATTTTGTTGATCCGGGGATAATACGGAACGGGGTTATAATAGGGCGCCGGGAATTCTTTCTGCATCATGCCATGGATGCCCTCGTCCTGACGGTCTCATCCTGAGAAGCGAATTGAGAGCTGATTGCGCATAGGCATGTCATCCATGAAATTCACGCCGAGCTCTTCAAAATGCGTTGTACCTCAATCAACGTTTCTGTTTTCCGGTGAGCTTCGTTGCTTGCGGGCGCGGTTGCATTTCGTTTCAGCAGATAATGTGTATGGCTTCATCTCGAGATCACCTCGACCCTGACTTTGGCAGTCCCCTTTTCATAGAACCCCAGCTTCTTTGCCGCTTCCGCACTCAGGTCGATGACCCTGTCGTCGACAAAAGGTCCCCGATCGTTGACCCTCACGATAATGGATACTTTCGTGTCGAGGTTCGTGACCTTGACAACTGAAGGGAGCGGCAGGTATTTATGGGCTGCGCTGGGCCGGGAGGGATCGAAAGTTTCTCCGTAGGCGGTAGGCTGCCCATTGTGCTGATCGAGGGTTTCCTGCCCGTACCATGAAGCGGTGCCGGTTTCCTCATATGCGAGGGATTCCTCGTAGGCCATGGGAACGTAAATCCTGCCGTTTATGATATACGGGGTATTCTTGATTTTTCCGAGGCGGTAAGCCTCTTCAGGGGAAATCCCCCCGGTTACGTTCTTTGAGGAAGTGAACTCTCCTGTCGAGCAGGCAGTGAGATACAGCGTCATGAGGACGCATAACGAGAGGTGGAGCCTGCGCATGATTGAGGTTGTTGCGGTGAACAGGTTTTTTAATAATAATAGAGAATTTGCGGAAATAATTGCCACACCGGATACGCTGCTTTCTCCGGTTATTCTGATCCTGACGGCTCCCTTTTACTTTATTTATTTACGAAATAAGAGGTTATGTTTTATTCGGTCAACGAACAGGGCAGCAGGAATGCTCAATTACATGAGCACTTTTTCCCTTCCTGCTTGATTGTTCAATTGCGCTGTCTCATGCAGGTGTCTGTCTCGATGATTTGTGCTTCGGATCCACCTTCAATCCGCTTTTCGGGATCGATCTGTCGGTAACGTAGGGGTTTATCCGTGAACTTTTGTCGGTTCTGCCGTTTTCAAATTTCCCGATCAGATCGGAACAGCTCTGCAGTTCACCATTTCTTGCCGCAATACCGTTCTTTTCCGACTTCAGGACTCGATTCGATTGCGTTCATCACAGGCTTTTCATGGCTGTTTTTAAAGTATAGAGCGACATTGCTCACCATTACAGGGAACGCGATGCCTGACTGAACCGTAGTTCATTTCTGCCCCCGCAACCCCATAAAGCCGAAAGGCCCCGGAACACAGGGGCCTTTCGGCTTTGTATCCGGGACACTGAGGCTCTCTGGCCGTCCCGGCTGTCGTATTCTTTTTTACCTTGATGCTGTCATGACGTTTACGGTGCTGATCCTTGCGAGAACCTTCTGGATGAAGCGTTCGAGCTCTGCGGGGAAGCGGTTGATCGTTGTTCCGTAGTTCGGGGAGGTGTAACCCGCAAAAGCTTCTGCCCAGTATTCGGATTCGTTGGTTCTTGCATAGTTGCTCGGTGCAAAGCCATATTTCGACTCAAGGCTCCTGACCAGTGTTTTCCATTCGCCGTTGTTGACATTGAGCCTGATATCGATAACATGGCCGAACTCATGGCGGAGGGTGCGTTCCATGTTGTTCGTCGAGAAGGTTATTTCGTCCCTGTCCGGGTTGTACATTCCCCTGTTGCTGTCGAGCACGTTCATGCGGGTAACCTTCGGAAGAGTGATCGAGAAGGAGTCGCAGACCCTGGTGATTTCCCTGTTGATTCTGTTCAGCCTTTCCAGCCTCTGTTCCTCGGGGATGCTTTCGCCGTAAGTGTTGCTCTTGTATGCGACGAAGTAGGTTGTGTTTTTTGCTGTCTGTTCTGCATCTGCAAGAGTTGCTGCAGGAGAGAAGCTTGTCGATGCGAGGAGCGTGGCGGAAGTGAAGAGCGACAGCGCTATTGCTGCTGCGGTTGCCAGGTTTTTCAGGGTTGCGTTTTTCATGGTGACTCTCCTTTGCTTCTCTTCAGTTTTGTTGTGCTTCAAGAGAAGAATTGCAAGAGTCGTGCCAGAGATATCTAAGTGTAATTATAGCATATGTTTATGCGGTTTAGTGTTGGGTGTCGACTGTGTCAGGATGACTCGATCAGGGTGTGGGGGTTATTGTGTCAAATTGTTTCAGTACAGATAAATTACACCAGTGCGCCATATTGCAGTTGTGGCAAGCATGAGCGGGTTTCCGGGAAGAATTGTCTGAGAAGAGGGTGAAGCAGTTGTGTTATTTCTGTTAACTTATTTTTATAATGTTGATTAATGGTATTTTTCTTGCGTTTTTCGGAAGTCGTGTTGTGTCATGATGATGCAGTCGAAAGAGCTTTTTTTGTTGTATCATATTGAGCCTTCCGCTTCGATTGTATCACTGTCCGCTGTTCCTCAATACAGCCACCAGTAAGGCTTGGCGAGGCAAAAGGAACAGAAAGCGGGCCCGGGATGTTCTTTGAATTTGATGCGTCCGTCCATAAAAAAATGTTAAAAATGCAATTCTTCGATCTGACCCATCCCATCGTTCCGGGTATGCCAGTCTATCCCGGTAGCCCCGGGCCGGTTTTCACTTCCCTCTGTTCATTGGCAGAGCATGGATTTACAGAGCAGCTTATTTCATTGAGCACACATACGGGTACGCATGTCGATCTGCCATCGCATATGCTCTCGGATACAGGCACTCTTGATGATTTCGGTCCGGAGCGTTTTTTCGGGCAGGGGCTGGTGGTCGATGTTGGCGTTCCTGAAGGTGGGATTGTCACGCTCGACAGCATGCTTCGCTATGAACGCGATATGCACTCATGCGAATTTCTGCTGTTGTGTTCGGGATGGAGCCGATACTGGGGAAAGCCCGGCTATTTCGAGGGGTATCCTGTGCTTGCCGACGATGCGGCGAGATGGATATGCGGTTTCGGGCTCAAAGGCATCGGTGTGGACATGATTTCAGTTGATGCGCCGGGCGATACCGTTTTTCCCCTTCATAAACTTTTTCTGGGAAAAGAGATAATCATCATTGAAAACCTCGTCAACCTCTCGCCGCTGATACGTCGCACGTTCATGTTCTCCTGCTTTCCGATGAAAATCGGAGGGGGGGAAGCTTCTCCGTCGAGGGCGGTAGCGATAACGGGGAAATGGGAAATGACATGATTTATTTATTGCAACTTCCGTCATGGAGCATTACATTTCGCACACGGGAAATACTCCCTGTTCTTTTCCATCGAAATAACCATTGTATGAACACTATGCTGTTTTCATCCATTGCCAGAAAGACGCTCATGGCTCTTGCCGGGCTTTTTCTTGTTACCTTCCTGTGTGTGCATCTGGGAATCAACCTGATGCTTCTGCGAGATGACGGAGGCGAAACATTCACGTCGGCAGCCCGGTTCATGGGTACAAACCCATTCATCAGGACAACCGAAATCGTTCTTTTCTCCGGGTTTCTCGTCCATATTTTTTTCGGCCTCTGGGTATCTGTCCAGAACCGTGCTGCAAGGGTCAAGTCCTATGTTATAGGGAACAGGTCTGAAACGTCCCTCCTCTCGAAATATATGTTTCATACCGGCATCGTTGTCCTCATCTTCCTCGCCCTTCATTTCATCGATTTCTATTTCATCAAGATCGGTCTTGTGGCACCTCCTGCCGGAATCGAGGCTCACGATTTCTATCATCGTACACTCCTCCTTTTCTCAAGCCCGATATATTCGGCTTTCTATATCGTCAGTTTCCTCTTTCTCGGTTTTCACCTGAACCATGCCTTCCAGTCGGCATTCCAGACCCTCGGCCTTAATCACACGCGGTATATGGGTGCGGTCAGATTCATCGGTTCGGCTTATTCAGTGTTCATCACGGCAGGGTTCAGCCTTGTGCCGCTATACATCTACTTTTTCAAATAAGAGAGGCAGATGACGACCGTGTTTTTACCCGCAAACCTTTATCACCCTCTTCAATGACACGCCTCAATGCGAGGATTCCCGATGGTCCGCTGGCTGAAAAATGGAAAGCCTACAAAGCGGGCTGCAAACTGGTAAACCCCAACAACAAGAGAAAGCTTGACATTATCGTGGTCGGTACCGGCCTTGCGGGGGCATCGGCAGCCGCGACGCTCGGCGAGCTCGGGTACAACGTGAAAGTTTTCTGTTACCAGGATACACCCAGACGGGCCCACAGTATCGCCGCCCAGGGCGGGATCAATGCAGCGAAGAACTACCAGAATGACGGTGACAGCGTTTACCGGCTCTTCTACGACACCATCAAGGGCGGTGATTACCGCGCACGTGAAGCGAACGTCTATCGTCTTGCCGACGTAAGTACCAGCATCATCGACCTTTGTGTTGCCCAGGGAGTCCCTTTTGCAAGGGAATACGGAGGACTTCTCACCAACCGTTCCTTCGGCGGCGCGCAGGTATCGAGGACTTTCTATGCGAGGGGACAGACCGGGCAGCAGCTTCTTCTCGGAGCGTATGGCGCTCTCAGCAGGCAGATCGCTTCCGGGAAGGTCGAGCTTTTCAACCGTCGCGACGTTCTCGATATCGTGGTCGTCGACGGCAAGGCAAGGGGAATCATTGCGCGAAACCTCGTAACTGGTGAAATAGAAAGGCATTCGGCCCATACGGTCGTACTGGCAAATGGCGGTTACGGCAACGTTTTTTACCTTTCCACGAATGCAATGGGTTCCAACGTCACGCCTGCCTGGAGCGCATACAGGAAAGGAGCGCTTTTCGCAAATCCCTGTTTCACACAGATCCACCCCACCTGCATTCCTGTACATGGCGATTACCAGTCGAAACTCACCCTGATGAGCGAAAGCCTCCGCAACGACGGCAGGATATGGGTCCCTGCCAAAATGAAGGATGTGGAAAGACTGCGCAACAAGGAGATAAAAGCGTCCGACATACCCGAGCAGGACCGTGATTACTACCTGGAGCGCCGGTATCCGGCATTCGGCAACCTGGTTCCCCGAGACGTTGCTTCACGTGCGGCGAAAGAACGCTGTGACGCAGGATTCGGTGTCGGCAGCACCGGTGTGGCGGTTTTCCTCGATTTTGCCGATGCGATCAAGCGCAAGGGGCACGACACCATCGATGCCCTCTATGGCAACCTGTTCCAGATGTACGAGCAGATCGTGGCTGAAAGTCCCTATGAAATGCCGATGATGATCTACCCTGCCGTCCATTATACCATGGGAGGGCTTTGGGTAGACTATGACCTGATGACGACCATCCCGGGCCTGTTTGCCATCGGAGAGTGCAATTTTTCTGACCACGGGGCGAACCGCCTCGGGGCATCGGCCCTCATGCAGGGGCTTGCCGACGGATATTTCGTGCTTCCGTATACAATCGGCAACTATCTTGCAAATGAAATCCATACACCACGCATCGATACTGCTCTTTCCGAGTTCAAAGCGGCATCGGATGACGTGGCTGACCGCCTGAACAAATTGAAAAACAGCGGAGGAAAAGAACCAGTTGACCATTTCCACCGGCGCCTCGGCAAGATCATGTGGGAGCATTGCGGCATGGCACGAAACGATGCCGGCCTTACAGAAGCCCTCTATCTCCTCACGGAACTTCGCCACGACTATGCCAAAGGGGTTAAAATTCCCGGAGCGATGGACGAATACAACCCCGAGATCGAGAAGGCATGCAGGGTTGCCGATTTCATCGACCTCGGAGAGCTCATGGTGCGCGATGCCCTGCAGCGGCGGGAATCGTGCGGCGGTCATTTCAGGGAAGAGTACCAGACAAACGACGGCGAGGCGCTTCGCGACGACAGCCAGTTCGCCTATGTTGCCGCCTGGGAGTACAAGGGGCGCGAAATTGCCGCCCAGATGCACAGAGAGGACCTTCAATTCAAAGAGATCAAGCTTTCCCAGAGGAGCTACAAATAACAGGACATCATGAACTTCAAACTGAAAATCTGGAGACAGAAGAACGCAAAAGCCAAAGGAGGAATGGTTTCCTACGACGTTACCGGAATTTCTCCGGACAGTTCGTTCTTCGAAATGCTCGATACCCTGAACCAGCAGCTGATAACAAGCGGAAGCGACCCGGTGGCTTTCGACCATGATTGCAGGGAGGGGATCTGCGGGACCTGCAGCCTCTATATCAACGGCCGTCCGCATGGACCGGTAAAGGGGGTAACCACCTGCCAGCTCCACATGCGCTCCTTCAGGGATGGTGAAACGATCCATATCGAACCATGGCGGGCACGGGCTTTTCCTGTCATCAGGGACCTTATCGTGGATCGCAGCGCTTTTGACAGGATCATTCAGGCAGGAGGGTATATTTCCGTCAATTCCGGGGGAGTCCCTGATGCCAACACTTTGCCGGTGCCGAAACACGATGCCGATTCGGCGTTCGATGCGGCCACCTGCATCGGCTGCGGGGCCTGCGTTGCGTCATGTTCCAATGCCGCTGCCATGCTTTTCATAGGTGCGAAAGTATCCCATCTCGCCCAGCTTCCCCAGGGAAGGGTCGAAGCCTCGAAAAGGGTGCAGAGCATGGTTGCCCGCATGGACGAGCTGGGCTTCGGCAGCTGCAGCAACACGTATGCCTGTGAAGCCGAATGTCCCAAGAGCATTTCAGTCGTCAATATCTCCCGCATGAACAGGGAGTTCCTTCACGCGAAGCTCTTTTCCGAAAAAGAGAAAATCATCCGCGAGTCGCTGTAATATCTTGTTCGTCCGGGCTTTTTCTGCTGACGAAAAGTTCGGACGAACAAGCCTCTCTCTTCCTTCTGTTATAATCCGTCCGGGTGCTTGAATCTTTTCTTCCGCTCTTCGAATATGGAAGTGCGAAGAGGTGAGCTCAGCTTTGGACCGTGATACCATGAGTCAATAATTTGTGAAAAAAAAGGGCGGTTCGTGAGAACCGCCCCTGTAGAGTTATGTCAGCATGAATGCTTTTCAGAACATTTTCCGGATACCTACATTGAGTCTGTAATTGTAGGATGCGAGGTCTTTCAACCCATAGATCGCTTCAGCTTTCAGGAAGTAAGTGAGATTGTTCTTTTCCGATACCTTCCTGCTGATACCGATCGCCCCTCCGAGGAAGAGGGTTTCCGGCTTCGAAGACAATGTAACCGGCTCTTTGGTATCTGCGTAGAGTGCGTCGGTAAAACGATAGGTTACGCTGTTGCTGTCGCTGAAGTCCTTGATCAGGTTGATTTCGAAGAAAGGATTGAAATCATACTCACAGGACTTGAACATGCCGGTTATCCCGAGCCGGCCCTGCAGCGCATCATGTTCGGCAATGTCAACATCGCCTGTCAGCATCGGGGTGTAGATCCCGAATCCGCCGGTGTGCTGGTAGACCAGCTGCGCCTGAGGCTGAAGGGTGAAGCAGCTGCTGAACGGAATGCCGACACCGACTTCGAGTGAGCCGAGGTAACTCCAGATATCGACTTCGTGTTTCGGATAGGTCAGATAATCGATGTCGATGTTGTGATTGGTGGCCTGGGCAACACCTTCGATATAGAACTTGTCGGGATTGTGCACCGTAACATAAGCTCCGATCGAATACGCCGTGTCGTTCAGTTTACCCGCCAGGTCGCTCCTGAGTCCCGCGACATCCGCTTCGTTATAACCGATTCCTGCATACAGGCCGATGTTGTGCCTGGTATCTTTTCCGCCAGCAGCAATATCGGTGCCGATCTGCATTCCGCCGCTGTAGCCGTCGAGCTCTGTTGCCGCGTCACCGCTCATGCCGAGGCGGTATTTGCTGCCGTAGCTCCTTACCCAGAATGCTGATTTTTCCGCGTTTTTGTCGGAGAACCAGGTGTAGGTGCGGCGTTCATGGAAGCGCGGTATCGATTCGTAGCCGAGTTTTTCGATGAACGGCGTTACAGCCTGCAGCACGGCGGCTTCCTCGCGATAGCCCGGAGACTGCAGGTACCAGTCTTCATCGGCACCTTCAACGAGGCTGACCGCAAACGGGCCGAAATTGTTCGGGTTACCGAGGACGAAAGCTCCAGCGGAGCTTGTTCCGTCTACGGTGATGATCTCAACGCCGTCACCTTCGGTCACCGCCACCGGGCTTACGACATTGTTGACAATGACCGTGGTCGGTCCGGAGGCGTTTCCGCCAACGATCAGGCGCTCATCCGAGATCTTGTTGCTGGTGCTCAGGTCGGCATCGAGACGAAGGTATCCGGTGCCGCTGTAGTTGCCCGTCACCGTCACTTCGTCATCGACAGCATTGTCCATCAGGTCCAGCGTTCCGTTATCGGCAAGTACGCCGGCGATCGTGTAGGTTCCCGGGGAACTGCCCATGGCTTTCACGACGGAGCCGGGGTCGATGGTCATCACAAGCGTGTTTCCGGTCGATGGTGCGATGATCTTGTCTGCGCCGAGGTCGACCGTGGAAGAGTTGGTAACGAGGATGGTTTCCCAGTCGGTAACCACGTTGCCGAGGGTGCCGGTCCATCCGTCGAAGGTCAGCGTGTCGTTTTCAATGACGATGCCGTTGTAGCCGCCGGAAAGGGTAGGAACCGTGCTGATGATAGCCGAATCCTTCACCCACATGCTGTCGGCACCCGCACCGAGGTCGACGTTGCCGGTAAGCTGGCCGTCATCCCTGACCGTGATGGAGTCCAGGGATGCAATTGATGATGCGAAACCGCCGGAAAAATTGAAGCCTCCGGAACGGATCGCATAGCCGAGGTCAGCAGGGCTTGTATCGTTGCCCGAGACCGTCCCGGTGATGTCGAGGTGCATGGGCCCGTATGCCTGGATGCCTGCAGCTTCTCCATAGGCGGTAGCACTGACCGAGCCTGATATCAGAAGAGGTGTGTAAGTTGTCAAATCATAGCTGCCGTAAATGCTCCCTCCGGCAGAAAGGCCGGCCGCGGCACGCCCTGTATTGGCGGTCGCACTCACTTCGCCGGCAAGCTCGCCGCCGATGATGATATTGCGTCCGGCAAGGATACCTGTCGCGAAGTTCTGGCCGGAATATGCCGTGACATCGCCCCTTCTCGACAGATCATCACCGATAGTGACGTCCCATCCTGCAGAGATGCCTGCGGAATAACTGCCGTTCTCTGCTGTCGCGGATATATCGCCCTGCAGGTCGTCAGAGATGCTGATGCTTCCGAAACCGGAGCTCATGCCGTAAGCCCAGGAATTACCGGCATAAGCCGTGATATCACTGCGCCTTCCGATATCGTCACCGATCGATATATTTCCGTTGGCATTCATGCCGTAAGCGAAATTCCCTGTGGATGCGGCAGCCGATATATCACCGTCCAGATCGTCTCCGATGGAGATGCCCCAACCGGCATTCATGCCGTAAGCGAAACTCCCTGTGGAAGCGGTAGCGGATATATCGCCGTCCATGTCTTCACCGATGCTGATGCCCCAACCGGCATTCATTCCGTATGCTCTCGAGCCGGATGCATTGGCCGAGATCTCGCTGTTCCTTCCGATATCCTCGCCGATGCTGATGGCACGGCCGGCATTCATGCCGTAAGCGAAACTCCCTGTGGATGCGGTAGCCGATATATCACCGTCCATGTCTTCACCGATGCTGATGCCCCAACCGGCATTCATGCCATAGGCATTCGAACCCTCTGCGATCGCAGTGATATCGCTCGACCGGTCAATATCGCCGGTAACGGAAATGTTTCTGCCTGCGTTGAGTCCGTAAGCGAAGTTCCCGGCAAAACCGGTGCCTTCCGATTCGGCACTGATATCACCGGAGATATCCCCCGTGACGTTCAGGTTCCTGAACGCATAGAGGGCGCTGGTAAAACTTCCGTTGTTGCTGTTGGCCGAAAAATTGCCGATGCCGTCACCTGCTGCGGTGATGTTGAGGTCCTGATAACCGAAAACGGCGGTGACAAATCCCTGTCCTTCTGCATATACCGATAAATTCTCCGGAAGGGTCAGGGTAGGGTTCGAAAAGCCTGTTTTCAGCAACGGGTTGCCGATTCCGACAACCGAGCTGCTCAGCGAAACGGGACCGTTAGCGGTGTCAAAAACCAGGTTTTTGGTAATGAGCGTAAAATCCGAGGTGTTGGAGGTGGAGATGTTGTAATTACCGCCGAATACGATGGTATTGGATGGATCTCCATTACCGTTTGCGGTCGAGATGGCGTTGCTGAGTGTCGTCGGGATGGCGTCGTTCACCGTCAGGGATGCCGCATTCGCATTTCCGGCCCCCAATGCGACGAGGAGCGCAATGAGCGCAATGGTTCTTCTTTTCATGGTTGTGTGTGTGTTATTTTTTCCTGAAGCTGAAAAAATTGCCTGTCAGTTGTGTTTGAAAAATCAATAGCGTTACAACGAGTACTGCAATTTCTGGGGGTGGGACAGGTTCAATATACAAGAAAACACTTAATAAAATAAAG
>JAAXVR010000030.1 GCA_013335405.1 Chlorobiaceae bacterium
TGCTTTCGTTTTCCGTCATACGTGTTTCTTTTTCAATCCCGTTTATCCCCAGGGCAATCCGTCTGCTTGTTTTCTTGCTCCTAATCTATCAGTCGGCCCCATACCATCCAATGACACCTTTGTTACATCTTTGCAAACAAACAGAGCCCGGCGAAAATACAGGCGGAAAAAGGCGGGATGAAGGAAATCCTCTTGTGTTTCAAAGCCTGCCGGCATACCGAGCCGAACGCGAGGGAAAGGATCGCCATATGCATAATTCACAGAGATGTAACAACGAAGGATGAACCGGAATCCTACCTTAAGAAGGTCATAATGCACTATGACAGAGCGCGGGTATTGGCAGCAGAGATACAGGGGTTCCCCAAACCGATAAAAGTCCGAAAGCATGGAGTGGCTGTATTGCGATTTTCATATCCATACGACATGGAGCGACGGATCCCTGTCACTGAAAGAGGTCGTGGAGTTATATGGTCAATCCGGATTCGACGCCATCGCCATTACCGATCATCTTCTGGATTCCCGTTCATTGCTGAAAGAGAAGGAAAAATACGGAAAACACTCCAGCATCGAGCCGGACCGATATGCAGATTACCGGAGGGAATTGAGGGATGCTGCTCATTATGCCATGGAAACATATAACATGCTTCTTCTGCCGGGTATCGAACTGACCAATGATACCAGGAAATTCCACATCCTTGCCATCGACAACACAGATGCGCTCAACCCCGATCTCGAAGTTGAAGATATCCTGCAGGATATCAGGAATCAGGGAGGCATATCGGTCGCTTGCCATCCGGCTGTCAGGAACCATTCCGGAGCAGCGCCGTCTGAATATCTCTGGTCGAACATGGACCGGTTTTCGACCATGTTCGACTCCTGGGAAGTAGCCAACCGCGACGATCTTTTCAACAGTATAGGATTGAAAAAATTCCCTTACCTCGCGAACTCGGATTTCCACGAAGAACGTCATTTCAGTTCGTGGAAAACCCTGCTTCGCTGCACAAAGAACATCGAAGCGGTCAAGGAAGCCATAAGGAAAAATGATGCCGTGTCAATATTCCTCCACAGGGGAGGATGCATAAAGTGAGTGACGCCTGTCGGCAAAACAGAGGCTGTTTATCCTGAAATCCGGATCCACGAAAACGATGAGGCATCAGAGAAGAAAGCACCTCCATCTCAAACGCCTGTTCCACAATGCGGTGAAGGTGAATCTCGATCAAACCTCCCGGGTTGTCATTCTCAGCGATCTGCATATGGGAAACGGCGGCATCCATGATGAATTCAGGGCAAATGCTCCCCTTGTAAAGGCCATGCTCCAGAGCTGCTACCTGCCAGGTAAATTCAGCCTGGTGCTCAACGGGGACATCGAGGAGCTCTTCAAGTTCCCCCTTGAAAGCATAACCTCCAGATGGGCGGAGATGTTCGACCTGTTCCTGGAATTCCGGCAGAACGGTTTTTTCTGGAAAACCTACGGCAACCATGACGCCGTGCTGCCCTCGCGGGAAAGCTACCCGCTTGCCGAATCGATGGCCGATGCGGTCAGATTCAGCTATGGCGATGACAACCTGCTTGTTTTCCACGGTCATCAGGTATCGGTCCATTTATGGGAACAATATTCCCTGCTCAATAAAACCGTTGTATTCCTCCTGCGTTATCTGGCAAAACCCGCGGGGATAAAAAATTTTTCGGTCGCATACAACAACAGGAAACAGTTCGCCATTGAAAAAACGATCTACGACTTTTCCAACAGGCAGAGGATCGTATCCATCATCGGTCATACCCACCGCCCATTGTTCGAGTCACTCTCAAAAGTCGATTACCTCAACTACAGGATCGAAGAGCTCTGCAGGGCTTACCCTTCCCTTGACGAAGAGAAACGCGCCAGAACGAAACAACGCATCGGCGAACTGAAAGCGGAACTTTCCGCATGTTCTGCAAAGGCGAAAAGAAAAAGGCTCGGCGGCGGCATTTACGATGAAATAACCATCCCCAGCGTCTTCAACTCGGGGTGTACCATCGGCAAACGCGGAATCACTGCCATCGAAATCGACTCCGGGACCATCAGGCTTGTCTACTGGTACAACGGAAAACAGAACCGGAGGTTCATCAGCGAGAGGGACAACAGTCCGACGAAACTCGGTTCGACGGCATTCTCGAAAATCGTCCTGAATGAAGATTCCCTCGACTACATTTTTTCCCGAATTAACCTCCTGGCCTGACCGATACAGAAAAAAGCATTGCATTAAGAGGGTAATCCTTACTTGTTCAAGGTAGCCTCGGAAAGGGTGATCGGCATGAGATGACGATAACCGGCACGTTCCATCGATATCAGGAGGATGAGATAAACGAAAGAGATGGTCCTCCGTCCGGCGGAGGTGAAATACGAGCGCTGCATATCGCTCTTTTCACTTTTAACACAATCGTTACAGGACCGTAACCATCCGTCAACACTATTTCGCTTTCTTAGGAAATAATGCAGTTCGGCACTCATTACCCGAAAAAGGGTTTACGCATGCAACCGGAACTCGAATGAAAAACAATCTTGAATGTTTTTTCAGGCCGCTGCCATTATTGAGCCCGGGCAAAGCACTGCTGCTGCGTGCGCTCATGCTCCCCAATTACCTCCTGATCAAAGCCTCCGGCCTCGACAACCTTTCCGGAGAACATGATGCCCGGATCTACGCGTTCAACCACAACAATTCCTTTGAAGCCATCTTTGTACCGGCTTTCCTGATGTACCATCTGGGAGGAAAAACCATAAGCTTCGTGATCGACTGGATGTTCGGGAAAATACCTCTCCTGGGAAATCTCATGGATCTCTGTGAACCAGTCTATGTCTACAATAAACGGTCGAAACTTCCCTGGATCGAAACCGACAGGCCGGCAAACCCTCCGGAAGACGTGATTGGCAGATGCAGTGCAAAAGTATTGTCCGGACGAAGCATCGGCATCTTCCCAGAAGGCAGACGCAACAGAAACCCGGCATGTCTCATGAAGGGAAAGCCGGGAATAGCCCACATCGCCCTCAGGACCGGAGCCGCTGTGGTTCCTGTGGGAATCGATTTCAACTGCAGGATAACAAAAAACAGAATACCCGCTGTCGGCAGAACGATAGTAAGGATAGGACGCCCGCTCCATTTCAGGAAAGAAAGCGAAGCGTACCTCAGGATCCTTTCTCTGCATGAACAGGAAAGAACATCTCGAATGGAATTGAACCGGATGGCCGAAGAAGTGACCCACGAGATCATGCTCACCCTTTCCGGCCTGTCAGGGAAACGCTACAGCGAACCATGTCCCGCACTGAAATTCAGCCAGCAACCCAAACGCAACAACCTTGAGGAGCAACCATGTCCAGTATAACCGTAAACAGGATAGAGGCGGCAGCCGACCGGGCGGCAGCCCTGGAAATCATTCACCAGGTGTTCTGTGTTGAAAAGAACTGGATATCAACGACGCAGGGTCAGATCCCGGACGACATCTCCTCGACCGGCAGTTGCTCCTGGTTCATCGCCAAAATGAACGGACTGCCTGCGGGGCTGTTGCGCCTGCAATATGACCCATCCCTCGACATCCCTGAAGAGTACGGCGTCAGGCTCATGCCCGGCATCAGCATCGAACATATGAAACGCTCCGGAAGGTATGTGGAAATCGGCAGGTTCATGATTCTCGAAAAATTCCGCAAAAACCACAGGGTCGCTCTCCACCTCATGCGCACAGCCACTGCAGAAGTCATAGAACGCGACTACACACATTTCATCACCGATGTCTTTGAAGGGGAAAAACACTCCCCCCTGAATTTTCACACGAGGGTTCTCGGCTTTGAAGTTATCGGCAAGCACCTGTTCGGGGAACTGAACTGCAGCTCGACCCGCATTATCCTCACCCTCGATATCCTGAAGCTTTACAGCCGCGTCAAAGACAGCAGAAGCAGGATTTACCAGGAACTGACCGAAGGCCTGAAGGGGATTTTCGAACGCAAGGGAAGAATCCCGAAAACGATCGTCTCCTGAACACTGCTTCCCCCTGGCGGATCGTCGACTTGAAACGCTGTCCCCGATTATTGAAAACAGGACCATGTTAATACTATGGAGGGAACCATGCTGCGTCTGGAGGAACTGAGATCTGAAATCAAAGGGGACTTTTTCCTTCGTGAGGACCTGAAAAAACACGATGTGAAGAAAGTCGACGCCCTTGCAGACATCATCATAAAGCCCGCCGGGAAAAAGGAGTTGCAGAAGCTGCTGCTCCTGCTTGAAAAGTCCGGCTACCCGCACCTCGTCATCAATTCGAAAGGGCGCGTGGTGTTCCCGGACAGGAGGTTCCACGGCGCCGTTATCGTCACGGACCTGAAATTATGAGGGGTTACAGGCTGCGCCGATTTGTTTGCAATCTTGTAACACTCCTGTAACGATTCCTTAACACTACTAATGGTATGTTTACGAGGTCTTGAATATGAATTTCGAAGTTTCGAAAAGAAAAACACACACAACCCAACTTGAAAATATCATGAAAAAAATTGCCCTGCTTGTCGGCTTGGCCGCATCCCTCGGGTTCAACAATGCACAGGCCGTGGACTGGAACTGGAAAGGCGATATCCGCTACCGCTACCAGTCCGATCTCGCTGATTACGACAGCATCGATGGCGAAAACAGCCGCGACCGTCACCGCTTGCGCGTCCGCATCGGCGTCTACCCATGGATCAACGAAGAGCTTTCCGCCGGTGTGCAGCTTTCGAGCGGCGGCACGGAAACCACTTCCCGCAACGAATCGCTCGACGACGCGTTCATCGCGGATACCATCCTGCTCAACGAAGCATTCATCGATTACCACCCGATGTGGTTCGACGGCAATGTCAACATCATCCTCGGTAAACGGTCGGTAGGAAGCACCCTCGTGACGGTGAACGACCTCGTCTGGGACAGCGACCTCACCTTCGAAGGCGCCACCCTGCAGTACGGCAAGGACGGGTTCGGCAAGGAAAAAGATGGTCTGAATGCTGTCGCCGGCTACTACTTCCTCAAGGAAGAGAAAGTCGTATCTCCTGATGATGCGAAGGATGCCTACCTTTTCGCCGGCCAGCTTGGTTACAAGACCGAGGTGAGCGATATCCGCGTCATGCTTGGTGTCGGTTACTATGATTATATCAATTTCAATAAATCTTATTCCTCCGGCAACCCCTTCAAAAATGCAGTAAACTATATTCAGAAAGATTTCAACATCGTCGAAATCTTCGGCAACGTCGGCGGCCAGATCACCGAAACCCTCCCCTGGAAAATCACCGCGCAGTATGCCTTCAATACCGCATCACAGGCTGATTGGCCCACCGTAGGCCCTAACACAGGTATCGACGATTCCAAGAGGGACAGCTACCTGGTCGAGCTGATGGTCGGCGATGCCAAGCAGCCCGGACAGTGGTCCCTCTACGGTGACTATGTCTATATCGAGCGTGATGCCATGACGGCATTTACCGATTCCGACAGGTTCGACGGCCTCGGCACCGACCTTGAGGGTTTCAAGATCGGATTGGTCTACCACCTCGTGCAGAACCTCACCCTTGGGTTCACCTACTTCAACTTCCAGCAGATCGATGTTGATTCCCCAAGGGTTCATACCTTCATGGCCGATGCCGTCGTGAAGTTCTGATGTGGCAAATGTGTGCCTGTTCTTTTCCTGACTGGTTGTGTTGACGGTAGACGGGGCTGCCTGACTGTTCTCCGGGGCGGTCCCGAATTACCGGAATACGAAACGACTCAGTTCTTTTGACGTGACTTTTTAACTCAACTATCAATCTCTATAACAAACACCATGAAACTCTTCAGCAAAATAATACTCTCCGCTGCCGTGCTTGGCGTTATGGCTTCAGGCAACGCCATGGCCGCAGGCAAAATCGTCTGCGACGGTTCCACAACTGTCGGTCCTATCGCGAAAGCTTTCGCCGAACACTTCACCCGCACCACCGGCGTGCAGGTCACGGTGAGCGAATCGGGCTCCGGCAACGGTGCCAAGAGCCTCATCAACAAAACCTGCGATATCGCAAACATGTCGAGGTCGATGAAGGACAACGAAGTTGCCGCAGCCAAAGGCAAGGGTGTCAACCCGGTCGAACATGTCGTCGCACTCGACGGCATGGCGATTGTCGTCCACCCGAGCAACCGCATCAATAACCTTTCCAAAGACCAGATCCGCGGCATCTACATGGGCAAATACACCAACTGGAGCCAGGTCGGCGGACCGAACGCCCAGTTCGTCGTGATCCAGCGCGAGTCGAACAGCGGAACCCAGGACAGCTTCAAGGAGCTTGTGATGGGCAAGGAAAACCCGATCACCAAGAGAGCCGAAACCCAGGCAAGCAACGGCGCCGTCAAGAACCGCGTCGCTTCCACGCCATCAGCCATTGGATTCATCGGTATGGGCTTTGTTGACGATGCCGTCAAGGCGGTCAGCGTCAACGGTATCGATGCCACGACAGCCAACGTGAAAAACGGCAGCTACCCGATCCACCGCCCGCTCTTCATGTATACCAATGGACAGGCATCGGGCGCCGTGAAGCAGTTCATCGACCTTGCCAAAACACCGGAAGGCAGGAAAATGATCAGCGAAACCGGTTATGTGAACAACTATTGATCTCTTCTGTTTGAAGGTTGCTTGCATCGCTGCTACTTCCACGCGCAAAAAAACCGTCTGCAGTATGTGGACGGTTTTTTTGCAATTAAAGCCCGGCTGCGCATTGCCGTCGTCCGGAACATACCCATACATCGGCGGACTTCGCGATTTCATCTCCTCTGATGAAATGCGAATACAACCTGTTGTTGCCGGATTATGAAAGGTATCCTGCCCGGAATATCGTTTGATATCTGTTTGTCCAATAAGTATAACCGGCATGAAATTCGGACATTCCCGAAAAAACCCTGAACCATGAACATCCATACAAACAAGTCACCTTTTCTGCCGTCACTATTGATCGCCGCCATTCTTTTCCCGGTCCCGCAAGCGATGGCATACAACGCCGATCACCTGGCATCCCTCAATACGGGCGTCAAAGAATGGAACAACATGAGACGTGCCCGTCCCGATCTGCTCCCGGACCTTTCAGGAGCCAACCTGAAGGGAAGGAACCTTGAAAAAGCCGATCTGCACAATGCAAACCTGACGGGAAGCGATCTCAGCCTGTCGAACCTCGGCAACGCGAATCTCCGGAATGCCCGGATGGACCATGTCAAACTTGCCGGAAGCATGCTGATGCATGCCGATATGGAGGGCTCTGAACTGCGGGAAGCCGATCTTGAAAGCGCCATTCTGGACAGCGCGACCTTAAAAAAAGCCGTGCTGAAAGGGGCCATACTGAAAAAAGCCGATTGCCGCAACACCGATTTTTCCGAAACCGACCTTACTGCCACCAACCTGCGCGAAGCATCACTGGTCCATGCGAACCTCGAAGGGGCCGATCTGAGCGAAGCTTACCTCTGGCGTGCCAACCTCGGAGGGGCAAAACTCAAGGGAACGAAGGTCTCGGATATCACGGTGCTCGATACCGGAAAATACGCAACCGCTTCATGGGCAGGGAAACATCAGGCGTCATTCACCGAAAACAATCCTCCGGTTCGGGTGGAAACAGCTCTTGTAACCCGGAGTGCCGAGAGTACAATTGACGACGCCTCTGAAAATGCCGGTATGAACAGAACAGCGTCGCTGCCGTCCATGGCAGCGGGATCATCCGTGCCGGATAAAAAACCGGTGAATCCCTACAGGCGGAAAGGAAACAAGGATAAACCCGCAAATATCTGGCGCCTTTCATCCAACGGGCCCGCCATTGTCACCTATGACCGGGATCAGTACGAGAGGCTGAAAAGCAACGCGCTGAGATGGAACGAACTGAGAAAAAACAACAGGCAGATGGCTGTCGTGCTCAAGGGAGCACCATTCAGCAGGAAAAATCTCGCTTATGCCGATCTGAACCATGCATCCCTTGCCGGAGCGGAATTCCGGGGGACGGACCTTTCACAGGCAGACCTTCGTTTTGCAGACCTCAGGGGGTGTGATTTCAGGGAATCGAAGCTGGAGCGTGCCGACCTGGGTGAAGCCGATCTCAGGGGCGCAACCCTGTGGCGGGCAAACATGAGCCAGTCCCGGCTCGAAGGCGCCATGGTATCCGGCAGGACTGTGCTGCACACCGGGAAAAAAGCCACACCGGCACTTGCTGAGCGTTACGGAATGAAATTCATGGAAGAATAACTGAACGTGCGCCGGAGAAAGTCCTGCTCCGGCCGTTCTTCATAACCACCACCTGTTCGGCCGGAAGCGAAGCGAAATGCAGACAGATTCCACGCATGAATTCATCAGGCATCTTCTGGAATCGGGATGTCTGAGAAGAACGATGTTCAGCCTTAATTTCACGGGCAGCACAACGTTGCTGATTTACAAGATCTGCTCTTCAAAGCGGCCCGGACATTCAGCAGGGCTTTTCGAACGAACGAAGCAGGTAAAAGAACCGGCATGCTGCCTTTTATCGAGATGACCGTGAAGCAACTGGAGGAGCTGGTCAATTTCCTGCAGCAGGTTCCGGTGATTCAACGCGAGGGAAACAAGGAACAACGGAAAGGAAATATGTTCATTTCTCAACTTCCTCAGCACATTCCCCATAGCTCTCGTCATTACGGGAAAAACGCCTGAAACATCCGATTCGCCCTTCTTTTCATCCTGCCGCAGCTCACAGAGTGCGTAATCGCATCTGAAAAAAAAGTCCTCGTTCCCGCTCCACTCAACAACGATCCTGTATGGTTTGACGGCGTTCATGACAGCGATGATTATCAGATAAAAGGAAAGCTCCCGTCCATTGCCGCGAAAGGCTGCAGCACAAGGGGGGGGAAAGGAGCATAACACGCGTTGCAGCCTTGTTTGCGAAGAAACAGCAGGGAGTCCCTGAATACGGCTTCCACCGCTATATACGCAATAACAGCCTCACAAACCTGACAGCATCTGTTACACTTTCGTGAAATAAACCGGGCACGGAAGAGCGGTCATCATACCCTGTGAATGCTCTTGCCTTTCATATCCTGAATTCACCGGTATCGATCCACTCGTTTTTCAGGAGCGACCACCAGTCAGTGGCAAGTCCTTTCATGACATATTCGTATGGGAGCCAGCCATAACCCCCGGCCCCCCAGCCTGTTCCCCAGGAATTTCTTATCAGAAGAGCTCCGGTCGTTTCGATGGCCCCGGGACCGGAGTTCATTATGGTCACCTTGTCGTCGTATCCGAAAACAGCGACCGCATGGCCCCCCTTGATCTTTTCTCCGTTTGTGGGGAAAGGAATCATGCCGGACTTGTCAGCCTGTACGATCGAACTGAAGACGGTGAACCCGAACATCGAGGGAAGCCCTGCCGTAAGGTTTGTTTTTATCTGCTTCAGAAGCGAAGCCTTCGGGGTGCCGATCGGATCGAGGCGGTAATAACTTATTGCCTGGTAGTTCTGCGCGAAGGCATAGCAGAATGCGGAAGGCTCCTTGTCGAAATCTTCCTCAACGTAGGGCCAGTACTCTTCGGGAGGAACACCGAGAAGCACGAGCGCACCCATTGTTGAACGAAGGAATGCCCCGGTATCGCCTTTCATGTTCAGCATGTTGCGTGTCACCTTGTAGAGAAAGAGACGCGAAGCGTCGATATGCTTGCCGAAGGCGCGCCGTTCGAAATATTCCAGTATCCCTGCTGCGGCGTGGGCAGTGCATGAACCTATCTTCCCCTGCTCTTCAACAGGTGAGCACCATTGCCGCAAATCCGCTGATGAAGAGAGGTTTTTTGCGGGTTTTGCCGCACCCGCCTCGGCAAGCATGGCCTTGACGGATGTTTTCTGACCGAGCCTTTTCAGGCTTTCGCTCACCTTGTTCTGTTCGACGGTATAATCCCTGTAGTCAGGATAGTCGGGCAGCCATCCCATTCCGAAATGTTTCGTCATATGGTCCATCGTCCGATGATTTAAGGTTGAATAAACCGGAATTTCGCATCCTGCTGACGAGAGAGGGCATCAATCCAAGCGTGCGGCTTCCCGCTTTTCAGCTTACAGGGACCGAAGGAATTTTTCCGCAAGCCGGGCGATGTCGCCTGCATGATCGCTGCCGTTGATGCAGCGCCTCGCATTGATGAAATCGGTGTGGCTCATGGTTATGTAATCGGTTATTTTCCTGCCGGTGAACGTACCGGTCCTGAATCCGTGAACCAGTACGAAGAGCGCTGTCGCGGGCTCCATCGCAAGATCAGGATTGTTGACCAGATCAATACCGAGGAGCCTGGAATATTTTTCGTAATTGTTTTTCCACGTAAGCTGCACGAACCCCCGGCCGTAGAACGGATAATAACGGAAATGTTTTTTCCTCCATTCCTCGGTCTCCCAGAAAGCTTCCCGGACTGGCCTGAACGTCTGTGCCGTTTCCCACTGAGTCGTGGCGAGCACATAGGCGACCTGGGTGTCAAGGCCGAGATCCTGGGCCCTGCACTCCGCCCTGATGGCGGCTATCGTCCCTTCCCTGGTGGAAAAATCGTATGACTTCCCGCCTCCGATGTCACCGAGCTTCTGTTTGAGGGCCGCAATCGAATCGGGCCCTATCATGCCGGTGTTTCCCTCGAAAACATCGGTCTTGAACTCGGCCCATGCATTGCGTGTTTTCGGGCCTATCAGGCCGTCGCTCTCTCCTGCAGGGTACCCGAGCTGGCTCAATGCCGTCTGAAGTTCTTTCAGTTGCGATTCTTTCAGGCTTCCGAGCGGAACCGGACCTGCAATCGTAAGCAGTTGTGCGAGTTTCATTGATTGATCTCCCTTGTTGTCTTTTTCTGAAACCTGACAGATGGCCCTGTTCCGGGCATAACCTCAAAAAACCTCGAAAACTTGACGCACCGTGATCATTTTCCGGTTTTTCCGAGTGAAAATACCTTGCCGTCCGACCGTATGAATTTCCCCCTCGTCAACAGGCTGTCGTCGAACAGAAAGGTATCGACCTTGTGCCTGAAGCTTTCCGAAACGAAAAGGTATTTCCCTTCCGGGGTCTTACGGCTGAAAAAAAAGAACATCGAACCATGGCCTTTCGCCCATTTGACCTCGTAAGCCATTTTTACCGGTTTCACATTGCAGCGTGTTTTCCCTACCTGGTAAAGCCCTTCAAACTCGCCGCCGAGAACCGGCTGGACCTGGCTGAAGAGAAAAATGAGCAGAAGCGGCAGCCTGACCAGAGCTGTCCGAAGCGGTCGGGAATACCTGCGACAGCAAGGCATGCATGCGCAGACCGTATCGCCGATCGTTTTATGGGTTGCTGCAGGTACCATGTTCCGGCATTTCCGGTATAGACGTTGAGAGCATCTTGCGTATACAGAGTGTACATCGAAACCGTCGGATGGAACGGGCTGCATAAAACCATATGCCATCCGTACGAAAACCCTGTCAGACCGGGGGAACGGTTTAAAATAACGATAAACTTGCCTACCTTGTGAAGTCGTAAAAAATCGGCTCGGCTATCATCAGCCGCCTCCTAGACGGAAGCAGACATCATGCATTACCTGAAAATAAAATAAAAAATTCCATGGCACGAACCGGACAACCAAAGTGGTTTTTCAGGACTCTCCTCCTGCTGATCCTTTCCATCTGCACGTCATGCCAGCAGAATACAGAAAAAATCAGGCAGCAACAGATTGTCACCGCAATATCGGCCGATTTCGACCATCTCAACCCGCTTCTGATCCAGCTTTCCATGTCGCGGGAGATCTGCAACCTCATTTACCCGGCACTGGTCAAGCCGTTTTACGATGCCGAAAAAGGTACAATCACCTACAGACCAAATGCCGCCGATAGCTGGGAATTCTCAGCAGACGGGAAAAAAGCGACATTCCACCTGCGCAGGGATGCTGTCTGGCAAGACGGAGTGAACGTTACCTCCCGCGATTTCAAGTTTTCCTACACGCTTTACAGTAATCCTGAAATCGCAAGTTCCAGGCAGGATTACCTTCGCGACCTGCTCCTCCTTCCCGACGGGTCCCCTGATATAGGGAAAGCCGTTGAAACACCCGACGACTCGACGCTGGTGCTGCATTTCAACAAACCCCTCGCACCAGAAATCGTGCTCGACCATTTCAACGACCTCATGCCCGTCGCCGAACATATTTTCAAAGACTACGTTCCGAAGGATATCCGCCCGAAAGCCGCCTCGCTGCCGATTGTCGGGGCAGGCCCCTTCAAACTGGAGTCATGGGAACGCCAGTCGAAGCTGGTGCTTGTCACGAATCCTCTTTCGCGGCTGCCCAAACCCGCATCCATCGGCAAACTTGTGTTCCTCGTCGTTCCCGAATACACGACCCGCCTGGCGATGCTGAAATCCGGCCAGATCGATGCCATGATCTCTGCCGGTGGCATCAATCCAAAAGACCTTCCCCGGATTTCAGGCAACTCCTCGACAATTGTCGTAAAACCGGTCAGGAACCGTTATTTCGACAGCATCGTCTGGCTGAATATCGACGGAGAGGCATGGAGGAATGGAAAACAGGTGAAACCGAACCTCTTTTTCGGGGACAGGATGGTACGACAGGCGATGACCTTCGCCATCGACCGGGAGTCCATCATCGACGGCTTCATGGGTCCTGATCATGCCACGATCGTGAACACTTCCCTTTCCCCGGCATACAGGGAAATCGCCGACACATCGCTCGATCCCTATGCCTACAACCCCGCTAAAGCCGCACAGCTGCTCAGGGCTGCCGGCTGGATACCCGGCCCCGATGGCATACTCCGGAAAAACGGGAAAAAATTCTCTTTCGAACTTGCTGCTCCGGTCGGGAACCCGCGGCGGAACTATGCAGCAACCATCATCCAGCAGAACCTCCGTTCGATCGGCATCGACTGCCGCCTGAAATTCGACGAAAGTCTGGTGTTCAACAAAAACCAGAACGAGTACCGTTACGATGCGGCACTGTCAGGACTTGCTGCGGAAACACTCCCCTTCCAGCTCGTGATCTGGGGTTCCGATTTCGAGCGCCGTCCGTTCAACTCTTCGGCGTTCCGGAATACCGAACTGGACGGGGTCATCGCCCTGCTCAGCGGTCCGGTCCCCGAAGAAAGGAAGCGTCTTCTCTGGAAACGCTACCAGCAGATTCTGCACGACGAACAGCCGAGAACGTTCCTGTACTACTACGACGAACTCGAAGGGTTCAGCTCCAGGGTGCAGAACGCAGACGTGAACCTGATCTCAACACTCTACAACGCTTTCGACTGGACGATACGCTGAACATCGCCGGCAGCAGGTACTGACGGGTTGCCGCACTTGCCGCCGGAACCGTTTTTTGTTATATTCATCCACTTTTTTCAAAAGCAGTTACTGAATTTTCCGCCATCATAAGTGAAGTTATTGCGCTATGCCCCGTTACACTCCTGAACAGCTTGCACGCAGAAATGCGTCGATATGGACGAAAGTGCAGGCCATCCTCGCTCCAATCCAGTTTGTCATTTTCCTTCTTGGCCTGACGGTCACCTATCTCTTCAAAGCCCATATATGGATCGACGACTTTGCATGGATCACCTTTTTCGTCACCCTGAAGACGTTCATGCTGTTCCTTATTTTCATCACCGGCGGGTTTTTCGAAAAAGAGGTTTTCGGCGCCTTCGCATTCGCTCCTGAATTCTTCTGGGAGGATTTCGGCAGTGCAATCGCCATGATCGTGCATCTCTCCTACTTCATCCTGTTTTTTGTCGGGCTCGACCAGGAGACGCTGATATGGACTGCGCTCCTCGCCTATCTGAGCTACCTCGTCAACGCAGCGCAATTCGTCATCAGGCTGCTTCTCGAGAAACACAACGAAAAAATGCTCAAACGGCAGCAGGCCGCTTGAGCGGAACCGGTAAAATAACTGAGATCATGAAAGCAAAAGCCATCGTCTTCAGGGGACCGAGGCAGATCGAACTGAGCGAAGTCACGCTGAAACCGCTCTCTTCGACCGATGTGCTGGTGGAAACGTGGTGGTCTTCGATCAGCACCGGAACGGAAAAAATGGCTTACAACGGCTTGATCCCGTCCTGGCCATTCATATTCCCCTTCATCCCGGGCTATGAGACCGTCGGCAAGATCACCGAGGTAGGAGCGCACGTCAACGAGAACCTGATTGGCAGGTTCGCATACGTTGCAGGCTCTTTTGGATACGAAGGGGTAAACGCGGCATTCGGCGGAGCTTCTGAATATATTGTCTGCCCGGTCGACAGCATCACCATGCTTGACGAAATAGAAAACCCGAAATGCGGCATCGCCCTGCCTCTCGGAGCAACGGCGCTTCATATCGTGGACCTCGCCCGGGTCGCAGGGAAAAAAGTCCTGGTGCTCGGACAGGGAGCGGTCGGCATTCTCGCCGCAGAGCTTGCAAAACATATGGGCGCAACCCTGATTGCTGCAACGGAACCGCACCAGCATCGCCTCGGACTCTCATCGGCCGACCTGAAAGTGAACCCGGAAAAAGAGGACGTTTCCGTGGCTCTTGCCGGTCACGAGTTCGATGTGCTTATCGACAGCACAGGGGTGATGAGCGCGATCGACATGGGTCTGCGTTTCCTGAAATTCCACGGCGTTGTCGTTTTCGGCGGTTACTACCAGCGAATGAACATCGACTATTCTCAGGCATTCCAGAAAGAGCTCTCCTTCATCGCCGCCAAACAGTGGGCGAAAGGGGACCTCGAACGGGTGAGGGAACTCATCAGGCAGCGAAAGCTCAACGCCGAAAGGATATTCACCCATCAGGAAACCGTCGGAGAAGATATCACAAAAGCATACCTTCAGGCCTTCAGCGACCAGGACTGTCTGAAAATGGTCCTTAACTGGAAGCCTGATGAACAGGCGGACCTCAGCGCTTGCGACGTAACAGGAAAAACCTGACGGACAATCGATGGCAGCAAGAACAATAGCGATCTACGGAAAAGGCGGCATAGGCAAGAGCTTCACGACCACGAACCTCAGCGCGACTCTGGCGCTCATGGGCAAAAGGGTGCTTCAGCTTGGCTGCGATCCCAAACACGACTCCACCACATCGCTTTTCGGCGGGATACCGCTTCCGACGGTCACGGATGTATTCGCGGAAAAGAATGCCATGAACCGCCAGGTATCGATCAGTGACATCGTTTTCCGCAAAGATATCCCCGACTTTCCCCAGCCCATCTACGGCATCGAACTCGGAGGCCCACAGGTAGGAAGGGGATGCGGCGGCAGGGGGATAATCTCCGGTTTCGACCTGCTCGAAAAGCTCGGCATTTTCGAATGGGACATCGACATCATCCTGATGGATTTCCTCGGAGACGTCGTCTGCGGAGGGTTCGCCACACCGCTCGCCCGCTCGCTCAGCGAGCAGGTCATCCTGGTCACGAGCAACGACCGGCAGTCGATCTTCACAGCCAACAACATCTGCCAGGCCAACAACTATTTCAAGACCATCGGCGGCCAGTCGAGGCTCCTCGGCATCATCGTCAACCGCGATGACGACAGCGGCATCGCGGAAAAATACGCTGAAGCCGCAGGCATATCGGTACTGATGAAGGTTCCTTACAATACCGATGCCCGCGACAGGGACGACAGTTTCGACTTCGCCATACGCCTTCCCGAAATCGGTGAAAAATTCCGCACTCTCGCCATCGATATCCTCGAAGATCGCATCCGACCCTGCGAAGCGAAAGGGCTGGATTTCAACCAGTTCGTCCGTCTTTTCGGCGAAGTGAGCGATGAGGAACCAGTGCCCGCAACACAAGACGAGCTGTTCGGCAATAAAAGGAGTTCAGGAGCATCATCCTCGACCCATGAAGCTGCAGTGGAAAGCGACGGCATGAAAATGGAGCGCTGCATCAGCTTGCTTGACGAAGATGAAAAAGAGGTCTACCTCATGGCGGAAAAGGAACACCGGAGCCCCGGTGAAATCGCCTCGCTCTTGCGCCTCAGCGAAAACGGAGTCGAAGAACTGCTCTCCCGCGCCCGCAGAAAGCTGAAAAAACTCTTTTTCGAATTCTGATCCCCTCAGGAAGAATCACAGATATCGCATTTCCGCCCCGAAACGTTCATGCGTGCCCGACTTTGCCCGTGGCATGGCTTTTTCTTTTTCAGAAACGATTGCATCATCGCCGTTTTCCGCATAAACAACCTTGACCATGCGCCGAAATCCCTGGCATCAGTGACCTATAAGCTCTGCCGCAACAATCATCGGGAACAATCGCTGCTGATCTCAGCTTTGGTGTTGTACCCGAAAAAATATAATCGCCGGTAAATCACGGCAATTTTCCCGCTTGTCAACTCCAGGAGCAAGAACGATCGGTTGTTTTCATATGCACTCGGATAAGATTTCTGATCCGGATCCGAACTGCATTCACGAAAAGAGATACGACAGCATTGCGGAACAGCAGCGATCGAGATTTAACGAAAACGTAAAGATTCGGCCCCTCCGGTCTTTTTATATTCAGAAACACAGCCGGAGCGCTTTCAGGAGAGAGGTCAGGAAACCACCCGGCGGTTTATTGATCATTAAAAAAGGAGAATGCCGGATGGAGCATGCCCGCAATCAGCAAGAAAAACCGGTTACTGAACCGAATCTGTTCAGCCGCAGGGCTTTTATCAAAGGGTGCGCAGCGGCAGTTCTGCTTGCCGGGCTTCCGCTGGATATCGACAGATTGCTGGCGGATACGGGAATTGCCGGAGGAGAAACCGACCATCTGCTGATGACATGGACTGGTGACCCCGGAACAACCCGGACCGTGGCCTGGCGGGCGAATGATCCGTCCGTGCCCGGCATGGCGCAGTATGTCAGATCGGACCGCTTCCGGAACACGGGGTGGAAGCATGCAAAGAACGTAACGGCCACAATCGAGACCGTCGAATCGGAGAAAAATCCCATCATCGTGAACCGGACGTTTCTCGCCGGGCTCGAGCCCGGTACCGCATATACCTTCCGGGTGGGCAACGGTCGCGAATGGAGCAGGTCATTCACCTTCACTACCAGGCGCATTGAAGAACGACCGTTCAGTTTCCTCGTATTCGGCGACTCCCAGAGCGGCCACGTCGAGAATCCCGAATACGGCCCTTGGGGCAGAACTGTGAACAACGCATTTCGCGCAAATCCCGACGTAAAATTCATGATGAACGTAGGCGACCTCGTGGAGGAAGGAGAGAGCAGGATCCATTGGGAAAAGTGGTTCGAAGCCGCAAGAAGTGTTCTCGAAAAAATCCCGAACATGGCAGTCCTCGGCAACCACGAAACCTATACATCGACCGGAACCAATCATACCGTCCTGCCTGCCAGCTTCAGAACACAGATCGCTCTTCCTCCGAACGGCCCTGCTCCTCTCAAGGGACAGGTCTATTCGTTCGACTATGGAAACGTCCATTTCTCTATCCTTGACAGCCAGGAAAAGGAAGAGGAGCGCTACATCCCCGGCATGCTCCGCATGCAGGCCGAGTGGCTCGACCGGGATCTCGCTTCGACCAGGAAGAAATGGAAACTGGTTTTTTTCCACAAGACGCTCTACTACAACAAGGCCAGCAGGGCCAACGAAGCCCTGAAAGCCGCCTTTCAGCCTGTCATCGACCGCCACAGCGTCGATATCGTCTTCAACGGACATGATCACGGCTACTCCCGAACCTGGCCGATACGGGAGGACACCTTCACCGACAGCCCGGCGAAAGGTACAGTCTATCTGGTCACCGGCCGCAGTGGCAACAAGTCTTACCAGGACCTTTCCCAAAAGGTCTGGAACGCGTTTTTTTATGACCCTCAGACCGAGCCAAACTACATCGTCGTCAAGGTGGATGGCAACAGACTGACGGTTTCCGCTTTCACCCAGAGCGGCAGAACCATCGACCGCTACACGATAGACAAGGCCCGCGGCACCGACCAGCCGGTCACCTTGTTGCCCGAACGGGCAACAGAGACGCGACTCGTGGTATGGGGAAACATGCTGCGGGCTCCCCTTCTGAAGGTACCGCCTGCCATGGTTGCAGGAACATGGCACGTGCCTCTTCGCCCTTTTTTCGAATTCATCGGTGGTACAGTCGAACTCCGACCTGATGGCAAAATCGCCGTTCGTTACGAAAAATCAGTGATGACATTCGCCGTTAATTCTGCCGAAGCGTTTGTCAATGAAAACAGGACAGCACTATCGATGCCCATTGCTGACAGCAAAGGAGAACCGATGCTGCCGGTCGTTGATCTGAAAACCCTTGCAGGTTTCTCGACCCGCTATGACGATAACATGAACATGCTTTTCATCGCACGGTAGGCCTCCTTTCCCCTGACACGTCCTCCACAGCGAACAAGTCCATGGAGGACGTGCGTTATTCTGCGAAAACCGGATTTCCGGTTTGCACTCTTTAAGGCAAGACCATATCAATAAGGTGGCACATGCAGCCGCCCGGCAACTGCAGCAGTGAAGACATGTCCGATCTTTTTTCGTCCAATACCAATACTATCCGTAAGTACGCTCATGCCCGTATCGAACGAAACGCTGCTCCCCCCCCTGCCCTGCCCCGATATCAGTGCGGGATTTTATGCCCATAGGGGAATTACCGGTTCATGACCTGCTGCCAGGCGATATGCTGCGGCATTGGGGACATGGCTGTCGGCGCATCGTTCGGCATAGGCATTTTCAGGAACAGACCGGATAATATTCTGGTCAATCGCTCCGATGAAATGAAAAATGGAACCGAAAGCGGCTACATTGAGCGTGTGTCCCGTTTCATGATCGGTCACCCCGCTGTCCATGGTGACGAAAGCGAAATTGCCGAGGCTGAAGCCCCCCCGGAATCCGGGCAGAAATGTCCAGCCGCCTTCCATAACGATGGTACCCGTTCCTCTGTCGAGAGTAAGTCTGTGGATTTTGATACGAACCGACCGGTTGGCAGCGAACATCGCCGGTATGAGATTCAGAAGAAAACATACAAGCCCGAGACCGGTCGCAGGCCAGGACATCGGCATAAACCAGCTTGACCAGCCGAGAACCGCTTGATAGAGCCTGCTGCGGGTAAAAAAGTCAAATGCTGCGAGAACGTTGACGATGCCGGTTATGATCCCGGCGATCGGTCCGAAAATAACGCCAGAGAGCACGGTGTTCACTCCGGTATCGAGTCCAATGAGAAACCCCCGCATAAACCCGCCGGAGGCAAGCCCGGCAGTTTTACCTGCCGCCGCATAACATACGGCAACCAGAGAGGTAATCAGAACGGCACCGACAAGCATGCCCGGCAATCCGCCGGTCATCACTGCCACTGCTGCAACTGCGGTTGCGGCAATGAACCCTCCGATTGCTCCGGATACCCTCAGGAATGATCTCTGTTTCGAATCCATGCTCTTCAACGGTAACCGCGATATTGAGAGTTCTTTTTTTCGTCGTTGCGTACCTGAAATGTACCGTTAAACAAGTGTCATGTGTGCCGCGAAAGTGTCAGAAAAAGGGGCTGGAGCCGGAGAAACCGGAGCCCCGAAAATTAGGAATGAGGATTTCACCCCCCCCTGTAAAACAACTGATGAATGGAATAATCCCTTATCTTCCTTAACATGCAACGATTACAGGTCCCGGACAGGTACGATATTTTTCCTGTCATCCTGAATGAAGCATTGCGCAGTGAAGGATCCATCTTATTGTTCATACAATGGTTATGGATTCTTCTTCCGACTGTATCGGCATCAGGACGGCAATATGCGCAAAACCTGATTTATACCTGTAATCGCCGGAGTAAGAACATGCTGCAAAGAAACAAGGCAATCTTTTAAATGAACCAATCCGGTCCGGAAAATACTGCTGTTGCTCACAGGCTGCGCAGGAATATCGATTTAACGGTTTTTACCTGACTTCGCAAGTGGCTCTCGATTACACCACCCTCGACCTGCTCCGCCAGAACCATCCGGCATGGAGACTGTTACGTGCCCAGCATGTTCCGCTGGTTGCGTCGTTCCTGCACCGTGTCTTCATTGCCCCCAATGTACGGTCTCTCTCCCAGGCTGATCTGGTCGAAGCGCTTGAGGATGAGCTGTTCGCCCTGCGCAGGCAGCTTGGAGAAAACGCTTTCCCGGGTTCGGCGCAAAGCTACCTAAACGACTGGGCCGAGAACGACAAGGGGTGGTTGCGCAAATTCTATCCTGTTGGAGAGGATGAGCCCCACTATGACCTCACCCCCGCCACCGAAAAGGCGCTGGCCTGGCTGGAAAGCCTCTCCGAACGAACCTTCGTGGGCACCGAGTCGCGCCTCTTGACCCTCTTCGAACTGCTGCGCCAGATGAGCACAGGCAGCCAGACCGATCCGGAGGTGCGGATTGCGGAGCTGAACCGACGGCGCGAGGAAATTGACGCTGAGATCACCCGCATCAATGCCGGTGAAATCTTTCTGCTCGAGGACTCGGCTCTCAAGGACCGCTTCCAGCAGTTCCTGCAACTGGCTCGTGAGCTTTTGACAGACTTCCGCGAGGTGGAACACAACTTCCGCACCCTCGATCGGCGTGTACGCGAGCGCATTGCCCTCTGGGAGGGCGCCAAGGGTACCCTGCTGGAGGAAATCATGGGCCAGCGCGACGCCATTGCCGACTCCGACCAGGGTAGAAGCTTCCGGGCCTTCTGGGACTTCCTGATGTCGCAGAAGCGCCAGGAGGAGCTGACCGGTCTGCTCGAAGAGGTGCTCAGTCTGCCGCCGGTCGTCGAAATGCGCCCCGAACCGCGCCTGAGGCGGGTGCACTACGACTGGATGGAGGCCGGCGAGCACACACAGCGCACGGTTGCCCGCCTCTCCGAACAGTTGCGCAAGTTCCTCGACGACAAGGCATGGCTTGAAAACCGGCGCATTATGGACATTCTGCATGAGATCGAGAGCAAGGCACTCAACCTTCGCGAAGCGATGCCATCCGGTAATTTCATGACGCTTGCCGACGCATCCGCCACAATCGAGCTGCCACTCGAACGGCCTCTCTACCGACCGCCCTTCAAGCCGCTGATCGATGGCATGGCACTCGACACGGGAGATGCCGAGATCGACACCGCCGTGCTCTACTCCCAGGTGATCGTTGATCGCGCCGAGCTGTCGCAGAACATCCGCAAGGCGCTGCAGGAGCACAGCCAGATCAGTCTCGGCGAGGTGGTCACCCGCCATCCGCTGCGTCATGGTCTCGCCGAACTCGTCACCTACCTCCAGATAGCCGGAGAGTGGCCGCTTACGGCAGTGGATGAAGAGAGCGAAGAAGGGATCGAATGGAAAGGAGAAAACGACGTGAACCGGAAGGCCATCCTTCCACGCATTATCTTTGTGAGAAATGAATAAGAAAAAAGTTTTACGTTTCGGTGAAGAAGGGACTGGAGACCGTGAGAAGTAAGAAAGGAAGGCGGACTTTCCTGTCCGCCGTTGAATGGCGGATTGGAAAATCCACTCTCCCTTCAAGAGTTTCCGGCTGAGAAGACACTCAATAATTAATGCTTTCTTCAACAAGAAATTGATACGAAACTTGCCGGGTTACTTTCACTTTTTCGAAATTCCTCGATGAACACTGCCGACACCCAACCCCTGCAAGGGGCAACCGCACCGCAGAACCTTTCCCATGTAGTGGTAACCCTCCTCAAAGGGGTAGTCTACCAGGAGGAGAACCCTTCTCTCTGGAACTCTCTGCTTAACCTGCAAGCCACCGTGCGGGATTACATAACCATACTCGGCCTCGAACTTATACTCGACGAGGCGGAGGGCTATGCATTCCTTCGCTCCCAGCCCGCAGGCGACGAGGAGCAAACCGGCGCTATGCCCCGTCTGGTGGCTCGGCGCCAGCTCTCCTTCCCGGTCAGTCTCCTGCTCGCTCTGTTCCGGAAAAAGCTTGCCGAGTTCGATGCGGGCGGCGGCGACACGCGCCTCATCCTCTCACGCGATGAGGTGGTCGAGCTGATCCGCATCTTTCACCCCGCAGGCAGCAACGAGGTGAAGCTGATCGACCAGGTCGATGCCACCCTTAACAAGATCGCCGATCTGGGATTCATCCGCCGCCTTCGGGGTGAAAAGCAGATGATCGAGGTGCGCCGCATCATCAAGGCGTTTGTCGATGCCCAGTGGCTGGCCGATTTCGACCGCCGCCTCGACGAATACCGCCGGCTCACCGGACAACCGACGGAGGAGCAGAATGGCTGAAGCCCTTGAATTCGGATTCATCGCGGACGACCGCCTCGCCGGGTTCCGCCTGCATCGCCTCGAAGTGTTCAACTGGGGCACCTTCGACGGCCGCATCTGGACGCTGCGCCTCGATGGCCGCAACAGCCTCCTCACGGGCGACATCGGCTCCGGCAAATCGACGCTGGTCGATGCCGTCACCACGCTGCTCGTGCCGAGCCAGCGCATCGCATACAACAAGGCCGCCGGAGCCGACACCCGCGAGCGCTCGCTCCGCTCCTACGTGCTCGGCTTCTACAAATCGGAGCGGCAGGAGTCCCTCGGCGGCGGCGCCAAACCGGTCGCCCTGCGCGACACTAACGCTTACTCGGTCATTCTCGGCGTCTTCCACAACGAAGGATACGACAAAACGGTCACCCTCGCCCAGGTCTTCTGGCTGAAGGATCCCTCCGGTCAGCCCGCCCGCCTTTATGCGGCCGCTGAGCACGACCTCAGCATCGCCTCCGGCTTCTCCGGATTCGGTACGGAGATCACCGCCCTGCGAAAGCGCCTGCGCACGAACAGTGTCGAGATGTTCGACAGCTTCCCTCCTTATGGCTCATGGTTCCGCCGCCGTTTCGGCATTGACAACGATCAGGCACTCGAACTGTTCCACCAGACCGTCTCGCTTAAATCGGTGGGCAACCTCACCGACTTCGTGCGCAGCCACATGCTCGAACCCTTCGACGTCGAGCCCCGCATCGCCGCCCTGATCCGCCACTTTGAAGACCTCAACCGGGCACACGAAGCGGTGCTCAAGGCCAAACGGCAGATCGAGATGCTCGAGCCTCTCGTTGAGGATTGCAACCGCCACGCACAGCTCTCCTCCTCGACCGAAGAGCTGCGTTGCTGCCGCGAAGCCCTTCGACCCTGGTTCGCCTCCCTCAAGCTCGACCTCCTCCACCACAGCCTTGCCTCCCTCGAAGAGGATCTTCTTCGCCATGAGAGCGCCGTCCGGCGACTTGAACAGGAGCGACGCGAAGCGCAGGAGCGTGAACGTAACCTGCGCCGCACCATTGCCGAAAATGGCGGTGACCGCATCGAAAGCCTCTCCTCCGAAATCCGCGTGAAGCAGGGGGAGCTTGACCGCAAAAAGCGCAACGCCATACGCTACGCCGAGCTGCTCAAGCCACTCGGCGAAACGCCCGCAACCACAGTCGAGGAGTTCCTCCACCAACGATCCGGGCACGAAGCGATGCGCGAAACCGCCGGAGAGCGCGAGGCGAGCGTCCAGAACGATCTGAACGAAACCGGCGTCCTGGTCACCCAAGAGCAGAAGGAGTACCAGGAACTCACAACAGAAATAGAGAGTCTCAAAGCCCGCAAAAACAACATTGACGACCGCCAGATCGCCATGCGCCGCGACCTCTGCCGGGCGCTCGGCATCGACGAGGCGGAGATGCCCTTCGCGGGCGAACTGCTCCAAGTGCGCGATACGGAGAGCGCATGGGAAGGGGCAATCGAACGTCTTCTGCGCAACTTCGCTCTCTCGCTGCTTGTGCCGGACCGCCACTACGCCCAGGTTGCCGAATGGGTTGACCGCACCCACCTCAAGGGACGGCTCGTCTACTTCAGGGTGCGCCCTCCGGCCCGCCGCGAAGCCCTGCCGTACAATCCCGCCACACTGCCGCACAAGCTCATGATCAGGACCGATTCTCCCCACTTCGACTGGCTCGAACGGGAGATCGCCAACCGCTTCGACCTGGTCTGCTGCATGGACCAGGAAGAGTTCCGCCGGGAGAAAAAGGCCATCACGATGACCGGACAGATCAAGATGCCCGGCGAGCGCCACGAAAAGGATGACCGCCACCACCTCGACGACCGCAGCCGCTACGTGCTCGGCTGGACAAACGCCGCAAAGATCGCTGTGCTCGAAGAAAATGCCTGCCGGAAAAGCGACAGCCTTGTCGAGCTGAAAAACCGGATAAAGTTGCTGCAACAGGAGCAGAGCTCCCTGAAGGAGCGGCTCACCATCCTCTCGCGCCTCGACGAGTACCCCGACTTCCACGACCTCGACTGGCAACCTTTTGCCATAGGGATCGCCCGACTCGAAGCCGAAAAACGCGAACTCGAAAGCACCTCAGACCTGCTCCGCACCCTTACCGCAAAGCTCGAAAAGGTGGAGAAAGAACTCAGTGAAACCGAGAACCTTCTCGACGAACGCAAAAGCAGGCGATCGAAGACCGAACAGAAGATCAGCGACGCAAGGGAGCTTGAAAAACAGGCCCGGCAGTTCGTGAATGAAGCCGGCTCCGAAACCACCGCACGATTCTCACGACTCGAAACCCTCCAGGCGGAGATGCCGGAGAGCCGTTCGCTGAGCGTCGAATCGTGCGACAATCGAGAGCGTGACATGCGCCAGTGGCTGCAAGAAAAAATCGACTCCGAAGACAAAAAACTCTCCCGCCTTGGTGAAAAGATCATCCAGGCGATGACCGGGTACAGCGGGAAGTGGAAGCTCGAAACCCGCGAGGTCGATGTCAACATCGCATCAGCCAGCGAGTACCGCACCATGCTCCAGCAGCTCCAGGCCGACGACCTGCCGCGCTTCGAGGGACGCTTCAAGGAGCTGCTCAACGAGAACACCATCCGCGAGGTGGCCAACTTCCAGTCGCAGCTCGCCCGCGAACGCGAAACCATCAAAGAGCGCATCGGGCGCATCAACGAATCGCTCACCCAGATCGACTATAACCCCGGCCGCTACATCAGCCTGGAAGCACAGATGAGCCTCGACGCCGACATCCGCGACTTCCAGTCGGAACTGCGGAGCTGCACTGAAGGAGCCCTCACCGGCTCGGACAATGCTCAATATTCCGAAGCCAAGTTTCTTCAGGTGCGCAGGATCATTGACCGCTTCCGCGGACGAGACGAATTCACCGACTTCGACCGACGCTGGACAGCCAAGGTGACCGACGTGCGCAACTGGTTTGTCTTTGCGGCCAGTGAACGGTGGCGTGAGGACAACACCGAGCACGAGCACTACACCGACTCGGGCGGCAAATCGGGCGGCCAGAAGGAGAAGCTCGCATACACGGTGCTCGCCGCCAGCCTCGCCTACCAGTTCGGCCTCGAATGGGGGGCTGTGCGTTCGCGCTCCTTCCGCTTCGTGGTCATCGACGAAGCCTTCGGACGCGGATCCGACGAATCGGCGCACTACGGCCTGCAACTCTTCGCCCAGCTCAACCTGCAGCTGCTCATCGTCACCCCGTTGCAGAAAATCCACATCATCGAACCCTTCGTCTCCAGCGTCGGATTCGTGCACAACCAGGATGGCCGCGCTTCCGTGCTTCGTAACCTCAGCATCGAAGAGTACCGCGCCGAAAAACAGAAGATGCCCCAATGAGCAGCCCGAAAAACCCAAAAGCAACGAACTGGACAACCCCCTCCGACCTGAAAGCCCAGGTTCAGCAACTCTGGAACCGGGGTACGCTGCTCGCTTCGATGGTGGAGGGTGAGCAGTTATTTCCCCTGCGTCTGGTACTGAAAGGGCCGGATTCAAGGCAACTGAGCGAACACTTCGCCGAAGTGCGCGACTGGATCGCACAACTGTCCGGCGCCGCAGGACCTTACCGCATCGTCTGGAGGACGATCAACCATCGCGTACTCGGAAGCAACGAAATCCCCTCGGAAATCTGGATCGATGCAGCACAAGAGGCCCTGAAGTTCATAGGCAAACAACGTGCCGCTGCAGTGTTCGCAGGAATGGTCGAGCTGACCCGCAAGCACGAACCCAGCCTCATCCCCTGGCTTGCGAAACGGCCTCTGCGAGCCCTCGAACTTACAGAAGTCTGGCCTCTCATACTGCAGACAGTCGCGTGGCTGCGCGCACATCCCCGCCCCGTCATCTATCTGCGGCAGATAGACCTGCCCGGCATACACAGCAAATTCATCGAACTCCACCGGGCCGTACTCTCGGAACTTCTCGACCTCGCGCTGCCACCGGAAATGATCGATACTCAATGTACCGGAACCGGCAACTTCTGCAAACGCTTCGGCTTCCGCGACAAACCCCTTCGAGTGCGATTCAGGATACTCGACCCTGAACTTGCACTCCTGCCGAACGGCATCGATCAGGATATCACCCTCACGCAGGAAGATTTCTCCCGGCTCAACCTCGCCGCTGAAACGATCTTCATCACTGAAAACGAAATCAACTTCCTCGCCTTCCCTCCTGTTCACGAAGCCATGGTCATTTTCGGTGCAGGCTACGGCTTCAGCAACCTCGCCGCCATCGACTGGCTGCAAACCTGTAAACTCTTCTACTGGGGCGACATCGACACCCACGGTTTCGCTATCCTCAACCAGTTCAGGGAACTCTTCCCCGATGCATCGTCTTTCCTGATGGACCAGCGCACACTCCTGGAACACCGCCAGTTCTGGGAGATCGAACCTCACCCCGTAACAGCAAACCTCTCACGACTGACCGGCGACGAGCAGGAACTCTACAAAAAGCTCTGCCGTAACCACTGGGGCGAACGCATCCGTCTGGAACAGGAAAAGATAGGCTTCAGTGCACTGCTCGAATACCTGAACAAATAATTCAGTCAAAGTCAGAAACACGGACCAATCTGCCAATCACCGAGTAACCGTCCAACTGGAATGATGCACCCCGGTCGATCAGATAATCGCCTCGTTTGTCAGTTGTCATTCGCACACCGAAGCGCTTCGATGTTTCGAGAACCGTTTGTTCCATGCCAGGCTTCAAGAATCGGCAAGCTGCTGTCAGTCGCGCTGTCCCTGCCCGGATAAAGGTGATCGACTCCGAAACCATAAGCTCCTTTCCCATTCTATCCGACATTTCAGGTAAACGGAGGTCTCTCTCTGAAGGCCACCCTGGATGAACCGGAGAACAAACCCCGGCATCAAGAGCAATCCGGCTCCCATTCAAAACAGATACTATCGTACAGGGACTTACCTGACAAGAACGCGTAAAACAAACGGCGCGATTCTCATCAGGTAAGTCCCTGTAGTTATGAGCATTCATTTTCGCTCTATCGGACCAATCTACTCTTTGGGCTGTATGAAGGCACTCACGAAACTGAAAACCATCAGCACAAGTCCCGCTATGACCGGTTCGTGAAAATTCAGTTCGGCAAACAGTCCGGCAGGGTATGCATAAGCCCAGATGATAAACGCAATCGATGCCATGATCTGGTTAACTCCCCGCTCTTTCGGATTGCTGCTGAACATGGAGAGATAAAGGGGGGTTCCTGCCCAGGCAATGACGCCGATGACAGCAAAGGCCCATAAACGGAAAAGAGTATTTTCATCACCCTCTTTGGTCATTATGAGCTGGACTGCTGCGGTGTAGAAAGCGAGAACTTCGGCGGGCACATATTTTGCAACGCGCTCGCCGTATTCCTTCAGTTTTTCCTGTACACCGGTTTCTCCGCCGGCCAGTTCGAGTTGACGGCGTCCGGCTTCCTTCGTTTTCAGTTCAACCAGTCTTGACATGGCGTTTTCCTCCTGTTTTGAGATTTATCGGTCAACTCCTTTTCAGGAAACGGTGCCACCAGTCCGGCCTGCCGTTTTCCTTTTCGCCTCCCCGCAGACATCGAAGCTCCGAGAGGTATACCTCGAATCCCGGCCTGAGAGAAAGCGCGGTTTCATAAAAATCAACAGCTGAAGGGATATCTCCGGAAACCCTCATCGCAGCCCCTGAATTGGCTGCCGCATCGGCGCTCCATGGCGCGATGGACCTTGCCGCCCCAAGGATGGATTTCGCCTCTTCAAGTTGACCGGTGATGAGTAGCCAGAGTCCGTAATTGACCATCAGGGGCTCGGCGAACAGGCCGCAGGAAAAACAGAGGAGGGGATCAGTCACGGAAATCTTGGGATTCAGGGATAACTGGTGAGCACAATGATTGTGAGGCAACATTGACATCGCATGCCGATAAAGCCGGCTGTTGCTTTCGATTACATCCTTTTCGGGAGAGAGTTGACCTGCAGCAATCATGCCATGCACCAGTTGAGGCAGCGAGGAAGCGTTAACCGCCGAAATATATGCATCCAGATCAGCCCTCGACAGTCCGAGCGCACCCACTCCGGAATAGAGCGGCGATGCGAAACTCGTGCCGAGAACACCATCGATCTCTTTCAGGGAAATATCGATGATCGCCGCCTGTGATGCCCCGGGTAGCGCGGCGAAGGCTGCACTATGCGATCCTCCGTCCTTTTCGTCCGTAATGGTCTTTTCCGTACTTCCGGAAAACCCTACGGCTATGACCCCGTCGGCATGCGCAGGACAAGAGGTCATTGCGTTTTTATTACCCGCCGCAGCAAAAAAAAGCTTGCCTGCGGCGGCTGCCCCGGATGCTGCTTCACAGAGTCTGCATGGCGGCTCTTCGCGGGCAAATTTTTTCAGGGATCCGCCATCGTTCGTCAAGGCTTGCTTCAATTGCTCAATACTGCAGTTGAACGGAGAGAGCACAGACATGCTCAGGTTGATCACCTGCGCATTCGTTTCAGATGCAGCCTCGATGGCATCAAGCAGGGCGCCTTCGTCAGGGACACCGTTTCTGCAGACTTGATAGATATCGAGACGGCATTCTGGTGCCACTTCATTGATGAGCATAGCCACTGCTGTTCCGTGCATCGCCGGATCTTGTTCAGGAGATTCGTTCACAAACGACCGGACAAGATCGACATGCTTCCAGAGTTGTTTGCGTTTCGTGTCGCAACCAGAATCGATGATTGCGACCTTGCAGCCCCTGCCCAGATTGCCCAATCGATGAGCATGCCTGACACCTTTCCAGAAGGAACTGTCGAAACGAAAAGACCACGCCCCGCGTTTCTCGTCGTAAGCGTCAACTATTTTTTTCGCCGATCCGGAGCTTTCAAGTTCAAGCACCCGTCCAGCACCGGAAATCGAAGCAATCTCACTCATGATTTACCCTCCTGTACCTGCTGTCGGAAATCGTAACCAGTCGGTTTAACCCGCCATTCGCAGTACCTCCGGCTATGAAAATCTTCAGCTCCGGCACCGTGATCGAACATGAAGGCCGGTATTGCTCTTTCCGGCTGCATCCTTCGTAAAAAAGAAAAAAACCGACGGTATGACTTTCAAGTAATAGTAACGAAAATCAACAGCTTATCACAACATCCGTTATCGACGGAACACCCCCGTTTCGGTCGTTTCCGGGATACCGTAATTATAAATACCGGCAAACAGGCAACACCCGATTTCCGCAGGAATAGAGCGGGCCGGGATTTATGGATGGGTAATCGTAACCTGAACCGATTTGCAGGCTGGCGTATCTGTCTGGCGGTCGCGCGACTGGCGCGGGACGAGGGCGTTGGCTTCCGGAAAATAGACGGCAACACATCCTCGGGGAATTTCGTAAGGGATGGCGTGAAAGGGAGGGGCCGTTCGATAC
>JAAXVR010000055.1 GCA_013335405.1 Chlorobiaceae bacterium
CAAGGCGTTGCAGGGGGATCGCTCGCCTGATCCTCTCCCGTTCTTCCTCCCTGTCGTCGCAACGATTCAGATATTCTTCGAACATTTCGGTTTGCACTGCACCCGGGCAAACGCAATTGACGCGGATTGCAGGACCATGATCTCTGGCCATTGCGCGGGTCAGCGAGACAAGGGCACCTTTGGTTGCCGCATATGCGGCATTTTTTCTGGCACCAGACAGAGCAAGAATTGAACTGATATTGATGATCACCCCCTGATGCATGCGTTCAAGAACTGCCTGGGTAATTCTGTAGGTCCCCGTCAGATTCGTTTCAAGCAGTCGGTGCCAGACGTCCTCGGATGTTTCGGTAAGACTTGACGGAGCAGGGTTGATGCCTGCATTGTTGACCAGCACGTCGATGTTGTCCGCGCCAAGGCTGCCCAGCAATGCAGGGATCTCCGCTTTCTCGGTCAGATCGCACTGAAGTCCGGTAAAACCGGGTATTTCCCGGTGTAGCTCAACGATTACCGGATTACGGTCAAGACCAAAGATACGTGCACCCGCCCTTGCAAACCTGAGCGATGAAGCAAGACCGATTCCAGCTGCCGCACCGGTAATGACGACAGTTTTGTTGTGCATTGTCATTGTTTTATAAAGGCAAGGACGATGTCCGTAAGCTGCCTTACCACTGTTCTATAGACTTTCGGTGAAGGCGCGATATGCCAGCTGCCGTCAATTCCTACCAGGTCGCTGATAAAAAGCAGTCCAGCGATGGATTTGCCATGAAACTGCGCCACGGTAAACAGGGCGGACAATTCCATTTCGATGGCAAGAATCTGGCGGTCCAGAAGTTTTCGGAGAAATGGTCCGGTTTCCCGGTAAAGGGCGTCGGTTGTCGCTACTGCGCCTTTTCTGCAATGCAGTTCGAGATCCTGCAGGGTACTTATCAGGTGTCTGACAGCCTCAGCTGATGGTTTTGACTGTTTATGCTCTCCGTAATGAGGCGATGTTCCTTCAAAAATCCAGGCACTTGTCGCGAGCAGCAATTCCCCGAGTTCGAGTTCGGGGCCGTCTGTTGCCGTGGGGTGACCCGCAGGACCGATAACAAGAAAATCCTCGCAGCCAAGAGCGATGAGTTCTTCCAGCTGAACGGCGGCCATCGGTGACCCGTGCAGGCCGTGAGACATGGCAAACGGTCGGCCTGTATCTGGACTGAAAACATCCAGCTGCATGGGATTGGTGATGCCGAGCGTCATCGATCGGTACGGATATAACGCTTTCATCGAGTCGCTTACATCAGGCAGATAATTGATAATGCACTGTCCTGGTATGTTCTGAAGTTCAACCTGGCCCTTGCGCATCAGAAGGAAGTCGATGTACCGCCGGGCTGAAGTAATACTGGAATCTTTTACAGGCATGTCATTCAAAATTCGGGAATTGAAATTCGGTCGGTACAGCCATACTGGTTTTGCAGGATAAGAGGTATTTTCTTTTCAAGGTTGTCCATAAAAGTCTGACGGTTCAGTGAAGGGCTTTTATGCTCTGCCAGGCGCAGCAGGTGAAGGGCTGTATCGAACGGTGTGTTGTGACGGTTCAATAACTTCAGTGCAAGCTGGTCGAGTGCTTTGGCTTGAGCCGATGAACTCGTTGCATTTGGAAACCACTCGTTCATCGGTAAAGCAGAGAAAAAACGAAAGGCATGTCTGTCATTGTCCAAACGACGGACTGGATTGAATTGTGCATGAGTCTTCTGGTTTTCATGTTTTCTGTATATTGCTACCCTCTCGGGAATATGAGCTATATCGTGTATTCTGACAAACCTGGACCAGAGCTCCCGATCTTCTATTGTTTTAAAGCTCGTGTCGAAACCTCCGATTGAGTTAATAACTGACCGTTCGGTCAGGCATGCGCATGGTGCAACTGGATTGCCTCCAGGGATAAGAAACTGGAAATATAAACCGGGTCTTGGCTGAGGAGGTGTTGTGCGTGTTGGATGATATCGATTTTCTGACTGAAAGTACTTGATAAAATCCCCATATACCATTTTCACATTTTCTTCTGAAGACTGCAAGGTTTTTACAAGGATTTCAAGCCCTTGAGGCAGGTAACGGTCATCCGAATCCAGGAATCCAAGGTATTTGCCTTCTGCCAGAGCAATGCCGTGATGGCGTGCTGCGCTTGTGCCGGCATGAGGTCTGTAAGTGTAATGAATGCGTTTATCGCGTTTACAGTACTCCTCAGCAATTATCCGATTTTCATCAGTCTCGGAACCGTCGTCGATAATCAGAAGTTCCCAGTCGGTGAAAGTCTGGGCAAGAACGCTCTCGATAGTCTCATTAAAATAGTCTGTACGGTTATAGATCGGTGTAATGATCGATACCAGGGGAGGTTCCGGATTGGATATTTTTCTGGCAGCTGTCATGATTCATATTTGGCATATGGATCAGCGGAAGGGTGCCACATATTTCCGTAACGAGCAGGGCATTCAGCGCAGACTGGTTCGCAATCAGCCGTTACTCGAGCACGAAAATCGCGGTAGGATCTGCTGTGCCAGATTGTTTCAAAGTCTGTCTCGAAAAGATTTCCGAAATTCAGCAGGTCGGGATCAGGTTGAAGACAGCAGGGAGAGACAAAACCGTCCCATGTGATATTACAGCCATGAAAGGGCCACTGGCAACGATACGAATGGTTGGCGCAATCAATATCCGGAGCGAGGAATCGGATTCCTGCTTTTTTAGCATTGATGCCCGCAGTCAGTGTTGCTTCCCTGTATTTTTCATGGTCTATACTGCATAACTGTTGCAAATCATTGTTGTTGGTGGTAAGGAAAACGGAATTCAGGTTCTGGATATAGACTTCATCCAGACCGAGATTTGCCGCCAGTTGAATGATGTCCTGTAATTTTTCGAGCACATACGGAGTGACCACGAGAGCCAGCGCAAGTTGAGTGTCGGGGTAACGGGTTTTGCTTCGAATGTCGGCAAGTGCGGAAATTTTTCTGATCACCGACGTCACTGTTGTGCCTGCACGAAGGCGTTGGAATGCAAGAGGGTCAAGAGTATCGACCGAAAGGTTTATCCGGTTGATGCCGGCATTCAGCAGTTCCGTTGCAGTATTCCTTGTCATCAATGACGCATTTGTGGTTGTCCCGACACGGGCTCCGGAAGACCTTGCAGAACGAACCATCTTCGACAGCTCTCCGTTGAGTAGCGGTTCCCCGACGCCTTGCAGGTGAATACGTGGGACAGTGGGTACTTTGTCAAGCACCAGCATAAACTTTTCCAGTGTCATGTCTCCGTTCGGCCGTGACCACCAGGTGCGCCTGCAATAGCTGCATTTGAAATTGCACCGGTTGGTTGGTTCAATCTGGATGCGCAGCAGAGGTTGTCGCATGGAAGAGTGAATTGGCAATCAGCATATTTCGTTATTCATATCCGTTCTCGCAAAGTGCTTTTTCGATCGCGTCGAGTTTCGAGGCTCGTGATTCGAAAACAAGCATTTTTTCGGAACCCAACAGCTGCTCAATTTGAGTTTGCAGTGGATTATTTTGTTCGATCCATACCTTGCCGAGCAGATGCTTCTCAAAAAGGGAGAGTATCTGTTCCGATACGGTTCTTTTTTCCGGCCAGCTGTCGATTACAAGGTGATGGCAGAACGGTAAGGGCATCCCCTCGCCCGTCAGCGAATCAGGATCGATTGCCAGAAGCAGCGATGTTACTTCGGGATTGATCAGGAGTGAACGTGCAGCGGCAAGCATGCCGTGCCGTTTTTGGCTGATTTTTTTTTCGCCGATGAAAACGCCTTCTGAAGAAGCCGAGCCTAAACCGTGTGTATTGCCGGAGAATCGTTTTCGGACATCGCAGATAAACTCATCCGGATCGGTTCCGAAGACAAGCATTGACGGGATTGTCCCATCACCCTGGACATATGTTTTGAGTATCTGGCCGTGGAGATGGGTAAGGATCGTTCCCATCTGCGGTTGGGCATTTACTTCGATGATTGCTGTCCCGTTTTCCTGCAATGGGGTTCCTATATTTCCGGCAGCAATGAAATCTACAGCCGCGATATCGAGGCGAAGAAGCTCTGCTGCACACTTGGCCAGTTCTATGTAGGAGCTGTCTATATCGTCTGTATTCAGTAATACGGTATCTCCACCAGTGGAGACATTGGCTGCACGTTTTAAAGCGATGAACACTCCATCCTTCGGGACAGAGTCCATGTTCAGGCCTTGACGTTCAAGTATGAGCCGGGCCTCATTGTCAATGACAATTGGCTTCATGATCGAAAATTGTCTTGTTGATCGCCTTGGATCGGTGTTCGTTTTTTCGACAAGTGAATGTATTGTTGAAATCCCGTCGCCGGTTACACCTGCCGGCAGTCGTTTCACGATAGCGACAGGCTCTCCCCGAACCAGAGTGATGCGATATGCGGTGCCCTTGAGATACTTCTCCAGCATGATATGTGCAGACAGTTTTCTTGCTTGTTCAAAAGCATCGTGAACTTCCTGCGGGGTTCGTAAATCCGCATATACTCCAGCCCCCTGGTCGAGGTCTGCTGGTTTTACGACGACGGGATAGCCGATTTTTTTTGCCAAGGTGACTGCTTCAGCAGCGCTGTTTACGAGTAGACCATGAGGTACAGGCAAACCTCCCATCTGAAGGAGTGCATTGGTTGCCGACTTGTTTTTTGCATGGCCAACGCTAATTGCTCTTGTTTCATCGCTTAAACTGCTGCGGAACCATCTTCCTTTCGCCCCCCAGCCGTACAGAAACACACTGCCGGGTAATGGCAGAACCGGTATTCCAAGAGCATGAGCTGCATAAATAAAACGAATGTTGTTGGTCCCTTTTGGTGCAACTGCTTGAAGCCGCAGAAGCAGTTGATCAAATTCATTGCGCAGGGAGGGGGTGAGGTGCTTTTGCCTGTAATCCGGGTTATTGAGTACTTTCAGGACCCATTCCAGTGTCAGTAGTGTTGTGCGCGGTTCATATGATGGGAAAAAAACCTCGAAAACGCTGTTTTCCCTGTTTGATTTCGATGTTTTTCCGGAATCGCTGATAACAGGTGAGTCGAGAACCGGAATTCCCGCCGATGCCAGCAATCCGGAAACTGCAGTCGCAATTGCATTGATGGCATCGGACGGTTTTTTCCCGTTATTAGCTTTGAGCGCATCAAGTTGATCTGAGGAGAGCGACGGGCCGAGCAACTTCAGCAGGCCCTGAATTGCCACGCTTTCATCGGTACCATTTGGAAGCAGGAATTGAGCCGCCAGCGACGGTTCTCTCATGCCTTCGATATAACCAGGAATGATCCTGACAGCGTTAATTTTTATCATGTAAAATGCTTTACCGGAACGTACATAAAGATTTTACCTGTTTTCGAAATTTCAATGCGATTGCATGGCATTTCAAAAGTGAGAATCTGCAGGAAGAGCGGATGACAGGTTGTTTCTCTTTTTAAAGATACAAAAGAAAACGCTGTTTGATTTATAACGTATATCCGGATTTACAGGTGAGGGTCCTGTTTTTGTACTACTCTGTCCTGGTGATTCTTTGTAAATGGCAAAACGATCTTCTTTCCGGTAAGAGATCGATTGCCTTGGTTAATGCTCCCTGAACAGCCTTCCGGGGAGAAGACCGCACAGACTTGGGAGAATATCAGCCCTTGGTATAGGTGTGGACGCTGTTCTGGGAGGAGGGCAGGTAGTTGACACCGAACCAGCAGACCAGCAGCACGAAGAATGAAAGAGCCAGGTACCACTGCAGCTTGCCCCTGTCGATCTTGTAGCTGTTGGCATGCAGGTAGCCGAGGTAAGCCAGCCAGGAGAGGAAAGCCCAGGTTTCCTTCGGGTCCCAGGTCCAGTAATGTCCCCAGGCTTCTTTCGCCCACAGGGCACCGAATATCAGGCCGAAGGTAAGGAAAACGAACCCGAGTATGGCAAGGTAATGCGAAACCATGCTTCCGGTATCGGTCGATTTTTCTCGCAGGTCGAGATAGACGTTGTGAGCCG
>JAAXVR010000031.1 GCA_013335405.1 Chlorobiaceae bacterium
TGCGGGAGAGTAGGTCGTCGCCGAGATTTTCATCACAAAAGCCCATGGGAAACCCTGGGCTTTTGTTTTTTATCCCACACCCCACATCCCTCCCTCAGCCTTCAGTCCTCAGTCCTGAATTCCCCACACCCCACATCCCATTATTGCACTTATCCGAAAATGTGATACCTTGAGAAAAGTTTTTTCAATAACCACTGGAGTTTTCGATGAAAAGGTATTCTTTCCCCCTCTTGTTCCTTTTTTCTTTTTTCATGCTTGTCGCCTGTGCCGATAACCCGAGAAGCACCGCACAGAAATTCACAGAGAATCTGGCTGACGGTAAAATCACCGAAGCAAAAAAATATGCAACCGAACCTACCGGCAAAATGCTCGATTTTGCCGCTTCCCTCGGGACTCTGACGCTGAACCGGGACTTCCGCTTCACGTTCGTCAGTGAAACAGTAAAGGACAATACTGCGCAGGTTGTATACAGGGAAAAGCCGGAAGCGGAAGAGCAAACGTTAGATATGGTGAAAGTCGATGGCAAATGGAAAGTCGATATGCAGACGCGGAAATAAAATCCCTGTTCTTCTTGCCGCTATTGTATGCATTGGAGCGATACCGTCGGTAACGGTCGTTTCAGACGATGCAGTCCGCCGCAAACTATACCTGCAGCGTACCGTATCGGTATGCAGGGACGGTGACCTCGTTTTTCGTTACGGCAACGGTTTCTGGTCTCCGTATTTCAGGGATGCCTCCCTCAAGGATAAACGGTTTTCCCATACCGGGGTGATTACATTCCGAAACAGGAGGCCATGGGTCGTGCATTCGGATGCGCACAGCCTCACGGGTGTCGGGAACGTAAGGCTGGAGCGTCTGGAGGATTTTCTTTCGGATGCATCCGATTTTGCCTTTTTCCGACTCCATGTTCCACAGGGCATGAGGGAACGCATCGCAGCTGTCGCTTCGTCATACCTCGGCAGGCCCTTCGATCCCGCTTTCGACGCAGAGGATGATTCGAGGCTGTACTGCTCCGAACTGGTGATGCACGCGGTCAACGAAGCCTGCGGTCGCAGCGTGATTCTTCCGACCGTGGTGAATGGAAAAACCGTTGTTGCCATTGATGACTGCTACCGGGACAAGCTTGTCGGAAAAGTGTCGTTGTTGCGAGGCGGGTGAACAGGGCGGTTACAAAAGAAAACTGGTACGTGAAAAGGAAAACATGACAGCGCCGAAGATCGATGCAGGCGACTATGCCTTCAGCCACGAAATGAGTGTCCGCGATTACGAGTGCGACATGCAGGGGATTGTCAACAACAGCGTTTACCAGAACTACCTGGAACATGTCCGCCATGTATTCCTCAGGGAAAAGGGCGTCGATTTCAGCGAGTACACACGTCAGGGGATCAACCTCGTGGTGATCCGGGCCGAGCTTGACTACAAGCACCCCCTGAAAAGCGGCGATCGCTTTCTGGTGTGTCTGAACCTGAAGAGGGAGAGCGCCCTGCGATTTGCCTTTTACCAGGATATCTACCGGATGCCGGATATGAAGACGGTTGTCCATGCGAAAATAACGGGAACTGCGCTCAACAGGCGGGGGCGACCCGAAATTCCCGATGAGCTCGACAGGCTTTTCGTTTTTCAATGAACTGCAGGAGTCCCGGGGTTCTTATGAATGTTCCTCCCGCAGGTTACGGATTTTACTCATAAGAAGTATCGAAGCGTTATGAAACCACTCAAAGAAGTCGCCCACTCCTACATGTGCCTTGCGGAAGCCGAGCGGCAGATTCTCCGGAGCCTCTTTGAAGAAGCTGCGGAAAGCTGCCGGAAAGCCATGGAGATATCCCGGACAATTCCGTCAGAGGAGGCGTTCGACCATGCGGGTTTCGATGCCTTCTGCCAGGCGAGGCTTTCGGAAGCGCTCGGGAAGCTCGATAGATTCGATGAATCGCTTGTTGCCGCAGACCAGGCGCTCTACTATTTCAACCGCAGGGGAGAACTGAACAGGGAGGACGGAAAACTCTGGATCGCTGCGGTGCTCAGCCGCGGAATCGCCCTTCTGGAAATCGGTCATACTGATGAGGGGGCGAAATCGCTGAAAACGGCAAGGGAAATGATTGAAGAACGCAAAGGGGAGCTTCCGGGCAGGGAAGAGATGCTGGGGGATATTGATAAAAGGCTCGCCGGTGGCGGCACTACCGTACCGCATTCAAAAAAAACCGGCTACAGAGCCTGGTGGGAGTTCTGGTCTTAACGGAATGGACAGCACGGTGAAAAAGATACTGGTGGTGCGCTTGAGCTCAATCGGCGACATCATCCTGACGACACCGCTCCTGCGGGAGGTTGCCGCATTTTTCCCCGGGGCCGTGATCGATTACTGTACAAAGCCCGCATTCAGGACTCTTCTTGACGGCAATCCGCATGTCGCGGCCATTCATACGCTTGATGCTCCACCGACGGGACCATTCGATCTTGTCATCGACCTGCAGAACAATTTCCGTTCGATAAAGCTTATCGGGAATCTGAAAGCCGGAAAGGTAGTGAGATATCGGAAGCGCACCTGGAAAAAAATGGTGCTTGTCAGAACAGGCATCGATATAACCGGACCTTATCGTTCTGTTGTTGAGCGCTATCGCGCTTCGCTTTCAGGGTTAGGACCGGAGCCCGACGGTAAAGGGTGCGAACTTTTTCCTTCGGTCAGCGACAGGATTTTCGCCGCCGCGGAAACGGGAACCGGAACGCCGCTGCTTGCTGTCTGCCCCGGAGCAAAGCATGCCACGAAGCGTTACCCTGCGGAAAAGTACGCAAAGGTTCTTGCCGCCCTTTTTGAAGTGATACCGTTGAAAGCAGTGCTTCTTGGAGGCGGGGAAGACTCCCTCGTTGCGGCACAAATCGTGGCGGCAGTTCCGGAAGCGTTCAGGGGACAGATCATCGATCTTTCCGGCCGGACAACCTTCCTGCAGTCAGCTGCCGTGCTCGAGCGCTCCGATGTCGTGCTTGCGAACGACACCGGGCTCATGCACATGGCCTCGGCATTCGGAAAAAAGATTTTTCTGCTTTTCGGTTCATCGGTTCCGGCATTCGGTTTTCTTCCCTATCAGGTGCCCTTCGAGTTGTTCGAGGTCCAGGGCCTGGGCTGCAGGCCCTGTTCGCATATAGGTCGCGATACATGCCGGAAGGGCCATTTCCGCTGCATGAACGACCTGAAGGAAAGCGAAATCGCCGGAAAAATCCTTGATTACCTCAATCAAAGCCTCTGATGATCATAGCATCCTGGAATATAAACGGCATCCGGGCAAGAAAAGAGACGTTACGGGCATGGGTAGAAAGCCGGCAGCCCGACCTGCTCGTCCTGCAGGAGGTCAAGGCCCCGGAGGAGGATATCCCTGAAGAAATACGTGCACTCGCCGGTTACAGGAAATTCTGGAACGGTTCCGTTATCCGGAAGGGGTACAGCGGTACAGGTATACTCATGCGCGAAGGGAGCATTGGAGGAGAAGCGGCATGGGAAATTCCTCCGTTCGATATCGAAAACCGCACCGCGGTGCTCCACATGGAGCGCTTTACGCTTATAGGCACCTATGTGCCACGAGGGGAAAGCGAAGCGCATTATCGAGCAAAACTCGACTATCTCGAAAACCTGAGGGCCTATGCCGAATCCCTGCTCCAGTCAGGCCGGCAGGTCATCCTTGCAGGAGACATGAACGTCGCCCATCGCGATATCGATGTGCATCGGTCACAGAACAAACCCGGCGCCGTGGGCCTCAGGCCGGAAGAGCGAGCGGCAATTGGCGCCCAGATAGAGTCCGGCTTGTCTGACATCATGCGGGATCTGAACCCGTCGGTGAACAATCTTTTCACCTGGTGGCCATACTGGAAAATGGCAAGGGAACGCAACCTCGGCTGGCGGATAGACTGCATCTATCTTTCTGGCGGGCTTGTCGGAAAAGTGGCGGGAAGCAGGGTCGACCTCGATGAAAAAAGCTCCGATCACGCACCGGTAATTGTCGAGCTCACGTTTGCCTGATCGATGAATCGGGATAATTGGAAAAGTGCTGTGAAAATTTTACCTTGAAGGTTCAAATTTGCAGGTGGTGTTTTTCGTGCCTGAAAACACGATGAATCCGAGGGGAATGGTAGGCGCAATACCTGACTTCCGCCGCATGCAAGCAGTCGACAAAGTCAACTATTAACCATTGCGCTATGGAAACATCAAAGCTTTATGAATGTACGGTACTCATCGACGGCGGGCTTCAGGACGAAGCGATCGCTTCCACGATGGCTATGGTACAGCGCGTTATTACTGAAAAAGGGGGCAGCATCAGCAATGTCCTCGAGATTGGCAGGCGAAAGACGGCCTATCCTATCAGGAAGAAAACAATCGGTTATTACGCCCACATCGAATTTACGGCCGCAACACCTGTAATCGCAGAGATTGAAAAGGTGCTCCGTTATGAAGAGGACCTGCTGCGTTACCTCATCATCCATCTCACCGGTGCGCTCCTCGAAATGCGCAAGAGGGTCGAGAAATACAGTGTCGTCATAGGCAGCCCTGAAGACAATGCAACAACCGAATCCGGTCCTTCCGTTTCCGGTGGAGAGTGATAATCAGGATTTGTTTGAACGTAAGCTGATAAAAGATTCCTTTTGAGAATAAAACGGAGATGATGTCATGGCCGAATTGAAAATGCCTGAAATAAACAGCGTTATTATCGCTGGAAATCTTACCAAAGATCCTGTTTTCAGGCAAACGAATTCCGGTGGAACACCTGTGGTCAATTTTTCAATTGCCTGCAACAGGCGGTTTCGGGACAGCAATCACCAGTGGCAGGAAGATGTCTGCTACGTCGGTGTAGTCGCATGGAACAAACTGGCGGAAAGCTGCCGTGACAATCTGAAGAAAAGTTCGGCCGTCCTGGTTGACGGAGAATTGCAGAGCCGCACATGGAAAGCGCAGGACGGATCTTCCAGGACTGTCGTGGAAATAAAGGCACGCAGAATCCAGTTTCTCAACAAGAGAAAGAAAAACGGCGAAGAAGATGAAGAGGGCTTTATCGAGGATGAATGCCACGAGACCCATCATGAGAATATCACTGATGATGAGGTAAGCCAGATTTATGAATACAAATACCTGTCCTCCGACTGAGGGGCGGGGTAGCAAAAATTTTTTCAGGAACTTATGAAACAGAAATTCACACCATCCCATGGCCCCAAGGGACAAGGCAACAAATCACTGAGCAATGCCCTTGCGTCCAAAAAGAAAGTAACGAAGAACCAGGTGGTTTTTTTCGACTACCGGGACGAACGCAAGCTGAAAAGATTCATCAATGACCAGGGGAAAATCATTCCCCGTCGTATCACGGGCCTGTCTGCAAAAGAGCAGAACCTCCTTACCCATTCAGTGAAATGGGCACGGTTCCTGGCAGTCATCCCTTACGTGGCTGATGAATACAAATAACCATTTTCGCAATCATTTGAACGAGGAAGCTAACAAGTGAAAGTCATTTTAAGAAAGGATGTAGCTGCCCTTGGCGATGCAGGCGAGGTCGTTTCCGTCAAGAACGGGTATGCGAACAATTTCCTGATCCCGCAGGGTATGGCCATAAGAGCAACCGAAGGTACGCTCAAGGCTCTTGAAACAGAGAAGAAGCAGCAGGCCAGAAAGGTCGAGATGCAGCGCAGTAACGCACGTGAACTCGCACAGAAAATCGAGCAGATGTCCCTGAAGGTCTACGCGAAAGCCGGCGAGTCGGGAAAACTGTTCGGAACGGTCACCGTGGGCGATATCGCCGATGCGTTGAAAGGCGAGGGAGTCGAGGTGGATCGCAGAAAAATCACCATCGAGGCCCCGATCAAAGCTCTCGGTAAATACGAGGCGGATGCGAAACTTTTCATGGACGTTTCGGTCAAGGTGCATTTCGAGGTCGAAGCCCAGGGTGCAGAAGCCTGAAATCAGGATTTGCTCCTCCGGTTATCATGCCCCGTGATCTTTTCAGGTCACGGGGCTTTTTTTTTATTTCTGTGAAAGGGATATCATTGAAAAACAGGAGGACGCAACGCTAGGGCGGGTCCGCCCTATGATTTATGTTCATGGAGCATGCGGTCTTCTGCCGGGCGTTTGGCTTAAGGCCTGCGGAAAGACGGTGTTGCGGAATTACGCGGAATAAATTTCCCGGTGTTTTCGCAGATCTTCCAGAAGCGTTCCCATGCCCCTTGTCACGACGGTAACAGGATCATCGCATATCTGGACGGGGATCGTGGTTTCCTCGGTGATTTTCCTGTCGATGCCGGGCATGAGTGCGCCACCGCCGACAAGGTAGAGTCCGTGGTTGAAAATGTCGACAGCGATTTCCGGCTTGACCACAAGCACTTCGAGGCTTTTCTTGATGGCGGTGATGATCTGGGTGATTGTAGGAGATATGATTTCCCTTACCGTAACGGAATCAATTTCCTGTGCTGCCGGAAGTCCCGATTCAACGTTCACCCCCCTGACACTCATAGACCGTTCATGCGGTAATTTATGGGCGGAACCAAGTTCGATCTTGATCTCTTCGGCCCTTGAATCGCTGATGACCAGGTTGTAGGCTTTCCTGAAATAACTCAGAATGGCGTTGGTCATATCCATTCCGCCGACCTTCAGGGATTCGCTTGATACGACGCCTCCGAGGGAAATAACCGCAATTTCGGTGGTCCCTCCGCCGATATAGACGATCATATTGCCCATGGGTTCGTCGATGTCTATTCCGAGGCCGATTGCCGATGCCATGATGTCCGTCACCATGTAGACTTTATTTGCGCCGACATTCTTTGCGAAGTACTTTACGGCTCGCCTTTCAACGGCGGTGATCCCGGAAGGCATGCTGATGACCATATTGCGGATACCAAATCCGAACTGGCTTTTCGTTTTCCTGATAAGGCCTTTCACCAGTTCTTTCGTTGATTCGTAATCAGCAATCACGCCGTTGACAAGGGGGCGGATGGTCGTGACGCCGGGATGAAGCTTCTCATGGAGGGCGAGGGCATCGCTCCCTATTGCAATGACCCTGCCTGACTTGCTCTCCCTTGCAATCATCGATGGCTCGTTCAGGACAATACCCATACCCCGGATATAAATCAACGTGCTGGACGTGCCTACATCGATGGCTATATCCTTGTAAAGATCATTGATAAAACTCATGAAGGTTCCTGAGGGCGTTATGTTATATGGGGTTGTCCCGGAAAGGCAGACTGAAGGAGAGCGTTTTCCAGGGTATTGTCACGTAAAAACTTACAGAAATTAGGGCAACAGAGGAAAGAGGGCATGGCAACGGATAAAAAAAACCTTACTTCTGCTGCAAATAATATAAGGATTTACACTACATACTGCAATTGCTCCGCAATGCGGGAATAACAATTGTTATGGCGATGATCTGCAGGAATAAGGCCGGCTGATACCGGTATGGCAAAAAGGAGTCAGCGGCTGGATGTCTCAGGCTGGAAACTGCCTCAGCATGCGGATATCGTTTTCGAACAGGAGGCGTATATCGTCGATTTTGTACTGCAGAAGCACCGTTCTGTCGACACCCATGCCGAAGGCATATCCTGACCAGGTTTCAGGGTCGATACCGCAGTTAACGAGGACGTTGGGATGGACCATGCCGCAACCCATTATCTCGAGCCAGCCTGATTTTTTACAGACGCGGCAACCTTTGCCTCCGCACAGATAGCAGGTCACGTCTACTTCCGCCGACGGTTCGGTGAAAGGAAAGAAACTGGGCCGGAAGCGGAGCTTCACATCCGTTCCGAACATCTGCCTGGCAAAGGAATAAATGGTGGCTTTCAGGTCGGCAAACGAGACCTTCCGGTCGATATAAAGCCCTTCGAGCTGGTGGAAGACACAGTAGCTTCTTGCGCTGATCGCCTCATTGCGGTATACTTTGCCCGGACAGATGACCCTGATCGGCGGTTTCCTGTCAAGCATGACGCGGATCTGTACCGGCGAAGTGTGGGTGCGGAGGAGAACGTCGCTGCCGTTCTGCTTCCGGGTGATGAAAAACGTGTCCTGCATATCCCGGGCAGGGTGATCGGGAGGAAAGTTCAGCATGTCGAAATTGAAACTGTCGAGCTCGAGCTCCGGACCCGTAGCTATTCCGAACCCCATATCCGAAAATATGCGCTTCATTTCGCCCAGCACTTTCTGCACCGGATGCTCGCTGCCGGTGAAGTCCCTTCTTCCGGGGAGCGTGAGGTCTTTTCTTGCGTTTCCGAATGCCTCATCAGCGGCAAACTTCTCGGTAGCCTCGTTGCATTTTGCCTCTGCAGCCAGCTTGAGCTGGTTGAGCATCTGGCCTATCCGCGGTTTTTCAGCAGGATCGACAGACTTGAGTTCGGCGAAAAGATTGGCTATCAGACCTTTGCGTACCGTAAAGCGAAGTCGGAACGCTTCAAGGTCAGCCTTCGTGCCGATCTCGAAATCGATGATTTCCTGCTGTAAACTGCGAATGGTATTTTCCATTGATGCCTTGCGCTTTCTTATTCGATGATGCTGTTGACAATCCGGGTAAAGGCGGCCGGATCCTTGACGGCGATTTCGGCAAGCGTTTTGCGGTCGATTTCGACGTTTTTCTTGTTCATGGCATCGACAAGTTTCGAATAGGTGGTGCCGTTCAGGCGGGCAGCCGCATTGATACGCATGATCCAGAGCGAACGGAAGGTGCGTTTCTTGGCACGGCGGTCGCGGTATGCATATTGTTCTGCTTTGTCTACGGCATGCTTGACAACGGTGAGGACATTTCCGCGTGAACCCCAGAACCCTTTGGCTTTCTTTAAAATTCTTTTTCTCCGTGCTTTCGAAGCTACGGCGTTATTGGCTTTAGGCATTGCAGTGAAAAGTTAATGTTAAGAGTTTATGCGAGGATCATCCGCTTGATCTGTTTTGCTTTCGAGCCTTCGAGCAGCGTCGACTGGTGCAGGCGGCGCGAACGTTTCCTGTTTTTTTTCTCGAGATTATGGGAACCGTTCATCCGTTCGCGTTTGATCTTTCCCGATGCGGTAGCCTTGAAGCGTTTCTTTGCCCCGCGGTGTGATTTCATTTTAGGCATGATCGTCCTTTGATATTATGGTAATAAACTGAATCGGTAATTACTCTTTGACTTCCTTTACTTCGTCGTTTTCCTTCGCTTCGGCAGGAGGAGCGGCAACGGGAGTCATCTTCGCCCTGATGCGGTCATAGGCATCGATTTTTTTCTTGTCCGGTTCGAAGTAAACAAAAAGCTTCTTGCCTTCGAATTTTGGATCTCCATCACGGGTTCCGACGACACTGAGCCTTTCAGTGAGGCGTTCGGCAAGTTCCAGACCTTTGTCCTTATAGATGATCGAGCGTCCGAGAAAGACGATAGTCGCTCGAACACGGTTACCCTTGCGGAGAAATTCCTCGAGATGGGCGGTCTTGAAATCGAAATCGTGTTTGTCCGTATTGGGATGGAACCGCAACTCCTTCAGTGTTGTGGTTTTCTGTTTCTTTTTCAGGTCCTTTTCCCTCTTGTCCATTTTATAGAGCAGCTTGCCGAGGTTGTCGAGCTTGCAGACCGGCGGCTGCGCGTTCGGCTGAACCTCGATCAGGTCCTGATTCTTCTCCTCTGCCATACGCCTCGCATCGAAGGTTTTCATGACCTGCTGTGTACCGTCCGGAAAGATCACTCTTACTTCCGGTACGCGGATCTGTTCATTGACCCGGTAGGAAAGCTTGGACTTTTGATCCGTAGCCTTTTGTTTCTTCATGCGTAAGGGTTTGGTTTAGGTAATCAGGTTTTTCCGGTAATTTCTTTCTGTAACTGTTCTATCAGAGCGCCAAGGCTGAAACGTCCGGCGTCGCCATGGCGGTGACGGCGCAATGAAACTTCTCCGTTCTCTTTTTCTTTCTGTCCTACGACAATCATGCAGGGGATTTTACCGAGCTCGGCATCCCTGATTTTCTTGCCGACTTTTTCGCTCCTGGTATCGATTTCCGTGCGTATTCCGGCCGAGAAGAGGGCCTGCTGTACCGTTACGGCATAATCATGCACCTCTTCGGTGATGGGAAGCACGATCGCCTGTACCGGGGCGAGCCAAAGCGGGAAATTCCCGGCAGTATGTTCGATAAGCACGCCGATGAAGCGTTCCATCGAACCGAAAGGAGCGCGATGGATGACGACCGGGCGGTGTTTCTGTCCGTCGCTGCCGACATAGGTGAGGTCGAACCTTTCCGGCATGACGTAATCTACCTGAACAGTGCCGAGCTGCCATTTCCTGTCAAGCGCGTCACGGACGATGAAGTCGATTTTCGGTCCATAGAAGCTCGCTTCGCCGATGCCGATGAAATATTCGATCCCCATGCGGTCGGCGGCCTCCCTGATATCCTTTTCGGCCTGTTCCCATACTTCCGGTGTTCCTCCGTACTTCGCCTGATTTGCCGGGTCGTGCAGCGAGAGTCTGGTCTGGACACTGGAGAACCCGAGTGTCGAGAAGACATGCTGTGTCAGGTCGATGGCGTTGCAGATTTCATCGACCAGCTGGTCGGGGCGGCAGTAGATGTGAGAATCGTCCTGGGTGAAGCCTCTTGCTCGCACCAGACCGTTCAGCTCGCCAGACTGTTCATGGCGGTAGACTGTGCCGAATTCCGTGAGCCTGATGGGAAGCTCCCTGTAGCTGCGGATCCTGTTGCTGTAGATGAGATGATGGTGAGGGCAGTTCATAGGTTTCAGAAGGTACTGCTCCTGGCTTCCGTCCTCGTCGTGGTAGGTCAGCGGCGGGAATTGGGAATCACTGTAATACGGGTAATGGCCTGAACGCTTGTACAGTTCGATATTGCCGATATGCGGGGTATAGACCGGAAGGTAGCCGCGCTTGCGCTGCTCTTCCTTCAGGAATGTTTCGAGCTCGTTGCGTACGATGGCACCCTTCGGCAGCCATACCGGCAGACCGCTTCCGACTTCGGGCGTGAGCATGAAGAGCTCGAGCTCGGCACCGAGTTTGCGGTGGTCCCTGCGTTTCGCTTCTTCGATTTTCGCCACATAATCCTTCAGCTGCTTCTCGGAAGGGAATGCGATGCCATAAATGCGCTGCATGTTTTCCCTCGATGAATCGCCGCGCCAGTAGGAAGAAGAGATATTGGTGAGCATCACCGCCTTCAGCTTCGACGTGGATGCGAAGTGCGGGCCGCTGCAGAGATCGGTGAAGTTGTCCTGGTGGTAAACGGAAACCGTCTCGACCTCCCTGAGTGTTTCCTCGAGGATTTCGACTTTGTAAGGATCCTTGCGGACATTGGTGAAATACGATATCGCTTCTTCCCTGGGGAGTTCCTCCCTCGTGATCGTGATGTCGCGTTTGCTTATTTCAAGCATTTTTTCTTCGATCTCACGGAGGTCGCTCTCCCTGAAACGGTGTTCGGATGCGATGTCGTAATAGAACCCCTGTTCAATTGCAGGGCCTGCTCCGAACTTGCTGCCGGGGAAAAGCTCTTCGATTGCCTGGGCCATGATGTGACTCGCGCTGTGCCAGAAGACGTTTTTTCCTTCCGGCGAGTCGAATGTCAGAATTTCCACGGAGGCATCGCTTCGGAGCGGCAACGAGAGATCGACGGTTTTTCCCTGAACCTTGAGCGCGAGTGCGTCCTGTGCAAGTCTGCGTCCGATCGAGAGTGCAATATCGAGTCCTGTACTGCCTGAAGGAAGCGTTTTCACGGAACCGTCGGGCAGGGTAACGGCTATCGAAGCCGGGTGTTCCTGATTAAGAGACATGTTGTCGTTCTGTCGTTTCGATCCATGCGGTCGGGCCTCCATCGATGCTCGCCGCAGGAAAAATCAATACAGCCGCTTTTCGTCAGTTGTTTCCGGCCGGGGGGGCTGTTCAGCTCGAAACTGTTTTCCCCGTGTCCGTAATGAAGAACCTGACTATACGAATAAATCAGAAAAAAACCAAATCAGTTGAGCATCCCGAGCAGCTCAGGGGTTACGGTATCCTTTCCCTGTTTCAACGCCAACAGCTCCGCTTTCTTTTTCAGTTCCCTGCCGAACGATATCTGGCTGATGAACGGGGCTTTCCTGACGATCTCGTTCAGCATCGCATTGGCTTCGCTGCTCCAGGCAATTTTTGCCGCGGGTTCTTCCTGGAAGGATGACTGGCGGTTCAGCGGCAGGAAATTGAAGAGCATGTCGTAGAGGGCGTTGACGATTTCCTGCAGCAGGTATACCATTCCCGAATGCCCCATGAAAGGAGTGCCCAGTGCCCTGCGTACGACCGGGCCGGGGAAGCCTGCGGGAATGAACCGTGTTTTCGCCTCGATCTCGGCAAGGTAGATCTTGTCGACGATCCTGCCGAAAAGAAACTGTGGCTGTGTCTGTCGGATTTCCTGCCTCACCGAGCTGTTGTCAGCTTCAGCGGAATTGTGGCAGAATAGGCACTGCATGCCCATTTCCCCGCCGAGGAACTTTTCGAGGCCGAGCGCATAGGTTTTCGATGCCACGGCCGCGAAACGGATGGTAGGGAACCACTCTGCCTGCGGACCTCTCCAGAGGTCCCACAATGGCTTGAGCGTGGTTTTCTTTTCGCGGCTGAGGAACGCTTCCGCCTTGTCACGGGTATTCAGGAGATCTCCGAGGCCGAGGATGAAATCCTTCGTCTCCTCCATGCCGAAAGGCGAATGGAGCACCGGGCGACCGAGCTGCGAAGCCAGAGTACCGCCGAACTCTTTGTAGAGCTGGATGATGACATCGGAATTTTTCAATCCTGCGACGTCATGCAGCGAGCTTTCACATGGAAAGACCAGTCGAAGAGTGCCGCCTGCTCCTTCCACGAGGCGTTTGATCTCGGCGAGATCCGAAGGGCTGTTGAAGCAGCCCCAGGTGGGACCGATGATACTCACGGTGCCCGGTTCGACCGCGGCAGGCAATCCGTCGTCGAACTCCGAATACAGCCAGGCGAGCGCCCTGTCTCGTCCCTGCCACTCGTTCTCTCCGAGCGAGTTCGAAGGGAAGAAGCGCACATCGGGATATTTCATTTTCAGCATTCCTTCGTGGTCGCTCGCTATCATTTCGCTTTCGGCGCTCGAGACGAGGAGCAGCTGGCGTCCAGGTGCACGCAGCTTTTCGATAACAGCCGCAACGGTTTCCGAGCTGCCCGAAGAGGCGATTTCCTTTTCCGTGAGGCTTGTCGGGGTGAAGTTCTCAAGGTAGGGGATCGCGTCGGTGTAATCCATGACCGCTACTCCGACCAGGTTATAGCATCCGACGGGGGCATCGGCGACGACATGGACGCCGGAGAGTGAACAGAAGGTGTTTACAGCTGCCCAGTATGCGCTTGCGGTTGATTCGTCACGAATGGTCTTTCCCATGTCCTGAAGCTGGTAATGATGAAAAAACGGATTTCCGGCCGGTGTCACCGATGCAGCGAAACCGGCAGAAGCCCCTCTGGTTTGAGTTCACCCCTGATCGCATTGACCGCGTTCTCTTCGCTCATTTCATTCGATGAATAGGTGCAGAGATAGGTCGGGATCTCAGGGAAATAATTGATGAGGTAAGGAGTGCCGAGCGAGACAAAGATAAACGGCTTGTTTTTCGGTGTCATGTTGTTGAGAGAATGAATGAACAACTGCTGTTTTTCGGTGAGCCTCAGCGTTCCGGAGCCAGAAAGAGCCTGGACATAGGATGTCAGGATCACGGCAGAAGATTTCGATGCGAGGTCTGCGGCGTTCGCATAGCCGTTCGAGTCTGTTTCTGGATCGATCCTGATATGGGTGACGGGATAGAAGCGGTCGAGGAATTTCATGTATTCCGAACCGGTATCGCCGTTTTTCTTGTCCTGCAGAATGATGTTCAGGACATTTCCGCTCACCGAGCCCGTTTTCAGTGGCAGGGAGCGGTTGTTGTCCCTGATGAGGGTGACCGAGCGTTCGGCAATTCTTTTCGAGAGTTCCCTGTGGGATTCCGGGCTTTCGTTGCGGGCAAGCCTGTTCAGGTCGACAAGCTTGCTGCGGCTGCCGGCAAGCCATTCCTTTGTCTGCAGGATCCGCCGAACCGACGCGTCGATCCGGTTTTCTGAAATCAGTCCTTCTTCAACCGCTTTCATGACGGCGCGGTGCGTCACTTCAGGATCGGGAGGAAAGAGCAGGAGGTCGTTGCCTGCCTGGACCGCCTTTACCGAGATATCGGCAAGGTTGCTACCGTTATAGAGAGCGTTCATGTTCAGGGCATCGGTGATGATCAGTCCCTTGAAACCCAGCTCCCTGCGAAGCAGGTCGGTGACGATTGTTTTCGAGACCGATGCCGGTTCGAGAGAACCTGTTATTTTCGGAACGGCAAGATGCCCGACCATGACGCTGATGACTCCCTTTTCGACAGCCGCCTTGAAAGGCTTCAGTTCATAGTTGTCCAGCCTTGTCCTGTCCGCCTGGAGCACAGGCAGGGAAATATGGCTGTCGACGGTAACATCGCCGTGACCCGGGAAATGTTTTGCCGTTGCGATGACGCCGCTGGATTGCAGGCCTTCGATGATTGCGTTGGACATCGTGATGGTAAGCGGGACATCGTCACCGAAGGAACGGGTGTTGATGATGGGATTCAGGGGGTTGATGTTCAGGTCCACGGTAGGTGCGTAGTTCTGGTCGAGGCCGACAGCCCTGGCTTCTTTTGCGATAGCCCTGGCCATCTCGGTCGCAAGCTCGGGGTCGCGGGCTGCAGCTACCGCCATGTTGGGCGGAAACTGCGTGGCACCGTTCAGTCTCATCGCCAGACCCCGTTCCATATCGGCGCTCATCAGGAGGTGGCGCGGGGCAATGGACTGGAAATGGTTTGCCAGCATTGCGGCGCTGAAGGCACTTCCCTTCAGGAACATGATGCCTCCGATCTTCCCTTCGGTGACGAGACGGTCGAGCACCAGGTAATTTTTGTCCTGACTGCCGTTGTAACGGCCTTCGATCTGGGCGATGATCATCTGTCCAACCTTGTCGGAAAGGCTCATGTTTCTGAGCTCCTTATCGATTCCCGGGCTGGTCCTGCTGAAAATCTGCTGTGCCTGCCAGCTTCTGTAGCCGGTATCGGCGAATGTATGATCGTCGCCACTGGCGAAGAGAAAGACGAAAAGGCAAAAGCTGAAAACGATATATTTTTTCATTTGTCATCAGGGTATTTCCCGATCGATGCGGGAATAGTTTCGGCAAGGTTCATGATTTTTTCCAGGCAAATGAACGAGCAGGCGAAACCTGATTGAGTTCATTGCCGCAGCAAATGTCTGGAGATTCGTCACCGGCAGTCAAGCCAGGGGAACCGTTACTATCGGTATATGCCGGCGCACCGCTTGGCGAACTGCAGGAAAGGTAAAAAAAAATACGGAATATCCTCTTCCCGCATCCGGGCGATATCGGGCTTCAGGGCCTCTCTATCAGAAAACGTCATTGCGTGCTGAAGCGTTTCCTTTGCAGGAGTGCGATGAGGTAACACGGATAGCTCCCGGAACAGATGGTTCAGCGGGCGTTGTAGATGATGCCCCCATTTCCTGAGTAGTATTCGAGCACGTTCCGTGCTTCGCTCTGCAGGACGCCTGTTTCCACCTCGATGCCTCTCCGTTCAAGCTCCTTCACCCAGAGGGCTGGTTTTGGTCCCTCGTCGAACCCTGCATTGCAGGCGTCAGCGGTCGAAGCCCCGCATACCACCCGGTTCACGCCTGACCAGATGATTGCCCCGAAACACATGGCGCAGGGCTCGCAGGATGAGGCAAGTTCGTAACCCCTTTCTCCCGGGCGGCAGAGGGTGTAGGAAGAAACGGCATGCTGCGCGATCGCTATCGCAACCATTTCCGCATGGGCATGCGAGCAGGAGCTTCGGACGGCAAGGTTGAGCCCGACAGAAACCAGCTTGCCGGTAGCCAGCTCGAAAACCGCCGCGCCGAAGGGACCCCCGGTCCCGTGCACGATGTTCAGGCGGGAGAGTTCGATGGCGAGTTTCATGCGCTCTCTGCCGTTAAAGGGCACGCCTTTCTTCCCGTCGGCGAATTCCTTCGCCCAGCCGGGCAGAATTGATTCAGGATCGAACTGCTGCTCAGGCATCAGGACATGTAGAGATAAGGTTTCCAGTGTTCAGAAACGGCAGGGGAAAGGTGTTCCGTGAAGGTCAGCAGGTGGTGCGGTCTCATGGGTTTTTTCAGGGGATGCATATCCGCTTCGCGGGGCGTACGGTTTCCTTTGGCGGAATTGCACCTCTGACAGGCTGTGATGAGGTTTTCCCAGGTTGATTCACCACCCCTCGAACGGGGAAGGACATGGTCCAGGGTAAGGGGGGCGTCTGTCTTGCCGCAATACTGGCATTGGTAATTGTCTCTGAGGAAGATATTTTTTCGGCTCAGGAGAACCCGCCTGAAGGGTTTGCTGACATACATCCTGAGCCTGACGACGATCGGCAGGGGATAGTTGCGGGTAACCGTACAGATGGCCAGTTCAGGGTGATGTGCGACCGGAACGGCTTTTCCGCCGAAAAGAAGGATAACGGCTTTTCTCGCATCACATATGTCCAGGGGTTCGTAACTGCTGTTGAGTACGAGTACTTTCATATGGTCCAGCGGCATATCCCGGGGTTTTTCTGAAGTATAACAGCGTTGATCCGTTCAGCACTACTCCTAAAAGTTAAACGTTTGTTAATTATTACCGCCTCGCAGCCATTCAGAGACAGCAGATATTGAGTTGCCTCGATGCCTGCGCCTCGTCGAGTCTCTTAACCGGCGTCGTCACCGGGGCTGAGAGTACAAGCTCAGGGTCTGTCGCGGCTTCTTCGGCAATCCTGTTCAGTGCATCGGCGAAGCTGTCGAGGGTCTCTTTCGATTCGGTTTCCGTCGGCTCTATCATCAATGCCTCGCTGACGATGAGCGGGAAGTAGATGGTCGGGGCATGGAAGCCGTAGTCGAGCAGTCTTTTCGCCATATCGAGCGTTCTTACGCCGTGCTTTTTTTTCTGTCTGTCGCCGGAAAGGCAGAACTCGTGCATGACCGGTTTCGGATAGGGGAGGTCGAAGTTCGCTTCGAGTAGGCTGAGCAGGTAATTTGCATTGATGATGGCGTTTTCGGAAACCCTGCCGAGCCCTTCGGCGCCAAGCATCCTGATGTAGGTGTATGCGCGGACGAGGACGCCGAAATTACCGTAGAAATTGATCATCCTTCCGATGCTGTCAGGATGGTCGTACGAAAGTCTGTAGGATGTTCCTTCGGAGTCTTCCTGTTTTTCGACGACAGGGACCGGAAGGAACGGCACGAGTTTTTCACAGACGCCGACCGGACCGCTTCCGGGGCCGCCACCGCCGTGCGGGGTGGAAAAGGTTTTGTGCAGGTTGTAGTGCACAACGTCGAAGCCCATGTCGCCAGGGCGGCTGATGCCGAGCAGGGCGTTCATGTTTGCACCGTCCATATAGAGCAGGCTGCCGTTGTCATGGACCATTTTCGCGATACGCACGATCTCTTTTTCGAACAGCCCGATGGTGTTCGGGTTCGTCAGCATGAGCGCAGCGACGTCGCTGTCGAGTTTGCGGGCGAGGTCCTCGATGTCGGTGCGGCCTTCTGCATTGCCGGAAACGGAAATGATCTCGTAACCGGCAAGGGCTGCGGAGGCGGGGTTTGTCCCGTGGGCGGAATCCACGACCAGCAGCTTTTTTCGTTTCGATCCAATCGATTCATGGTACTTCTTGATCAGCAGGATGCCGGTCAGTTCTCCGTGCGCTCCGGCGGCAGGCTGAAGGGTCACTGCGGCCATACCCGCGATTTCGCGGAGCATTTCCGACAGTTCGTACATGAGCCTGAGAGCACCCTGTGCCGATTCTGCGGGCTGCAGTGGATGAAGGGCCGCGAAGCCCGGCAGGGTAAAGGTGTAGTCGTTGATTTTCGGGTTGTATTTCATGGTGCAGCTGCCCAGCGGGTACATGCCCTTGTCGACGTGGAAGTTCATGTTCGAAAGGCGTACGAAATGCCGCACGACTTCGCTTTCCGAGATCTCAGGCAGGGGCGCCTGTTCACTGCGCAAGTGCTCCAGGGGCAGGATGGATTCGAGGGGTACTTCAGGGATGTCGCTGCCGGAAAGGGAGTACCCTTTTCTACCGCTTCTTGAAAGGTCGAAAATCAGTTTCTCGTTCATGGGATAGCCTTGTTTTACAGGCGTCTATGGCCGTTGCGCCGATAAAGTTACGCACTCTGCCGGGAATTGATCTATGCTGGTGCTGTTATGGTCACGTGACCATCATGATGGGGAACAATATAAGAATTTCAGGAATGGTTTAAAGAAATGCTGGAGATCGTAACAATATTCGTCAGACGGGTTACTTGATATCAATAGAGAATAATCTTTAAAAGAAATATGATACAACAAGACCAGCAGGTATCGCCATTTATCTTTTTTACTGAAATAAATCTCAGTAAAAAAAGAAGTTAAAGGTTTTCGTATAGCTGTATAATCGCTTTTCATACAGCAGTTTTCAACAAATTCACCCTGATGCGATGAAAAAATCAATCCCTCCGGCCTGTTCGATGTGCAATTCCGAATAGAGCGTCTCGCCTGGGACTAAGATCCGCTGGTGCGACTGGAGCATCATATCGACTGTAAAATAGTTGCATCTCTTCACGATATCGTTTTCAGGAAGTCCGAGAACTGCAGCAATGCTTCGGCAGACCACCTTTTGATCTGGATCATGACGTTCAAGATTCCATTTCCCAGAATCCGTCCATTCTTTCCGCCGATCACATGGTATACCAGATTAACGATCGTCTCAGTTTCAAGCGTTTTTCGGGGCTCAGGTACAGTGACCGGGTGGGATTGTCCGATACCCATTTTCCGACTTCACTACAGTCGAGACGAAAACATTCTGATCAAAAAGGGCCAACCTCCCGAAGGCATGATGGCTATCCCGAACAAAGAGCGCCAGAAAGACACAAAGGAGGAAGCTCAGCAACTCTTATGCAGTCAGCCCAGCAAAAGCACATAACTTCATGGAGATGGAAGACCTGATCGACAAAGATGATACCGGTCAGAAACATTTTGCCGATGCGGTATCTATCGGACAGGAGGAGCGCTTCGAATTGAGCAGCATGCAAAACGAAGTCAATGAAAAAGCTGCCAGTATCAACAAGCTGACTGACGCCAAGAACGAGATAAACAGATCAAAATTAAAAGTTTGCGCCTGTGCAAAGGTTGTTTAAGGTTTTACGGTCTTCAGCAGGAAAGTCATGACGATCAAGAGCAACAGCAACATGAGAGTTGCAGCTAAAATTGGATTAATTTTCAGCTTGATGCGGTGTGTACAGCTTTAGATAGAAAGTCTGCGCTGTATTCCTGGGCTTGGTACTTCCAATATAGGCGGCTTCAGAGCGTTTAATACTTTGAACTTGTCAAAGAATGGTGATGTTTCGATCAGATAGGATCTGTACTGGTTCTACCAGTTTTTGCATTATTGTGCGACTCAGTATTTCATAGTTCGCTATATAAAGTATATTATAATAAGGATTTTATTGAACAAAAAAATATTTCATAAAATGGATAATAATGAAAATAAAATGAGTTTTGTGCTTCCGTTGACATTGAAAGAACAGAGTTCCGGAATGAATAAATGGAGGTGTGATGTAAATAATCAAATAACAAAAAGAACTGGTCTTATGTTGAGATCATTTATTAAAATGTTCAATCAAGATCAAATAATGGATTTTTTTATTGTTTGTCCATCACACGAAATTGAAATAATCAATGAACTTCTCTCAACGATTACATCAAACCCGTCTTATAAAGTAATATCAGAGGTTGAGATATGTCCAGAGATTAATGAAATGAGAGGGAGAACCGGAAAGGTCGAAGGCTGGTTTGTTCAGCAAATCATTAAATTAGCTATTCATGAAAGAATAACAACGCCATATTATCTTACGTTTGATAGTGATATTCTGTGTATGAAGCCATTTGAATACGCAGACCTGTTCAAGAGCGGGAAGGCTTTATTAAATATTGAAAATAAAGATGATTATGCGCGAATTTATGCGAGTGATTTTGTGGACAGAGAAATCAACAATAAAGCATCGCGATTTGCGGGATCTGGAAAAATTCTTGGTTATCAGCGTTCTCAATCTTATAAGGATACATTCTATGGTGAAACTCCTGTTATCCTTCACACTGCAACGGTATCATCTCTCACAAAGTATATTGCCGACAGGTTTTCTGCTCCGTGGAGATCCCTTCTTGCTATAAATTTGATATGGACAGAATATACGCTTTACTTTCTCTACTTGGAAATGAACGGTACGATTAACGATATTTATTATAAAACATCATGCAATAACGTTTTGGACTTGGAAAAATCAGTCTGGCTTCCAAGTAAATTATATAAAGAAAAAAGAAGATACAATAAAGATCATTTTGTTGGTAGAAAATATTCGGATGGAGGCCTATTTGTTGCCATTCAATCTTGGCTTGATATAAAATCATGGCTTCCTGATGAGTTTGAATCAATCGATGAATTTTATGATGATATTGAGAAATGGCTGATGGAATAAGGCACGAATCATTACCGAAAATAATTACTTCATCAACTTGCAGGAGTTTCGTCTTCGGCGGAGAATCTGTTCATGGCCTCTTTTGCTGCAAGCTGTTCGGCGTCTTTTTTCCTTGCCGCTGTCCCTGTTCCAAGCAGTCTGTCAGTGCAGTAAACCGCGACAGTGAAGGTTTTTTCGTGCTCGGCGCCCTCTTCATGAAGTACCGTGTAGAGTGGGGCCGGGAGGTGGTGCGACTGGGTGTATTCGATCAGGCGACTCTTGTAGTTGTGTTCAGATGTGACAATGGTGTTGAAGCCGACATGCTGGATGACGTGACTCATGACGAATTCCCTTGCACCCAGGATCCCTTTGTCGATATAGATGGCGCCTATGAGCGATTCAAAGGCGTCCGCGAGAGCAGATTCGCTGTTGCTGATTTTCTGCCGGTCGGCTGATTCGCCTATGAGGAGGTAATCGCCTATCCCGATGCTTCTGGCGAAACCGGCAAGAGATTTCCGGTTAACGATTTTCGCCCGGTTGCTCGAAAGGTCACCTTCTGCACTTTCCGGGAAATTCCTGAAAAGGTATTCGGAAATGAGCAGACCGAGGACCGAGTCACCGAGGAACTCGAGGCGTTGGTTCGATTCAATGAGATCCCGGGTTGCAGGGTCATGCACGACGGACCGATGGGTAAGCGCTATGAGATAAAGCCCGAGGTTGTTGTTCCCCTCGCCGCACAAGTGCCTGATGAATGCTATGGTCCCTGGTGAAAGTCCGGCAGCAGCAAGAGGATGGGTGCTGTCAAACGTATCCGCAACGGGATGCTCCTTCGTGCGGGTGAAGGCTAAAAACGGAAATTTCTGCCAGATGCGCTCCATGGGGAGTCCCGTTCCGATCAGAGTGACGCGCCGTTCCTGAAAATCAGTGAGGCGTTATGCCCTCCAAAACCGAACCCGTTATTCAGGGCATATTCTATAGTGCGTTTTTTTGCCCGGTTTGGTGTTACGTCAACATCGATTTCCGGATCGAGGTTCTCGCAGTTGATGGTCGGAGGAACGGTCTGGTGCTGCATTGCGAGCAGGCAGACAATCGATTCGACCGCTCCAGCGGCACCAAGCAGGTGGCCCGTCATCGATTTCGATGCGCTGATGCTCAGTTTGTAGGCGTGATCACCGAATACTTTCTTGATGGCGGTGATTTCCGCGATGTCTCCAAGCGGCGTTGAGGTGCCGTGGGTATTGATATAATCAATTTTCTCGGGGGCGATCCCTGCGATGGAAAGAGCTGTTTTCATAGCGTTGCAGGCTCCGAGGCCCTCCGGGTGGGGGGCGGTGAGATGGTAAGCGTCGGCGGTAGCACCGATACCGACAAGCTCCGCATAGATATGTGCTCCCCTCGCTTTTGCAGATTCGAGGGTTTCAAGCACCATCGAACCGGCACCTTCACCCATAACGAAGCCGTCGCGATCCTTGTCGTAGGGGCGTGAAGCTTTTTCGGGGCAATCGTTTGCCGTTGAAAGGGCGCGTGAGGAATTGAAGCCACCAACGCTCAACTGGGTGATTGGTGCTTCCGAACCTCCGCAGACCATGTAATCCGCGAGGCCTGCCCGGATGTTCAGGTAGGCGTCGATAATAGCGTGCAGGGAGGTTGCACAGGCCGATGCCGTAGCATAGTTCGGGCCCATGAGGCCGTGGCGTATCGAAATCTGTCCGGCAGCGATGTCAGGAATAAGCATGGGAATAAAGAACGGGCTGATCCTTCTCGGTCCCCGTTCCATGTAGGTCCTGAACTGCTGGTCGTAAGTGGTCATGCCGCCGATGCCTGAGCCGTGGACCACACCGATCCTGAGCGGATCGATGTTCTGCAGATCGAGCCCGGAATCTTTAAGGGCTTGATCTGCAGCCACAACGGCATACTGGCAGTAAGGGTCCATACGGTCTGCGGATTTCCGGTCGATATAGCTATCCACCTTGAATCCTTTCAGTTCACAGGCAAACCTGGTGGCGAATTCCGTCGTATCGAAATAGGTGATAGGTGCGGCACCGCTTTTACCTTGAGACAGAGAATCCCAGAATTCTTCTTTTGAAAGACCGATCGGCGTCAATACGCCGATACCGGTTATAACAATTCTTTTACGCTCCTGTCCCATCTGTAATGATTTAACGTTTGCCTGACTGTGAGTGTAAAGAGGGTCTTTACTTTTTAGCTACGATGTAATCGATAGCCTGCTGAACAGTACCGATTTTTTCGGCATCTTCATCAGGGATCTGAATGCCGAACTCGTTCTCAAGTTCCATGATCAGTTCAACGGTGTCGAGCGAGTCGGCGCCAAGGTCGTCCGAAAATTTCGATTCCGGCTTGATCTGGTCTTTGTTGACGCCCATTTTGCTGACAATGATATCGTACACTTTATCTTTGATCTCTGCTGCGCTCATGTTATGCTCCTCATTAAGAGTTGTTTGTTGGTGAAAAAATTCAAAAAGTCTGTGAATATACAAAGAAATTGAGTTTGCTCAAATCACATGACCATCCCGCCGCTGATGTTGATGACTTCACCGGTGATATAGCCTGACTGATCCCCGGCGAGGAACGAAACAACACTGGCGACATCTTCCGGTTTGCCGAAACGGGCAAGGGGTATGACGTCGAGCATCTTTGCCCTGACCTCTTCGGAAAGCGCATCGGTCATTTTCGATGAAATAAAGCCAGGCGCAACGGCATTGACCCTGATGTTGCGGGAGGAAAGTTCTTTGGCAACCGATTTGGTAAAAGCGATGACGCCGCCCTTCGACGCCGCGTAGTTTGCCTGGCCGGCATTGCCCATGATGCCGATAACCGAAGCGATATTGACGATGGAGCCGGAACGCTGTTTCATCATCGTACGGCTGACTGCCTTCGTGCAGGCGAACGTTCCCTTGAGATTGACCGTGAGGACTGCATCCCAGTCTTCCTCGCTCATTCTCATGAGCAGGCCGTCCCTGGTGATACCGGCATTATTGACGAGGATATCGATCCTTCCGGTGGCGGTTGCAATGTCGCTGAAGACATTCTGAACGGCTTCCGTGTTGGTGACGTCGAGCTCGAAACAATAAGCTTTCCGTCCGAGTTTCCTTACGCCTTCCGCGGTTTCCTCGAGCCATTCGGCCTTGATATCGCACAGGACGACGTCAGCGTTTTTCGAAGCGAGATCGAAAGCGATGGCCTGCCCTATACCCCTGGCGGCTCCTGTGACAACGGCGATCTTGTTTTCAAGCATGATTTCAGTTGGTTGATGGTTACATATGCCGACCAATAGCTAACCGAGGGTCCGGATGTCGTCGGCTGTGTCGATGCCGCCAGTCCCGACCGACTTGTCGATTCTTTTGATCAGCCCCTGCAGAACTTTCTGCGGACCGATTTCCACGAACGATGTAACGCCGACGCGAACCATCTCCTCGATGGACTGTGCCCAGAGAACGGAGCTGGTGAGCTGGAGGACAAGGTTTTTCCTTATTTCTCCGGCATCGGTAACGGGTTTTGCGACTGCGTTCATGCAGACGGGGATTGCAGCGTTCCTGATGTCTATTTCTTCGAGCGCAGCGGCCAGCTCTTCTTCAGCAGGTTTCATGAGGGGGGAGTGGAAAGCGCCGGAAACGACCAGTTCTTTGGCCATGCGGGCGCCCCTTGAAGGCGCAAGCTCTATGGCTTTCCTGACGGCTGAAACCGCTCCTGAAATAACGACTTGCCCGGGAGAATTGAAGTTGGCAGCCTGAACGATGCCTTCGGCTGAAGCATCGGCCAGCAGAGCATTCAGGTTAATGTCGGGCATGCCGATGATGGCCGCCATGGAACCGGGATTCTTTTCCCCTGCATGCTGCATGAGCTCGCCGCGCTTCGATACGATGCGCAATGCGTCATCGAATCCGATGGCGCCAGCGCAGCAGAGCGCGGTGTATTCGCCGAGGCTGTGACCGGCAGTCATGCCGATATCGTTCATACCGACAATCGTTGCAATGGCCATGCTGTGCAGGAAGATGGCCGGCTGGGTATATTTTGTCCGGCGAAGTTCCTCTTCGCTGCCCGAAAACATGATGTCTGTTATCGAATAGCCGAGCAGCCCGTCAGCCTTGTCCATCAATGAGCGTGCCGCCGGGAAGTTTTCATGGATATCCCTGCCCATACCGCAGTACTGTGATCCCTGGCCGGGAAAAACAAAGGCTTTCATAGAAAGAAATCGATAGTGAATGGAGAGACTATTGCCATTTCATGTAGATGCCGCCCCAGGTGTAGCCTGCGCCGAAACTGACGAGAATCAGATTGGAGCCGCGGTGCAGTTTTCCCTGTTCATCGAGCTCTGCAAGACAGATCGGGATTGTGCCCGCGGTGGTGTTTCCATACCGGGCAACATTCGACACGACCTTCGTATGGTCTACCCCCATGCGTTCCGCCGTAGCGTTGATAATGCGCTGGTTTGCCTGGTGGGGCACCAGGTAAGCGATGTTTTCCGCCTGCAGGCTGTTCCTTTTCATGATCTCTTCGGCGACATCCGCCATGGAAATGACCGCTGATTTAAAGACCTGGCGACCGTCCTGACGTATGAAGTGCATCCGGTTGTCGATGGTTTCATGGCTCGCAGGGTGACGGCTGCCGCCGGCCAGCATATACAGATGTTCTTTTCCGGTCGTTCCGTCCGAGTACATTCGTGAGTCCAGGATGCCGTATCCTTCTTCGCCTGCAGGCTCGAGAATCACCCCTCCGGCACCGTCGCCGAAAAGTATTGCAGTGGACCTGTCGCTGAAATCGAGGACTGATGACATTTTGTCAGCCCCGATAACCATGATTTTTTTGTGGGCACCGCTTTCGATGAAACGGGCGGCCGTGTTCAGTGCGAAAACAAAGCCGGAGCAGGCAGCATTGAGATCGAAAGCCCATGCGTTGACAGCGCCGATGATGCTTTGTGTCAGACATGCTGTCGAAGGGAAGAGCATGTCCGGGGTCATGGTCGCGACGATGATGAGTTCGATTTCACCGGCTTCGATGCCCCTTTTTTCGAGAAGCTGCCTTGCAACCTCGCCGCACATGTAGGAAGTGGCCTTTTCAGGGTCCCTGAGAATCCTTCTTTCGGTGATGCCCGTTCTTGCCACGATCCATTCATCGGTGGTATCGAGCAACTTTTCGAGGTCGCGGTTACTCAGGACACTGTCAGGAAGGTATTTGGCAGTCGCCGTTATTGCTGCTTTCATGCGTTGTTTGCAGTTATTGACATGCAGGTGATTACTGATAACCGGCAGGGGCAGGACTCTCACCTGAGTTGCCGGGGGAGGCGCAGGTCCTGGGCCATTATTCAGCCAGGATTTCCGCGATATGTTGATTGACCTTTTTTTCCACCATGTGTTCCGCCATGTAGATCATGTTTTTTATAGCCCTCGAGGATGAGCGTCCATGACCGACGATGGAAATTCCGTCGACGCCGAGGAAGGGAACCCCTCCGAATTTTTCGACGTCGAAAGGCTCAAACATTCCTTTGAACATCGAGGTTATGGGCATGGCTGAGTTCTTGTCGATCTGGCCCGATAGGAGAAGCTTTTCGAGCGACTGCCTGAAGAGCGTTCCGAGGAACTCCGGGATGCTTTCACCGAACTTCAGGATGGTATTGCCGACCAGTCCGTCGCAGACAACGATGGTTGCTTGTCCTTTCAGGATGTCGTGCCCTTCGATATTGCCGATGAAATTGATTTTTCCCTTGCTGTCGGCTTCCCTGAGGAGCCTGTATGCCTGCTTGAGCGTTTCGGAGCCTTTTGTTTCCTCTTCGCCGATATTGAGCAGGCCGGTCAGCGGTTTTTCGATACCTGCGGCGTACCGCTGGTAAATCGTCAGCATTTCTGCGAACTGGACAAGGTTTTCGGGTTTGCAGTCAACGTTGGCGCCTACATCCACAATATTGGTGAGGCCCTCCTGGATACGAGGGAAGTAGGCATAGATCGTTGGCCTCAGAACCCCTGGAAGCCTGCCGAGCACAAACAGGGATGCCGCCATCTGTGCGCCGGTATTGCCCGCGCTCACAAACGCATCGGCCTGTTTCGCCTTGCAGAGCTGCAAGCCCCTGACCAGCGACGAATCCTGTTTCGCCTTGACGGCCGTGGCAGGGATGTCGTCCATCGTCACGACTTCCGGGGCGTGGATGAACCGAAGGTTCAGGGATGCTCTGTCATGTTCGGCAAGAAGCGGTTCGACCTTATCTTTCTGGCCGATAAGTACGATTTCAAACCTGTTGCCGCTTTCCTGCAAAGCCTTAACAACACCTTCAACCACGCATTCAGGTGCGTGATCTCCGCCCATGGCGTCAACGGCGATGGTCAACATTTCGGGATTATGATCTTCTTGTTAGCTTTTTGATAACTTGTTTACTACAGACCTGCCGCGGTAGTGGCCGCAATGCTGGCATGCACGGTGCGGAAGGGTCGGTTCGCCACAATTTGGGCAGATGACCGTGTTTGCCGCTTTGGTGCGGGCGTTGAACTGCGCGCGTCTTTTATCCCTTCTGGATTTGGACATTTTACAAGTCGGGTTTGCCATGAGTGTCGTTTTATGATTGTCGGTTAACGATACTTGTTTTTCAGCTTTTCAAGGGACTTCTGCCATGTGCTCCTGTCCCCGTCATCACGAGTTTGTTCCTTTTTTTCACCCGGGAAGGTCCTGCATTCGGGGTTATCCGTACAGGTCACCTTCATCGGTATCGAAAGCAGCAGGGTTTCACGGACATCTTCGGTTATGTCGATGGTTTCCGCACTTCTTTCAAGAAGCCGGTATTCGTCGTCATCTTCAAATTCACTGCCCGCATGGTCTTTGTAGACATAAAAAATCCGATAATCTCCAATCAGAGTTTTTGACAACGGGGCGAGACAGATATCGCAGGAAAGTTCGGCTTCCGCCGATGTACGTATCGAAACGGTTATCTCGGTTTCGCTTTTTTCAGCGGCAACCTCGATCTGGACCTTTCCCCTGAACCCGGCGTCGATGAGCTTGTGGTCATTGAAATCAGCCGCATCACAGGTGAACTCCCGTTCATTCGTTCCCTCATGCAGACTGTCGACCTTGAGCCCTATCACTCCTTTTTCTTTATGCATACGCTCTCTTTTCAATAAAGGAAAACCAATGTACAAAAATTATTATGGAAAATGAAAAGCGATACCCCTCCTGCGAAGTCGAAAAATCCAAAAAAAACATCCGGGCGGTTTGTAATAAAAAAAAACCAGTGTATATTTACAGCCCATCAGCAAGAAATTGCCTGGGAAATTCCGCGATAGCTCAATGGTAGAGCATTCGGCTGTTATCCCGACAGGTCGGGATGTAGGTTCGAAAACAGCATGCTGTACCTGGAGAGAAAGACTGGAGAAAAAGTATAGATTCCGCGATAGCTCAATGGTAGAGCATTCGGCTGTTATCCCGACAGGTCGGGATGTAGGTTCGAAAACAGCATGCTGTACCTGGAGAGAAAGACTGGAGAAAAAGTATAGATTCCGCGATAGCTCAATGGTAGAGCATTCGGCTGTTAACCGAAGGGTTGTAGGTTCGAATCCTACTCGCGGAGCAGAAAAAGGCAGAAGTACTGAGAAGCGCTTCTGCCTTTCTTGTTTGTAGAGCATCCCCTCAAAACAAAAGCGAACGTGATGCCAGAAGCAAAATCCGGAACCTGCTACCTTTACATCCTGTACTCCTCACGAGGTGACCGATACTACACCGGAATATCGTCTGATCCCGAGCGCCGCCTTATATT
>JAAXVR010000003.1 GCA_013335405.1 Chlorobiaceae bacterium
ATGACGTTACCCCGCTGTCAGCACGATCATGCATTTCCCGACCCTCGGCAGTGTACATATTTTCGCTCCAGACCTGTTCAAGATGGATCAACGCACACTGCCGGGGACAGAACACATAATGCTGCAAGGCGGACAGCGCTATGAACTCGGATTCGGCGTACATGAACAATGTATTATCTGATTTCAAAAACCAGGTATGGGGTCAGGCTCCAAACCGTCTAGTTTATCCAGCCTGTACGATCCGTCATCATTTACATGAAGTGAACGATGCACTTTAGCGGAAGAATATTTGCCAGGCTTGCTGCCATGTGCCCACCAGATAACGGAAACAACTTCCATACTGCCCTCAGGACGAGCCGATGAAGCATCATTTTCAAATAGTTTAGGGAGAATTGATTTGATCGCTTCTGCATCGGTATCACTAAATTCAGTGCGTTCGGCAAGCTGCGGGTTCATGCTCCCAAAAGTGATATAGATACCACGATCTACACGATGTTTCATACCCATTGTATCGGATGACCTTTTTCCATTTTTCCCTTCATTTCCGCTGACACTTTTGGTGATTTGAACACTTGAGACATTGACCGGTGTTAGCGTAAATGCCGATTGAATACTTACAGGTCCACGAATAGGAATGGAAAGCCCTGAACCTTCATCACCATCAAAAGCAAAAAGCTGTCCAAATGCACGAACATCAAACCATGTCTTACGCGCTTTTTCTATTGCCTCTGCCTCTTTTACATTCTTTCCAATAACACCTTCAAAACGTGCTTTAAGCGAAGTGTAAGCATCCCGTTTTCTATCATCTGACTGAACAAAAATATCATACTTGTAGTCCCCATTATTGTCTTTCAATTCCATAATTCGATCACGAATCTTCCGCTTCAAACAAACATCTGTCATCTCACCATGTCCATAAAGGTCTATCCGAGGACGATTACCATTGAGAGGATCGCCATTTGGGTTTGCGTTTTTTACACGCATAATAATGGCAAAATCGATTTTCTGGCTGAGAGTACTCATAGTCATTTCAATTGATGGTTTTTGTGATTAGCCTTCTTTCTTTTCTTAAGAATTGACTTCATTACTACCCTTTTCAAAAAAGTGTCGTCTCTGGCAATGGTATCCGAGAAGAAACTCTCCAGAAAGAGGTGTATTATTAGTGAAGTCATCTGCATTGAAAAGGCATTGAACCTCATCAAGCTTCTGGTCAAAAATAATTTTAAGCCCAGGTGCATTAGACTGAAGACGCACTTTGTAAGGAGCAAGAGAAAGTTCAATTGTTCGCCAAGTGCTAAATGGGCGCTCGGCAAATTGTTGCATATATCGTTCTGCTGTTGTGCTCCGCTTTTCATTCGCAAAAGACAGCGCTTTCTTCTCAAGTAACTCAGCAATGGCAAGCAATCTGCCATAGAGATAGTCACGCGAGATTCGACTTTTCTCTAAATTCATTTTATAGTCCTCCTTTTTATTTTGATACCCTCGGAACATTGCGCAGGCAGTGCTCAGAGTGTTTTCCCAATCTTCTTTCTTCTTAAAACTTGTTGGTCTTGACGCTCTGTTACGAGCTGCGATGACAATGTCGAAAGAAACCATGCTACCATCCACGATGCATGGCAAAAGCCGGTGAACAACTGAATGAATTATGTTATCATCAGCATCATTACCATAAATATCTTTGGCAATTTGTTCTGGAGACCGAACTCGAAGTAAAGAATAATCCTTCTTGTTAGGATAAAACCATGCATGGAGGGAATACCAACGCTCCAGTCGGTCGAGGAAGTCTGAACCTGTAAGTTCTCTGTAGTAGGTTAAAGCGGCACGGCCAGAAGTAGCTGCATCAAATGCGAGTACGACAATTCTTTCGGTTAAACCAAGTTTAGTGCGATAACCTGCAAGGCTGCTGCTAAATGCTTTCCCAAAGTCTTGACCGGCATCATAATCTTCATCTATTTCGGCATATAGGTCATAATCTTCTTCATCATACTGGTCAGTTCCTTCCATTATTTTAGGAATGGACTTCCCTGATACTGCCCATGCAACGATATTTTGTGCTCCGTTATGATAGCCTTGTCTATCAATAAGCCATGAAAGTGCATTGTGCATTTTCTGGCTTGCTTCGGCACTAATTGAACAGGCTTCATCAGCCGTTATAAACCGCCCAAGAAAGGTAAAGCCTCCTTCGTCATTGCTGGAAATAATCTTCGCATTACTTGCCCCCTTTAGAATCTTTTTGGGATGCTGTTCGGCAGACACTGCATCTGATCTGCCACTTATAAAGCATAGTTTTGGCTGGAGTTTTCGGCTCTCATAGTAAGACATCCAAGCCTTATGTATTTCTTTATCCTTCCACAATGGCTCGGTTGGTTCACCTGCTATATGCACATTCCATCCAACGGTTGCGTCATTCACATTTTTTATGCTGTCAAATATGGGCGGCTTAGAATTCTTTTTTTCTTTATCCCATTCCTTGATCAGTATTCCATTGCTTTTAAAAAGAACTCCGGCATTAATAAGGTCTTCAATCAGACTTTCCTTTTCTAGATAACACTTTACAGCACGAAGCTTATAGTTGTCAGGAAATGCTTCAGACCAAGCCTCCAACTGCTTAAAAAGTTGACAAAATGGTTCTTCAGGTTTTTTCTTAAAACCACTGGTAACATCGCCACCATACTGACGAAAATCACCCGCAACGTATTGCAACTTGTCGGAAAGAGGGTGGGCTTCCGGTTTTTTTCCAGATCGGCCTGCTGAAGATTCTGTGCAAGGAATAATTATTTTCTTTCCCTCACGAAACACGTCGGCTTGTATAAATTTCCCATTTTCATCAAGTGTAACTTCAATGTTGCAGGTCATTGTAGTGTGAAACAGTGGCAAAAGAATTGCCTCGTCGTTATAATCCCCGACCTTATGCTGCACGTTATCATACGTTTCACAAAGAAGTTGCATCCAGCTCATAGCCAAACCTCCTCTTCGTTAATTACAGAACACTGGTTGTTATCTATTCCAAAAGGTTTCGCAGTCATTTTGTGAAGCGGCTTTATAATCTCACACTGCTCTGGCCGAATGAATCTGATGATTCCATTGACCATTTTCGGGTTCCAGAAACGGCTTCTAAACATCTCCTGCCCTGTTTCGTCCGGGTAATCAAAGCCATGAAAGGTAAAACCAAATGCAAGCTCGGAAATACTGTCATACTCGCCCCTACCTTCCTCAAACTGACATGGTTCGACATATCCTTGACATTCTCTTGTTCCAAGAAAGATGTCCTGCCGACCGCCCTTTTCAAGTGCGCGTAGTGCAACACTGTAGTGTTTCCCATCAATGCAATCTTGAGCCAATTCGGGCCGATGTAGATTCCACTCAAAATGAGCGGCAACCTGATATTCAACATCATAGAGATAGTTGTAAATGGCTAAAGAATTTCCTTTCTCATGGTACTTTAGTGGCTTCAAACATTTCGTTTTCGTTCTAATAGGTTTCATAACCCTTACCTTGTCGATAACCCAGATAAAAGTCGGCTTCCAGTAGATGGACTTGGCTATCCCTTTGAGAGCTTCGTAGGTTGGGATATGATAACTGCACTTCTCCCCTCCTATTCTGGAAACCGGATCGGTGAACATGGCCTCGCGACCATAGACCTTAAACTCAATACTATTTTTCATGTATGTACCTCACTGGATAAGCATGTCTGGTGAAAAGGTTGAGTTAGTATTTACACCGAAGTGATGATCATAAAAACTTTCGTAAAGAGCCTGAATCCCGCAGCTGTCACACAAGGATTCCAATGCATGTAAATTCTTTAGTTCTGTTAGCATGTGCGGAAAAATATTGACTGTGTAACGTTGTAAGCGTCGAAGTAAATAGCGCCGGAATTCTGTGGACATTGTATTGCGAAATTGATTCAGTAACCCTCTCGCTTCATCATTATATGGAACCAAGATTCCTTGCGTATCTGAATTAATGACCTTGAACTCCCTTGCGGCTGTTGCAAAAGATTGACTCAAGATGTGGGGATAAGGTTGATCATTGTGAATCCGCGTATAGGCGCTAATCGCTTTAGAATTTAGAGAGAGTAGATTGACAAGATTATCTGACTCTATCTTGTAAGTCATTTCATCCCTCCGGCGGAAAAAGTAGTAGCTGAAATACCTTTTCATCACGGCCTCAGAGAGCAAGCTATTGTCAAACTTGTTTGGCGATTCCTTTAACTCTCGCAGAACAAGTTTGGCATTTTTTTGAGCCATCTCAATGTCTTGCAAGTTATTAAGATTCTCGCCAGAGATATTCAGGATATATAGGGGAGAATCCGCAGGCTTTTCACCATTTCTATTTACACGTCCGGCAGCCTGAGCTATTGAGTCTATCCCTGCCAAAGCACGGATGCCCGTATCAAAATCAATATCTACTCCGGCTTCTATTAATTGTGTGCTAACACAAATCACGGGTTGCTTATTGCGAAGAAGCATTTTCACCTCCGTTAGGGTATCCATCCTATGAGCGGCACACATGGCCGTGCTCAAGTGATGAGTCAGTTCTTCTCCATGACGTTTGTGGAGAAGTGTGTACAGTTTCCTTGCATCGGCTTTCGTGTTGAGAATAACAAGGCAACTATTTCCTTGGTTGTGAATAATTGACACTTTGTCAGCAACTTCTTCATGTGTCCAGCCTTGAGGCTTGCATTCATCGATTACAGTGACTCGTTTTAGTGATTCCGCTGAATCCATGCGGAATTTGTCGGGAAGGATTTGCGATTTTTCGGAGAGCGATAGAGCACCATTCTCTGCCGGTATCTCATGCAAAAGAGGCTGTGTGGCTGTGCATAAAACAGCAGTACAATTGCAATGTTCAACAAGGAAATTTACTGCATGGCAAAAAAGATGGAGGCAGTGAACCGGTAAAGTTTGCGCTTCATCAAAAATGATGATGGAATTAGCAATGTTGTGCAATTTTCGCGCGTTGCGAGTTCCTGCGCCGTAAAAAGCATCAAGAAATTGGACATTGGTTGTAAAAATGATCTGTGCATCCCAATTTTCCGCAAGAATGCTGTTGTTTCGGTTTTCTTCATTAGGTAACACACTGGAATGGCTCTCAAGAATCATCTCGTTTAACACCTCTCTATCAAGCTGTGATGCGAACACATTCCGTACAGCTTGAGCATTCTGCTCAATGATGGTGGTGTAAGGGATAACATAGATAATGCGTTTAACAGGGGCATGAGACTCTCTGCTGACAGCATGATGCAAAGCGAACCGAATGCTTGCAAGTGTTTTACCTCCTCCCGTTGGCACAGTGAGTAGGTAAGTTCCGGGTTGGCTGGCAGAGGCTTGAACACATTTATCAGAGATTCTTTTTCGTTCTGCATCTACTGAAGATATGTTTGGCAGCGTGTTCAGATATCGTTCGACTATATCTCTCGATTCATCCCATTTTGGCAAATTTGGCAGATCTCTATTCTTGCGTCCTTCGTCATGAAAGCTGGCTGTGTCGGTATGATCAGCATCTACAAGGCAACTGAAGAGCATTTTTATCATTAGTCCTATTCTAAAACGCTCTAGCTTTTGTCGATTACGTTTATCATTAGCATTATCCCAGTATTTCTTCGCTTGAACTGAAATATTTCTAAAAAAAGAATCTATTTCAGCCACAAGATTGGGAGCATTCGAAATTTTGTTTACGTCACTGTTTAGTTCAGTATCAAAACGTAAGTTCTCCAAAGAATTCTTTAAGTTGGATTGATATTGATTGTTTTGTACAGCATTGATAAAATTGTCTTCTCCAAATTGATTTAAGCAATCCACTAAGCCCCCATGATGGGAAATGACACACAAGGCTAAGCACTGAGCGGCCAACTGAGCAGGCTTGCTATTATTATTGATTTTTTCCCAAAGAAAGACGCCTCCGGTATGTTTGTGATCTGCCCTGATACTATCATCTTCAAGACGCATCTGGAATTGAGGTAAACTTTTACCAAGATCATGAACAAGTCCAAGCCAATACCCACATTCGGTTAATCCAAAAGAAGCTGCATATTCCGACGCCAACTGAGCTGTCGCTACTGCGTGTGCTTGCAGTGTCTGCCACTGGTGCTTGTCTTGGACGCCTTCAAGAGTATGAGCGTATATTTCCTTATTTACTTCACACATAATAGTGCAGATCATGTTCGAGCCACTCACCCAAGCTATTCTGACGAAGATGGGCAACGGGTTGTCTTGCGTTATTCATAGTGTCTCTATTTGCATTCCGTTATTATGATCATCTCTGCCATACACCTCCCCCATCTCCTTCACCTCCATTCTCACCATATCCCGCAGCTCTTTGGGTTCAAGGACTTCGGCCTGTGCTCCATAATGCATGATCCAGCGTTTGACCGCATCGAGCGCGCCGACGCTGAGCGAAAGTGTCAGCGAGCCGTCTTCATGCTCCTGTATTTTCTGGGAGGGGTGCCAACGGCGTTCCCTGATCCATTGGGACTGATATGGCGTGAATCTGACGGTAATATCGTATGACGCCGGTCCGACAGTCTGCTGGAAGGCTTTTCCGAGATACTGGTCTACGCTGAATGATTCCAGTATGGTAAAGTGTTCTTCTGTGTGTATCAGCCTCAGAATACGGCCGACGGCAAAGGTTCTGACGGTTTTGCGATATTCACAGTAACCGATGAGATACCATGTCCCGCCTGCCTGATCGTAATGAAGACGATAGGGATGAACGATACGCTCGTTGACAGTTTGTACCGATAACGATTTATAGGTCATGGCAACTTTCCACCGGTTGCGCACAGCCTGTTCAATCAGGGTGAAGTATTCCTGATCGACACTGAACGCCGGAACAGGATTATCAAACGAATAGATGTCAAACAGACCGTTTCCATTGCAGGAAACCGGCAGGTATTGCATGAGTTTTTCAATCGCACGGGAAACTTCTTCGTAAAACGGCGTTCCCTGGTATTGGGCAAGTACTCTTGATGTTGCCGCAAGTGCTTCAACTTCCTGCCGGTTGAGAAACGACGATGGTTCGAAAGTCCAGGATTTCCGGTAGAAATAGCCTTTTTTACCGGGGTCATACTCGATAGGTGCATGAAGCATGTCACGCATAAAGTCGATATCCCGCTGGATGCTTTTGCTGCTGACTTCAAAGTGAAGGGCAATCCTTGAGCAGTTCGGATAGCTGTGATTCCGAAGTTCGCGGTCGATATGCTGCATGCGTGCAAGCGGTGGCCTCGATTGTCTCATTCCTGCATTGTTCAGAGTTCAGGAGCTTTACGGAACAACATAGTGAGGTACCTGGGACAAAAAGTGTCCGATACGAAAAAAAGTGCGACAGGCACCGTGAACGATGAGGAGGGTGGATGAATGCTTCCATTCCATTACATCAGTTGAAAACTTTTTTAAAAGTTACGGGTAACTGACGAAAATCATGAACGGCAATCCGGTAGAACAGGGAAAAAGGGGATACACGTCACCGGCATCAACTATTTACAAAATAAACACATTACTGCCAATAGTTTTAAAAAAGCTATGGAGACGGTAATACTTATGGTCGGGGTTGCATCCGGGAAGTATTATTATTTAAATAGGGCAGGGGAGAAGTGATGCGATTGCGAGGATGTTTCGCGTCTCTATATTGTCAAAGCGTGGGAACTCAAGAATAAATTCAAAGCACCCTCCAGAGCACCATCAAACGGCATAAAACAAAAAAGACTTACAAGGTGATTCCTGTAAGTCATTGTTCTTGTATGGTGCACCCGAGAGGAGTCGAACCTCTAACCGTCTGATCCGTAGTCAGATACTCTATCCAGTTGAGCTACGGGTGCAGTATGTAGCGTGTACGGGATTCGAACCCGTGATCTTCGCCTTGAGAGGGCGATGTCCTGGGCCACTAGACGAACACGCCAGGTAAAGTTGCCATGAATTAGAGCTTTACGGCTCTGGTGGGCCCTGTAGGACTTGAACCTACGACCCAGCGATTATGAGTCGCTTGCTCTGACCAACTGAGCTAAGGGCCCTCAATCCTTGGCTTTAGAGGCTGTCAATATAAAGCTTTGTGCTGAATATGCAAAGCATACGAAACCATTTTTTTTCCTTTTTTCTCCGATTACTCGAATTCTTTGTACTGTTCACGCCTGATATCGGCACCGAGGCTCTGCAGCTTCGTTTCAATCTTCTCATATCCCCTGTCGAGGTGGTAGACCCTCAGTACTTCTGTTGTCCCTTCTGCCACAAGGCCGGCAAGGACAAGGCTTGCCGATGCCCTGAGGTCCGTCGACATGACCTTGGTGCCCGAAAGTGGGCGGTGTCCGTGAACGACAGCCTGATTTTTGCGGATTTCGATATGGGCGCCGAGCCGGTTCAGCTCCGGGATGTGGTTGAACCGTTCATGGTAGATCTTGTCGGTGATATGGCTTGTTCCTTCCGCGCGGGTCATCAGGGCAATCCACTGGGCCTGCATGTCGGTCGGGAACGACGGGTAGGGTTTTGCCGTCACGTCTGTCGGGATGAGCTTTTCCGGGCTTTTCAGCGTCACGCTGTTTTCCGTGCTGTGAACGGTGCATCCGGCATGCACGAATTTTTTCAGCACCGATCTGAGCTGTTCCGGTATCACGCCGTTGACGGTGATTTCTCCACCGGTTATCGCAGCGGCCGCGAGCAGCGTTCCCGCTTCGATCCTGTCGAAAATATTATGGAACTCAGTTGCCCTGAGGCTCTCTTTTCCGGTGATTTCAAGCTCGGTCGTTCCGGTTCCCCTGATATCCGCACCCATTGCGATGAGGAACCTGCAGAGCGATTCGATTTCAGGTTCCATGGCTGCGTTGCCGATGGTTGTCGTCCCCTCTGCCAGAACGGCTGCCATCAGGGCGTTTCCGGTAGCGCCGACAGAGGATATCGGGAAATCGATATGACCGCCGCGGAGTTTTCCTCCTTCAACGGAGGCATCGATGTATCCGGTTTCGATCGTTATCCTGGCGCCGAGCTTTTCCATTGCCATGAGGTGGAGGTCGATGGGTCTCGGGCCGAAAGCGCAGCCTCCGGGCAGTGAGACCCTTGCCGAACCGAAGCGGGCGAGCATGGGGCCGAGCACATAGATGGAGGCCCTCATTTTTTTCACCAGTTCATAAGGAGCCTGAACGTTCATCACCTTTGCCGTCGATACTTCCAGAGTGTTGCCGGAAAACCGTGTTTCGGCACCGAGGTGTTGCAGGAGCTGGGTGAACGTCTTGATATCCTGCAGGTCGGGAATGTTATGCAGGACAAACGTCCCGTTTCCGGTAAGCAGTGTGGCGGCTATGATCGGCAGTGACGAGTTTTTCGAACCTGATGCGGTGACGGTTCCCGAGAGGCGCCTTCCCCCCTGAATGACAAGCTTGTTCATGGATGCAATCGCTGTTGAAAAAACCGATATTTACCAATATTTCCGGTTAAGAAAAACAAATTATTTTTTCCGCCCTCTTTGCGAAGAAATGTTTTTTATGCTTTACCTTGCATAATCCGCAGCCAACTCCATGGACAGGTTTGCCATAGTTGCCGGTTCGGCGAGGATGCAATTATTACGTCCCTGTTTTTTTTATGAAAGTCAATGTTTTTTTCGAACGGTGCATGTCCTTCATAAGGAAAGGGGCGGTTACGTTCCTGCTTGCTTTACTACCGGCGTTTTTTCTTGTTCCTGCGCAGCTTGACGGGGCTCCTCCCGTGAACTCCGAAATTTCCAGGATCATGAAGGAGCGCAGCGAGGTTGAAAAAACCCTCCGGGGCCTGCGCGAGCAACTCCGGGAATACCAGTCGAAGCTGGGGCAGACAAAGCGGCAGGAGTCGCGATCGCTCAAGGCGCTGGAAAATATCAGGACACAGATCATTCTGCTCGAGAAAATGATTGCCGAAAACCAGCGTTACCTTGAGAAGCTCGATGCCGATATAGGCAGGCTCCGCAAGGAATACGAGGGCAACCGCGCAAGGTACGGCAAGGTTTCCGACGAGTTTCGCAAGACAGCAATTTCAATATACAAGTACGGCGGCACCCGCGGCCTCGAACATGTATTCGCTTCCGCATCCCTGCATGACGCGCTTGTCAGGGCGCAGTACATGGGTTGCTTTTCCCATGCCGTCAGTCGGGATGTCCAGAACCTTCAGGATGCTGCCATGAAACTCCGGAGCAGCCGTGCAGCACTGGAGGAGAGCTTCCGGCAGAAAGCACAGGCCGTCAGGGAGCAGGAGATCCAGCTGAAGACCTATGCCCGAAGCAAAAAAGAAAAAGAGATCATCCTTGACCGTCTGAAAAAAAACAAGGAGGAGTATTCCACCAGGATCGAAGCGGCAAAACTCAAGCGAAGGCAGCTGCAGTCGAGGATAGAGTCCCTGATCATGGCGGAGCAGCGGGTTATCGAGGCCGAACGGGCCAGGCGCAGAAAGCTGCTCGAAGCGAGACGTCTTGAGGCAGCAGGAAAGCTTTCGATCAAAAAACAGGTCGGTGCCCAAAAGCAGCCGCCCCGAACCGGAGAGGCAGTGCCCTCGGAGCAAACACGACCGGTGAAAAGGGAAAAGGAGAGCTTGACCATGGTTCCCGACCAGGGCATGATTGACCTTGAAAGGGTATCAGCCAACTTCGACAGGGCATACGGTTCGCTGCCATGGCCGGTTCAGCGAGGTGTCGTGACCCGGAAATTCGGTACGCTCGCCGACAAGGAGCTGGCAATAGTCACCACCAGCAACGGCATCGATATTTCAGTTCCCCCGAACACCCAGGTTCGTGCCGTATCCGGAGGCAAAGTCGCGCAGATCGCTTTTCTTCCCACATTCGGCAACATCGTCATCATAAGGCATCCGAACTCCTACCTGACCGTATATGCCAACCTCGGTCAGCTCAATGTCGTCAAGGACGAGCTCATCAAGTCCCAGCAGCTTGTCGGACTGGCAGGCAGGAATCCCGAGGGAGGAGCGGTCGTTCATTTCGAGATATGGAAAGGCCGTGTTAAACAGAACCCTGAGAATTGGCTCAGAAGATAAATACACTATGGGTCCAAGAGAACTTTTTTCTGAAATAATCGCGGTACTTTTCCGTTACCGCACGTTCTGGAGCAGACTGAAGGAGAACCCTCCCGCCGATGAAACTTCGCTCCTCAGAGAGTATGCGGTGCCGGTCATCGCGCTCGTGCAGCTTGCAAAATTTCCCCTTATCGGTGTCCCGCGGACAGCCATGTTCTATGCCATCGCGAATTTTCTGATCGATGTCGCCGCACTCTATATCTTTGTCGGTGCGGCAACGTACCTTGCAGAACATGACCGTTCAGCAAACAGCCCTTCAGGGATCCTCGCCGTTATCTCATTTTCGATGACTCCTGTCTGGATTTCCGAACTTTTATATTTCGCAGGCCCCTGGAGCTGGCTTTCCGCAGCCGTCGGCATCCTCTATGCCATCGTCATCAGTCGTCATGGCCTTGTTGCCTATAGTGGCCTTGAACCCGGTGTGTCGGGTAACGCAATGCGCAATATCACTCTCATGCAGCTGCTGACCGGCGGGACTCTGTTTCTTGTTCTCAGGGCTGTCATGCGTCTGTTCAATTTCATCTGACCTGCTTTTCATGACCGAACAGGATCTGCATTTCGACTACGGGATAGTCGAGGATATTCTTGCCTCGTTTCTTCTGAACGAAACCCGCAAGTTCGGGTTTTCTTCGCTGGTGCTCGGCCTTTCGGGCGGAATCGACTCCGCCGTGGTCTGCGACCTCGCCGTGAGGGCGCTTGGCAGGGAACATGTGCTTGCGCTGATGATGCCATATGAAACCAGCAGCCCGGAAAGTCTCTCCGACGCAGAACTCCTGGCGGAGAAGCTCGGCATAAGGGCTGAGCAGATTCCGGTCACGCCGGTTGTCGACGCCTTTCTCGTCTCCATTCCAGAGGACCAGCTTCTCAGGAGGGGGAACGTCATGGCCAGGACCAGAATGGTTTACCTCTATGACGTTTCGGCCAGGGACGGCAGGCTTGTTGCCGGTACGAGCAATAAAACAGAGCTGCTTCTTGGTTACGGAACGATATTCGGGGACATGGCATCGGCGATCAACCCGATAGGCGATCTGTACAAGACCCAGGTGCGGGGGCTAGCCCGTCATCTCGGAATTCCCGAAAGGATAACGGACAAGGTTCCTTCGGCGGATCTCTGGCAGGGTCAGAGCGACGAAGCCGATCTCGGCTTCAGTTACGGCGAAGTGGATCTTCTGCTCTACATGATGCTGGAAAAAAGGATGGACAGGAGCGAGGTGCTCGCCGAAGGCGTTCCGGCGGCTTTTTACGACAGGGTCCGCAAGATGGTCGTGCGCAACCAGTACAAGAGGATGATGCCGGTTATCGCCAAGATTTCCGGCAGGACTCCCGGCATCGATTTCCGCTATGCCAGGGACTGGCAGGAACTGAAATGAAGTGCTGCTCAGGGACACACAGCGTGGAGCCCTGCAGCTTTTTTTTTCAGGGATGCTCCTTGCTAAAAGGACCTGAGTACGGTGTCCTGCAGGAAATGTTTGTCGTCCGGCTCAGGGTAATCCGTCGTGAAATGCAGCCCCCTCGATTCGCGCCGCTTGATGGCGCTTTCGATGATGATGCTTGAAACCTTGATAAGGTTGCGAAGTTCGAGGACCTGCGTGGTGATCTTGGTTTTTTTGTAATAGGCTTCTGTTTCCTCCTTGAGGAAATCCATCCTTCTTTTTGCCCGCTGCAGGCGAAGGTCGCTTCGCACGATACCCACATAGTCATTCATGACCTGCTGCGCTTCGCGCTTGTTGTGCGAAACGAGGATCCACTCTTCGGGGCTGACGGTTCCCGTATCGTCCCAATCGGGAAAATCAACCGAATTGGAGAGCGAAGGGAGCCGGTCGCGGATCTCCATGCAGGATCTCCATGCGAACACCAGCGCTTCGAGAAGGGAATTGCTCGCCAGGCGGTTTGCACCGTGGACTCCGGTGCAGCTTGTTTCTCCACAGGCATACAGGCGGTTGAGGGTGGTGCGGCCCCGGCTGTCGACGCGGATCCCCCCGCAGGAATAGTGGGCGGCCGGGACCACCGGGATCATCTCCCTCGTCATGTCGATGCCGAATCCCAGGCAGGTTTCATGGATATTCGGAAAGTGCTCTATCGTCTTGTCCGGATCGATGTGGGTTACATCGAGGAAAACGCACTCTTCGCCGCTTTTCTTTATTTCGGAGTCGATCGCTCTTGCGACGATATCCCTTGGAGCAAGGTTCTCCCGGCTATCGTATTTGTGCATGAACTCTTTGCCGTTCTTAAGGCGCAGGACACCGCCGAAGCCTCTGACCGCCTCAGAAATCAGGAAAGATTTCGCTTTCGGATGGTAGAGTGAGGTCGGATGGAACTGGATGAACTCCATGTTGGCGATTTCCGCTCCGGCCCTGTAGCCCATCGCGACTCCGTCACCTGTAGCGATATCCGGATTTGTGGTATAGGGATAGACATGGCCGAGTCCTCCCGATGCCAGCATGGTTATTCTGGCGAGGATTTTTTTCGGCTGTCTCTGCAGCGAGTCAAGCACGTAAGCCCCGTAACAGGTGATGTCATTGGTTTTGATGCCAAGATGGTGCTCGGTGAGGAGCTCGATGGCAAAATGGTGTTCCAGCAGGGTGATGTTCGGATGGTTTTCCACCTTCTCCAGAAGGGCGGTTTCCACTTCACGGCCTGTCAGGTCCTTGGCGTGCACGATTCTGTTCCTTGAGTGCCCGCCCTCCTTGCCGAGATGCAGCGAGTCACCTTCGGAGGTCGTGAAATTGACGCCGAGTTCCATGAGGCGCGAGATGTGCCCGGGACCTTCCGTGACCATGAGCTTCACCATTTCCCTGTCGCACAGTCCGGCTCCGGCAATGAGCGTGTCCGAGAGATGCAGATCGGCGCTGTCGCTGCTGTCTATGGTGGCTGCGATGCCGCCCTGCGCCCAGTTGGTGTTCGAAGTCGAACTCTCTTTCTTGGTAATGATCGTTACACGGGCATGTTCTGCCATGTGGACGGCGAAATAAAGGCCACCTATACCGCTGCCGATGACAAGCACATCGGTTTTGATCACTTCGGTCATATCGGACGATGCTCCGGGTTAAGAAGGTTACAATCTGAAAAATACCATCGCGAAGAGAATATTCCCCGGCATGGTCCTCAAAAGAGGACTACAGGCTCTTTTTTTTCTTATTCAGCAGTTTCAGGTTTTTCAGTGAGCTCATGACGATCAGGATGATGCCCGCGAAGATGAGCATATGGAAATAGCTGACGATATCGGGGAACGCATGGGCGATAAAATAGCCGATCAGCGTGAAGACGACCACCCAGGCAACCGCCCCTGTGACACTGAAAAACAGGAAGATCGGGTAGGGCATTGCGGCAACACCGGCAAGCGATGCGGCAAAACTGCGCACGAAAGGGACGAAACGTGCGAGAAAAACGGCTTTGGCGCCATGTTTCCGGTAGAAATCACGGGTCTTGTCGAGGTATTCGGGATGGAAGAACCGTGATTCCTTTTTTTCGAAGATCTTTTTATCCAGCTGCCTTCCGATGAGATAGCCCGTGGTATCGCCGCAGACAGCTCCGCACGAGAGCGTCGTGATGACCAGGAGAATATCGAGTTCGCCCGAAGCGGCGATGAGCCCGGAGGTGATGAGAAGGGAATCCCCCGGAAGGAAGAACCCCGCGAACAGTCCGGTTTCCGCGAAAACGATGATGAACAGCAGCAGATAGCCGCCCCAGAGGATCGCTTCATCAAGGGTAGGGATCTGCTGGAAGGCATCGAGAATGCTCATTGGCTGTACCCGTGAATCAGGAGGGTTATCTTTGTAAGCTGCGGCGAGAAACGGGAAACGGCATAATGAAACCGTTTCCCGTTCACGTATTATTTTCAGGCTGTTTGCCGTTCCGTCGGTGTTTTTCGGAAAGAATTCCCCCCGGACCGGACAGGATGCGGTTACGGAAGGAGCACCGCGCAGGAAATGACTGTCGTCCAGAGACCGTTTTCCCCCTCTGCCGACTGGGTGATATTGTAGGAGTTGATGATCTTTCCGCTCATCTTGTAGATGCCTTCACGTTCGTCCCAGTCCTGGTTCGGATCGAACGCGATGCCGAGGGTGGTGGCAAGCATGGTTGCCGCGAGATCTTCGGCATATTCACCGGACTGTTCGGCGGATTCACCGAATGGATGATGCTCTGAAAGATATCCGTACTGCGATTCGTCAGCAGGAATGGCCACGCCGACCGATGCGGCGATAAGCCTGTTGAATTCGTTGGTGGAGTTCCGGGCCAGGACTGCGAAGGTGATCTGGCCTGGTGAAAGGAGTTTCAGGCCTTCTTCAACGCTTATGCGCTGGCAGTGCGGGGGAAAAATGCTCGATACGGTAACGAGATTGCATTTTTCGATTTTGGCATCTCTCAAAGCAAGCTCGAAAGAGGAGAGATACTCTTTGTGCCTTCCCACACCTTTGGTGAAGAAAACTTTTGTCGGGACAAATGACAACGACGTTCCTCCTGATTGGATTAGTTTTTCAAAGGTTTTCCAGTTGCAAACTTGAGCAATTATAGGAAAAAGCGTTCGTATTCAAAATGTTTTTTTTACGGCCACTTTAAAAAACCGCCGTTTGCCGGCCCTGATGGTTTTCGGTTCGCTGTCGAGTTCGAGGATGGCGTTCGTATCGACGATTTTTTCCTCCCCGACAGTGACGGCATTCTGCTGTATCATCCTCCTCGCATCGCTTTTCGAAGAAGCCGCGCCGGCGGAAACCAGGATTTCCACAAGGGTCAACGAAGGGCTGTCGAACTCGACAAGCTCGATGTTTTCAGGAGCCTTGCGGTGTACGAACACATGGTCGAAATGCGTTTCGGCTTCAACGGCGGCTTCACGTGTGTAATACTGTTCGACGATCTGTCTCGCCAGTGTTCTTTTCGCGCTTCTCGGGTCGTTTTGCCGATTTTCAAGAATGGTTTCCCTCTCTTCGCGATCATGGGGAACAAGCAGTCTGCAGTAGGTTTCGATGAGTGCGTCCGGGATGGAGAGCATCTTGCCGTACATATCATGGGGCGGGTCGTTGAAGCAGATGGCGTTACCGAGCGATTTGGACATTTTTTCCTCACCCGCCGTGCCGACAAGAAGGGGCATCGTGATGCAAACCTGCGGTTCGATGCCGTATTCACGCTGCAGATCCCTGCCGACGAGCAGGTTGAACTTCTGGTCGGTGCCGCCGAGCTCGACGTCGTTTTTCAGGTGGACCGAATCCATGCCCTGCGCGAGGGGATAGAGAAATTCGTGCACCGAGATAGGTTCCTGCGATCGGTAGCGGCGTTCGAAATCGTCCCGTTCAAGCATCCGCGCGACCGTATAGTGGCTCGATAACCGGATGACGTCGGCGAACTTCATGCAGCCGAGCCAGTCGGAGTTGTAGCAGATAACGGTTTTTGCGGGGTCCAGGATTTTCGATGCCTGTTCGAAGTAGCTCATGCCGTGCTCACGGGTCTCTTCAGCAGTAAGCTGCGGCCTTGTCTTGCTTTTTCCCGACGGGTCGCCGATCATTGCCGTGAAGTCGCCGATGATGAGAATGGCCTCATGTCCCAGGTCCTGGAACTCCCTCAGTTTGCGGAGCACGACCGAATGCCCGAGATGGAGGTCCGGCCTCGATGGATCGGCCCCGAGCTTGATTTTCAGCGGTGTACGCGTCGTCAGGCTTCTGCCGAGCTTCCGTTCGAGTTCGTCTGTACTGATGATTTCAACGATGTTTCCGGTTATGATATCGATCTGTTCCTGTACTGATGGAAAATGCATTGCAGAACGTTGTTTTATGGTTCAGTATTGTTTTTTCAGTTGCTGCAGCTGGCGTTCGTTTTCCCTCGACTTTATGGTCTCCCGCTTGTCGTAGAGTTTTTTCCCTTTTGCCAACGCGATCTCGATTTTCAGGAGGCCTTTCGCATTGAAGAACGCCTTGAGCGGGACGAGGGTCAGTCCTTTTTCGTTCATTTTCGACTGGATCCTTCGGATTTCTTCCTTGTGCATGAGCAGTTTGCGGCTTCGCTTCGGTTCGAGCTTCGTGAGATGATCGTGCTCATAGGGGGTGATCTGCATATTTTCAAGCCATACCTCTCCGTGATGGATCATGGCGAAACTGTCGCTGAGACTCGCTTTGCCGAGACGGACGGATTTCACTTCGCTGCCGAGCAGCTGGATACCGGCAACGAAGGTATCGAGGATGGTATATTCAAAACGGGCCTTCCTGTTCTGGATGGCCTGCACATATTCCGGGCTGTTCTGTTTCTTCGCCACCTTGCTTCCCTGATTCACTGTTTTCCCGCGAAGAGATATCCCGCAGGCACGATGTTGCCGATGTTGAGCCGCAGATGCGGATCGAGGTATTTCTTCACCCTTGCCATTTCCCTGATGCCGCTTTCCCCGTACATTTCAGCGAGGTATTCGACCTTGAGCTTGCCGATGCCGTGTTCCGCAGAGACGGTTCCTCCCAGTTCGATAGCCTTCGCGACGAATTTCCTGTAGAGTGCTTTTGCCTCGAGGAACTCATCATGGTTGCGCGGCAGGATGTTCAGGTGCACGTGGGAGTTGCCTATATGACCGAAAATAATATAGACAAAGCCGTGCCGTTCACAAGAAGCGCGGTAAAAATCGAACAGTTCCCGGAATTTTCCGTCCGGTACGGCCATATCCGTGCTGATTTTACTTTCCTGCTGCCTGCTGAGCCAATCGTTTACGAGCAGCGGCAGGGCATGCCGGAACGCCCTCAGCTTCTCCTGCTCGTCCCTGTCGAGGGCCATCCATGAGTCGTCGGACATTGCACCGCAGGTTTCCGTCATCCCGAAAAGCACTTCGAGAGCCTGTTCTTCTCTTTCCATTGTTGTTTCGATCTCCAGGAACACCGCTCCGCGGGCTTCCTGAGGCACTTGCGGATATTTCGACGAGAGGAAGCGCAGGGAGTGCTCATCGAAAAATTCAACAGCCCTCGTTGACAGGGTGTTGTGGGCATCCTTCAGCATATGCGTGAAACGGAACAGGTCATCGGGTTCCGAAAAATAGATGAGACAGGAGATGACGGCTTCAGGAAGGGGGATCAGCATGAGATCGGCTTCGACAATGACGCCCAGCGTCCCCTCCGATCCGATGAAGAGATCGAGGAGGTCCATCCCTTCCCGCGAGTAGTAACCAGCATTGTGCTTGGAGGTATCGGGCATACGGTACGATGGCCTCCTGAATTCGAGGCGGCCGGCAAGTGGCAGGTCGAGTCGGAAAAAACCGTCACTGTCGGCAACATACCGCCCTCTCGGCAGGTCGAGCATATCGCCTGTCGGCATGACCACCAGTATCCGGGAAATATGCTCCCTCGTCGGTCCGTACTTGAATGTCCTTGCTCCGGACGAATTGTTGGCTATGGTGCTGCCGATGAAGCAGAGTTTTTCCGTAGGGTCAGGAGGGTAGAACCAGCCATCGGCTTCAGTTCTTTTCTGGATTTCTTCGAGGAGCGCCCCGGCCTGTACGGTGAGTGATGCCCTGCCGGGGGCGGTTTGACGGATTTCACCGATGCTTCCGAGTTTTTCGAGGGAAATGACGTAATCGCCCATTGGAATTCTGCCGCCGGTGGTGCCCGTGCCGTTTCCGGCGATGGTGAAACGGCGGTTTGTGCCTGCCGCCTCGCGAAGGAGCATGGAGATCTCTTCAGGCGACTCAGGGAAGTAAACGCCGGGAGTATGCCCTGTCCTGATATTGCTGGTATCTTCCAGGAAGCTTTTCAGGGATGACGGATCGTCCTTGTAGATCATTCCGTCTCTTCTTCCGTTTTATTTCCGGTTGTTCCCTGTTGGTCCTCCACGATGGCAGGCTGCTGGTCCTGAGCCGGTTCGGAAGGCTTCGGGCGGGTTTTTGCCGCCGCAGGCTTCACCGTGGTTTTCATTGCAGCAGGTTGAGCTGCGGGTTTTGAGGGGACCGCAGGTGTCAGGGATTTCGGAGCGGGCACCGGAGCCGCAGGTTTCGCTGGGGCGGGTCGTGCTGCAGCGGGCTGGAGCGGCTGAACGTTCTTTTTGAGGCTGTCGGTCTGCGGGAGTGCAGGGGCGGTTCCTGTCGAGTCGGTTCCTTCCGCGCGGGGGGGCTTGTCACCGATGATGTAGTATTTTATGAGCTCGCGGGCTATCGGTGCTGAGATGGTTCCGCCGAATCCGGCATTTTCAACAAGTACAGCCAGTGCTATTTTCGGGTTTTCCGCTGGTGCGTACGCAATGAACCAGGCATGGTCCCTGCCGTGGGGGTTCTGTGCCGTGCCGGTTTTTCCGGCAACGGTCAGGTCGGGAATTTTTGCGAGTGTTCCGGTCCCATGCTCGACGACACCGAGCATGCCGGCATGGATCAGGTCGAACGTCGGCGTGGAGATCGGCAGTTTGCGTTTCGCATAGGAAAACGGGATATATCTGCCGGATTCCGAATCACGGTAACCGTTCACGACATGGGGTTGCAGAAGGGTACCCCTGTTGCCGATGGCGGCGGCGTAGGTCGCGAGCTGGACAGGTGTGGTATTGACCTCGCCCTGCCCGATGCCGAGGCTGACGAGGTATCCTTTCGTCCACTTGTTTTTGCCGTATCGTTTGTCGTAATATTCAGTCGAAGGCAGGATGCCCGAGCGTTCATTCGGAAGGTCGACCCCTGATTTCTGGCCGAATCCGAACATCCTTCCGTATTTCGTCCAGTTCTCGAACCCGATGTTGAAGATCAGGCCATAGAAGTAGACGTTTGAAGAAACAGAAATCGCTTCCTGCATGTCGACGACACCATGGCCCCTGCCTTCGTTGCTGAGAAATCTCCTGTTGCCGAAGACGAAGACACCGGTATCGTTGATTTTCTTTTTGGGATCCATGGTTTTTTCTTCCAGGGCAGCCATTGCGGAAACCATCTTGAAGGTCGACCCGGGTGGGTAGGCAGCCTGTACAGCCCTGTTGATCAGGGGTTTCATGGGAGAGGTGAGGATAGCCTTCCAGCCAGCCCTGTCGGTAGAACCGTTGAAAATGTCAAGACTGAAATCAGGGGCGCTGGCAAGAGCCAGGATTCCGCCGGTAGCAGGGTCGATGGCAACGACAGCGCCGGATTTTCCTGTTTTCCTCAGAAGCTGTTCTGCGCGCTTCTGCAGCCCTTCGTCAATAGAAAGATAGAGATCGTCTCCCCTCACGCTGGGCAGATCGTTCCTGCCCTCATTGTATTTTCCGGCGAATTTCCCGAAAGGGGTGACCATTTCATACTGGACGCCCTTGATCCCTTTCAGCCGCTCCTCGTAGGTTTTTTCCAGGCCGCTGAACCCGATTTTGTCATCGAGGACATACCCCTGTTCCGCAAGTTCTTCGAGCTTGTTTTTCGGTATCGAGCGACAATAGCCGAACAGGTGCGCGCCGTTCAGTGAGTCGGCGTATTTGCGTTTGTTGTCGGTTTCGATGATGACTCCCGGGAGTTGCCAGAGGTTTTCACTCAGGCGCGCCACTGCTACAGGATTCAGGTTGAAGGTTATCGTTGCCGGTGTGAAACGGTTGAAGGCGATTCCCTTGCGGACTTTGTCCGTTATCTCCTCCTGGCTCATTTCAATGAGTTTTGCCAGATAGGGCAGCGTCTCTTTCCTGAATTCGTCCGGGATGATCTTGACGGTGTAGAGCGGCTGGTTGTCGACGAGAACGTTGCCGTTGCGGTCTAACATCCGGCCTCTGGGAGGCTCAGCCCACACCCGCCTGATGCTGTTGATTGCGGAAAGCGAGCCGAGTTTCTGGAAATCGATGACCTGCAGGTAGAAGAGCCGGCCGAACAGAACGCCGAAAATGGCTACAACGAGGTATGATATGAGAGCGGTGCTTCGCTGAAGCTTGTCCATCGATTCAGTCCAGAAGAGATTTTTTCAGAATCACAATGTTCGCAAGAAATGCAAGGATTACCGTCAGGAGCGTTTTCAGGAGCCCGAGAACAACGATGCGGATGAGAGGGGAAAACCCGAGAGGGTTGTAGACCGCAGAGACGATGAAGCCTGAAAGGAGTCCCGATATGATGATTGCGTTGTAGATACGCCTGTTTTTCTGTTTCGTTGTGGCATGGCTGTTCTCCGGAATGTTGAAGAAGCCCGCGATAAACCCCTCGACTGTTCGTGAAAGCATTATCCAGCCCATCACCATTCCGGTGTTTTCCGAAAATATGCCGAGGACGATACCCGCGGCAAAACCGAAGGTGGTGCTTGCCCGCTGGCTGAGAGTCACTCCAGCGAGGGCTATGAAAATGGTCACTGCATCCGGGGTAACATTGAAGACCCTGATGTATGAGAGGCCGAAAACCTGGACGAGCAGGACAATGCAGAACAGTATGATCAGGGATGGTATGTTTCTTGTCACAAATCAGTTCCTGTAAGGGTTATTTAATTTCTTCAACCGCGGTTTCTCCGGTCGATTGCAGAAGCTGGATTTTTTCCGGTTCGATTTTCAGCGGGGTGACAAGAACGTGTGTGAGCCTGGAGAAATCGACGCCAAGCTTCACTTCCACCGTGTAGAAAAGCTTGTCTGGCCTCAGGCTGATGATTCTTCCCACCGGTATTCCAGATACAGAAAAGGTGCTGAAGTCTGAAGTGCTGATCTGTTCGTTGAGCTTTACCGGGCTGCTGATCGGAATATGTTCGAGCTGCGCGATGTCTTCACGGCCTCCGCTCCAGCTCAGGATACCCATGGTGTTCGTCACGCCGGAGGTGACGATGACCTTGAATTCATGGTGTATGAGCGGCATGACCTTTGAATAATGGGCTGAAACGTAGGTTACCCTGCCAACCAGTCCTTCCGGGGAGAGAACGGTCATGTTCGGCCTGATCCCCCGGTTGCGACCCGCATCGATGAGCAGCATGTTTTCCCTGTCGCTGAACTTCCTTCCGACAACTTTCGCCATGATGTACCTGGACGCATCGATCGTCGTATCGGCGAGCACCTTCTCTCTGTTCCTCGATTCGGTTACGGCGGATTCAAGAGAAATGACCCTGGAAACAAGCGTCGCATTGATCTTCATGAGCCGGCCGTTCTCTTCGCTCATCCTGAAGAACTCGCTCACTCCTGTTGCCTTGTCTGAAAGGAAAGAGCTTATTTCTATGCACCCTGAACGCAACGTGTTCAGGGTGTCCTGACCCTGAAGTCTGATGAAAAGCGCTGAAATCCCGCAGTACAGGAGAAAAAGCAGGAACGTGTTGTGCTTGATGAAAAAAGAAAAATATTTCCTCAGTTTATCGACTTCCATGTTGGACGTTTGAGCGTTTCTTGTTCGGCGAAAGCCGGTCAGGGCTCCCTGTGGACCGTGGTCCGGCTTCTGTTTGTATCGGGTATCGGGTCACTTCCATCTCCGGGGGATCGGTGAGCGGGCCTGTCCGCTTTCCCCGAGCTGATTTGCCTGACCCATAAATTTTCTTACATTTTCCTCAAAGATCGGAAGGCAATACATGTCCAATGCGTCAAGTGCAAAAGTATGACACAAAATGCAAATATAACAGATAAATTTATTGTTGTCGGTGACAGAGTTCTGATCAAGCCGAAATCTTTTGACGAAAGAACGAAATCGGGGATATACCTTCCGCCGGGAGTCCAGGAAAAAGAGAAAGTCCAGAGCGGTTATGTCATCAAAACAGGGCCGGGATATCCGGTCGGTCCTCCTCCGGAGAACGACGAGCCCTGGAAGGAACGGGTTTCCGTCGCACAGTACATTCCTCTCCAGGCAAAAGTCGGTGATCTTGCAATATTCATCCAGAACAGTTCCTTCGAGATAGAATACGAGGAGGAACGGTATATCATTGTTCCCAACTCGGCGATTCTCCTCCTCATAAGGGAAGATGACGATCTCGATTACTACCTGAAGTGACCGGTCGCGCTTTTCCTTTTTCCGCCCTCCTGTCCGGGGCTTTGCCAGGCTCCGGGTCTCCGGCACCTTCATTTTCAGAAACCCTTATGCAGTATCTCAAACCATGACCAGCGATATTTCTACCGGGAGCGTCATTCCGGGAGTCCTTTCGAACGACGAACTTTTTTCAAAGGTCCACCGGCTCAAAAAAGAGATGAATGCCCTGATCCTTGCGCATTACTATACCCTTCCCGAAATACAGCAGGCCGCCGATATCGTCGGCGACAGTCTCGCGCTCGCCAGGGCGGCCGAGAAAAACGATGCCGAGGTGATTGTTTTCGCCGGGGTTTACTTCATGGCGGAAACCGCCAAGATCCTCAACCCTTCGAAACTTGTGCTCATGCCCGACGAATATGCCGGCTGCCCGCTCGCAGACAGCTGTCCCACGGATGATTTCCGGGCTTTCAGGGAGCGCTGGCCCGAAGCTGTCGTGATCACGTATATCAATTCTTCGGCGGAGATCAAGGCTCTCTCCGATATCACCTGCACATCATCCAACGCGGAACACATCGTCCGTCAGATCCCCGCCGATCGCCAGATCATTTTCGGCCCGGACAGGAACCTGGGAGGTTATATCGCACGGAAGACCGGGCGGGAGATGATCCTCTGGCAGGGTTACTGCTATGTCCATGATGCCTTCAGCGAAAGCGCCATACTCGATGCATGCAGGCAATATCCCGATGCGGAGCTGATAGCCCATCCGGAATGCCGGGAGGAAGTCCTCCGCCACGCAGCGTTCACAGGTTCGACGCAAAAACTTCTGGACTACACCGTTTCCAGCCCGAGCCGCAGTTTCATCATTGCGACAGAGCCGGGCATCATCTACGAGATGCAGAAGCGTTCTCCTGACAAGAAGTTCATACCTGCTCCGAAAGATCCGGACAATCCGCGCAGCGTCTGCAAGCAGATGAAGCAGAATACCCTGGGGAAACTGTACCAGTGCATGCTCGAACGCAAACCCGAAATCCTGGTCGGGGAAAAGCTCCGCAACGAGGCGCTCGGTTCCATCCGGCGCATGCTTGAAATGTCTCCGTCCTGACCCGCAAGATACCTGTATACCATTACATGGTTTGTCGTAAAGGATGAAAAGGTTCGTATCTTTCGTGAGCCGCGTGCAGCTTTTTAATCAATCCGGGATTATAACAAAGGAGACAGCAATGAAGGGTTCAGCGAAGGCAATAGCGTTCATTTCGGCGACAGTTACCTGTATTCTTTCATCGTTGCAGGCATATGCCTGGCATGACCAGACCCACCTCGCCATAGCGCAGGCCGCGGGGTTCGATCGCTGGTACAGCGCCGCCGCCCCTGATGTCGCCAAGTCGAAGGAGCAGTTCAGGCCGATCGAGGAAAAAAATCACTATTTCAACAACAATGCCGGACGGAAGGTTACCGCGGAAATGGTGATGGAGCAGGCTGGAAGATATAACGTGTCCGAGGATGCCGAAGGCCATCTGTACGGCGCGATCATCGGTTCGGTGCGCGATTACCGCGCCTTGAAGGCGACGGGCAAATATGCCGATTACCCTCTCGTCTTCTGCGCCCACTATGTCGGCGATCTTTCGATGCCGCTGCACAACACCGTCTATGATGCCTTCAACAGGGAACGCCACTCGGCGAACGACGGCGTGATCGAGAGGAATGCACTGAACAATATCGGCTATATCCAGAGAAACATGGTTGAAATCCGCATCGTAAACGAGGATGACCTCGCCCGTGCAATCGCACGTGTTGCCGAAGCCAGCCGAGATCTCGGAGCGGTGATCCGGAAGGAAAACAGGGATATGACGCAGGATGAGGCATATGCCCGGATAATCCAGAGTGCATCGCTTTTCAGGGCGATCCTGGTTTATGCCGGAAAAAATCCTGACTGACGGGAATCGGGAGCGGGGCGATGAGGGAGATGACGGAAAAAGGGCACGGGGAAGTGCTCGAAAAGGGGGTGGAGCACTGGAACCGCTGGAGGAAGGAGCATCCTGACGTCAGGCCCCTGCTCGACGGGGCAAGGCTTTCAGGCCGGAACCTCCGGGGTGTGGATTTTCAGGCTGTGAAACTCGGGTATGCCGATCTTTCCGGCGCCGATCTCGGCGGTGCCGATCTGAGAGGTGCCGATCTCAGGGGAGCCGATCTCAGGGGAGCTGATTTTGGAGGTGCCACCCTCAGCAAATGTTCGATCGATGCCTCGACAAGGTATGACGATATCAGGGGGTGCGAGATAGGCGTGAACGGATTTTATTCCGCAGAAACAGACTCTGCGGCCCTCATGCGGATCGACCCGCCGGGCAACACCATGCAGGGAGCGAATGTCGATGCCGTGCTCGAAAGTCTCAGGCATGCCCGCAAGCTGCATACCTTTTCGCTCGTCCTGTCCGGTATCGCCCTGCTCTTCATCATCATCAAGCCGACGTCGGTCACCCTTCCCTATCTCGCCGGCTCGTTCAAGTTCGATGATCTGAGTTATGCATTTCTTGCAACCTTTTTTTCCAGCGGCCTGCTTTCGCTGGTATCGATTTTTCTCGATTCCGCCCTCCAGGGAGCACGGTATCTCAATGACAGGCGGGCAGCAGTACTGGTCGGCCATTTTCCCTGGCTCATGTCCAAGTACGAACACGATCCCCGTGTTAAAAAGCAGTCAAGGGTAATGCGTTTGTTCCTGAGCTTCCATCCTGTCATCTATCTGTATTTTTTCGTGAAATGGGATGCCCTGTTCATCGGGAACTGGGAAGAGGTGATAAGGTTTTACAAAGAGTTGCCGGTTTTTCTCGGGGAGCTGCTCATGCCGGTTTTCTATGTTATCCTCCTGAGGTTGAGCCTGAACATTTTCAGGATTTCTGAAGGGTTTCAGAAACCCGTCCTTTTCGATACCGAAACCGAACTGGCCCGGCGTTCGGAAATGGAGCGGCTGGCCGAAGCGGTGGAGAAACAGGCTGCCCGGACCGCAGAACTGGTTGAACTGGTTCGCCGAAGGGAATTGAACAACAAATGAACGATCAGGGTTCTCTTGCCATGGAAAGTATTCTCAAGCTTCAGCCCCGACTGATCTGGAAAAATTTTCACACCCTTACCCGCATTCCCCGCCCATCGGGAAAAGAAGGGAAGGTGAAGGAGTTCATCTGCAGTTTTTCGAAAGGGCTCGGGCTCGAAACCACTGAAGACCGTGCAGGAAACCTCATTGTCCGCAAACCGGCAACACCGGGCATGGAAAGCAGAAAAGGGGTTGTTCTTCAGGCGCATCTCGATATGGTGCCACAGAAAAACAGCGGCAATACTCATGATTTCGGGCTCGATCCGATCGAAACGATCGTCGACGGAGAGTGGGTCCGTGCGGACGGGACGACCCTCGGTGCCGATAACGGCATCGGGGTGGCTGCCGCGATGTCCGTGCTCGAAGCGGAAGATATCCATCACGGTCCCATCGAAGCGCTGTTCACCGTTGACGAGGAAAGCGGCATGAGCGGCGCCTCCGGTCTTCTGCCGGGAGTGTTGCTGGGAGAAATTCTCCTGAACCTCGATTCCGAAGACGAAGGTGAGCTGTTTATCGGCTGTGCCGGAGCGATGAACGCCGTTTTTTCCTTTCCCATCGACGACGAAACTCTTCCCTTTGGGTACAGTGGCTTCATAATCTCCGTTTCCGGCCTCAAGGGCGGTCATAGCGGCATGGATATTCATCTTGGAAGAGGAAACGCCAACAAGGTCATGAACCGGCTCCTTCACCACGCATTCCTCCATCATGGTCTCCGTCTGGCATCGATCGAAGGAGGAAGCCTTCGCAATGCCATACCCCGTGAGTCCCGGGCCCGCATTGCCATCGAGCGCGACCGCAGCGAGGCTTTCCTTCGGGACTTCAGGGCGCAGGCCATCCTGATTCAGCAAGAACTCATGCAGGCCGACCCCGATCTGCAGATAGACGTACTGCCTGGGGGGCTGCCTGAAACGGTGTTCGAAGAGCATGCGCTTTCCAGGTTCCTCAGGGCCGTCCATGCCTGCCCCGACGGGGTGATGCGCATGAGCGGAGAGATGACGGGGCTTGTGGAGACCTCGAACAATCTTGCCATCGTCAAATCCCTTCCCGGCACCGTCACGATCGAATGCCTCCTGAGAAGTTCGGTCGATTCATCCAGGGATGACCTGCAGATGACGATGCAGAGTCTTTTCGAACTCGCTGGCGCACTGCCGTCATTCAGCGGGGGGTATCCCGGCTGGAAACCGGACAGGGCTTCCCCTGTGCTGAAGACCATGCAGGCTGTCTATGAAAAAGTGTTCGGCGAAAAGCCGAGGGTAAGCGCGGTCCATGCAGGGCTTGAATGCGGCCTGATCGGCGCGGCATATCCCGGACTCGACATGATTTCGTTCGGTCCGACAATCCGTCATCCTCATTCGCCAGGGGAAAAGGTCCATATCGGTTCGGTTGCAAAATTCTGGACCTTTCTGGTCGAAACGCTTGCGGAAATTCCCGGGAAGAGCTGAGGGGTCTGGGAACTGGGGTCTGGGGTCTGGGATGTATTAAGCTCCGCAGGAGCGGCAAATCGGGAGCGCGGGGTGAAACCCCCTGGTAGAGGATCAAACAACCAACGGGTTTCAGTACCCGACCTGTCGGAAGCATTCATCCCTGATTTTTCTCACCTATTGTTCATCCGATTCCGTGTTTTTTTCAAGACAGTCGCGAGGTCAGGTCCAACGGCTGTTCTGTCATGAAGCCCTGAAGTCAAGATGTATTACTCATGGGACGAACGCTTGAGTTTCAAGTTCAGACAGAAATTTTCATAAATAAATTTATCTTGAAAGATGCTGCTGACAAAGCAGCCCCATCTTTTTTACTGATCAGCTAAATGATTAATTAAAAATATTATACCCCTAAGTTCCCATGAAAATATCCCGTTTGTTCACTGCTGCCGGCGAGAACGTCTATGACCGGTTCGAATACACGACGAGGAGTTCGGTGCTGCGTAATCCCGACGGTTCGAAAGTGTTCGAAATGACCGATATCGAAGTTCCGAAGCACTGGTCGCAGGTTGCCGCGGATATTCTCGCACAGAAGTATTTCCGCAAGACGGGAGTGCCCCAGCGCAACGAGAACGGTGAGCCGGTGCTGGACAACGATGGTACCCCGGTGACCGGGAGCGAGCATTCCATCAGGGAGGTGGTTCACCGGCTTGCAGGGTGCTGGAGGGAGTGGGGCGAAAAGAACGGTTATTTCGATACTCCCGGGGATGCGCAGGCGTTTTACGACGAAGTGGCCTGCATGATGCTCGGGCAGATGGGCGCGCCGAACTCGCCGCAGTGGTTCAATACCGGCCTGAATTTCGCTTACGGCATCACGGGTCCCGCACAGGGCCATTACCATGTGGACCCGCTCACCCGTGAAGTCAGGGAGTCCGAAGATGCATACAGCCGTCCGCAGGCACATGCCTGCTTCATCCAGTCGATCAAGGACGACCTCGTAAACGAAGGAGGCATTTTCGATCTCGCCATTCGCGAGGCAAGGGTGTTCAAGTTTGGCAGCGGCTCGGGCACCAACTATTCAAACCTTCGTTCTTCCGGCGAGAAACTCAGTGGCGGGGGCAGTTCTTCCGGTCTGATGAGCTTTCTGAAAATTTTCGATTCGGCCGCAGGAGCCATCAAGTCCGGCGGAACGACCCGCCGTGCGGCGAAGATGGTCATTGTCGATATCGACCATCCGGATGTGGAGAAATTCATCGAGTGGAAAGCCCGCGAAGAGGACAAGGTCGCTTCGCTCGTAGCCGGATCGAGGATCTGTTCGCGCTTCCTTCAGGCCATCCTCGAAGAAGCCGTTGCGAACGGCGCCGACCGCAAGGAGAACCCGAGGCTGCAGAAACTCATACAGAACGCGCTTGCCAGGGCGGTTCCGATGAGCTATATCCTGAGGGTGCTCGCTCTGGTGGAGCAGGGTTACACTTCGCTCGATTTCGATGAGTACAACGCAAACTATGAATCCGAGGCCTATCATACGGTGGGCGGGCAGAACTCGAACAATACCGTCCGGATAACGAACGAATTCATGAAAGCTGTCGAAAACGACGACCTCTGGCAGCTCAGGGAGCGTATCACCGGCAAGATTTCCAAAGCGGTCAGGGCTCGAGACCTCTGGGAGAAAATCGTAATGAGCGCATGGAAGTGCGCCGATCCCGGTCTGCAGTTCGACAGCACGATCAACGAGTGGCATACCTGCCCTGCAGGCGGGCGCATCAATGCGAGCAACCCGTGTTCGGAATACATGTTCCTCGACGATACGGCCTGCAATCTCGCCAGTCTGAACCTCATCCACTTCATCGACGAAGTATCCGGCAACGTGAAGATCCGCGAACTTCGCCATGCTTCGAGCCTCTGGACCATAGTGCTCGAAATTTCCGTTCTGATGGCACATTTCCCTTCGAAGGAGATTGCCCGGCTGAGCTACGAGTACAGAACGCTCGGTCTTGGATTCGCCAATCTCGGGACGGTCCTGATGGTACTCGGCATACCGTACGATTCGCCGAAAGCGCTTGCCCTCGCAGGGTCGATATCGGCCATCATGACAGGTCAGGCTTACGTGACTTCGGCTGAAATGGCCCGCGATCTCGGGCCGTTCGATGGCTACAGGGCGAACGCGGACGACATGCTCCGCGTCATCCGCAACCACCGCCGGGCTGCACACAACATTTCCGAGGAGGAATACGAAGGTCTTGCGGTGAAGCCGCGCGGCATCGATTCGGAATACTGCCCGAGGGAGCTCTTCGAAGCTGCAGGCAGTGTCTGGGACGAAGCGCTCCAGGCGGGAGAGATCTATGGTTACCGCAACGCCCAGGTCAGCGTCATTGCGCCTACCGGGACCATCGGGCTTGTCATGGATTGCGATACCACCGGCATCGAACCGGAGTTCGCCATCGTCAAGTTCAAGAAACTTGCCGGCGGAGGATATTTCAAGATCGTCAACCAGTCGGTGCACAAGGCGCTTGAACGTCTTGGCTACAATGCTTCCCAGATAGATGCTATCGAGCATTACTGCAAAGGGCACGGCACGCTTGCCGGTTCACCCGGCATCAATCGCCAGTGGCTGAAATCGAGGGGGTTCAGCGACGACAAGATCGAAGCTGTCGAATCGCAGCTCGAGACGGTGTTCGATATCCGGTTCGCATTCAATAAATGGATCCTCGGCGATGATTTCTGCATCTCGCTCGGGTTCAGCGAACAGCAGCTTGGCGATCCTGACTTCGATATGCTGCAGGCCCTCGGTGCGACGCCGGAAGATGCCGATGCGGCCAACGACTATGTCTGCGGGACCATGACTATCGAAGGAGCCCCTCATCTCAGGCTCGGGGACCTGTCCGTGTTCGACTGCGCAAGCAGATGCGGCAAGAAAGGCAAGCGTTACATCGCCCATATGGCCCATGTCCGCATGATGTCCGCGGTACAGCCCTTCATCTCCGGAGCCATTTCCAAAACGGTCAACATGCCAGGTACCGCCACCACGAACGAGATCGGGGAAGTATATTTGTCAGCCTGGCAGCACATGGTCAAAGCCATCACGATCTACCGCGACGGTTCGAAGCTTTCACAGCCCCTCAACATTTCGAGCTACCAGGACCTCGATGAGGTCGTTATGCTCGGCAACGAGGAGACGCTGGATGAAACCAGGGGACCGAAGGAAGTGCAGGAACGCATCGTCGAGCGGATATATCATCGTTCCGAGCGCAGGCACCTGCCGAAACGCAGGAAAGGGTATATCCGGGAGGCATACGTCGGCGGCCACAAGGTCTTTCTCCGGACCGGGGAGTACGAAGACGGCTCACTCGGCGAAATTTTCATCGACATGTACAAGGAGGGTGCTTCCTTCAAAGGTCTCCTGAACTGTTTCGCCGTGCTTTCCTCGAAAGCGCTGCAGTACGGAATGCCGCTCGAGGAGCTTGTCGACAGCTTCACCTTCACGAGGTTCGAGCCTGCAGGCACCGTCCAGGGGCACAATGCGATCAAGAACTCGACATCTATCCTCGATTACGTCTTCCGCTCGATCGGATACGATTACCTTGGCCGCAAGGATTTCGTCCATGTGAAGGCGGTTGATGAAGTGCCCGAAACCGATGGCGAAACGAACCTGAAAACCAACGGAGTCTCTCCTGTACGGGCGGATCTCTTCGAACCTGAAATTATTGCCCAGGAGCAGCCTGGAGGGTCGGCTGTCCGCAAAAGCCAGGTCTACCAGGCGAAGGTTCAGGGATATACCGGTGAGCAGTGCGAAAACTGCGGCTCGATGCGCGTCAAGCAGAACGGCACCTGCAAGGTGTGCGAGGATTGCGGGATGACCACCGGGTGTTCGTAATGAATCGGCCTGTTCTTGAGGCAATCAGCTTTCGGGCTGATTGCCCGCAACGGGCCTGAAACCGGTTGCCGATGGTTCGATGGTGGTTTCCGCCAGGGTGAAATTCGCTATCTGCAGGGTTCTCGAAGGGGAGTGGCGCACCAGTTCGTAGTCGTGTGTGCCGATGAGTACGGTGATGCCCTGCTGGTTGATACGCTTCAGGTATTCGAGGATCTCGATGGAGGTATCGGGGTCGAGGTTTCCCGTCGGCTCGTCGGCGATGACCACGAGCGGTTCCCTTATGATCGCACGCGCGATGGCCACCCTCTGCTGTTCTCCGCCCGAAAGGCAGTACGGCATCACGCTCGCCGCATGTTCCAGACCAACGTTTGCCAGGGCATGCATCACTTTGCCTCTGATGAGGTTTTCGGGCGTACCGGTCACCATCAGCACGAACGCGAGGTTTTCATAGACATTGCGGTCTTCGAGCAGGCGGAAATCCTGGAAAACGATACCGAGCTTTCTTCTCAGCATCGGGATATCCTTTTTTCTGATGGTGCGGGAATTGTACCCTGCAATGTGGATTTCTCCCTTTTTCGGCCTGATATCCATGTACAGCGACTTGAAAAGCGTTGTCTTTCCGCTGCCGCTCCTTCCTACCAGATAGACAAGTTCTCCCGGCTGGATACTGAGGTTCAGGTTTTTCAGGACCGTTTTGCTCTGCAGTTCGAGATCGACGCCGATGAATGAAATCATGATTGGAGGCTTGATTGTTTTCTGTTTGCAGCGATCGAGAGCGCAAGACGTGTCGCTTCGAGGAAGCTCCGTTCCGAGGCGCAGCCTTTGCCGGCTATGTCGAAGCTCGTTCCATGGTCAGGAGAGGTTCGCACAACAGGAAGACCGAGCGTGACGTTCACGCCCGTATCGAAGGCAAGCAGCTTGAAGGGCAGGAGGCCCTGGTCGTGGTACATCGCCACGATGATGTCGAAGTTGCGGAAATTTCCTGAACCGAAAAACCCGTCTGCCGCAAAAGGCCCTTCGATGTGCAGCCGTGATGCGAGTCGGCTGATGCACGGCGATATGATATCACGCTCTTCACTGCCCATCACGCCTCCGTCGGATGCGTGGGGATTCAGGCCGAGCAACGCGATGCGCGGTGCAGGCAGCAGAAAATCCTTTTGCAGCGAATCGGCCAGATCACAGAGGAACCCGTCGAGGTCCATTTTTTTCAGAAGTGACGGTACCCGTTCGAGTGCCACGTGAATTGTGGCAAGAGCGACTTTCAACCCTGAAACCGGGTCGGCGAACATCATGCAGGGCGACGGGACCCCGAACATGGAGGCGAGGAAGCCGGTGTGGCCGGTTTCCCGATATCCCGCGAGCGAAACGGCTTCCTTGTGCAGCGGTGCAGTCACGAGAGCGTCGCAAACGCCCATTTCGCAGAGTTCTGCCGCAGCCCTGAGCGATTCCATGGCGATTTTTCCGGCCTCGGCAGAGATGGTTCCCGGCGTGATGTTCCCTGGTTCGGCTATGCTGAGCACCGGAAGGACGCAATTCCCGTCACGTTCACGCTCATGAAGCATGGCTGGCGTGGTGAGGTATTCAAGGGTTACGGGAATATCCAGCTTCCGGCGGTAATAATCCATGACCGAATACGAACCGGCAACAATAAACGAGTGTCCCGAAGTGTTCAGTTTCAGGAAACTTTTCAGCATGATCTCCGGGCCGATGCCGTGCGGGTCACCTGCCGACCAGACGATGCGCATGGTTAGAGCCTTTTGTAAGCAGTGGCAATTTTCTCGTCCTTTTTCACGCCTTTCAAGCCCAGAAAAAGAAGCAGGGGCTCGGGGAGCATGATATAGAGGCCTGCGCCGGGAGCGTGGGTCACAATCGTGCCTGCAGCCAGGAAATGCCGGTTCATGAAATGCGAAGCAGCCAGCCCGGAAAAGAGATCGAGGGCGAAGAGCGCAATTGCCCCAAGAATGAGGGTTGTCTGCAGGGTACGGTTTTTATAGAGGAAAACGGCCGCAAGGCTCAAGACCGCAGTCAGGGGGGAAAAAGCGGTGCCTGCAAAGCAGGCGATCGTGTAGGTTACATCTGCAATCCGGGCTGCCCCGAAGTCCGAAATAATGAAGATTTGGTCCGAACTGAAGCTCCAGAACGGGAAAAACATGCTGGCCGAGGCCAGCAGCGAGGCAAGCAAAAGGTAGAGTGTCTGGATTCTTGCTAACATGGTCATTGGGATTTAAAATCTGGGCAACTATCCACATGAATATAACATAATCAGTGAAAAAGAGTCCTTGTCGGAAAAGAGCCGGTACGTTTCTTTTCTGACAAGGAACGATATAACCGGATCAATGGGGGATGGAAACCGGAAAGGGGGTCAGCTGGCGGAGATGAATCGGGAAAGGTAGGCCTTGATCGACTGGTGCTTGCCGAGACCGAGTTTTTTGTGCAGGCGGTAACGGATGCTTTCCATCCCTCTTTTTGTTATTTCGAGCGATCGGCTTATCTCGTCGGTGTCGTAATTCTGCCTTACGAGCAGACAGATTTTCAGTTCCCGCTGGGTGAGGCCGGGATGCCTGGTCTGCAGGGCATTGAGAAAATCCGATTCCTGTTCCGACAGGTCGTTCTGCAGGTTTTTTTCCATAGCTTCTGTATCAAGCAGGCACTGGCAGAGGGCCTGCATTTTCTTTTTCTGCCGGGCGTCGATGTCGACGTTCCGGATATGTTCGAGAAGTTTGCGCAGTGCGGTCATTTTTTCATTGAAAGAACCGGACAATCTCGAAAGTTCGGTTTCATGCGAAGCGATAATGCCTTTCAGTTCCCGTATCTGCTTTTCGTGGTTCTGTGTGGTTTTCTTGTTCAGTTCCGCCTGTGCATTCATTTTGATGTTCATGTGGCCTATACGGTTTTCGAACTCTTTTTTCATTGCCTGAATTTCCTTCCTTTTATCCGTTTCCTTTGACAGAAGGTCGGAGCGGATTTCGTCCAGTGCCCTGAAATAAGGGTAATACTTGTTATCGAAAGCAGGGACAGGGACCGGTTCCTCAAGCATGTTCAGCCAGGTAAACTTCGCAACTGATTCCAGGAAACGGTGTTTCATCTGGTCATCTTCGTTTCTGCTTTCAAGGACATGAAGGTCGTTGCGGCCGGAAAGCACTTTTTCCACGATCTCCTCGTAGGAGTCGGCGATGATGAACTGCACATTCTGGGGCACAACGGCTGCCAGGGATTCGATAAGGATGCCTATCGGCCTGCTGACATTGAAGAGCCCAACCGTCCGGAGCGGCGGTTTCCAGTTGTAGAGGAGGTTTGCAATGGAGTGTTTGTAATTGCAGGTAACTTCACGGACACATGCCAGGTCCATGATAACATTGAAAGGCCTGAGATGGAGACCGGTTTCATTCAGTACCGTTTCCAGCAGGTCATTATCGACCGAATTGAGGATGACTTCCTGGTCGGTTTCAAACCAGTAATGGATAATATTGCCGTTAATGACGTTTATGCGTTTTATACAACCCTCTTCCGGGTGGTTTTTACGCCAGTGTTGCTTGTCGGTGATATGCAGCTTCCCGTTGTTGTTGATCATCGGTTCTCTTTCCTGGTTTTCAATGGTTGTCGATTAGCTGCCGAAAACACTTCTCTGGGGAGTGCGCCACCCTGATGCGCGCTTGCGTGTATGGCGGGCATGGCTTTTCCCTTTCCGTGCCATACCTGGTGACGGATACCGTGTTTCTTCCGGGCAGGTGATACAGGTGTAATAACGTGATTTCTTTCGAAAAGAACAACGCTGATATTACTTTTCAGTATCGTCAAAAATACGTATTATCTGTGATAATACGTCACCTGCCCGGATTCTGCAGGAAGTGTCACGGCGGTTTATCAGATGCAGGTATGGCGCGTGCTGCGGATGGGGTGCGCCGAGGATATTCGGGATCAGCGGGGAAGAAGGTTCTCGATGCTGTTTACGATGATTGACGTTGCGCCTTTTCTTTCATCGACGAACCGTGCTGCTGCATTTCCGGCGCTATTTCTGCGGTGCGGATCCGTCGTGAAGGATTCAAGTTTTTCCGAAAGCTGATCCATGGATTCCACGATGGTCCCGCCACCGCATTCGAAAAGAGCTTCGGCTTCCGGGGAGTTATGGATACGAGGTCCGAAAAGGACCGGGATGCCGTAGACCGCGGGTTCCAGCGTGTTGTGCACATTGACGCCGAAACCGCCGCCTACATAGGCGTAGGATGCAAGAGCGTAGAGTTCCGCCAGGTAGCCGGCCTGATCGATGACAAGCACCGTTCGGGCGGGGTCGAAGGAGCTGTCGATTTCCGAAACCAGGGTGAACGGGATCGACAGGGAATCAAGAAAACGGCACAGGCGGCTGATGTTTTCAGGATCTACCTTGTGCGGGACAATGATCAGATCGGGTTTTATTTCGAGCCTTTTCCAAGCCGGAAGCAGCAGCAGTTCGTCCTTGTCCCACAGGCTGCCTGCGACCAGCACGGTGCGGTTGTCGAAAAAAGGTCTGAACCTTTCGATGCTACCGGTTTCCAGGCTTCTGCGGATGACCTGGTCGAAACGGGGATCTCCCGCGGTTTCAGCCTGTCGGCAGCCGAACAGCAGCCTGAATGCGGTGGTATCCTTTTCCGAGACGGTCCAGATGCGGTCGAAAAGAGAGAATACCTCCCGGTAAAAGTTTTTCAACAGAGGTTTGAGGTATGGTGAACCGCTCTGCAGAACTGCCGCTGCAAGCACCAGCTTCGCCCCGTGATTTTTTGCCTCGAGCAGATGGTTGGGCCAGAAATCATAACGCATCAGCAGGAGGATATCGGGGGAGAGCAGCGCAACCAGCCGCCTTGCATTCGACTTTGTATCCGCAGGAAGGTAGAATACCGCCGCTGCGTCGGGGAAATTTTTTCTGGCGTCGTAGCCCGATTCTGAAAAAAACGAAACGAAAACCCTCAAATCAGGGTCTTTTTCCTTCAAAGCCTTGATGACGGGTCTCGCCTGCTCGAATTCACCGACCGAAGCGGCATGGATCCAGAGCCTCTTTCCGGAAGGGGAGAGAGAGGAAAGCTTCAGTTCGAGGTCACTGATCAAACCGTCCCGGAAGGAAAAAAAATGACGCAGCTTCGGCACCAAAGGGGCAAAAAGCCTGGCGGTCCGGAGCATTACAGGGAAAAGCAGCGAATAGAAGAAAAGAAAGGGGCTCTGCATGGCAATGGTATGGTTACAGGCGACTGCTCCAAGGTAACAAATATTTCTTTCTGTCGGATGGCTCCTCAGGTCGGGAACAAAAAGACCGCCGGACGGCTTGTTCCTTCATGAAGCGTTTCGATTTATGACCGTAACCGATAAAGGAACCTGGTCCATGCAAAAAAAAGCGTTAGGTGATACCGATATGCAGATTACGCCCATCGGTTTCGGGAGCTGGGCGATCGGCGGCGCGAACTGGGCTTATGCCTGGGGTCCTCAGGATGATGGTGAAGCGATCGATGCAATTCTGAAAGCTCTCGATATCGGCATCAACTGGATTGATACCGCGGCGGTCTACGGCCTTGGTCATTCGGAAGAGCTTGTCGGAAATGCTGTTTCGGGTTTGAAAGAACGGCCTTACCTCTTCACGAAATGTTCCCTGGTCCAGGACGGTTCAGGGAAGCTCCGGAGCTGTCTCGATGCCGGATCGCTCAGGCGAGAATGCGAAGCGAGCCTGAAAAGGCTGGGGGTCGATTCGATCGATCTCTATCAGATCCACTGGCCTGATCCCGACAAGGATATCGAGCAGGGGTGGGAGGAACTGGTTCGTCTCAGGGAGGAAGGGCTTGTACGCCATATCGGGGTATCGAATTTCAATGTCAGTCAGCTCCGCCGGGTGATGGCCATAGCGCCTCCGGCATCGCTGCAGCCACCCTATTCGATGCTCAGGCCGGCTGTAGAGAGGGAAATACTTCCTTTCTGCCGGGAACACAACATCGGGGTGATTGTTTATTCTCCCATGCTTTCCGGAATGCTCAGCGGATCGATGAGCCGTGAAAGGGCCGAGGCCTTGCCTCCGGACGACTGGCGCAGGAATAACAGGGAGTTCCAGGAACCCCGCCTCTCCGCCAATCTTGAGCTTGTGGAGCTTTTGAAGCAAATCGGCAGGAAACACGGGCGTTCGGCCGGGGAGGCAGCCATTGCCTGGACTCTGCGCCATCCGGCTGTCACAGGTGCGATCGTCGGCGGACGCAATGCCCGCCAGGTTGAAGGAATTGCAGGAGCAGGGGATTTCAGTCTCGACGATGCGGATATCGATGCGATAGAACGGTTTATCGCAGGCATGCCGGTTTAAGCTTCATACAGGGATCTCGATATCCGGCAGCCATTTCTGCAGCACCTCCTTCAATGACTGGATCAGGAACGGTTTTGTAAGAAAATCGTTCATTCCGGCCTTGAGGCAGTTTTTCCTGTCTTCTTCGGTCGCATTGGCGGTCATGGCAATGATCGGGACATTCCTGCCGAGGATCCCGTTTCCGGTTTTCCGGATCTCCCTCGTTGCTTCGATTCCCCCCATGACGGGCATCTGCACATCCATGACAACAAGATCGTACACGCCCGTTTTCATGGCTTCGATCGCTTCCATTCCGTTGGATGCCACTTCGACCTTGCAGGGGAGCTTTCCGAACATTGCAAGCGCGACCTGCTGGTTGATAACATTATCCTCAACAAGCAGAATGACCGCATCCTTCCTGATGGATTGTTTTCCTGCAGATGCCTTTTCCGGCGTCTGCCCGGGGGAGTCTGCCTTAAAACCGTTGCCGGCAATGGCAGGTTTTCCCGCTTTCAGCGGTTCGGTGAACGGAATCAGGAACCAGAAATCCGAGCCTTCGTTTTCCCGGCTTTCCAGATTGAGCTTTCCGCCCATGAACTCGATGAGCTGTTTCGAAATGGCGAGGCCGAGCCCGGCTCCGCCTTCCTTTCTCGTGGAAGAGGCATCGAGCTGGGTGAAACGCTGGCTGATCAGATCCTTTTTTTCTTCCGGGATACCGATACCGGTATCTTTTACGGAGAAGCGGAGGATGATCTCTCCGTCAGCCCTGGATTCAACGTTGACACTGATGGTGATGCTTCCCTTGTACGTGAACTTGACGGCATTCTGCACAAGGTTGATGAGCACCTGCCTCAGGTAGACCGGGTAACCTGACAGCATATCCGGGATATCTTCGGCAATCCTTGTTTCGAGCAGAAGGTTTTTTTTCTGCGCGTTGCTGTAGAGGAGGGAGGCTATTTCCCTGCAGAGGGTTTTGACATTGAGAGGAGATTGTTCTTTTTCGATCTGGCCGGACTCAATCCTGCTGAGGTCCAGGATGTCGCTGATAAGCTGGTGAAGCTGCTTTGTGCTTATCTGGATTGTTTCCGAGTAATGTTTCTGTTCCCGGTTCAGGGTCGTGCCGAGCAGGAGTTCGGTCATGCCGATGATCGCGTGCAGAGGTGTGCGGATCTCGTGGGACATGTTGGCGACAAACTCGCTTTTGGCCTTGCTCGCTGTTTCCGCCTCAATTCTGGCTTTTTTGAGGGTTTCGATCAGTATCTGCTGGATCTGTTCTTTTTCCTCGACATTTTTTTTCTCTTCGGAGAGTCTTTTGTTGAGATCGCGGGCGTTCGTCAGCGCCGCCTCGATTTTTTTCTTCTGTTCTTTCTCGTTTTTCTGATGTTCCCTCAGGTCGTTGTTGAGCAGGGAGATGATGGTATAGAGATCGTAGAGGGGATGCCCGGGTGAGACGAAGCTTTTTTTCTCGTCTACGGTGTAGAACTCATCGAACAGTATGTGACCGCACATTGCGGCGAAGTTGTCGATCTCTTCCTGCGATATGGTGATGGGCCTGGCCTTGTCGGCAAAATCAAGTCCTCTGCCGGAGTTGATGAGGTTCAGCGCTTCGTCGATGGTGGAAACGTAGACGAACTTCTGCCTGACATAAGATGCGAAAAGCCGCAGCATGGTTTTCAGCAGAAGCGAGGCTCCGCAGATGTAGGTTACGAGAGGACGGCAATGGTAGTCGTCGTTCAGCCGGTTCAGTGTATTGGCGTAAAGCTTTCTTGTACTGATGCTCGCTTTCGTTACCGCGCTGTAATCGGCAATCCTGATGTAGTCGCAATTGCGCAGCACGCCGCTTTTAAAGACAAGCTCGAGGGCTTCGAGGGCTTTTTTCGCGCTATCGAGTTCTATGTTTCCTCCGAGAAACGTCACGAACAGAGTACCGGGAATAACGCCGTTCCTGTAGAATACGCCTGTCAAGGGATCTTCATACTGCCATTCCGGCCTGAATTCGACCATTTCCAGGGTCACAGGCAGGCCTGGGATATTGATTCCGGGTTCGGGGTTCATGGCATTGTTCATTTGCACGATAGCTGCTCTGTACGGCAAAGTCGAGGTCTCTTGTCCGGGACCGATCGTATAGCTGACGGTACCCGGGCCGATAACCGCCTGATTGCCTGATGCGACGCTCTACGGCTGATATTTCTCCAGGTCTGCAATGGGTGAAGCGATTCCTGCATGGATGGGCGGGGGCCGCTTCCGTTCTGTCCGGGACGCCCTGTACAGGGGGGACTTCCTGGACTTGTTCCGGGTGAATTGCATATTCACCGTAATGTAATGTAAAAAATCCAAAAAAGACAGAAAGGCCCTGTTTGATTTCGGGATCCGATGCGGTAAGCTTCAGAGGCGGAACTTGCGGTAGTCGATTTCGAACTTCTTGACGCGAAGCCCCATGATGCGGTCGGAAAGGCCGAGCTGGCTGGCCGCGCGGGACATGTTTCCTTTCGTGCGCTTGAGCGCTTCGATGATCATCTCCTTTTCGATGGCATCCAGCTTCTGCTGCAGCGAGCCGGTATAGGGAGTGCCGCTCGATTCGGCTGTCTGCAGTGTGGGCGGAAGGTGGTATCCGTGGATCACGTTGTCCTCGCTCAGAATTACCGCCCTTTCGATGCAGTTCTGCAGCTCCCTTACATTTCCGGGCCAGTGATAGCGCATGAGCATGTCTATCGAGGTGGTGGAAATCCGGCGAATGCCTTTGTGGTTCATGGTGTTGTATTTCTCGACGAAATAATCCGCAAGGAGCAGGATGTCGGTCTTGCGTTCACGAAGAGGAGGTACGGTTATCGGGAAGATGTTGAGCCTGTAATAGAGGTCTTCACGGAAAAGCCCCTGACGGGTGAGCTCTTCGATATTGCGGTTCGTGGCGGCGATTATCCTGACATCTGTCTTGATCGTCTTCGAACCGCCGACCCGTTCGAACTCCTTTTCCTGCAGTATCCTCAGGAGCTTGGCCTGAACAGGCAGGCTCAATTCTCCGACTTCGTCAAGAAAGATGGTGCCGGTATGGGCAAGCTCGAACCGTCCTCTGCGTGTCGCAGCAGCTCCGGTGAAAGCGCCTTTTTCATGCCCGAAAAGTTCGCTTTCCACGATGCTTTCGGGAAGGGCGGCACAGTTGAATTTGATGAATGGCTTGTCGGAACGGCGGCTTTTATAATGGATGGCGCTTGCAACGAGCTCCTTGCCGACACCGCTTTCCCCGAGCACCAGGGCCGTTGCACTGGTTTTTGCGATCTTTTCGATCATCCTGTAGAGGGCGAGCATCGGTTTTGCATTTCCGATGATATTCTCCGGTCTCGACGTATCCGTTGCGTTTTCTTCATCATGCTCGTTTGAGATGATCTGCTGGACCGAGGGCTTCGAAATCCTGTTTTCACTGGTAACTATCGTGCTTTCTTCGAAGGCCAGCTGTTTGAGACGGACCGCCTGGGAGATCATGGATGCGATGATCGAAAGCTGATCGACATAGTGCTGCAGCAGGTCCATGCGGGCTTCATGGATTTTCGATTTTTTTATGTTTTCGAGCAGAGACGGATCGTTCAGCTGATGGTCTGCGCTGAGAGTGCCGATGATCTCCATTCCCGCCTTGATGGGAATGCAGATGAAACACAATCCGTCTTTTTTGGCCCTGGCCCTCGAACGGGTTCTGTCGAGAAAAAGCGGTTCCTCGTTGATGTTCGGGACAATTACGGTTTTGCCGTTTTTTACGACCTGTCCGGTAATGCCTTCTCCTATGCGGTAGCGCCCCCGCTCCATTTCTTCCTGTGACAGTCCGAATGATTCATTGATGACGATTTCCCCTGTCTGACGGTTGAGTATCGTGATCATGCCCCGCAGCATGTTCAGGTGCTCGGACATGATGAAGAGCACAAGCCTCAGAACCTTGCTGATGTCCTGCTCGTTCGAGATCGTCCGGCTGACTTCCGCAAGCAGGCTTATGGTGTCGTAGTCCTGTTCCCTCGTTAAAAGCATTGCGTTGGTATATGGGTGTCAGTGTTTCTGCAAATGTTTCCTGTAGATGATTTCAAGCTCGTCCGGACTGAGTGTGCGCTTTTTTTCACCGGCACTCTTTCTTACCGTTTCAAGGAGGCTGCCTGCTTCATTTCTCGAAATCGAGATGCCCCTCGAAGAAAAAAAATGCTGCAGGGAAGCACTTCCGGAGTGTTTTCCGATGACGAGCTCATGACTCTGGCGGCCGACTTCGGCAGGCAGGAAAGGCTGGTATGCCAGAGGGTTTTTCAGCAATGCCGCGCAGTGTATGCCCGATTCATGCAGGAATGCGGATTTACCGATAACGGGCTTCTGGTCGACAATGATCCTTCCGGCAGCTTTGCTGACTGTCGAGCACAAGCGGGAAAGCTTTCGGGTATCGATAGACGAGTCATATCCTCCGGATAGCTTCAGGGCCATTGCCAGCTCTTCGAGCGCCGCGTTGCCCGCCCTCTCGCCGAGTCCGGTTACCGAAACGCTGACAGCCCTGCAGCCGGCTTCGAGCGCGGTGAAGGCATTTGCGGAAGCCATCCCGATATCGTTGTGGGCATGGAACTCGATAGGGGTTTTGAGGACTGATAGCAAGTGCTTTACGGACGAAATGACGGACGTTGGGGTGGCGATTCCGACGGTGTCGGCGATCCTCACCCTCTGTGCGCCGCAGGCTTCGGCATCGAGAAAGAAGCTTTTCAGCGCGTCCGGTTCCGCTCGAGTGGCGTCCTGGGCACCGATGCTGACGAAGGAAAAACATTTTTTTGCTTCGGTTACAAGAAGCGCGAGTTGCCGGTGCAGCCAGCTCCTGTCCTTCTGCATGAGCTGCAGGTAGAGATCCGAAACAGGGAAGCTGATATGCAGAGCTTCAGTGCCGCACGAGGCCGCATCCCTGATGTCTTCGATCCTTGACCGGGCCCAGCATGTAAGTCGGGCGTGAAGGTTCATCGAAGCTATCCGCCGTATCGATATCCGTTCTTCTTCACCGATTGCGGGGTAGCCGATTTCGATTTCATTGACGCCCGCATCGGCGAGCAGAAAGGCGATTTCAGTTTTTTCTTCACGGCTGAAAGCGACGCCGGGGGCCTGTTCTCCGTCGCGGAGTGTCGTATCGATGATCCACGGGGTCCGGTGAGTGTTTTTCATCATCTTTTCGGGCATATCAATTCCTGTACTGTTGTTGCGGCTTACGATTCCGGGTCTCTGTCAGGTGTCTTTATTTAAGTGCATTCGGTCTGAATCCTAAAAATATAAGGACAATATAGTGATTTATAATATTAATTCAGACTTAAATGTATGAAATAGTTCGATATTTTTGTTTTTCCCGTTGCTGTGGACCGCTTATTCCGGACTGAACGTGCAGAGGCGGACAGTTGTCCATCGTTCATCAGCATCCTCCTCCTGTATTTCCGGAATAGCGCAAAACGAACGTTTTTCCTTTTGCACATCAAGAAAAATGTTCTATATTGGACATAAATAGTCTTATTTAATTTCTTGGTAAATGCTATCATAACGGGGAGAATGACATGAGTGTACTGGTTGGCCGAAAGGCGCCTGATTTCGATGTTGCTGCAGTTGTGAGCGGATCACAGTTTGTTGATTCCTGCAAGCTTTCAGACTACAAAGGCAGATATGTGGTGCTGTTCTTTTATCCTCTCGACTTCACCTTCGTCTGTCCGACGGAACTGCATGCTTTTCAGGACAAGCTCGATGAATTCAAAAAGAGAAATGTGGAACTTCTCGGCTGCTCGGTCGATTCGAAGTTCTCGCACCATGCGTGGCTGCGTACGCCAAGGAACAGAGGCGGTATCGAGGGTGTGACCTATACATTGCTTTCAGACATCAACAAGACGGTTTCCCGTGATTACGACGTGCTGCTCGAAGATGCGGGGGTTTCGCTCAGGGGATTGTTTCTCATCGACAGGGATGGAGTTGTTCGCCACCAGGTCGTCAACGATCTTCCGCTTGGTCGAAATGTGGACGAGGTGCTCAGGATGATCGATGCGCTTCAGTTCACCGAGGAATTCGGCGAGGTCTGCCCTGCCAACTGGAGCAAGGGAGGCAAGACGATGAAGCCTGACGATGAGGGACTCAAGGAATTCTTCAAGGACGCCTGACCGCTTTTCGGTCTGAAGGCTTCCGGGCAAAAGGTTACCTCTGTTCCAATCCGGTGAATGGAGGTCCGTATTCCGGAAATTCCACGATCGGCGGGAATTTCCGGAATCAATTTTTACTGAGGTTCTGCAGGCCGGTCAATAGGCTTTGGCGAAGACCGCCTTGCGTGCGGCGGGTTTTCCGGAATAAATACAGGTGCCCGGTTTGTCGATTTCGTAGCGTAAAACATACTCTTCTTCTTCCGGAAGCACTCTGATTGTCGCTTTCGTCTCCTCCTTGATTTTCGTTTCCGTCTCAGCGGTGCCATCCCAGTGCGCGATGACAAATCCTTTTTCGACTTTTTCTTTGAACTCCCCGTAGCTTTTCACCTCAAAGGTATTCTCTTTACGGAACAGCAGTGCCTTGTCGAACATGCTCTGCTGGATGGTATTGAGGATTTCGGTGATATTGGTAATCAGTGAGTCGTCAAGGGCAAGCGTTGTTTTTTCAAGAGTATCGCGCCGTGCGACGATACAGGTGTTTTTTTCGATATCCCTGGGTCCGAGTTCGATGCGAAGAGGGATACCCTGCAGCTCATATTCGGCAAATTTCCATCCGGGCGAATTCTGTTCGCTGCTGTCGACAAAAGCCGGGATGCCGCTTTTTTTCAGGGAAATGGCAAGATTTTCGGCATACTCGAGCACGGCAGCCTTGTCGCCTTTCAGGATAGGGATGATCACGACCTGCCTTGCAGCCAGTTTGGGCGGAAGCACGAGCCCGCGGTCGTCCGAATGCGCCATGATCAAGGCACCGATAAGCCTCGTCGATACTCCCCAGCTTGTAGCCCAGACGTAATCGAGTTTTCCTTCCTTCGTCTGGAACTGGCAATCGAAGGCTTTTGCGAAATTCTGGCCGAGGTTGTGGGAGGTGCCGGCCTGGAGGGCTTTTGTATCCTGCATCATCGCTTCGATACACCACGTTTCAACGGCTCCAGCAAACTTTTCACTGTCGCTTTTTCTGCCCATGATGACCGGCATCGCCATATACTCTTCGGCGAATGTTTTGTAGACCTGGATCATGCGGAGCACTTCTTCCTGCGCTTCTTCAGGAGTGGCATGGGCGGTGTGGCCTTCCTGCCAGAGAAATTCCGTTGTCCTCAGGAACAGGCGTGTTCTCAATTCCCAGCGGACGACGTTTGCCCACTGGTTGATGAGAATTGGCAGGTCGCGGTAAGACTGGATCCATTTTTTATAGGATGACCAGATAATGGTTTCGGACGTGGGACGCACATAGAGTTTTTCAGCGAGTTCTTCACCGCCGCCGTGCGTTACGACCGCACATTCCGGTGCGAAACCCTCGATATGTTCGGCTTCTTTCGCGATGAAGCTTTCGGGAATGAAGAGCGGGAAATAGGCATTCACATGACCGGTCTCCTTGAACATCCTGTCAAGGGCTGCCTGCATTTTTTCCCAGATTGCATAACCGTTGGGCCGTATGACCATACAGCCCCTGACATCGGAATAATCCGCGAGTTTTGCCGATCGGACCAGGTCGATGTACCACTGGGAATAATCCTCGCTTCTTGATGTGATCTTTTCTGCCACGTTGCCGGTAGATAATGGTTGTTGAAAGGCGGCGCTTTTCCCGGACAGCCGATAGCTCTCCGTACAGGAGCGTCATAGCGTGCCGGGCCAGGTTGAGCGGGAAATATATACTCTACTGTTCAAATTTTTTCATCTTTTCCATAAGGGACTTCAGGTGTTCTTTCTCTGATCTGTCAAGCGGTTTCTGGTTTCCGGACACTTTCCTGAACCCTTCCGGAGCTTCGAACAGTGTCGGCGAAACGGTTTTCTGCTGTATCGTCCTGACCTCCATGGTCGAGGAACCGCTCGAGTTCTTCTGGATGATTTTTACCGGGAATCCTTCCACACCCTCGTTCTTGAGCGTTTTTACAAGGGCGCTGTTCGAAAGGCGGGGGTTCTGTGATTGAAGGATCCTGAATGTCGAAAAATCGCCGAGGTCTCGCGATACCCACATTTCAAGTTTTTCTGTGGTGCTCGTAAGGTTTATATGTTCGCAGGAATAACCCTTGATGGTCTCCCTGCCGAGCCGTGCGATCCTGTAGTTGCTGTCGAAATCGAGGAGTGTTGCGTTTTCGGCGGCTGTTCTCAGGCTGACGGATGCATAGCTCCTTGCCTGGTAATTCACGACGAGGGCCAGGTCAGGGCTGGCGGCTTTCGTTATGACGGTGGTTTTCAGCGGGTCGGGGATTTTGTTCATTTTCATGACCATATCCATCCGCTGTGCATTGTTGCCGAAATAGTAGGTGACGTCTGCGGTGCCGTTCGGCATGCCCAGCGCCATTTCCATGACGCCGGTGAATCTGGAAGCGGCTGAAGCGTTGTTGAAAACCAGCAGATGCAGAAGAATCAGAAAGAAGAGCTGTTTTTTTTTCATCGTATCCTGTTGTTGGCAGTTCCTTGATTGTATCGTTTCGCGTCACGAAGAGCGCAGCCTGTCAAGTTACATGACAAGGTTCTTTTTAAAAAGAGCATGCGCATATGCATATTAACATTTTTACGATTCCTTCGGCGATAAGCCGGAATGGTTTCGTTTCATGAAGCAACAGGAAAACCGGCATGGAAGAACCCAGAGAGTGGCTTGTTCTGGAGCTGCTGAAGACAACCGCAGATTTTTTTTCAGCCAGATCGGTCGATGAGCCCAGACGAAGTGCCGAACTTCTTCTCGGGCACGTCCTCGGACAGAGCAGGCTGGAGCTCTACCTGAATCATAATCGGCCAGTATACCGTGATGAGCTCGAACGCTTCAGGGTTCTTTGCCGCCGCCGGCTCGAAGGCTGCCCCGTGCAGTATCTTGCAGGGGAGCAATTTTTCTACGGCATGCGTTTTGCTGTTGATGAACGGGTATTGATTCCCCGACCCGAAACCGAACTGCTTGTCGAGCATGCCGTGGAGAGCCTCGGCGATATCGGGCCGGCAGACGCAGAAAGAACGGTGCTCGATATCGGGACAGGAAGCGGATGCATAGCGGTGACCATGGCCAGGCTCAGCCCTTTCGCGAGATTCACCGCTGTCGACAAATCCGCATCAGCACTTGAGCTGGCAAGATTGAACGCAGAAAGCCATGGCGTTCTTTCGAAGATCTCCTTCATCGAGGCCGATATGTTTGACAGGGGGTTTCTGTCGAAGCTGCCGGAAACCCGTTATGATATGATTGTTTCCAATCCGCCCTATATACCGGTTGCCGAGTGGGAAGATCTGCCGCGTGAAGTGATGGCCTATGAGCCTTCGATGGCCCTCACGGTTTCCGAGGGGTTTGAATGTTACCGTGCGATTGCCGGACTGGGCAGGTCCCTGCTCGGGCCGGGGGGAAGGATCTGCCTCGAAATCCATGCGGACGGCACACTCGGGGTTAGCGCAATCCTTGAAGACTGCGGGTTTGAGGGCATTTCGACGATGAAGGATTATTCCGGCCACGACAGGATTGTTTCGGCCCTTCTGAAGCGCTGAAATTAACAGGCGGCCGAAGTTGTTAGTGATTGGATATAAAACGCCGACAGCCATGCCTTGTCGCTGTCAGGGGTCCTTGATGCAAATTCGGGAACGGCGTCTCTATGCTATTGTTACAATGTTTTCTTATAATAGGGGTTTGCAGTGAGCCGAAAAGATTTGTTTCTTTTACATTCAGTTTGTCTGTGCCGCTGCAGGGCATTGCAATTATCATGGTATACCAAAAGATGGCCTCAAGAGAACTCAGCTTCAGGGAACGCCAGGTCCTTGGCATCATCATTCAGTCGTATGTCGTAACCGCAGCTCCCGTGGGCTCAAGGTCTATAGCGAAAAATTACAATCTTGGTCTCTCCGATGCCACGATCCGCAATGTCATGGCCGAACTCGAGGACGAAGGCTACATAAGCCAGCCTCATACGTCAGCCGGGAGGATTCCGACCGACAAGGGCTACCGGTATTATGTCGATCTCATCATGACGGTCAGGGGCATCGACGAGCAGGAGAAAAGAACGATAGATGCCAATTTCGGCCAGACCGGTATCGAGAGGACGGGAACAACATCCGATGTCCTGCTTTCGGCCGTAAAGGTGCTCGGCTCCATTTCACGACAGCTGAGCGTGGTGCTCTCTCCGACGCTTTCCAACGCGACCTTCGAGAAGCTCGATATCGTCCTGCTCAGTTCGACCAGGATGATGGTGATCCTCTCCATCCAGTCTCTGTTTGTGAAAACCATCGTCATGGAGTTCGATATCGAAGTTTCCAGGCAGAAGGTCGATGATGTCGTCGTTATCCTCAACCAGCGCCTTTCCGGGCTGACGCTTGCAGAAATCCGGCACTCCATTGCCGGGCGTCTCCGGGATTGTCCGTGCGACGAGTCGCTGAAAAACCTGATTGTGCGATCGGCAGGTAAATTGTTTGACGAATCGCCGATCGTCGAAAGGCTCTATATTTCAGGCACGGAGTATATTGTCGAACAGCCTGAGTTCCAGCAGCCTGAAAAGGTTCGCGAACTTATCGGCATGATCGAGGACAAATTCAGCATTGCCAAACTGGTTGAGATCCCCGACGATGGTCCGAGGCTTCCGGGTAAGGAGGTTACCATCAGTATAGGAAAGGAGAACAGGGAGCGGCATGCGGAGGATCTCACCATCGTGTCCACTCCGTATTATGTCGGCAACATGGTCGGAAAGATCGGTATATTCGGCCCAAAAAGAATGGATTACGTGCATGCCGTCAGGGTGCTGAATTATATGGCAGGCAGCCTTGGCGCAACGCTATCGAATGTAAATTAAAAAAGTTCACAGGTTTATGATCAGAAAAACTTCCGATAAGAAAGAACAAGGCAGGGAGAACGCCGGAGAGAAAGTGAAACTGCATATTCCCGTTACCGGGAAAGACGGGGATACAGTCCGGAATGAAGAGTTTGCTGAAGGCGCTGCCGCGGGGCAGCAGGAATCGCAGGAGACAGACCGGCTCAGATCGAGAATTGAAGAGCTTGAAGGAGAACTGTTAAAGCAGCAGGAGCAGGCGGGAAAATTTCGTGATGAGCTGTTGCGCAAGGCGGCGGAATTTGAAAATTTCCGCAAACAGAAGGAACGCGAGGTGGTGATGTCATCCTTGAGGGCGCTCGAAAATACCATCAGGGAACTCCTGCCCCTGGTCGACGATCTGAACAGGGTTCTTGCCCATTTGCCGTCTGATCCGGAAAAAACCGGTGACATGAAACCGTTTATCGACGGAGTGGAACTTATCAGGAAAAACCTTGACAAGTGGCTTCTCGAAAAAGGCGTCAAAGCTATCGAATCGAAAGGGCAGAAGCTCGACGTGAATTACCATGAAGCGATATCGCAGATAGACCATCCCGATGCAGAACCGGAAACCATCATCGAGGAATACCAGACCGGTTATCTCCTGGGGGAGAAAGTTATCAGGCATGCCAAGGTAATTGTCGCCAGGTAGCGTTATGCAGGTAATACAGGAACGATATGAATTCATGCAGATCCAATTATGAAAAGAGACTACTATGAAATTCTTGGTGTGGCACGTACTGCGACCAAGGACGAGATAAAAAAAGCCTACAGGAAACTTGCCCTGCAGTACCATCCGGACAAGAACCCCGATAACAAGGATGCGGAGGAACACTTCAAGGAAGTGAACGAGGCTTACGAAGTTTTGAGCAATGACGACAAACGGCGCCGTTACGACCAGTTCGGCCATGCCGGTGTCGGTTCTTCAGCCGCTTCGGGGGCCGGCGGAGGAGGTTTCCAGGGTGGCGGTGCTGCCGATTTCAACGACATCTTCAGTGCTTTCAATGATATGTTCGGTGGCGGCAGAGGGCGTTCGGGCGGTTCGCCGTTCGGGTTCGAGGAGGTATTCGGCGGCGGTGGACAGAGAAGGGGCCGTGCATCCGCAGGCATACCCGGCACCGATCTGAAGATAAGGCTCAAACTTACTCTCGAGGAGATCGCGAAGGGTGTCGAAAAAACCATAAAGATAAAAAAACAGATTGCCTGCAAGGAGTGCAACGGAACCGGATCGAAATCAGGGGCCACTGAGACCTGCCAGACCTGCCATGGATCGGGCGAGGTACGCCAGGCATCGAAAACCATGTTCGGCCAGTTCGTCAACATCGCTGCATGTCCGACCTGCGGTGGAGAAGGGCGGGTGATAAAGGACCGCTGCACTGCCTGTTACGGCGAAGGTATAAAGCAGGGAGAAGTGACGGTGAAAGTTACCGTTCCCGCGGGAGTACAGGACGGCAATTACCTCACGCTACGCGGTCAGGGTAATGCCGGTCCGAGGGGTGGTGCTCCGGGCGACCTCATCGTGGTGATCGAGGAAAAGCCGCATGAGCTGTTCATCCGCGAAGGCGACGATGTGATCTACAATCTGGCAGTGAGTTTTCCGGATCTCGTGCTTGGAACGAAGATCGATGTCCCGACGCTTGACGGCCCCATCAAGCTTACCATTCCGCCCTCGACACAACCCGAGACAAGGCTTCGCATCGCAGGGCACGGTATCGGCCACCTGAGGGGTTCATCGCGCGGCGATCAGTACGTACGGGTCAATGTCTTTGTTCCCAGAGAGTTGTCGCACCAGGACAAGGAGATGCTCAGGGAGCTCAAGAAATCCCAGACCATCGCTCCTTCAGGTCACCATGACCAGAACTCGAAAAGTTTTTTTGAGAAAGCCCGGGATATTTTCAGCTGAGAGATCCCTGATCACTGCAAAAAGAAAAGGCCCGGAAAAGGCCTTTTCTTTTTGCAGTTCCTTTCTGTCTCGGAATTCTACTGGCAGGCTTTCCAGAAATCGTCCACGAATTTTCCGATAATCCCTTCGTCGGTCAACTGTTGCGGGGCCAGCACCCTTTCCGTGAGAATGGTTGTCCCTGCCAGATTGATTTTGAGCTGGGGCAGGTAAAGCATGTTCGCCATGGGCTCCGGGCTGCCGCAGGCGAGAAAGAGCCCGATTTTCTTGCCCTGCAGGGCTTCCCTGAGGTTGCTCTGCACGAGCGCTCCGAGGAGTTGTGAGGAAACGACGAGATAATAGATCGGCGCGCCGAGTATCACGACGTCGAAATCCCTGACGAAGCTGTAATCCCCGTTGCTTTTACATTTCGCCTTTTCGACATAGGCCCCTTTTTCGGCGAGTTTTCTGCCGACCATATCCACGAACTTGTCGGTGGAGCCGCCAGCCGTCCGGCTGTCATAAAGGATAATGGCTTTCATGGATTCAGGTGAGGATGTATTGGTGAAAACGTGCTGTTCTTTACCATGGAGAATATGATCTCCAGATGCTCGATAAAGGGAAAGTACGCTAAAAAAGGTTAAGAGCGTGGTGTGGAGCGTATTAATTCACTACGGTAAAAAAAAAAGCGTTCCGGGGGGGAACGCTTTTTGATTGTTATCCACGAAAACCTCAGACGAATTTCGAGTAGATGTCGAGGAGGTCGGTCACTCTGGTGGAATAGCCGAGTTCGTTGTCGTACCAGCCGACAACTTTGACCATGTTGCCGGAGCTCATCGTCAGGAGCGAATCGAAAATGCAGGAGTGGGGATTGCCGACGATGTCCATGGAAACGATGGGGTCTTCGCAGTATTCGAGGTAGCCTTTCATGCTTCCTTCAGATGCGGCTTTCATCGCGGCGTTGATCTCGGCTTTTGTAGCGGGTTTGCTGAGGATAGCCGTGAGGTCGGTGACCGAACCGTCAGGTGTCGGGACCCTCATGGCGAAACCGTCGAGCTTGCCTGCAAGCTCAGGGATGACTTCTCCGATCGCTTTCGCCGCTCCTGTGCTGGTCGGGATGATCGAGAGCGCTGCCGAACGGGCGCGGCGCAGGTCCTTGTGCGGAAGGTCGAGGATGTTCTGGTCGTTGGTGTATGCATGCACGGTGGTCATGAACCCCTGCACGATGCCGAAATTATCCTGAAGCACCTTGACCATCGGGGCGAGGCAGTTCGTGGTGCAGCTTGCGTTCGAGACGATCTCTTCCTTGCCGGTGATTGCATCGTGGTTGACGCCGAGCACGATGGTCGCATCGACCTTGTCCTTTGCAGGTGCGGAGATGATGACTTTTTTTGCGCCTGCGGTGATGTGCTTCGCAGCGGCTTCACGGGAGGTGAAAATACCGGTCGATTCGACAACGATCTCGCATCCGAGCTCTTTCCATGGAAGTTCTTCAGGGTTGCGGATGGCGGAAATGCTGATGGTTTTTCCGTTCACGACAAGGTTGGTGCCGTCGACGGTTACTTCTCCGTTGAATTTCCTGTGGGTTGAATCGTATTTGAGAAGGTGTGCGAGAGTTTTCGTATCGCAGAGATCGTTGATTGCAACAATTTCATAATTCGGGTTGTTCATCGCCTGGCGAAGAACGAGGCGCCCGATACGGCCGAATCCGTTAATGCCGACTTTCACTTTTGCCATAATGTCTTCAGGATGGAATAATTGTTTGAATAAAAATATTTCTACAAAAAAACAGAAACAGTCAAGACGAAAATATCACTGTATATCGGATTTCACAATCGGTATTCAGGAATATTTTTTAAAACGCTCGACAAGCAGGTTTCTCAGGTTCCCGAAACTTCCGTTGCTGAGGAGGACAATGACGTCCCCGGTATCGATGCACTCTTCAAGGAACCTGAGGATGTCCATGGGATAATCATCTGTTCCCCGGGCGGCCATGAATACGATTTTACCCTGTTTTTCCAGTTCCGTTTTCAGCAGATCAATGTCGAGCAGTAGATCCGGGCTGTAGCGTTCAGGGCGGTGAACCTTTCCGAAAACCACCACCGATGCGGGTGAGAAGCATTCCGAGAGCTCTTTCTGGAAAATGTTCCGTGTTGTTGTATTGGACCGGGGCTCGAAACAGGTGACGATTCTGCGTCCTTCGTAAAGCTGGCCGATAGCTTCGAGCGTAACCCTGACCGCTGTTGGATGGTGAGCGAAATCTTCCACGAGCGTGATGTTTCGGCCGTAGGTACCGATCACTTCCATCCTGCGTTTGGGTCGACGGAAGAGCGCGAGGCCCTTCGATACCGCTTCGAAAGAGAGGCCGGCCGCCATCGCTGCGGCAACAGCTGCCAGGCTGTTCATGATATTGTAATTGCCGAAAAGGGGAACCTTCACGTTTCCCTCGAAAGCTTCGTTGTGAAGGATATCGAACGAGGAACCGTCATGATCCGAATTGATATTGACCGCACGCCATTCGCAGCTTTCCGACAAACCGAACCGTTCAACCCTGCAGAATGCTTTCGATGCCACTTCGATGGCGACAGGATCTTCTCCGTTGATTATCAGTCTGCCGTTACGAGGAATGAGATTCACAAAAAGACGGAAGCTTTTGCGGATATCCTCGAGCGAGCTGAAAATATCGGCATGGTCGAACTCGATGTTGTTGATGATCGCTATGTCAGGGCGGTAATGCAGGAATTTGCTCCGTTTGTCGAAAAATGCCGTGTCGTATTCGTCTCCCTCGCTGACGAAGAAGCCGTCGCTTTCCCTTCCCGATGCCCTGCACCCTACCGAGAAATTCTCGGGAATCCCGCCCACAAGGAACCCGGGTCTGAGTCCGCCGTTTTCCAGAAGCCATGCCAGAAGGGACGTTGTCGTCGTTTTTCCGTGGGTGCCTGTCACGACGATGGAGGTGTTGGAGCCGATAAGGGTCCTGCGAACCAGGTCAGGCATGGAAACAAGTTCGAGACGATGCTCAAGCGCGTATTCGAGTTCGGGGTTTCCTCTGCTGATCGCATTGCCGACAACGATGAAGTCCGGTGAAGCGCTTTGGATGTTATGCTCTGAGAAGCCGTTGAAATACCTGATGTTATGTTCGTCGAGGTAAGTGCTCATGGGAGGGTAGAGCTGCGTGTCCGAGCCGGTGATCGCATGGCCTGAACGGGAAAGGGCGACCGCGGTCGATGCCATCGCCGTTCCCCCGATGCCGATAAAGTAAATGGAGCTCATCTGAACGGATTGTGTTTCGATTTATGAGTAACCGGATGTCAAGGGTATATACATAAAAACAGGAGAAACTTCATCGATGGCGGCGGAAGGGTTATTTATCCGGATGAACATCGGGAATGCATGCCTGGCAGGGGATCGGGATGGACGGGTTTGCCGGGGAAGCCCGGAATAGGGCTGGGTTTCCCCGGAGACAACCATGTTCAGAAAGAAAATGCGACGGTGGCATGTGTCACGTCAATATTTGCAGAGTGATCGTCGTTTTGTCCATTTGAAATATGGTAGAAGCCGCCGCCGATTTTGATTTCACTTGTGACGGGAAGCATGACGTCAAAACCTGTCCTGAACTGCAGCAGTTGCTTGCTTTCCCAATGGGATCCTATTTCTCTCTGGTAGAGGGCCGGTCCGATAAATGGAGTGATTTGAACAGGTCCGATCTTGTAATCCTTGCGGATGCCGAATGCTGTATACACTGCACCGTCAGTAGAAAATCCAAAGGCATATGACGATTTGAATTTCCAGAAGAGATAGTTATCCGGACGGTAATCAGCTGAAATAAAGGCATCTTTTCCCGGTCCGGTACTGCCGCATTTGCTGTTACTTCCATACGTGATCATCAACGCATCCTTATGAATCGGAGAGATTTCATCGGACGGTTTGACGAAAATCAAAACGCCGGCTGTTAAAGCGACATAGGTTGCATAAGACAGTCCGAGGACAGACATAAGGTGATGTGATTAATAGTTGTTATGGATGGAATGAGGTTTCCGATATTGCAATATAGAGTTAAACCCTGAAAAAACACTGCCCGGTAATTGTAATTTCATTGCTCATTGCTCATTGCATCATGGGGGAACGTGACACGTACGTAGATCCCCGCAAGCATGACAAGGGCGTTGATGGCACCAACGACGATAAACGGTGCTTTGGGGCTCATGGAATCGAACAGTCTTCCTCCGATAGTGGTTATGAGCAGGATGCCGAATGCGCCGAAAATATTGAACATGCCGATTACCGATCCGCGTTCCGCTTTCGGGGCTTCCTGACCGATCAGCGACTGGGCACCGAGGAAAGAGCTGATCTGGCCAATACCGAGGAGGATGAAAAATATTATTGATCCTGTTTCAAGCGGATTGCCGATCAGCCCGAGTGACAGATATCCAGCACTGGCAAGGGCCATGCAGACGACGAGGGCGGTCACCCGGTTCCATCGGTCGATGAAGGGGCCGATGACGGGAGCCCAGAGCAGGGCTGCCGACTGTGAGATAATGAAGATCATCATGCCTTTTTTTACCGCTTCGGCAGGAGGCATGCCGCAAGCGATGCCGGTCGTGGTGCCCCAGAGGGGCAGAAAGGTGCCGATGATGGACTGGTCACCCCTGGCAACGAATGCGGCACCATAGGAAAGCAGTATTTTCGGGTTACGGGTATGACTGATCCCGCTCTTGAACAGGGTGCGCAAATCCGGACGATCCTTTTTTTCTGCAGGAGTGCCGCTTTTAAGGCCTTTCCATAAGACTGCGGCACTGATAATGGCGGCCAGGGAGATGGAGAGGTGCGTATAGATGCCGGCTTCATGTCCGCTGAATCCTTTTGCAGCAAGCAGGTGCGGTAAACCGCCGAAAAAACGGTTCAATATCACGATACCCAGACCGTTGAGCAAACCGGTAATTGCAATGAATTTGCCACGAGAACGGTCGGCGGGGTAGTCGGTCAGGACGGTTGCCAGTGCTCCTGTCACCGCCACGATCCCGAGGGCGTAAATCATCCTGTAGATCGTCAGTTCTCCGAGTGTGCGGGAGAACGGATAGAGGGCATAGGAAAGAGCGACGATTATCAGGCCGGCCGTATAGACTGGTTTTCGGCCTATACGGTCCATCAGTACACCGGCGGGTATGAAAAACAGGAGGGTGACAATTTCGGTCCAGAATACGAGGTTTCCGCTGATGGTGCCCTGCTGCGATATCGGAATTTTCAGGTTTTCGTTGAGAATGTATGCCTGGCCGATTGAAACGAACGTCACAAAGCCGATGGAGACAAATGCGGCGAAAAAGAATGTCCAGCCGTGGTGCGGAAGGACAGACGGCGCCAGCGTAACCGGCCCGATTTTATGTGAAATTTGCTGTTCGTTCATTGCATGAGGGTTTGATGGCCGCATTCCTGAAGCACACCGTCCTGCATGTGCAGGCATCGGCCGGAAAGCGAAGCGTATTCTTCGTTGTGGGTCACGATCACAAAGGAGGTTCTGCGTTCCCTGCAGAGGTTTGCCATCAGTTCGTAAAGCAGGTGGCTGTTCCTGCTGTCGAGATTCCCGCTCGGTTCATCGGCCAGGACAAGTTTCGGGTTGTTCATGAGGGCCCGGGCGATTGCCACGCGCTGCTGTTCTCCGCCTGAGAGTTCCGATGGAAGGTGGTCGAGGCGTTCGCCGAGCCCGAACTCCTTGAGGAGTTGCTCCGCACGCTTTTTTGCTGGAGGCAGTTTGCCTGTCGCGATGAATTCCGGCATGGAGACGTTCTCGAGTGCGGTGAAATCCGAAAGCAGATGGTGGAACTGGAAAACGAATCCTATTTTTCTGTTTCTGAAGCGTGCAAGCTCTTTTTGGGAGAGGGTGTATTTTTTATCCCTGAAAAGATGTCCTCCCTCGAAAAGGATTTCTCCGCTGTCGGGGCTGTCGAGAGTACCGAGGAGGTTAAGGAGCGTCGTTTTTCCGCTTCCCGATGCTCCGATGACCGTGATCATTTCCCCTTCTCCAACCGAGAAGTTGATCCCCCGAAGGATCTGCAGTTTCTGCCTTCCCGGAATGACATAGGATTTGTCAAGATTTCGCGCTTCAAGCATGGTCATTGAGGCCGTATCTGGCCTTCCCCTTCGATAAGCCATTTGTAAGTCGTAAGCTCCCTGAGTGCCATCGGTCCCCTCGCATGCAGTTTCTGCGTGGAGATGCCGATTTCGGCGCCAAGCCCGAACTGAGCCCCGTCAGTGAACGCGGTTGATGTGTTCGTGTAGACGACAGCCGCATCGACCCTTTTCAGGAACGTTTCTTTCGCTGCAGGATCGGCCGCGATTATAGCTTCGCTGTGCTTCGAACTGTAACGGTCGATATGTTCCAGTGCCTCCTCAAGCGAAGAGACTGTTTTTATCGACATCTTCAGTGAGAGAAACTCGGTTCCGTAATGTTCGGGTTCAGCTCTGTGCAGCAGTGTTTCAGGGTAAAAACCTTTCAGGGCGGCATAGGCCTCTTCGTCTGCATAGAGCACGACATTTTTTTCCCCGAGCGGATCGAGCAGATGGGCGAGGTCGCCGAGCCGGTCGCGATGGATGACGAGCGTGTCAAGGGCATTGCAGACGCTCGGGCGGCGGGTTTTCGCATTGCATATGACCTTTTTACCAAGATCGAGTTCGCCGCTGCGGTCGAAATAGGTATGTACAATTCCGGCCCCGGTTTCGATAACGGGCACTCTTGCGTTGTCCCTCACGAAATCGATGAGTTTCTGGCTTCCGCGAGGAATGATCATGTCGATATGGCCGACGGCGTTCATCATTATCCCGGCGGCTTCACGCTCGGCAGGAAGCAGGTAAAGGGTATCGGTGCTTATCGAATGATCCCTGAGCACCCTGTGGATCAGGTCAGCTATTGCGATATTCGAATACATGGCGTCGCTGCCGCCTTTGAGGACGGTTGCGTTGCCTGATTTAAGGCAGAGCGTAAAGACATCGAACGTCACGTTCGGTCTTGCCTCGTAGATGATGCCGATAACACCGATCGGTACGGTCACTTTCCTCAGTTCAAGGCCGTTGGGAAGCGTACGCTCTTCGATGATATGGCCCAGCGGCGAGGGGAGTGAAGCGACATTGCGGATATCGCCGGAAATTCCGTCGAGGCGGCTCTCATTCAGGAGCAGTCTGTCGTACATGGGGTTTGAAGGGTCCATCCTTTCGAGGTCCTTCCTGTTCGCTTCCAGCAACGCATCGCGGTGGAGGGGTATCCTGTCCGCCAGATCAGACAGAAGGTTGTCGATGGTCTCTCCGCTCAGCATCACGATTTGCCTGCTTGCCTGCCTGACGGCTTCCAGCCGGCGTATGATGGTTTCCTGCATGACGGTTCTATGAATTTTCAAGGTGTCAGATAAAGGTAATCATAATGGACCAGAGGTTTCTGGTCTTTCTGTCCCATCAGTGAGATCGTTTTTTCGGAACTGTACTGAGCCATGCCGTACCCGAGTACGTTTCTATTCTCTGAATATATTTTTATGATGTCGCCTTTCAGGAACCGGCCTTCCACCGACATGACACCGACCGGCAGGAGGCTGTTGGCCCTTGTATCGGCAACGAGTGCCGTTTCCGCCCCTCTGTTTATGGTTACGGAGCCTTTTTCAAGGCCCTCGCTCGTGGCGATCCAGCGTTTGGGTCCATGCGTGGTTTTCTCGGCAAGGAATTTCGTGCCGATTTTTTCGCCCTCGAGAAGCGAGAGCAGAATCCCCGGTGTACGACCGTTGGCGATATGGACCGTGATGCCGAGTCTGGAGAGCTTGTGTGCGATATGGCATTTGGTCAGCATCCCCCCCCTCCCGAACTCCGATTTGCCGGGACTGATATACTGATGAAAATGTTTTGTCGATGGATCGATTTCACTGATCACTGTTCCGTCATCCTTTGAAAGATCGAACAGACCGTCAACGTGTGAAAGAATGATATAGCCTTCGACGTCCATCATCGAAGCGATAAGACCCGACAGTTCGTCGTTGTCGGTGAACATCAGTTCAGTGACCGAAACCGCATCGTTTTCATTCACGACGGGGATGATGTTCTGCTGCAGGAGCGAAGCAAAGCAGGTTTGCATGTTCAGGTAGTGGAGACGGTCCCTGAAATCACTTTTCGTTACGAGTATCTGAGCGGTTATCAGGCCGTTACGCGCAAAAAGTTCGGTGTAGGTGCTGATGAGCTTGATCTGGCCTGTCGATGCAAGCACCTGCCTCGCTGCCACCGGGGTAAGGTTGCGTGATGGTTTTACAAGGGATCTCCCGGCACCGACGGCACCTGATGAAACGAGGATGATCGCGATGCCTTTTTTCCGGAGCAGGGCAATCTGGGATGTCAGGCTTTCCAGGATATCCAGGTCGAGTTCACCGGTTTTTGACGTGATGACGTTTGTACCGACCTTGACGACTATTTTTCTATAGAGGGGTTGCTGTAAATGTCTCATACGATGTTACCGTGTCTATCAGACAGTGACGTTCTGCAGAAGCGTGTTCCCTGATTGCCTTGAAAGTTGTAACGACTAAGATAAAAAATAGGATCAAACCCCGGCATCTTCCCTCGGGTTCCCGGCACGATTTTTTTCTTCGACGGCAAGAGGTTTCTGTCATGGAATCCGAGCAAAGCGAGTTTCAATGCTGAAGCTTTTCGTCCAGGAAGAACGAAGGAAAAGCTGATACATTTATTGAAAATCGATCATGGTCTTCCGATTATTCTTCAGTTTTTTTCTGCGGCAGTTCTCTGATCATTCCGATAAAAAATCAACCAGCCGGGAAACAGGTACAAGGCATCGCTACCGAAATTACCATGCATTTGTCATCAGAGGTTTCAAGGAAGGGATAAACGGCGTTAAAACAACGTATGAAAATTTGTTCTGACCGCAAAGAACCATTATGCAGGGACAATGGCAGCTGCAGACTGTTGTTCCATTGTTCAGCCGGTGGATATGCTTTATGGCAACCAGACAGGTTGTACCATATCCTGCCATGATGACATGATTTCATGTTCCGGTTCACAGTTTCACATCAAATCAGTTCAGAAAAAGAGTTGCGATTGAACCTCCTCCAACAGGAAACACAACCGATTTCCCTTTATTGCTACATGCATCTGCCCCTGGAAACCCTCTGTGTAACAAAGACCAATAATGTTGGTATGTTGTTGGCTGTTGTGTTGATGATTTGTTGGTAACTTGTTGACAGGGTGTTTATATGTTGTTGATGAGTCATTGTTTGTTGACAGGAAAAATTGTTTATATGGTTGTTTTAAAATAATTTGATGTTTTATGAGTAATTTGTTTTCCGGTTATGCGGCTCTCTTTTCGTTCGTGACGTTATTTCTGTTCTGTTTGAGATTGAAAGGCATTTCCGTTTCTCTGACAGCATGCTGTTCATATCAGAAAAAATGAATAAACTGAGGGAGGTATCTATTTGAAGGATGATTTTATTTTTTAGAATTCATTATTGTAAAAAAACGGTATTTTTTGACAGATACAGAACCCGCAACACGGTTCACATTTCGGAAAGTGAAGGTGAAAACAAGAGTTTCCGTGTGTAACGGGATTGAAACAATCTGCCTTTGGCTGAAATTTTTCTGCCTGTATTGATGATTTTTTTAAGCAATCAGGTGGCGGTTGAGACGGTATGCATCCGGTAAATAAGTGACGGGATAGGCGTAGTGTTTGCGGGGCTTTGACGCAGTTTTGGTTCAATTGAAAAGAAATGCATATTTCACAAGCAGACATGGTGTTACCGTCAAATCCGGTTGACGTGCCGACGCCTGAAATCTCACGCGGTGAAGAGAAACGGTTTCCAGAATTCCATTGTCCGTTATCCGACCTGAATTCCTATTTATCCGTCTGTGAGGAAGGTCTGATCGATCGCTGAAAAACGTATCGCTGTGAAGAACTTTCGGATTGAATCTATCGATATTGTCGATGAGCCCGTTTGCCATACCTCTTCCATTGAAGAATCCGGTACTGCAGTTTTCACTGATATTGTTCATCATTCTGTTTGTCCCGCTTTTTTTCAAACGCCTGAAAATTCCGAGCCTGGTCAGTCTGATCATTGCCGGAGCGGTCGTCGGACCGAACGGCCTGAACCTCATGCTGCGTGACAGCAGTATTCTCCTGTTCGGAACGGTCGGGCTTCTCTATATCATGTTTCTTGCAGGCCTCGAGATCGATGTAGAGGATTTCCGAAAAAACAGTGTTAAAAGCACCCTGTTCGGCCTCTATACATTTTTCATTTCGATAACGCTGGGTATTGTCGTCGGGATTTATCTTCTCCATTTTTCACTGCTTTCATCAATCCTCATCGGCAGTATTTTCGCTTCGCATACTCTTATTCTCTATCCGCTGATCAGCAAACTTGGCATCGCGAAGGACAAGGCGGTCAACATATCGATCGGTGGTACACTGGTCACCGATACCCTCGCGCTTCTTGTTCTTGCGGTTGTTGCAGGCATTTCGAACGGCGAGATAACCGGTGTTTTCTGGATCAGGCTGTTTCTGGGGATTACGTGTTTCAGCGGCATCGTGCTGCTGCTCTTTCCGATAATAGCCCGCTGGTTTTTCAAACGCTTCGATGACAGTGTTCTGCAATACCTTTTCGTGCTGGCCCTCGTCTTTTTCAGCGGCTTTCTTGCGGAAGCGGCAGGGGTTGAAGCTATCATCGGGGCTTTTCTTGGCGGCCTTGCCCTGAACAGGCTGATTGCGAGGACCTCTCCGCTCATGAATCGTATCCGGTTCGTCGGAAATGCGATTTTTATTCCGTTTTTCCTGATCGGTGTCGGCATGCTCATCGATATCAGGGCGGTATTCAAGGATTATGAAACGATCCGGGTGGCTGTTGTCATTACTGTTGCCGCCTCTGCAGCAAAATATGTTTCCGCCTGGATCACACAGAAATTTTTCGGTTTTTCTCTCGATCAGCGGCGGCTTATTTTCGGGCTGATCAGTGCGCATGCCGCTGTCGCACTCGCCACCGTGCTAATCGGTTACAATATCGTCACTGGTACCGCTCCTGACGGTACTCCACAGAGACTGCTGAACGAACCGGTGCTGAACGGAACCATTCTGTTCATTCTCGTTACCTGTATTCTCGCTACCGTTGTGGGACAGAAAGGAGCGCACAATATCGCCCTGGCCGAATCGGCGGAAGAAGCGGCCGAAAGAGGGACCGACAGCGATGAGGAGCGGATCCTGATTCCGCTGGGCGACGCCGGTATTGTCGACGAACTTGTAAACCTCGGGGTAACGGTTAAATCGCAGAAAAGCCGGAACGGTATTTATGCCCTCCATGTCGCACATTATGGATTGTCCGAAGAGAGCGTGAAAAAAAACGCAGGAAGCATTCTTGAAAAAGCCGAGGTAGCCGCTTCTTCCACTGACAATACACTTACTTCAATTCTGCGTTATGACTGTGATGTGGTCAACGGTATAGCGGGAGTGATAAAAGAGAGGAAAATCACCGACCTCATCATGGGCTTTCAACAAAAGAACAGCGTCACGGAAAGTATCACGGGCTGTTCTTCCGAGGATATTCTTGGACGCTGCAATGTTACGACGTTCATTTACAAACCGTTTCAGCCACTGGCCACGATCAGGAGGACTATCCTTGTCATTCCTGCGGAAGGAGAGAATGAACCGGGATTCATGTTATGGATGCGGAAAGTCGTCAATATCGTCAGACATACAGGGTCCAGGCTTCTCGTTTATGCTCAGAAGCAGACCATAGCAGGCATGAGGAATACCGATGCATGGAAAGAGATCATTTCCGATTACCGGGTATTCAGGGACTGGGATGATTTTCCATCGCTCGCACGCGAAATAAGAAGTGACGACAATGTCCTCATCGTGATGAGCAGGAAGGGTCACCTCTCCTATCATCACAAAATGGACAAAATTTCCTATTACCTGAACAGATACTTCCGGGAGAACAGCTTCATCCTGATTTACCCGGTGCAGGCAGGGATGCCGGAACCGGAATGCGCAAAACCTTCTGATGAGCCAGTAAGGACAGTATTCATTCAGTTGCGTGATTTGGGCAGGCAACTTGGCAGAATCTACCGGAAACCGGAAGGTGAATCCGAAGGAAAATGAACGGAAGCGGATTGTGTCATGTTTTTTTCATTCTTTCCTGCAGATCCTTGTGCCTGGTGCACTTGCCGAAAAGTTGAAGGGTAAAGCCATCAGGCTCGAAACCATTTTCCCTGCAGAGGGCATCGAGCTTTTCAGAGAGTGTCGTATCGGTTATTTCCATCACTTTGCCGCATTCGTTGCAAACCATGTGCAGGTGATTTTCCACACCGTAGGCTTTTTCGTAATGGGTATGCTTGTGGCCGAGGTCGGTTCTGGAGACCAGGTGGAATTTCAGGAGCAGGTCGAGGGTATGGTAAACCGTCGCACGGGATATGCCGACCCCCCGGTTTTTCAGCTTGACGAAAAGTTCGTCTGCATCGAGATGGGTATTGGAGCGGTAAATTTCCTGCAGTACCTCGATACGTTCGGATGTACATCGGAGCCCGTTTTCTTTCATTCCGACACGGAACTGGGCTTCGGCCAGCCTTGTGACGTTCCTGGTTTTATCCTTTTTTTCTGACGCGGAAGCGGACATCTGGCTGATTTTTCTGAATATGATTACGAGTCGGGGCTGCATCAGCTGCGGGACTGAGTGTCCCCGTGTCCCCGGGAATTTCTCCATGAAGTTACAAATTCAGGAATACCCTTGCAACGCAGGGTTCCTTTCACGGCCGGTTGTGAGCCGGGAATATTCTTGGTTATTTATCGTTCAGAGACCTTATCATATCGAGCAGCTCGCTTTTTCTGACGGGTTTTGCCAGGAACCCGTCGCATCCCGCATAAAATGCTTTTTCCCTGTCTTCGGGTGATGCGAAAGCAGTCTGGGCGATGACCAGCAGATCAGGTCGCATCTGCTTGATAAGCCGTGTTGCTTCAAAACCGTTCATATCGGGCATTTTGATGTCCATCAGCACAAGGTTGGTTCCGGGGTGCTGCCTTACCAGTTCCACAGCTTCCCTGCCGTTCGAAGCGATCATGATGTTGATGTTTTCATGTTTCAGTGATTTTTTCAGCAGGAGAGCGCTTACTTCGTCGTCTTCGGCGATGACGATGGTCATCACAGGCTTTTCCGGGGATTCTGAGGCTACCGGGTGAACGGGGTCCGTATGCCGTTCGGGAGTACAGGGGAGCGTGAAATAGAACCTGCTGCCTCCTGATATGCCGGGCTCGACATGGATGATACCGCCAAGCATTTCGATATATGATTTCGTTATGCTCAGCCCGAGTCCTGCACCATCATGCATGCGGGAGAGGGTGTTGTCGACCTGGTTGAAGCGTTCGAAGATTTTTTCCTTCATTCCGGACGGAATTCCTACGCCGGTATCGACGACATAAAACTCCAGCAGGTTCTCCTTTTTTTCACATCCGAAATCGATATCCCCTTCCGGAGTGAACTTCATGGCATTCTCCAGCAGATTCGACATGATCAGTTCAAGTTTCGCCCCGTCGGTTATTATGAGGCTTTCTTCATCTGAAAGTCCGGATTTCCAGGTCAGCTGCAATCCTTTTTTTTCGGCATCGGCGGAGAATTTCTCATAGAGATAGCCAAGCAGGCTGTTGAGTGGTATTTCGGCAAGTTCGACCGGGGTATCTCTGGCATCGATCCGTGAAATTTCGACAATATCGTTGATAAGCCTCATCATTCGCTCGCCGCTCTGCTGGATGAGCTCGATATATTCCCGTTGTTCCTCTCCCGAAAGCTGCTGTTCCTTCAGAAGTTGCGAGAACCCGAGGATGCCGTTCATCGGAGTTCGGATCTCATGGCTTATGTTGTTGATGAAGGCGGTCTTAAGGCGGTCGCTCTCTTCAGCTTTGTCCCTGGCTGCTACGAGTTCGTTCCATATTCTCTTTTTCTCGGTGATGTCTTCCTTTACCGCAACAAAACTGGTTATTCCGCCGTTTTCATCCCTGATGGCCGAAATGATGGCGTCTTCCCAGCAGAGGTCGCCATTTTTTTTTCTGTTCTGGAATTCACCGTGCCACACCTTTCCAGAGAGGATGCTGCTCCAGAGATACTCGTAGAACTCATGGGGCATGAGTCCCGACTGCAGGATGCGCGGGTTTTTCCCCCTGGCTTCTTCGAAAGTGTACCCGGTGTGCTTCGTAAATGTGGAGTTCACATACTCGATGCAGCCTTCCGGGTCGGTGATGACCACGATAGCGGGGCTCTGTTCGAGGGCGACGCTCAGTTTTCCGATTTTTTTTTCAGCGATCATTCGCTCTGTAATGTCATGGATGATACAGTAAACGAGCACGTTGTCCTTGACAATCACTTTCTGTGCGAACACTTCGACCTCCCTGATCGAGCCGTCGGCTTTACTGTGGGTCGTTGTGAAACATCTTTTTTCCGTGTTTTTCCAGGAATCGAAAATATCCGTTATGACATCGGAAGAGCTGGGAGTGATATTCCTGATGTTCATCGAGCGCAGCTTGTCCTGCCCCCATCCGTAAAACTCTTCGGCGGCAAGGTTTGCATCGATAATGTCGCTGGTTTGCTGATCGAGCAGTAACATCACTGCGGAATGCTGCTCGAAGAATTTCCTGAAGCGTTCTTCGCTTTCTCTCAATTTCATTTCGGCAGATTTCAGGTCAGTGACATCCAGGACGATGCCGAGATAACGGGAAACGGTGCCGTCTCTTTCCATACAGGGCAGGCCCCTGCAGAAAATCCAGTGAATGGATGCATCGGCATGACGGACACGCCACTGTATTTTGAAAGGAAGACCATTTTCCGATGCTTCTGCTATGGCTTTTTCAGTCTTTTCCCTGTCCTCTTCGATAATGGACCGTTTCCAGCTTTCGTAGGACGGTTCCCAGGAATTCCTTGCAAGTCCGTAAAGCTCCCAGATGCCTTCCGTCCATTTGTTGACGCCGGTTTTCAGGTCCCACTCCCAGCCTCCGGTGCGGGATTCGTAAAGAATCCGCAGCAACTGCTCATTGTTTATGATAAGCTCCTGTTCTGTTTTCTTGTATTTCTCGATATCGGTCCCGGAGCTTACCAGAAACATTTCGTTATCGACGATTATCCGCTTCGTCGATATCCTGAACCATCTGAAATCAGGTCCGCCATGGATCATCACCCTGATTTCGGCGGATTCTTCTGTACCGTTCTCCTTTATGTTTTCGAGCTTTGCAATGGCGAGGGCCCTGTCGTCCGGATGGAACAGATCGAAGGTGTTGATACCCGAGAGTTCATCCTCTTCCTTGCCCGTCACCACATTACGGAAATATGAATTGCACGAAATGATGGTTCCACCTGGATCGAGAACGACAAATGGGCCCGGGATGGCTTCCATCGCTTCCCTGTTGAACGCGGACTGTTTTTTTGTCCTCTTTTCGGCGATCCTGATGTCCGTGATATCCTGGGCAAAGATGTAGATACAGTCGAATATGCCTTCCTTGTTTTTTACCGGGTAGAGAGAGTTTCTGTAAAACCGGTTGTTTCTTTCATCTTCGAAAACAAGTCGTTGTCCCGTCAGGAAAGTTTCTTCGATCTTTTTTTTCCTTTCGCCGGCAATATCGGCAGGCAGGAGGCTGAAGGCATTCAACCCAATGCAATCCGGAATCTTTTTGCCGAAGGTGTCGGCAAAAGCCTTGTTGGCATCGATAATCATGCCATCGCGGTCGATGATGATTTTCGGTTCGGTGCTCTCCTCGAATATGACCCGATAGGTTATGTCCTGCTTCTCCCGCTTGCTTCCGGAATTACTTTGCATGTTGTCAGTTTCTTGTTTTCAGGACGTTTGTTGACCTGTTCAGTACATAAAGCTGAAAGAAAAAGCGGCAGAGTATCTTGTCTGCTGAAGCAGGATACTGTCAGATGCGGCAGGGGGGGACTGCATTTCAGGAGTATCAGATATACCTGTTTGTTTGTTCGGGGGTGGAAGCAAACCATTGCACGATGGCCCGATTATAATACATGATTACGAAAAAAATAAATTACATCAAAAAGCCGGTTTTTCGCCGTATTTACGCAGGTCGTCGTTAACCTGCGTTCATTCAATATCATATCGATTGATATGCCGGATTTGCGGATAGTATATTATTATAGCGGATTTACCGGAATTTCTGCTGAATCCTCCCTGTACATGAATCATGGCGGAGCTATTTTCCTCACCTGAACTTTTTCTATATTCAGTCCGGTTGTATTTCATTGAGATGATTGTTCCGTAAAGCGCTGCGGAGCGCAACGCTCCCATCGAGGTGCGTTGATGAGTTTAAAATGATGCAGAAGATGATATTGCCTATCAACATATACAGTGACGAGGTACTGAAAAAGAAAGCCCGTCCGATGAAAGGAGTTGACAGCTCGACAGCGGAGCTTATAGACGCCATGTTCGAGTCGATGCGCAACGCATCAGGCATCGGGCTTGCCGCACCCCAGGTAGGTCACTCAATCCGCCTGCTTGTGGTCGATGTTTCCTGCATGAAAGAGCATGCAGCGGAAAAACCGATGATCGTGATCAATCCGCATATCCAGTCTGCAAGGGGTGCCAACACGATGGAAGAGGGTTGCCTGAGTGTGCCTGGCGTCCTCGGGGATGTTGTGCGTCCATCCGCCATCACCCTGAAATATCGTGACGAGCATTTCCAGGAACGGACAGGGGAGTTTTCCGGAATGCTTGCACGGGTTCTTCAGCATGAGATAGACCATCTTGACGGAACGCTTTTCGTGGAGAGGCTTGACAAGAGAGAGCGTCGTAAAATACAGATCAGGCTTGACGAACTCTCAGCCGGCATCGTCGATGCCGCGTACCCGCATTCCCGTGAAATTCTTCCCGAGGCCCCGGCGGAGTGAGCTTGCTGCGCGTTATATTCATGGGAACGCCGTCGTTTGCGGTTCCATCTCTCCGGGCCATTGCCGCAGAAAAGGAGTTCGATGTGGTGCTCGTCGTGACAGGTCCGGACAAACCCCGACGGGGAAAACATTCGGAACCTGAGCCTACGGCTGTTAAATCTGCCGCTCTTGCTCTCGGTCTGCCGGTCTATGAAACCGATGATGTCGAAGATCCACTTTTCGAGGAGAAAGTGGCATCCTGCAGGGCCGACATCATGGTCGTCGCGGCTTTCCGCATCCTGCCCCCTTCGGTCTATACGAAAGCCCGCCTTGGTTCGTTCAACCTCCACGCATCGCTTCTTCCCGCATATCGTGGAGCGGCGCCGATCAACTGGGCGATCATCAGGGGAGAGCGTGAAACTGGGGTCACGACGTTTTTCCTGCAGGAACGGGTCGATACCGGCAATATCATCCTGAAAGAGAAAACTTCGATCGGTCCTGAAGAACATGCTTTCGGTCTTGCAGAAAGATTGTCCTGCATCGGGGCCGGTGCGGTCGTCGAAAGCCTTCGCCTCATCGCTTCCGGCAATGCGGCAGTATCGGCACAGGACGATGCCCGGGCAACGAAGGCTCCGAAGCTTACAAGGGAAAACACCAGGATCGTTTGGTCCCGTCCGGTATCCTCCCTCCATGATTTCATCAGGGGTCTTGCGCTGAAACCCGCCGCTTGGACCACCTTCGAAGGAAAAACCATGAAGATCTTCAGGGCCCGACTCATCGAACATTCAGGTACGTGGGCCGGTAATCCCGGAACTGTCCTGATCGACGGGAACAGGTTCTTTGTCAGCGGCAGCGATGGCTGGATAGAAGTACTTTCACTGCAGCTCGAAGGGAAGAAAACCATGGATGCGGCAGAATTTCTCAGGGGTTTCCGCCAGACCGGGGAACCGCTCGTTCTCCTCTGACACCCGGTTCAATCATGGTGTAAGCCACCCGCACTCTTTCACACCGTCTGTCGTGCCACAATCCCATTATTTCATTATATTCACGTTTTGCAAAATTACGATCAATCAAACGCTCTTTCTATGTCTTTATCCGGTCCGGATGTCTCCACTCTGAGAAATTTCTGCATTATCGCACATATTGATCACGGAAAGTCCACGCTTGCCGACCGCCTGCTCGAAGTGACCAACACACTCGACCGCACCCAGATGTCATCCGCACAGGTCCTCGACGATATGGACCTCGAACGTGAACGCGGCATCACCATCAAGAGCCATGCCGTCCAGATGAAATACAGCTCGTCCGATGGTCGCGAATATACCCTGAACCTTATCGATACTCCGGGCCATGTAGATTTCAGCTACGAGGTATCCCGCTCGCTTGCCGCTTGCGAAGGCGCGCTGCTCGTCGTCGACGCTACCCAGGGTGTCGAGGCGCAGACCATTGCGAACCTCTATCTGGCAATCGAGGCGGGGCTGGAGATCATTCCGGTCATCAACAAGATTGACCTTCCGTCATCCGATGTCGAAGGTGTCGCCAGGCAGATCATGGAGCTTGTCGGTATCAGTCGCAGCGAAATCCTTCAGGTTTCGGCGAAAGCCGGTATCGGGATTCCCGAACTCATGGAAGCCATCATAAAGAGAATACCCGCTCCTGCCGACAACAAACACAAGCCTTTGAGAGCATTGATCTTCGATTCGGTTTTCGACGCCTACCGTGGTGCGGTGGTCTATCTGAGGATTGTGGAAGGTGTGTTGAAAAAGGGCGACAAGGTCAGGTTTTTTGCCAGCGACAAGATTTTTCTTGCGGACGAGATTGGTACCATGAGCCTGAAGAGGCAGCCGAGTAACGTTCTCGAGTCGGGCAATGTCGGTTATCTTATCTGTTCCATCAAGGACGTGAAGGATGCCAAGGTAGGAGATACCGTCACACTTGTCGATAACCCGGCATCGGAAAGGCTTGCAGGGTACAAGGATGTAAAGCCCATGGTTTTCAGCGGCCTCTATCCAATCAACTCGAACGAGTTCGAGGACCTTCGTGAATCTCTCGAAAAACTTGCCCTGAACGATGCTTCGCTGGTCTACACCCCCGAAACCTCTGTTGCTCTCGGCTTCGGGTTCAGGTGCGGCTTCCTCGGCCTGCTCCACATGGAAATCATCCAGGAGCGGCTCGAACGCGAATACAACGTCAACATCATCACGACGGTGCCCAACGTGGAGTATCGTGTCGTGATGACCAACGGGGAAGTCGTGATTGTCGACAACCCTTCGAAAATGCCCGATACGACCCGCATCAATCAGGTCGAGGAACCCTATGTGAGCGTTCAGATCATCACGCTGTCGGAATATATCGGCAACATCATGAAGCTCGGCATGGAACGCCGCGGTGAATACAAGAACACCGACTATATCGATACGTCGCGGGTGATCATGCATTTCGAGTTTCCGCTCGCCGAAATCGTTTTCGATTTCCATGACAAACTGAAATCGATATCCAAAGGGTACGCCTCGATGGATTATGAATATATGGGCTACCGCTCTTCCGACCTCGTCAAGCTCGATGTGCTCCTGAACGGTGAGCCGGTCGATGCGCTCTCCATCATCGTGCACCGGTCCAAGGCCTATGACTGGGGCAAGAAGCTGTGTCACAAGCTGAAAGGCATCATTCCCAAGCAGATGTACGAAGTCGCCATCCAGGCGGCGATCGGCAGCAGGATCATTTCACGCGAGACCATCTCCGCCATGCGCAAGAACGTGCTTGCGAAATGTTACGGCGGCGATATAAGCCGTAAACGCAAACTGCTTGAAAAGCAGAAGGAAGGTAAAAAACGAATGAAGCAGGTCGGCAGGGTGGAGGTTCCCCAGGAGGCTTTCCTTGCGCTGCTCAATATCGAGGAATAACAGCGTTTTTTCAGCGTCCTTCGTTCGATTACCATGATGATGACGGCAGGAATCGTTTGAAAAAAACGTCCTGTGTTATAGTATTCAGGAAACAGCAGGTTTTATTTCTAACGTAAAAAAACGATACCATTGAACACACAGATCAATCAGCCGGAAAAAAAGCATTCGAAAGAGTGGTTCGAGGCCCTGATCATCGCGGCGATCATTGCCACGTTCCTCAGGATTTTCGTTGTAGAATCCTATCGTATCCCGACAGGCTCGATGGAGAATACCCTTCTTGCCGGCGATTTCCTTTTTGTCAATAAATATGTGTACGGTCCCAAGGTTCCGTTGACCGATCTCAGGCTTCCCGGTCTCCAGAACGTCAAACGCGGCGATATCATTGTCTTCAAATACCCGAAGGACCCTTCGCTGAATTATATCAAACGCTGTGTCGCTCTCGCTGGCGACACCCTCCAGATCCGTTCAGGCAGGCTTTTCGTGAACGGAAGGGAAGTACCGCTTCCGGAGCACGGACAGTATCTCGGCAGCAGAGTACCTGCAGGTGAGCCGGATTTCATGATCTTCCCCCAGTTTTCGGACTTCAACAAGGATAATTACGGGCCGGTTCGTATTCCCCGAAAAGGCGATGTGGTCAGGCTCACACCGGCGACATTTCCGCTTTACGCTTCACTGATTGCAGGTGAAGGCCATGAGGTCAGCCTCATGGGCAGGGTGGTTTTTATCGACGGTTCTGCTGCCGACAGGTACACGATCAGGGACAATTACTATTTCGCCATGGGAGATAACCGCGACAACAGCCTCGACAGCCGTTTCTGGGGATTCCTGTCCGAAAGGAACATTCTCGGTCAGGCAATGATGGTTTACTGGTCATGGAACCCTGATATCCCTATCCTCGGGGATCCTGTCCACAAGCTGGCTTCGATCAGGTGGAACAGGCCGGGAATGATGGTTCACTGATTCAGGGATTCTTCGGCGATTATTTTTTCGCAGATGGCCATGGCTGAACGATTCCGTACTGATGTGCTGGCAAGGAAACCCGTGATGTCAGTGACACGGATCTCGAATTTGTCAATCGTTCGCGGTGCTTTGTTTTTCGAAGCGCCGGCAGAGCTCGATTCGATTCCGCTGATTGTCACGGAACGGCAATCGAAGTCGGCTTTCAGCGAACCGATCGACAGGTTGCGGCTGCCATGCGTTGCCGTGCTGTAGGTGCGGCAGAGTTCGTTCTTGAACCCGGTGTTGAGGAATATCGATGTCGAAAAGTAGAAGAGCAGGTATGCTGAGGGAAAAAGAACGCCGGGGGACATCATGAAAGCTTTCAGCCAGTTTGCGGGGAAACGTTTTTCCAGTGAGGGGAGCATGGTAACGTCTTATTTTCGGCAGCTTCATTGCGGCCTGCATCGGCAGCTTGCATTGGCCTGGCTACTGTACGATACGAAATATTTCGCTTTATTACGGTTTCAATCATAATCATTTCCGATTCACGCCGTTATGACGATACAACAGCAGGGCGCATCCTATCTGCTCAAACCGCTTGTCAGGGAGGTGCATGCCGACACTGAGACACCGGTATCCGTTTACCTGAAACTCAAGCGTCCCAATTCATGTCTTCTCGAATCTGTCGAGGGGGAAGAATTCCTCGCGCGTTTTTCCTATATCGCCATCGATCCTGTCGCCATTCTCAAGGGTACGGTGGACGGTCCGGTCAGTATCGATATTTTCAACGGGAAATTCGGCGGTCTCAGGGCTGTTGCCGATGAAGAACCCGACCTGCGCAGGAAAATAGACCGTTGCCTCGCCGCTTTCGATACCGAGGAGATCGCACGCAAAAAGAACGGATCTCCGCAGATGATCACATCGGGTGTTTTCGGTTATTTCAGCTACGATGCGATGCATCTCATCGAACGGATCCCGAAGCCGGAATTGCCCGATCCAGCGGGAATGCCCGATGTTTTCCTGCTTTTCTGCGATACGCTGGTGATTTTCGACAATATCATGCGCAAGGTGTTCATCGTTTCGAACTATCTCGGAGAAAGCGACAGGAAAGAGGCTCGTGAAAAAATAGACCGTATTGCCGAAGAGATGTTCCTGCCGCTCACAAGGGAGGATGTCGCTTTCAGTCCCGGCAAACAGGAAGAGGTGCTCTCCAACACCTTGCGGGAGGATTATCTGCAGAAGGTACTGAAGGCGAAGGAGTACATCGTCGCCGGAGACATATTCCAGGTGCAGATCTCCCAGCGTCTCAGGCGCAGGCTCAACACCCGGCCGTTCGATGTCTATCGGATGCTGCGCACCATCAATCCGTCACCCTATCTCTATTTCTATGACCTCGGTGATTTCCATATCGTCGGTTCTTCGCCGGAACTGCTGGTAAAAGTGGAACGCGATCCGGCAGGAAGGCGTATGGTCGATACCCGTCCCATTGCTGGGACCAGACACCGCGGAAGCACGTTCGAAGAAGACGAACGTGCCGCGAAGGAACTTCTTTCCGATGAAAAGGAGCTGGCGGAACACCTCATGCTCATCGATCTGAGCAGGAACGACATCGGAAGGATCGCCAAAATCGGCACGGTAGAAACCAACGAGATGATGGTTATCGAGAAATACTCCCATGTGATGCATATCGTAAGTAACGTGCGAGGCGAACTGAGGGATGAACTGGGGACTATGGACGCATTCTGGTCCTGTTTTCCGGCAGGAACACTGACAGGAGCCCCGAAAGTCCGGGCAATGGAGATCATCTACGAGCTTGAAAAGGAAAAACGCGGACTTTACGGAGGGGCGGTGGGCTTCCTTGATTTCAAGGGCAACCTCACCACAGCCATAGCCATCCGTACCATGGTGGTGAAAGACGGCACTATCTATTTTCAGGCTGCCGGAGGGATTGTTGCGGATTCAAAGCCGGAATCGGAATATGAAGAAACCATGAACAAGATGAAGGCGGGCCTCACAGCCGTCGAGAGCATCGAAACGACAGCAGATCAATAGAAACGACAAAAAAACACGAACAACGATGAAAAAGAAGCATACGACCATGAAATACCTGCTTCTGGTTTTTGCAGGCATTGTTCTGGGGGCGGTTGTTTTTTCGAATTTTGAGTTCAGGGTGGGACCTGGCGGCATCACGCTTGCAGGCAGGCCGAATTTCGCAACCGCCAAAAACAATATCGAAAATTACCCGATACAGACCCTGAAAAGCTTCAATGAAGCTTTCGTGCAGATTGCCGAAACGGCTACCCCTTCGGTCGTGACGGTTTTTACCGAGAAAAAAGTGAACCAGAGAGTGATGACTCCGTTCAACTTTTTCGGAAATCCATTCGACGACTTCTTCGGAAATCCTCACAGGGTTCCGGATAACAGCCGCAGGAACGTGCAACGCGGCCTCGGATCGGGCGTGATTGTGACGGAGGACGGCTACATCCTTACGAACAATCACGTTATCGAAGGAGCAGACCAGATTTATGTCCGCACATCGGACAACAGGAAAATCGATGCGAAAGTCGTAGGAAAGGATCCGAAAACCGATCTTGCCGTCATCAAGGTCAACATGAAAGGACTGAAGGCGATTCCTTTCGGTGACAGTGACAGGCTGAGGGTGGGCGAATGGGTGATTGCCATCGGCAGCCCGCTTGGCGAATCCCTCGCAAGGACCGTCACCCAGGGTATCGTGAGTGCGAAAGGGCGAGCAAATGTCGGTCTGGCAGACTACGAAGATTTCATCCAGACCGATGCCGCGATCAATCCCGGCAATTCCGGAGGGCCCCTGGTCAACATCAACGGCGAACTCGTCGGCATCAACACCGCCATCGCAAGCCGGACGGGAGGGTTCGAGGGGATCGGTTTCGCTGTCCCGTCAAACATGGCAAAACAGGTGCTGACCTCGCTCATCACTACGGGCAAAGTCTCCAGGGGGTATCTCGGCGTGACCATCCAGGACATCGATGAAAACCTTTCAAAGGGACTTCATCTCCAGAAAGCCGAGGGTGTTCTGGTGGGAACGGTCATGGAAGGGAGCCCCGCCCTGAAAAGCGGTATAAGGACCGGTGACGTTATCCTCGAATTCAACAGCTCGAAAGTCACGGGCAGTGCCGAACTTCGCAACTGGATTGCGACACAGGCGCCAGGGGCGACCGTCACGTTGAGAGGTCTCAGGGATGGCAGGCCGATCGTTTTTACGGTCCGGCTCGAGGCGCTTCCCGCAAAAGAGATCGCAGCAGCGGACTCCTCGCCCCCGTCCGGGGCTGTTTCCGCGCTCGGTTTCCGGGCGGAGGATATTGCGTCTCAGGCAGCGGCCAGATTCAACCTGAAACAGGGGGAAGGCAAGGTTGTCATCACCTCTGTCGACCCGACTTCAAACGCGAGCATGGCGGGAATTCGAGCGGGTGACGTGATTCTGTCGGTCAACAGGCAGCCAGTGACCTCTTTTGCCGCATATACCGCACTGCTCAGAAGCATCAGGAGCGGTGATCTTCTTTTCCTGCTGGTAGACAGAGGTGGCAACAGAATCTATTTTGCGTTTAATGTGTAAAGATTTTTTGCCGGAAGGAATAAGAATGGTACATTTAATCGAAGTAAAGTCAGCGGAGCCGAGCTGACTTTACTTTTTTTTGTGATTGCATGAATGGCCGGTCAATTCCTTGATACCAGCGACTTTACATTTCCAACTACAAAAGCGTACGAGATGAGCGACAGAATTTACCTTACCAGGGATGGTTACAACCGGCTGAAGGATGAATTGCATGTGCTGGTGCATGAAACCAGAAAGGATGTTCTGGAAAAAATAGCTGAAGCTCGTTCCCACGGCGACCTGAGCGAAAATGCGGAATATGATGCGGCACGGGAGGAGCAGTCCCAGACCGAGGCCCGAATCGCCGAAATCGAAAACAAACTGGCTTCGGCCAGCATTCTCGATCCCAAGCAGATCAAGACTGACAAGGTATATATCCTCTGTTCCGTGAAATTGAAGAATCTCGACGCTGCCGACGAAATCATCGAGTACACCCTCGTCTCCTCCGAAGAGGCCGACAGTGAGCTCGGCAAGATTTCAGTCCGTTCACCTGTCGGAAAGTCGCTTATCGGCAAGACCATAGGTGAGAAAGTCAGCATCAGGGTTCCGAGTGGAGAACTCCATTACGAGGTTCTCGATATTTTCGTCAAATGAACCTTTTCCTGCAATTTCTAAACCGAAGGACTCTTCGACACGTTACCGGCAGAACCATGAAAAGAATGATCCTTGTGCTTCTCAGCCTTACGCTGTTCGCTGTTTCAGCAGAAGCCAAACAACCGAAGACCCCTCCTCAGACGGCAGTTACACCCTGTCCGATGATGGCAAACATGCAGATGCCCGACTTGATGGCAGGAGTGATTCAGACAATGGTCGATGTCATGAAAATCGAGCAGAAACTTCTTTCCGAAAGCGGGGGCGTCGATAAAAAGGCGCTGATGGCTGAGCTCGAGCAGAAAATGGCGGTACTCGAAAAGCAGATGGCCGACATGAAATGCTGTATGCCGACTCCCCTGACAGCCGTCTCCGGCGCTCAGGCAACTCCCTGTCCGCTGCAGAACGGCATGCCGTGCAACATGACCATACAGCCGCTGAAATAAGTATATCATCCGTAAGCGGGATATTGCGATCGAAGACCGGCGAACAACCGGGCTTCGCTGTCTGCACCCGCTGTTACAACGGCGGGTGCCGTATTTTTCCCCGATGAAAAAGCCTGAAAAAAATTCTGTGCTTTTTTTATATTCAGATGCCCTATTTCCTGAATGGAATGTGCGAAGGCAGGGTCCGGGCATTAAACGGGAATTTGTAAAGTGAATTTATGTTGTTCTTTACGGGGAATTTCCGGTGAGTATACCGAAACAGGGGACAATCTTAACCATCTATTGTCATATGGGTAAACGTCAGATCATCTATCGAAAGGACAGGATCGGCAACAATCAGGATCTGCTCAACCGTGAAGTGAACCTGGTGACCATCGAGAACAGGGTTTGGCATGGCAGGATTATTGCCGTGGGGAGCGATGACATCAGGCTCAGGGATGACCGCTCCGGCAAGCACAGGTTTGCCATAGAACAGATCGACCGTATTTACCTCGACGTAAAAACTGATTATTGAAATCATGCGTACAAAAATTATTGTCGGCAACTGGAAAATGAACAATACCATTGCCGAATCTGCCCTGCTTGCACGTGATGTGCTCTCAGAACTCGGAGAAGGATTTTCAGGATGCGAGGTCGGCATGGCGCCGACATATCCGGCATTGCAGGCCGTCGGAACGCTTCTCGAAGGAAGTACACTGCAACTCGTGGCCCAGAACTGCCACTACGAAAACGACGGTGCCTATACCGGTGAAGTTTCGGCCAGGATGGTAAAGGCGGCAGGCTGCTCTTTCGTCATCATCGGGCATTCCGAACGCCGTCAGTATTTCGGCGAAACCAACGCGACCGTGAACCTCAGGATAAAAAAAGCATTGAGCGAAGGACTGAAGGTTATCATGTGTGTTGGTGAAACCCTCGAAGAGCGCGAGGCAGGGGTTACCGGTGCCGTGGTATCGACACAGGTGAGGGAAGGTCTTGAAGGGGTTGACGACATCAGCGCTCTTGTTATCGCCTATGAGCCGGTCTGGGCTATCGGTACCGGCAAGACAGCATCATCGGCACAGGCCGAGGAAGTGCACGACCTGATCCGTACCGTTCTCGTCAAGCTCTACGGTGAAGCCGTCGCTTCCGAGATCCGCATCCAGTATGGCGGAAGCGTGAAACCATCAAATGCGGCAGAGCTATTTGCCATGCCGAACATCGATGGCGGGCTTATCGGCGGAGCAAGCCTGAGCGCGGCGGATTTTGCCGCCATTATCAAAGCGGCGGCAGAGTGCTGAGCAATGAGCAATGAGCAATGACTGGAGCCCCTGATGGGGCTCCTTTTTTTTGGGGAGGAGCCCGGCTGGGATCTGGGGTCTGGGGTCTGGGAAATGAAACCCATTTTATTTTTGATCCTCTACCCGGGATTTAGGCTTGAGAAAGTGGATCGTGGGAATTCCCGGATCCCAACTCCCACTTTCCAGTACCCAATCTTCCCTCAGTCCTCACCGTCCTCAGCACTCAGACCTGAATTCCCCGGAACCCGGAACCCAGGCCCCACTTTCTGCATTCCCCCGTCAGTTCCCCATTGAACTTGCCTCTTTCGACTTCTTCATCGAACAGAAATCCGGGCCGCACATCGTGCAGAAATCCGGGTTTTTCTCTGTATGACCGGCCGCAGCGAGACTTTCTGAATGAACTTTCCGGCTTCGGGTCTCATCGAGCGAGAGGTTGAACTGATCCTCCCACGCAAACGCGAACCGGGCTCTGCTCATGAGCTCGTCATGCAGCCATGCAACAGGGCTTCCCTTGGCAAGGTCCGCCGAGTGGGCGGCGATCCTGTGCGAGATGATCCCTTCGCGCACATCGTCCCTGTCGGGCAGGCCAAGGTGCTCTTTCGGCGTCACATAACAGAGCATGGCACAGCCCAGACTGGCGATCAGGGCGCCGCCGATTGCTGAATTGATATGGTCGTAACCGGCCGCGATATCGGTTGTCAGGGGACCGAGCGTATAGAAAGGGGCTTCGTGGCAGTATTCAAGCTGTTTGCGCATGTTTTCGCTGACCATGTCGAGCGGCACGTGTCCGGGGCCTTCGATCATGACCTGTACTTCATATTCCCATGCGACTTTTGTAAGCTCTCCCAGAACCTGCAGTTCGCCAAACTGCGCTTCGTCGTTTGCATCGGCGATCGATCCGGGGCGGAGTGCATCGCCGAGCGAAACAGCAATATCGTATGCCCGGAGGATACTGCAGATTTCTTCGAAATGCGTGAAGAGGAAATTTTCCTCATTGTTGGCCCTGCACCATTTCGCCATGATAGAGCCTCCCCTCGATACGATGCCGGTAAGCCGGCGGTCGGCGGCGGGCAGGTGACGGAGCAGGATCCCCGCATGGATGGTGAAGTAATCGACTCCCTGCTCTGCCTGTTCAATCAATGTATCGCGGTAGAGTTCCCAGCAGAGGTCCTCGGCCCGGCCTCCGGCTTTCTCGAGCGCCTGGTAGATCGGCACGGTGCCGACGGGAACAGGCGAGTTCCTGAGGATCCACTCCCTTGTGCGGTGTATATCCCTGCCCGTGCTGAGGTCCATGATGGTGTCTGCACCCCACCGGCATGCCCAGACTGCCTTGTCCACTTCTTCCTCTATGCAGGAGCCCAGCGCCGAGTTGCCTATGTTGGCATTGATCTTCACACGGAATTTTCTGCCGATGATCATCGGTTCGAGCTCGGGATGGTTGATATTGGCCGGTATGATGGCGCGGCCTTCGGCGATCTCGTTCCGAACGAATTCGGGCGTGAATGGTGTGGAGGTGCGACCGCCTTTTGAAAACGATGTTATCCAGCTTTCGAGTTGCTGGTTCTCCCTGATGGCGACATACTCCATTTCCGGTGTAATGATTCCCTTGCGGGCGAAATGCTTCTGGGTGATCCCATATCCCTCTTTTGTCCTGCGGGGCAAGCTGTCTGTCAGATTTCCGGTAACCGAACCGAACGTTGACGGTTCTGTTACCCGTGACGGGAAAGGCCAGGAATCCCTCACCGGATGAATACCTTTTTCCGGGTCTGTTGATTCAGACGGGTCGGAAAAAGGCCCTGATGTATCATAGAGCGGAAACGAGGAGAATTGATGTCCTCCGCAGTTGTAGGTCCTGCTCAGGGCAACCGATTTCATGCCGACCTCAAGAGGGTAGAGCGTTCCTTTAACGAAAAATTTTCTTATGGCTGAACCTGACGGAGAAGGTTCGGGGCAGCAGATGTTCTCGAGAGTGTTGTTCATGGATGACGGATAAGACGATATGGACTGCAGGGGCATGAGAGCGGACAAGGATGGCTGGACTGGGAGCTCCGGCTTCATCTTTTCTTGCGTCAGCATTACCTGCATCAAGTTACAAGGGTTTGATCTCAGCTGAAAACAGTAATAATCAGCACCCCCAAGATGAGAATCTCAACGGCACAATAGTTAAATTCACCGTATTTTACAAATACGCAGGGTTTGTGCACAACGTCCGGGTGAGGCTGAGAAACGAAAGGAGATGGTTGCTGGTTTACAGGGATCTGAACAACATGGAAATGCATGAAGCATCAGGGATCGCTGCCGGAAGCGAACGTATCGGAGGGATCGTCGAGAAGGTGACGTTTTTCAACGCCGAGAACGGTTTCGCTGTACTGAAGGTGTCGATAAAGGGCGAGCGGGAGCCGTCTACTGTTGTCGGGTACGTTGCGGCGGTGAATCCGGGCGAACATATCGAAGCGGCAGGTGCATGGCAGAACGACAAAACGTGGGGAATGCAGTTCAAGTCGGAGCGGCTGACGGTGATCCCTCCGGACACACTCGAGGGAATAAGCAAATACCTGTCATCCGGGATGGTGAGGGGAATCGGTCCGCATTTCGCAGAAGTGCTCATCCGCGCCTTCGGGCAGGATGTTTTTACCGTGATCGAGGAGCAGCCGGAACGACTGCTCGAGTTGCCGGGCATAGGCCGAAAACGCATGGAACAGGTGGTTTCGGCATGGGCCGAACAGAGAGCTGTCAGGAAAATCATGGTTTTTCTGCAGTCGCACGGCGTTGGTACGGCCAGGGCCGTGAGGATTTACAGGGCATACGGTGAAGATGCGATATCCGTGGTCAGTACGAACCCTTACCGGCTTACCCTCGATATACCGGGTATCGGTTTCCGGACCGCCGACCAGATTGCCCGTAACCTCGGTATCCCTTCCGATTCACCGCTGCGTGCACGTGCCGCGGTAGGACACGTGCTGCTGGAGCTTTCATCGGCGGGCCATTGCAGAATTCCCCGTCAGATGCTCGTCGAATCATGCGATTCCCTGCTTGACATTCCTGCTCCGGTAATCGAGGAGGCGCTCAAACTGGAGCTTTCAATCGGCAACGTCGTTGCGGCAGGTGAGGAAAGCGACCGTTGTTACTATCTCAACGAACTTTATCGGGCCGAGAAGGGGGTGGCGGTCCATATCCGAAGGCTCATGCAGGGGATGCTTCCATGGAAGGTCAACGATCCCTGCCGGGCCATCGAGCTCGCCGAACGGCAATCCGGTATCGAACTTTCTCATTCGCAGCGCAATGCCCTGGCCCTCGCACTTGAAAGCAAGCTCATCGTGATAACCGGTGGACCGGGTGTAGGCAAAACAACCATTGTCAAAACACTGCTCGGTATCCTCGGCCAGGACGGCAGGAAGTTCGTGCTGTGCGCACCGACCGGAAGGGCGTCGAAACGGCTTGCAGAAGCGACAGGCATGGAGGCGAAAACCATCCACAGGGTACTTGAGTTCGATCCCCACCTGAGCGATTTCAGGCGTGGCCCGTCGAATCCGCTTCAGGCCGATGTGGTGGTGGTTGACGAATCATCGATGATCGATGTGGTGCTGATGAACCGGCTTCTCGGGGCAGTGCCCGATCATGCCGCTGTGATGTTTGCCGGAGATGTGGACCAGCTTCCGCCGGTCGGTCCGGGTTTTGTGCTTGCCGACATGATTCGTTCCGGATTCGTTCCCGTGGTTCGTCTGACAGAGATTTTCCGCCAGGCGCAGTCTTCGATGATCATCGTCAACGCCCACCGCATCAACCGGGGAGAGCATGTCCTGAAACCCTCCGGTGAGGGGCTTTCCGATTTTTACGTTGTCGATGCGAAAGGAGCCGAAAATATACAGCGCAGGCTGCTTCAGGTTGTCTGTGATCGCATCCCGGCCCGTTTCGGTCTGGATCCCGTCCGGGATATCCAGGTGCTGACCCCGATGAACAAGGGCGTACTCGGCACGAAGTCGCTCAACACACTCCTCCAGGAAACGCTCAATCCTGGAATGCGGAAAAAACTGGTCCGTTTCGGTACTGCGTTCTCCGAAGGGGACAAGATTATCCAGATAGTGAACAATTATGACAGGGAGGTGTTCAACGGCGATATCGGACGAATTGCTTCCGTCGACGAGGAAGAGGGCAGGCTTTGCGTGCAGTTCGACGACAGGGAAGTGGTCTACGAAGCTGGCGACATCGATGAAATAGCTCTTGCCTATGCCATCACCATCCATAAAAGTCAGGGTTCAGAATATCCTGCAGTCGTCATTCCCCTTTCCATGCAGCACTACACCCTTCTCGAGAGAAATCTCATCTATACGGCCGTCACGAGGGCGAAAAAACTCGTGATGATCATCGGCGATCCGAGGGCACTCGCCATTGCTATTGCCGAAAAACGCGCATCAGGCAGACTTACCGGTCTGGCTCCGATGATTTCGGGCGAAAGCGTCCGGAGCCTCCTGCAAGGTTGAACCGTCTTTTTATGTTATATTGCGTGCCTTGAGCTGCAGCAGTACCCTTATGGTCCTGCGGTGCGCGTTATCACCAAATCATCATTCCCTTGCCATGAACAAGATCGTGAAGACCCTGAACCTTGTACGTCTCTGCATGTTCCAGATGGGTTTCGGCCTCATGCTCGGGTTTGTCCAGGATATTCTGAACAGGGTCATGATCAAGGAGCTTCTTCTGCCGGCGACCATTGCACTGGGCCTGATAAGCCTCAAGGAACTGATGGCCATGTTCGGCGTCAAGGTATGGGTGGGAAACCTGTCGGACCGTCTCAGCGTTTTCGGGTATCGCCGGACGCCATATATACTGATCGGCCTGGTTTTCTGCGTAGTCTCTTTCGTGCTTTCGCCTTCTGCAGCGTATGAAGTGAAGGTCGGAGGCACAGCGTTCTCCCAGATGCTTCCGGCAATGCTTGCCGATGCAGGCCTCTGGAAGCTCTGCGTCATTTTCCTCATGTTCGGTTTCGGTCTGCAGGTGGCCACGACGGCCTACTACGCCCTTATCGCCGACATCGTACCGGAGGAACATATAGGCAAGATCACCGGAGCGAGCTGGACGCTGATGGTCCTGACCGCCATCATATCGAACTGGAACATCGGTAATTATCTCAAGGTCTTCACTCCGGAGCGTCTCACCCAGGTCGCTGAAATCGGGGGACTCATCACACTTGCCTTCGGTCTGATCGCCGTCATCGGCATCGAGAAACGAAACGCCGAGAGCGGCCCCGGCAGGGAGAAGCACAGCATAACCTTCAAGCAGTCGATCAAGTTGCTTTCATCTTCCCCGAAGACCCTTCAGTTCGCGTTCTATATTTTCATTTCCATTTTCGCCCTTTTTGCGAACGAGGTGGTGATGGACCCGTTCGGAGCCGAAGTGTTCGGTATGCCGGTGTCGGAAACCACCAAGCTGTTCAAACCCACCATGGGCGGAACTCAGCTTGTCTTCATGCTGCTGACGGGTTTCCTTCTTGCCAAAATAGGCTATAAACGTGGGGCGTTCTTCGGCAACACCTTCAGCTCCATTGGATTTGCCATCATCATTGTCGCCGGAACCATGATCGACATGAACCTGCTGCGAATCGGGCTTGTCGTGACAGGCATGGGGCTCGGGGCCGCAAGCGTTTCCAATCTCTCGATGATGATGAACATGACCGCAGGGCGCAGCGGTATCTACATCGGGTTGTGGGGGACCGCCCAGAGTCTTGCCATCTTCATCGGCCATTCGGGGGCCGGTGTGATCCGTGACCTGGTCTATACCGTATCCGGAAATCATATGCTGGCGTATACCGCAATATTCATTATCGAAATCATCGCCTTTACGGCTTCGAGCTTTGTGCTGCCGCATATTTCCAAAGAAGCGTTTGAAGAGGAAAGCCATGCGAAAATGCTGGAATATACCGAAGCCGCAAAAGCGGTCTGAAGCCGGAGGGGAAGAGAAATTATGAAGCACGTGTTCGGACCTGTTTCTTCGAAGCGTCTCGGGCAGTCCCTCGGGGTCGATCTCCTGCCGATGAAAAGCTGTACATGGAACTGCATATACTGTCAGCTTGGAAAGACCCGCAAGCTGATTACCCGGCGAGAAGAGTTTTTTCCCCGCCGGGAAATTCTCGATGAAATCCGCAGCGCCCTTGACGAAAAGGGCAAGATCGACTGGATCACCTTTGTGGGGTCCGGTGAAACCATGCTCTATGAGGGAATCGGCTGGCTGATTGCAGAAGTCAAGAAGCTTACTGCCATTCCGGTTGCCGTCATCACCAACGGTTCGCTTTTTTATCTGCCGGAGGTTCGCCGGGAAGTACTCGGGGCCGATGCCGTGCTTCCTTCGCTCAACGCAGGCTCTGAAGAACTGCATCGGCTTATCGGCAGGCCTGCTTCCGGACTCGGTTTCCGAAGGCATGTCGAAGGGCTGTCAGCATTGAGGAAAGAGTATAAAGGAAAACTCTGGGTCGAGGTGATGCTGCTCGGGGGGATCAACGACTCCGATGAAGCGCTGCAGGATATTGCAAGTGCCCTGAGGGAGATCGATCCCGATATGGTCCATATTGTTCTGCCGACCAGGCCTGCTCCCGAACAGCTTGTGCACCTCCCTTCCGGGGAGCGTATCGACAGGGCGATAGCGATTTTTTCGGATGTCGCAACAGTCGTACACCCATCAAAGGGGGTCATGGACCTTTCGGCAGCCACTGATCTTCTCCAGGCCGTGACGGCGATCGTTTCCCGCCATCCGGTCCAGCAGCGGGAATTGCAGAAAGCCGTGGAGAATTGTTTTCCCGGTGACGAGGCAAAAGCATCAGAGACTGTTGGGGCCCTGCTCGAATCAGGAATGTTCCTCATCGTCGATCATAACGGGGAGCCTTACTGGGTTATGAACACGCAAAAGGATTGACCCAAAAGGAAAAGGGAGCCGGCAAGAGCTCCCTTTTCCTTTTGGCGGATATCATCCAGCCATCACTGCTTCAGTATTCATTCGGTCATATCACCTCGGTCCGGGACCACCGGGTCCAGGGTTGCCGCCAGGTCCGGGACCACCGGGCCCAGGGTAGCCGCCAGGTCCCGTAGAAGGCGGTGGTGGCGGAGGAGGGTTAACCGGTCCGCCCTGCGGCCCATAGCCGTTATACATCCGGCGGTCATGCTCGAACCTGTTATTCCAGTACTTGTGGTCATGTCTGCGGTATTCACTCTCGCGGTACCTTCTTAAATCATCCCAGCGGTAGCGCCTTATCTTCGAGGGCAGCTGATTGTTCCTGACGATCACCCAGGGCCCGCGATGGTTTGATGCCCTGTACCAGGCGCCGTCGCGGAAAAGGAAATAGCGGTTGCCGTAGAAGATGATATCGTACGGTCCGTTGTAGGAAACGTGGAAGCCGGGTTTTGAAAGGAAAATGAAGTCCGGTCTGGTATTGACAACAATAACCGAGCCATGCCTTCCCGGACCGTCCCAACCAAGAGCGTCGGTCACCGGTGTTCCGAGGAGCATTCCTGCGATTCCCGCGACCATCAAAATACTTTTTTTCATTTTTTTCAAGTTTGCGATTAGGTGTTCAAGTACACGTTATTCCGCATGATATCATGAGTTACTCTTTCCATACGATGCGTTCATTAAGTCTGACGATCTTTTATTTCGATTCCTGCACTGTGCAATAAAATAAATCTTTCCGATATGATTGGCGTGTAATGAGCGTGATGAGGGCGTTTGTCCGACAGCGTTTCAGCTGACGCATGAGGAATACCTGAAGGGAAGGAGGGTGAAGCGAACGGAGGGATCAGGACACATTGCCGTCGTTTCCGTCGTATTCCGCATAGTTGTTGGGGGTTTCGTACCAGCGGATATGCCTGAGGGTTATTCCTGCCGGAAGACGGTGGCTGATCTCGCGGAATGCCCATCTGGCAAGGCATTCCGCTGTAGGCGGCTCGTCGGTTATCAGCACCCTCGAGTTGCGTTTCGTAATGAAGTCGAGGTCTTCGTAATCGTGTTTCCAGACAGCGAAGCCATGGTCGAGCCTGTCATGAATGTGCTCTATCATGATCTCCTTCAGGAACTTGAAGTCCATGACCATGCCTTCCTCTCCATCGCCTTTCCGGTTGATGACATTTCCCTCGACGGTTGCCACGACAACGCCGCGGTGACCGTGAATCTGGTTGCAGAAAGAAAAACTGTTCGGAAGGGTATGGCCGTAGTCGATCTCTATTTTTCTTGAAATGCGCATGGTTCTATGGACATGGTCTGGAAAATGCCGAAAGATACATGAAAAAAGAAATTTAACGAACAGGTCAGGGAATTGCCTGTTTTTTGCCTTCCCTTGTATGTGGTGTGACCGATGGCTTCTGTGGCGGAATATCAGGTTTTATATCGGCAGGGTACCTGACACCGTTGCCGGATGTCCGAATGGAAAGAACAGCTCTGTCCGGACAATAAAAAAGCCGCTTTCTGAAAAAGCGGCTCATGGAAAACGGAAAGGCCTGGAATCAGTATCTCGAACGAGATGCGGGGCGGGATTCCCTTGGTTTCGCTTCATTGACCTTGATGGTTCTGCCATTCAAATCGCTGTCATTCAATGAAGAGATTGCTTCAAGAGCTTCAGCATCGTTCGGCATTTCAATGAATCCAAAACCTTTGGAGCGGCCTGTGAATTTGTCGATGATGACATTGGCATTCGACACTTCGCCGAAACCGCTGAATGTGTTCCGGAGAGCGCTGTCAGTTATGCCGTAGTCAAGATTTCCAACGTAAATGTTCATGATTTCTTATGGGAATGTGCTTTGATCGAAAGAGAAAGACTGTCAAATAACCAAAAGCACAAATCACTTGAGAGCTTTCAGGCCAACAGCTGACCTGAACATGTATTTTACTTTTATATTTGACGGAAAACAAAAAAATTATTTCTCTCATGAAATAAAATGCACGAAACCCGTCTGTAAATAACCGGGAATTTTCAGTTAGAGCGGATAGCGAGCTGCGTGCCTTCGATGAGACCCCTCTTTTTTTTATCCGGGGTCAGGCAGGGAGGTCCGAGCAGGTTCAATAGACAGGACCAGAAAACGCTCATGAACAGCGTGTTGCATTATTGAAAAGGAAGCGTCGTTTTTTTTCATAAATTCCGATGCGATAACCATTATGGCCGGTGAATTATTATGGCTTCCGGCGGGTTCTAATCGTGATGGCAATCGTGGATGGAACTTGTGAAGGCTGAATCCTTCACTGAACAATACAGCGGCGAAGTGCCGCATTTATCAGTTATGGAAGTGGATTTGAAGAACGTCTGGACGACAATCGTTGCGGAAGCCGCCAACGAATGCGAACGCGATCCGGAAATAAGCATTTTTCTCGAACAGCACATCCTGCGATTCGACAATTTCGGTGATTCTCTGGCAATGCTCCTTTCCGTGAAGCTCGGCTCGAAGCATTTCCCTCCTCTCGTGCTCCAGGGGCTGTTCGAGGATTTCTACTGTCAATGCCCTCAGGAGGTCGAACATGCAGCATTCGATCTTGTCGCGACACAGCAGCGCGATCCCGCCGCCGTGCATTATTTCGAGATCATGCTGTTTCTGAAAGGATACCAGGCGCTGCAGGCTTACAGGCTTTCGCACTGGTTGTGGAAAAACGGGAGAAAGACCATGGCCTACTTTATCCAGAACCGTATGTCGGAAGTCTTTGCGGTCGATATCCATCCTGCGGCAGTCATCGGCAAGGGAATCCTTCTCGATCATGCTACCAGCCTGGTGATCGGGGAAACAGCAGTCGTCGAGGACAACGTCTCTATCCTTCATGAAGTGACGCTCGGAGGTACGGGAAAGGAAACCGGAGACCGGCATCCAAAGGTGAGGAAATCGGTACTGATCGGCGCGGGTGCAAAGATACTCGGCAACGTGGAGATAGGCGAAGGATCGAAAGTCGGGGCGGGCAGCGTGGTGCTCGACGATGTACCGCCTCACTATACCGTTGTCGGCGTACCCGCCCAGATTGTCGGCAGGACCGAAGTTCCGGAGCCCTCCCTCGATATGAACCAGATGGTGGTTACTGCAGATAAGGATAACGGCCCGGATGCCGAAAATCCCTGAACACGGAAATCAAGCCGGGAAAGTATTCCTGATTTTTTCCCGGTGTACAGCAAGTCTTTCGAGGATTTCGTCGAGATGATCCCCGCCAAGCTTTTCGAGGATGGCATTTGCGATGACCGGAGCAACTGCCGATTCCGCTACAACTCCGGCAGCCGGGACCGCACAGGTATCGCTTCGCTCGAAGCGGGAAAGGGTGGGCTGCATGGTTTCGAAATCGAAAGAGTTCAGTGGTGAAAGCAGCGAGGAGATAGGTTTCATTGCTGCCCGCAGGTGGATTACCTGCCCGCTCGACATGCTTCCTTCCAGTCCGCCTGAACGATTTGTCTTTCTTGCGAGCCCTTTTCCGGCAACGAGGAGGAACTCGTCATGCACCTGCGATCCGGGCATGCGGGAATTTTCGAAGGCCGGACCGATTTCGACCCCCTTGATTGCCTGAATCGACATGATTGCCGATGCCAGGGCGGCATCGAGCCTCCTGTCGTGCTGTACATAGCTTCCGAAACCGAGGGGAACTCCGGTGATGAAAACCTCGATGACCCCTCCCAGCGTGTCTCCTTTTTCCTTGACGGCATTGATTGCCGCCATCGCTTCGGTTTCATCCGCTTCCGAGAGCATTCGTGCCTGCGAGCGGTCGGCTTCCCGCGCAAGACTTTCACCCCCGGCTTCAAGCAGCTCCTGGAGCCGTGAAGGTGGAACCTTGCCGCCGGCAGGTCCGATTGATGAGATATAACTGCCGATTTCGATGCCGAGGGCCCTGAGGAAAGTTCTCGAGAGTGCTCCTGCAGCAACACGTGCAGCAGTTTCGCGTGCTGAAGATCGTTCTATAACCGGCCGGATGTCGTCGAAACCATATTTCAGCCTGCCTGCCAGATCGGCATGACCAGGCCTCGGTATGGAGATTTTAGGTATTTCACCCGATGGTTTTTCGAACTGGGCCATAGTCCTTGTCCAGTTTTCCCAGTCACGATTCCTGATCATGAGGGATATCGGCGAACCGATCGTTTTGCCGAAACGGAGCCCCGAGAGCACCTCGGCTTTGTCGGTCTCGATTTTCATGCGGCCGCCCCGTCCGTAACCGAGCTGTCTTCGGGCAAGCTGAGCGTTGATATCCTCCTGTGTTATGCCGACCCCAGCCGGAATTCCTTCGACAATCGCTGAAAGGGCAGGACCGTGGGATTCACCTGCGGTAAAGTATCGTATCATGGTTTGTGACAGTAAAAATGCCCGGCTGCCTCACTGAGCTGCAGCCGGGCCGGGTGAATGTTGTGAAAGGAAAGGCAGGCTTCAGCGAAGCCGTTTGGCCGCCTCTTTTGCGTAATAGGTGAAGATGATGTCGCCGCCTGCGCGTTTCATGCAGAGCAGCGATTCCATCATGACGCGCTCCTCGTCGATCCAACCGCGCTGGGCCGCAGCTTTCACCATGGCGTACTCGCCGGATACATGGTAGATCGCGACTGGAACGTCGAAACGTTCTTTGGTGCGGTAGACAATGTCGAGATAAGCCAGGCCGGGTTTGACCATGACGATGTCGGCGCCTTCGAGGATATCGAGTTCGATTTCCTTCATGGCTTCGTCGGTATTGGCCGGGTTCATCTGATAGGTGGTCTTGTCGCCGAATTGCGGTGCGGAGTGCAGTGCGTCGCGGAACGGGCCGTAAAAACTCGATGCATACTTTGCGGCATAGGAAAGGATGCCGATGTCTGAAAAACCGGAGTCGTCGAGCGCTTCGCGGATAGCGCCGATCCTTCCGTCCATCATGTCGCTCGGAGAGACGAAATCGGCCCCTGCCTTCGCATGGGATACCGCCATTTTCTGGAGCACCTCAACGGTTTCGTCATTGAGGATGATGCCGTCTTTGACGAGTCCGTCGTGGCCGAAAGGCGTGAAGGGATCGAGTGCGACGTCGGTCATGATGCAAAGGTCGGGAAGTTCAGCCTTGATGGCCCGGATAGCTTCCTGGATGATGCCGTTATCGTTGTAGGCTTCGCTGCCGTCTTCGGTTTTCTGTTCGGGAATTCCGAAAAGGTCGATGCACTGGATGCCGAGGTCCCACAGCTCATGGCACTCCTTTACCGCATTGTCGATGGAGAAGCGGAAACTGCCGGGCATGGAGGATACCTCTTCGATAACGTTGCTTCCCGGGCATACGAAGAGCGGGAAGACAAGATCGTTCACCGTCAGGGTTTTTTCCTGGACAAGGTTTCTGATGGCGGCGGATTTGCGTAGTCTTCTCGGGCGCTGGACAATGTTGAGTAAATCGAGCTGGCTCATTGATACTGGCGGGTTAGGTTTTATAAAAGCCAAAAATACGAAAATCCGTGAATATCATGAAGCCTGACAATGAAAATCCTGCCCGCCGGCAAGGATTAGCATCAAAGGAAAAAGATGGGTGAAGGAGCGGCGGCGGATTCATTATATTGAAGTACTATCATGCTTGTAACTTACAGAAAACCATGAAACGGAGGCGGGGAATGGGGGTTTTCGACATGTTTTTCCGGAAGGGGCCGCAAGACCCTGTTCAGCCGGGACAGGAGTCCGGGAATGTGGATATTGCCGCACTTTTTGAAGGTCTCTCCGGTTGGAGTTCGGGAAGAAGGTTCGCAGACGCGGACCCGAAATATTCAGAAATGATAAAGGGCCTGCCTCCCGGTACCGGATCGAGCATGCGGTTGTCGAAAATCAGGGGAACCATGACTCTGGGAGGAGAAAACCCGAAAATCTTCGGCTATCCCGGCTCGATCGAGCTCAACATGCCCGCTCTGGCCTCGCTCGGAGGCATGGCGCGTATTCTCGTTGACCTCGGTTATGAAGGCGTGGAGCGCGAAGCACCCCCGATTGCCGCTGCCCTGGAAAAAAGGCAGTTCAGGTTGAGGATGGGTTGTTTCCTGGAACAGCACTACCCGCTTCCGAGGCTGCAGCTCGCTTTTTCGGACGGGCTTGCCGAGCCGCTTTTCCTCGAGGTTCTTTCCGATATCCTTGACTGGAACGTCCAGGATTTCTACTATGGCATAGTAACGACCGGACTTTACGAGATCTCGCTGCATGTTCAGCGCGTCCACCTCGGTTCGGTTTTCTGCTCGGTGCCGCAGAGCGAGAGGCAGTCGCTTGCCGGAGGTCTCCGGCAGCTTGCCGACCGGCTGAAAAGCACTTCTCCTTCGGGCTGGAACATGCAGGAAGCTGTCCGGTCTTTCGAACGGAGGCACCCGCTGGGCGAAGGAATGCTCTAAAGCTTCCCCCCCTAGAGCAGGTAGCCGAGCATGATGCCCGCAGCGAGGGCGGAACCGATCACCCCGGCTACGTTGGGTGCCATGGCATGCATGATCAGGTGGTTCGAGGGATCCGACCTGATACCTTCCCGATGTGCTACCTTTGCACTGTTCGGTACCGCTGACACGCCGGCAGCACCGATGAGCGGATTGACCTTGCTCCCTTCCGGAAGGAAAAGGTTCATGATTTTTGCGAACAGAATTCCTCCTGCCGTCGATATGATGAAGGCCCCTGCCCCGAGGATGAATATCTGGAGCGACTGGTAGGTGAGGAAGGTCGTGGCCTCGGCCGAAGCTCCGAGCGTAACGCCGAGGATGATGCTTACGGTATCGATGAGCGCATTTCTTGCTGTATCAGCCAGTCTTGCCGTCACCATGGATTCCTTCAGGAGGTTGCCGAGGAAAAGCATGCCGAGCAGCGGCAGCGAGCCCGGGGCTATAAAACCGGTGAGCAGGAGCCCTACGATCGGGAACACCACTTTTTCCCTTCTGGATACCGAGCGCGGTGGCTTCATCCTGATTTTCCTTTCTTTCTCCGTCGTGAGAAGTCTCATGACCGGCGGCTGGATAATCGGGACGAGGGCCATGTACATGAAGGCGGCTATGGTAATGGTTCCGATGAGGTGAGGCGCGAGCCTTGATGACAGGAATATGGCCGTGGGTCCGTCGGCTCCTCCGATGATACCGATTGCCGCAGCGTCGAGGTTCCCGAAACCGAGGGTGATCGCTCCGATATAGGTCAGGAAAATGCCGAGCTGGGCAGCAGCTCCGAGCAGGATGAGCTTGGGGTTCGAAATGAGAGGGGAAAAATCAGTCATCGCGCCGATCCCGAGGAAGATCAGCGGTGGAAATATACCTTTGAGTATACCCATGTAGAGGAATTGCATCACGCTGCCCTCCTCGTGCACACCCATCTGCACTCCTGCCTGCCCGACAAGGGGGATGTTGCCGATGAGGATGCCGAACCCTATGGGCACCAGGAGCAGCGGTTCGTATTCGAAACGGATAGCCAGCCAGATGAAGAGGAGTCCTGCGAGGATCATCAGGAGATGTCCCGGCGTTGCAGCGGCAAAACCGGTATGTTCGAAAAAGCGCGTTATTCCTTCCATGGTGGTATCATTCGAGTTCTATCAGGACGTCTCCCTGCATGACGGTATCACCGACAGCAACCCGCACAGTCTTGACGGTACCGGGCTTTTCGGCGAAAATATTATTCTCCATTTTCATGGCTTCAAGTACCAGCACCGGCTGCTCGAGCGCTATTTTCATGCCGGGTTCGACAGAAATGGCGATGATTGTCCCCGGAAGGGGAGCCTTGATGAGGCACAGACCCGGCTTGTTGAGCAGTTCGGGGGGTTTCGGGGGGGCTGTCGGAGCCGACCGTACGAGCTTGGGTGTCTGGGGCCTGGGAATCTCGTGACCGAGCTCGACCAGGTAGGATGTTCCGTTCACATCGATCTCGGCGCCAAGGTCATCCAGTGACTTGATTTCGACATTGTACCTGTTTCCGGCTATGGTGAATTTATACCGCCTCATCGTTTGAACTGGTTGAAATTAATGACATTGTAGATTTTTGAGTTCCATGGCGAATAGCTTTTCCCGGCTTTTTTTATCGTCAGGATCGACGTTTCCTGGTCGTGCAGTTCCTCGAGATAGAGCGAAACGGCAAGTGCGATAGCTGCGCTCACTTCACCGGGAACCACTGCTGCCGCGCTTTCGGGAAGGCCTTCCGTTCTGAAGCGTTTTCTCTGTTTCCGCTGCCGCAATGCCGGAATGACGCTGAAGAGCATGAAAAGCAGGAAGAGCGAGCAGATGACCGTCATGTAGCCGAAAACGGCAAAAACCATCTGTTCTTTTGTGATCGCCGAAAAATCGACCGGCAGGATTTGCTCTATGTTCGTCATGGTGTTTCCGGGGTTTACAGTGGAAGCGTGGAGTGCTTCTTGAGAGGATTCGTGTCTTTTTTCGTGGAAAGGGTCTGCAGGGCTCTGATGATACGGAACCGCGTGTTGCGGGGTTCGATGATATCGTCGATATAGCCGTATCGTGCCGCCTCGTAGGGGTTCGAGAATTTGTGGCGGTACTCCCCGGCGTTTTCGGCGATGAACTTTTTCCTTTCCTCGTCGGAGGCGAGGGCCTTCAGTTCACGGTTGAAGAGCACTTCGATGGCGCCGTTCGGGCCCATGACAGCTATTTCCGCGGTCGGCCAGGCATAGTTGACATCCCCGCGCAGCTGTTTCGAACTCATGACGCAGTATGCTCCTCCGTATGCTTTGCGCAGGATGACCGTGATTTTCGGTACAGTGGCTTCACCGTAGGCAAAGATGAGTTTCGCGCCATTGGTGATGATGCCGTCGAACTCCTGGGCGCTCCCTGGCAGGAAGCCGGGTACATCGACCAGTGTGACAATGGGAATGTTGAAAGCGTCGCAGAAGCGCACGAAACGCGCGGCTTTCTTCGATGCGTTGATGTCGAGACACCCTGCGAGATAGTTTGGCTGGTTGGCGACGATACCGGTGGAGATGCCGTTGAAGGTGACGAATCCGATGACGATGTTGCGGGCGTACTGGGCCTGTATTTCGAGGAACTCTCCGTTGTCCGCTATGGAGTGGATGATGTCCTTGACGTCATAGGGGATCGAAGGTTTCTCAGGAATGATGGAATTCAGGTTGTCGTCCAGCCTGTCGGGAGGATCTTCGCAGATCGTTACGGGAGGTTCTTCGAGGTTGTTCTGCGGCAGATAGCTCAGCAGTTTCCTGATAAGCAGGATGCTCTCCTTTTCGTCAGCCCCGACGAAATGGGTGACACCCGATTTTGTCGAATGCATCGATGCCCCGCCGAGGTCTTCATCCGAAATGGTTTCGCCGGTGACGGTTTTTACCACTTTCGGCCCGGTCACGAACATGCAGCTTGTCTTGTCTGCCATCACGACGAAATCGGTCAGGGCTGGGGAATAGACCGCTCCACCTGCGCAGGGGCCGAAAATCGCGGAAATCTGCGGAATGACGCCCGAGGCCATGATGTTGCGCTGGAAAATGGTGGCATAGCCGGCAAGACTTCGGACCCCTTCCTGGATCCTCGCTCCGCCACTGTCGTTGATGCCTATGAACGGTGCGCCGACCTTCATGGCCTGATCCATGATTTTGCAGATCTTCAGTGCATTCGTTTCGGAAAGGGAACCTCCGAGCACGGTGAAATCCTGGGAAAAAACATAGACGGTCCTTCCGTCGATCGTGCCGTGGCCCGTGATGACGCCGTCAGCAAGGTAGTGCTCCTTGTCGAGCTCGAAATCGGTTGTGCGGTGGGTGACGAACATATCGTACTCTTCGAAACTTCCTTCGTCGAGAAGCATGTCGAGACGCTCTCTTGCAGTGAATTTACCTTTTCCGTGCTGGGCGTCTATGCGTTTCTGTCCGCCTCCCAGGCGGGCTTTTTCGCGTTCTGCAATCAGGCGTTTCATTTATGTTCGGGATTGTGTTTGATATTATGCGCCGGGCAGAAGTATCCTTTTCCGGCAGAATTGCGAAGTTGTCCGGCACTCATCCCGTATTTCAGGATTGTTCCGGTAAAAGGCTTGCTCTTATGGAGTTGCGCATTATTCGCTCTTTTCCTCTCGTGCAGCTTCCCAATATTCAAAAAAAATACCGAATATCCGCCTTCATTGTCGGCATTGGCCGCATAAGAATGTTATATTTTCGGTTTAGCGTAAAAAAAACATAGTGACTTGACATGACCCCCGATCTTCAACTTGCCATTGAAATCGCCGAACAAGCTGGCAGATTGACCCTCGGCTATTTTTCGCGCAGATCCATCGAGGTGTTCCGGAAAAGGGATGCAAGTCCTGTCACCGAAGCGGACAGAAAGGCCGAAGAGCTGATTCGCGAAGCTCTCGGGAAACGGTTTCCAGGGGACGGACTTTTCGGTGAGGAGCTGGACGAAACTCCTTCAACCAACAACCGGCGCTGGATAATCGACCCTATCGACGGCACGAAGGCTTTTATTCATGGTGTCCCGCTTTACGGAGTACTCATCGCTCTCGAGGAAGAGGGTGAAATTCGTCTCGGTGTTGTTCATTTTCCTGCTCTCGGGGAGTTATATTATGCTGAAAGGGGTTGCGGAGCTTTTCTCGATGGCACGCCGATAAAGGTTTCATCGGTTTCCGACACCATGGATGCGACCGTCCTTTATACTGAAAAAGAGTACCTCCTGGACCCGCCATCCCGCCATCCCGTCGATCTTCTTCGTACAGGGGCCGGCCTTGTGCGTGGCTGGGGTGACTGTTACGGTCATATGCTTGTCGCTTCCGGCAGGGCGGAAGTGGCGGTCGACAAGGTGATGAGCCCCTGGGATTGCGCAGCGCTGATTCCGGTGGTGCTGGAAGCCGGCGGGATCTGCTTCGATTATACCGGAAGGACGACCATCACCGGTGAAGGGCTCGTGAGTGCGAACAGGGCTATCGGCGGGGAATTGATAAAGGCTATTGAAACCATGGATATCGGTTCATGATCATTGCGCTTCTCATTCTCATCGTTCTGCTGCTGACCGGTGTCATAGCATTGCTGGTGACGGGCTGGACCCTTACGGAAAAAAACGATATCGAAAGGATCGGCCAGGATATACGCCGGGAGCTCGCCCAGCAGAGGGCTGACACCGTGCAGCTTCTGCACTCCATGCGTATCGAGCTCGAAGAGTCGATTCGAGAGGTTATCGAACAGAAATTCAACGCTCTCGAGGCAATGCAGAGCAGGGGAAACTCAAGGCGCAGGAAGTCGGCGACTGCTTCAAGGGAGATGCATGCAGGCTGTTCTGCTGCGGTAATGAACGGCGATGAAGGTGCCGAAGGTACCGAAGAAGAGATTGTTTCCAGACCGATGCGGGGAGTTACCGTTCCCGAATATGAAAATGACCGTCAGTTCCTGCTTTTTCCGGAAGCGTCACAGCAGGAAACACAGCGCCCTTCCCTTGAAGAACAGATGCGTTCCCTTCTCGAGAAGCCGGAACCGGGAGTTATGGTTCCCGGGGAAATCCTTTCCGAAGAAAAGACGCGGAAGAAGGAAGACGACGAGTACATCTCGATGATCAGGATCCTGCCTGCCTCTGACCTCTATGACGACATTCCCGACATCGAAAGCCTTCCGAAAATCGAAGAGCTTGACCGGACCGATGCCGTACGGGACCCGAAAACCATCCGGATAAAATCCGAAAGGTACATAGACGATATTCCGGATATAGAAGAACTCTGATCATTTCGCAGATTGAACCGGGCAAAAATCAGGCCCGGCCAAGTGCTCCGGCGATAGCTTTTGCGAAATTGGGAGAATCGAAGTATTCGGGGATGATGTCGGTCCTGATACCCAGTTTTTCAAGCGCGCCGGCCGTGGTTGTGCCTATTGCCGCGACAAGGACCCCTTCCGGGAGTGCCGTCGAGCCCATCGCCTCAAAAAAATTGACCGCTGTGGAAGGGCTGGTGAAAGAAATGCAGGAAAGACCCCCTGATTCAAGAAGTTTTTTCACATTGCCTGTTTCCTCGAGGGATGGAGGAATGTTTTCGTAAACGGTCAGTTCGACGCATTTACCGCCCCTTTTTCCGATGATGTCGGGTATGATGCCAAGTGAAAGATTTCCCCTGAGGAAAAGGAAGGTTTTACCCGTAATTTCGCTGCTGTCGATCTCTTCCATAAGGGTGGCGGCATCGGCGATTTTCGGGACAGGCCGGGTTTTTACGCCATAGTCGCCGAGAAGCTGGGAAGTCGACTTGCCTACGGCCCACACGTTGAGTCGCTGCAGATTTTCCAGTTCACCGGGGTTCTCTTTGGTAAGCCGTTCCATGAAAAAGGCAACGCTGTTCGTGCTGGTGAAGAATATCCCGTCGAAGTGCGAGAGGTCGGGTACCTGCCAGCCGGAAACAGGCCTGATCTCTATTGTGGGAAACACAACTGAGCTCAGGCCGTATTGTTCCAGTTCTTTTACGAACGAGTCTGCCTGGTGTCTTGGACGGGTGACGAGAATTGCTTTCATTACCGGGTTTTACGGATTTCGGACAGGATTTTGTCGGCACCCTGTTTCAGCAGTTCTTCAGCAAGTGCTATTCCGATATCTTCAGCCTGGTCCGGGCTGCTGAGGCCGGTTTTCGTCATCTCGTTGCGCAGTCCGACCTTGCCGTCGACAGAGCCGACGTAAGCGAGGAGTTTGAGCGTTCCGTTCCTGAAGGAAGCATATGCCCCGATGGGAATCTGACAGCCGCCCTGCAGGTGGCGCAGAAGTGCGCGCTCGGCCTTGCAGCAGTATTCGGTGGTGTTGTGATTGAGGATCCTGACGATCTCTCTCGTCTGTTCGTCGTCGACGCGTGTTTCGATGCCGAGTGCACCCTGGCCGACAGCCGGAAGCATGATTTCATGCGGAAGGATTTCCGAAATGCGGTCGCTGAACTTCAGGCGGTAGACACCTGCATAGGCAAGCATCATGGCGTCGAACTCGCCTTCATCGAACTTTTTGAATCGCGTGTTCAGGTTGCCCCTGATGTCGCGTATCTCAAGGTCGGGGCGCATGCTGAGCAGCTGGGACATCCTGCGGAGGCTGCTTGTTGCAATTTTCGAGTTTTTCGGAAGGTCCTGAAGTTTTACTCCGTTTTTCGAAATGATGACATCCCTGGTGTCCTCGCGTTCCGTGAAAGAGGTGATGATGAGGCCTTCGGGGGTCGAAGTCGGTACATCTTTCAGACTGTGTACGGCAAGGTCAATCTCCCTTGCGATGAGGTGCTTTTCGATATCCTTGGTGAAAAGTCCCATGTCCCCTATTTTCGAAAGAGGGGAATCGAGAAGAACATCGCCAGTCGTCTTGACGAGTTTAAGCTCGATATCGAGCTCGGGAAAATGCCGGGAAAGTTCGTTTTTGGTGAATTCCGCCTGCCACAGAGCGAGAGGGCTGGATCTGGTACCGATGATAAGCTTTTTTTTCAAGGCGATTACGAATTATGAATTTAGTATGACTGGTTTGGTTCTTCAAGATCGAAGATGTTGCGTACGAGATTGACCCGGCTGGGGATGGAATCCGCCGTATCGATGGGGGCCTTGAGCATCTTGATCGGATGGTGAAGGATTTTCTTCAGAATCCTGTCCGTAAGGTGTTCCATTCTCTGGAGCTCTTCCTCGCTGACCTTGTAACGGTAGCGTTCCAGCTCTTTTTCCTTGATCTCGATGAATTTCGACTGGAGATCGACGATCGTCGGCCTCACTTTCAGCGTGTTGATCCATTGGGCGAAAGCAACGAGTTCCTCGTCGATGATCGCTTTGACCTTTGGCAGTTCGGCGCGTCTTCTTTCGAGGTTCTTGTCGATGATATGCTTGAGTGCGTCGATGTCCTTCAGGAACATGTTCTGCAGTTTGCCGATGTTCGGGTCGACGTTGCGCGGCAGACCGAGATCGAGAATGATAACCGGCTTCAGCTTGCGCTTCATCATGCTCTGGTGCATTTCGGCTTCCGTGAGGATATACTCCTTGGTGCTTACCGCAGTGATGATGATGTCAAATTCGTGGAGATGGTCTCTGAAGCTTTCGAAGGGGAGGACTTTATTGGTACCGAGTTCCTCGCCAAGGGTTTCCGCTTTGGACTGGGTACGGTTCGTAATGACAATGTTCCTGGCGTTTTTCTGGAACATATGTTTCGCTGCCAGTTCGCCGGTTTCTCCTGCGCCGATGAGCAGTATCTTCTTGACCGAGAGGTTCGAGAAGATCTTCTGTGCAAGTTCGACAGCCGCATAGCTGACCGATACGGCGCCTTCCATGATCTTCGTTTTCGTCTTCACTTTCTTGGCGACGCTGAATGCTGTATGGCAGAGGCGGGTGAGAAGAATACCCGCAGCCTGGGTTTCGGCGGCGATCCTGTAGGCATTTTTGACCTGACCGAGAATCTGGCCTTCGCCGAGTATCAGCGAATCGATCGCGCTTGACACTTCGAACAGGTGGCGTGCGGTTCCGCAGTAGAAGCGTCCGAAAAAGTGTTCCGGACGAACTTCACATCGGGCATCCTTGAAGGAAATGATGTATTCCTTGAGATATTCTCCGGTCACTTCCTCCATTGCCGGAACCACATAGAGCTCGGTACGGTTGCAGGTCGAGACCACCATCGCTTCGTGTGCGAGGCCGCCCGAAATCAGGCCGGAAATGAATTCCTTGTTCTGGGTTTCTGTAAGAGAGATTCTTTCGCGGATTTCAATAGGTGCGGTTTTGTGGTTGACACCAACTGAAATGATGTTCATGGCAGGGTTGTTTTTAGTGAACTGATCGGGTACAAAGCGCAATGAAAACCTGTGCTCCCTCAGAATCTTCCGGAAATGAGCCAATGAGCTTTCAATATATCGTATAAGTCATAGATTTTCAAACCGTTCACGTTTTTAACGGCCGATGCGGTGAAATGTCGGTGAAAAAGAGGTCATCAGCACGATCAGTATGGTAACGAACAGGAACAGAAAAATGAAAAGATAGGCCATGTGCTTGATATCCCAGCCGATCAGGGGTTTCAGGACGATGCTTGTGCCGTAGAGCAGCCAGATTGCTATGAGGGTCAGCAGTTTCGGTTCCAGAATAGAGATGGATTCACCGGAGACATGCTGTTCGAAGGCTCCCGCGAAAAGGGTTATCGAGAGGAAAAGAAAGCCGAAAGAAACCGCATGCATGGTCAGTTTTTCAAGTACCTCGAGGTTGGGCAGGCGCTGGAAAAGCAGTTCGAACCGGTTGTTCTGGATCTGCCGGAAAAGGAGCAGGTAGAGAATGCTGTAGAGGCCGGCGATAGCAATGGCGCTGAAGCCGAAAATCGCCGCAATGAGGTGGACGCCGATGCCCAGGCCACTGAAAGCTGAACCCTTGTCCGGACTGATGGCGGTCAGGACCGAGGAAATGACCTGTGAGCCGGCTGCGAAGGAGATGACGAAAAGGCCTGTCTTGTCGCTTTTCGTGGTGAACTCGATGAAAAGATAGGTTACACTCAGCGTAAGCGAAACCATGCTCATCATGTTGAAGGTCGAGTAGCTGATCTTGTATCCTTCGGTCGAAGTCATCAGTCCGAGATAAAGCAGGTGGGTCAGCACGGTCATCGCGAGCGCGGGCTGTTTGTAGGTTTTCGCGAAATCGTTGTCGCTGAAGAAATGGATGCCGTAGAGCAGACCTGTAAAAACATAGAGTCCTGAAAGGAGCTGGTTGAGGACCAGAAGGGGGAGGTTCCCGAGTAATATATTGTTCATCGCTAAGAAAAAGGGAAGTGAACAGCCGTTAAAAAAGAATGCCTTGAAACCCGGACAGGATGGAGCGGCTATACTCCTTTTGGGTTGAAAGATTGTGGGCGTAATTACGGTATAAAAATGTATATTCCGCCACGAAAAGAATAAAATATACTTATTTACAAGGGAAAAAAGATGGATACGAAAAAGAATATCAGGAATATAGCCATTATCGCGCACGTTGATCACGGCAAGACAACGCTGGTCGATTCTATTTTTCAGAAAACGGGTGCTTTCAGGGATAACCAGCAGGTGAACGTGAGGGTGCTCGATTCGAACCCTCAGGAACGCGAGCGGGGCATCACCATATTTTCGAAGAACGCTGCGGCAATCTATAAAGACTGCAAGATCAACATCGTCGATACACCAGGTCATGCTGATTTCGGCGGCGAAGTGGAGCGCATCCTGAAAATGGTGGACGGCGTGCTCCTGCTCGTCGACGCATTTGAGGGACCGATGCCCCAGACAAAGTTTGTGTTGCGCAAGGCACTGGAACTTCATCTGAAGCCTATCGTCGTCATCAACAAGATCGATCGTCCGCAGTCAGACCCTGTAAAGGTTCATGATCAGGTTCTCGACCTTTTTATCGCGCTTGGTGCCGAAGAGGAACAGCTCGACTTCCCCTATATTTTCACGTCCGCGAAAAACGGCGTGGCGAAATACAGTATGACCGATGAGGATCAGGATATGAGTCTCCTGCTCGACACGATCATCAGGGAAATTCCTCCTCCGGTAGTTGACGACGACGCCCCGTTCCAGATGCTCGTGACCACTCTCGATTACAGCGATTATATAGGCAAGATCGCGATCGGCCGGATCCAGCGCGGAAAGGTCGTTCCCGGTCAGCAGCTTGTTGTTGTCGGCCCAGAAGGGATTGCCGGCAGGGGATCGGTAACCAGACTGTTTCTCTTTGACAAGCTGCAGCGTATCGAAGAGAAGGAAGCGGGCGCAGGCGATATTGTCGCCATTGCCGGTATCGCCGAAGCGACCGTCGGTATGACCCTCGCTTCAGTCGATGCTCCCGAAGTGCTCGAATCGTTCGAGATCAGCAAGCCTACGCTTTCCATGCTCTTTTCGGTCAACGATTCTCCTTTTGCCGGACAGGAAGGCAAGGAGGTGACGAGCCGCAAGATCCGCGATCGCCTGATGAAGGAAGTGATGACCAACGTCGCCCTCAAGGTCGAAGAGACTGACAGCGCCGATACGTTCAGGGTTTCCGGCAGGGGCGAGCTCCACCTTTCCGTGCTGATCGAAACGATGAGGCGCGAAGGGTACGAACTTTCCATTTCACGTCCCGAGGTGATCATGTACAACGATGACGACGGTACCCTGATGGAGCCGATAGAGCATGTCACTATCGACATCCCGGAAGAGTATACCGGCGTCATCATCGAGAAAATGGGCCGCAGGAAGGCCGAAATGACCCATATGGGCACGCTTCGCGGCGGCATGGTGCGCCTCGAGTTCGAAATACCGACCCGCGGTCTCATCGGTTACAACCTCGAATTCACCACCGACACGAAAGGAGAGGGCATTCTCTCGCATGTTTTCCATAACTACCAGCCCTTCAAAGGCAAGTTGCCTTCAAGGGAAACAGGAGCGCTTGTCTCTGCCGAAACGGGAATATGTGTAGCTTACGCATTGAGCAGCCTCGAGGACCGCGGTACGTTTTTCGCTTCTCCGAACACCAGGGTTTACGAAGGCATGATTGTCGGCGAGTCCACAAGGGGGCTCGATATCACCCTGAACGTCTGCAAAACGAAAAAACTCACGAATATGAGGGCATCGGGAACAGACGAATCGCTCAGGCTGACACCGGCGAAAAACCTTTCGCTGGAGCAGGCGCTCGAATTCATCAACGACGACGAGCTGCTTGAAGTGACCCCTCAGAACCTCAGGCTGCGCAAGAAGATCCTTGACTCGAACCTTCGCGCCAAGGCTGCGAAGAAAGATAAAGTCGGATGAGGAGAGTCTGACCTTCACACGGTAGAGGTCGGAAGTTCGAATCTTCTACCGCCCACACACCCCGTAAAGCCTTTAAGAGCAACACCTTACAGGCTTTTATATTTCCCTCGAAAAGCCCAGAAAAAGCCCCATTTTCCTCGTTTTTGAGCCTTATTCAGCGATTTTTATATTGATTTTGCGACGCATATGCGACGTGCAAAATTGAATATGAACGCGCTAGGAGGATAGAATTGTGAGACTGAAGCTCAAGCACAGGGTATTGAACGCCAAGGATCGGAAAGGGTGGCATTCATTTTTCATCGAGATTTATGACAGCGGGACGCGGGTGTATGAGCCACTCAACATGGTGGCCGACCCGAAGGACAAGGGCAAGTACAGGGCAGCCATGCAGTTTTGCCTGGATGTCATGGCTAAACGTCAAGTCGAACTCAGCAGCATTGCTGCCGGCATGAAGCCTGCCAACGAAGGGCATCGTAAAGGGGATTTCATCCTCTATTGTCAGCGGATAGCTGATAAGGTCGTCAATAAAAAGAGCCAGGAAAACTGGCAGGATGCGATAAAGAGTCTTACACGTTGCGAGACTGACGGCCTTACCTTCGGGGAGATTGACAAAGCTTGGCTCAGTGATTTCCAGTCGCATCTGCTAGAAAACTATTCTCAGAACACGGCTCGGACCTACTCGACCAAAATCCGGCAGGCGATCGGGATGGCAGTCCGTGATGGCCACATCAAGGAAAACCCTAACGACCTGGTCAAGCAGATACAGGAGAAGGAAGGGGAGATCAAGTACCTCTACTTCGAAGAGATCATGCTCCTTGACAAGACATCGCATCGCCATAAAGGCCGAAGAGCCGCCTTCCTTTTCAACTGTTTTGTGCCGGTGCGTCCAGGGGTGATCTTGCGGTGTTGTCAGAAGCAAACATCCGCCCCTCTTCCGATGGTGGTTTCGAGGTCTATTTCCGGCAAGGGAAAAAGCAGCGGATCGAGTCGATCCCAATCGCGCAACAGGGAATGGTCTACCTCAAGCAGGCCAGGGAACTGGCCAAGGTCCGGCTGGGAAGGGAACCGAAGCCGCATGAACCGATTTTCGATATTGGCCACAAGAAATGGTATGGTACGATGCTCAAGACATGGGCCAAACGGGCTTATGAAAAGCATGGAGATGAGTTGTCGGCCGAAATCAGAACCCATTTCAGCTGGGCTTGCCAAGATTTATCTCCACACTGGGCCCGCCACCATGCTGCTCAATGTTGGTGCCGACCTTGATGCCGTGGGCGAGATCCTTGGCCATCGTGATCGTAAAACTACGATGCGCTACGCAAAAATCCAGCCGAGGACCAAGCGGAATACGATAGCCCTGATGCCGAGCATCTCAGCCGGAGACGACGATGACGACGCATGATGAAGAGCAGCAAAAGTGGGAATACATCGGCCATCGGCTGATGCAATCATCAGACCTGCAAGTTCTTTGTGGCGTCACCAGAACCAGTCCTGGAGCAGAAAAGCCATTTGTCTCCAGCCTCCCTGACCATGAACTCGAAGGTATGGTCATCTTCGTCCTTGAGCGTATGCGAGAGGTTGACAAACTTGCTCAGGCCGCTGCGCAGCAGAACCCTCCCGAAGTTCCATACGAATACCGTGACCGTCGGCAGGAATACCTGCGCTTGCAGATTCCGAAGAGCGAACGCTATCGCTCCTCCGAACTCTACAATGCCGAATTCATCAACGATCTCGATGAAGGTTTCGACACCCTCCAGGGGGTTTATGTCACGCTCAAACGGGCACTATCCTACCTTTACGAAGAGATGCAATACAGCCACGGCAGCATTCCTTCTTCATTCATGCAAGCTCTGCGGCAGACCTTTCCTGAGTATGCGGAAGTCATTGCCCAACAGGAGGCAGACAGGAAGAACGAGGGCGCTACGGTCGGTCATCCATCTTTCATCAAGTTAAATCTCACTCCAGAGCGCCTCGCAGACCTGGTGGGTTGCTTGGAAGTGTTCTTCGACCCATCTGACCGCCCGGTACTGAAAGACTTGCTCCAGGGTCATCCTGTCGATAACAAGCTGGTATTCAATGGCAACCAGAACTGCCTCGTCGAAGTGTTTCGAAGGCTGTCATACAACGGCTTCCTTCACGAGTCCTGGACTTTTCTTCGGGACTGGCTCTGCAGACATTTTTCTTATCGTGGCAAAGAAGGTGTTGCTGATCTGAGCATGAATTCGGTCTGGGACATCCTCTCCAAAGCCAAAGGTGAGCCTACAAACAAGAGCCGTATCTGCACATTCGAGTGGCTACCATACAAGACTCAATCATCTTTGAGGAGAACCTCTTAGTTGTAATCGATATCGCTTCTAGTGGGTGCGGATTTATAGTGTAATATATTTATCGTAATCATATGCTTCTCTGTAGTGCTCCGGCACATCGAAGTGGATAACATGACTGAAAAGGACGGGAATCAGCTTTTCAGAAATTTTGGCTTTGGGATAGGGATATTATACGGATCCGCATAATATCCAAGCATAAAATAGTGCTATATTTACAAACATAAGTAAGGGAAATGGTTATCACGTTAATAATGCGTTTTCTGAATTCTCTTATTTTTACAAAACAGAGTGTTTGGCATATCATGTTGAAACAATATAAAAATTGTTAGTTTATCGAGGAGATGGAATGCAATGCGTTAACTGTTTCTTTAGTACTGAAAATCAGAGTGAGCTCAAACGATCAACATTTGGAATTGACCGATTCGAGCTTAGAATTGATGACTACAAGGCCAAGTATCTTGCTGGACTTTCCATACTTGTGCCTGTCGAAAAGTGTAATTGTCAATATAGGCTTGACGACCCGGACTACCTAAAATGGACTAGTGAATTCCTGAGCCACACCAAGGCCAATACTGACTCTATCACCAAAGTCTTCGATCTGCTCCGAGAAATCTATGTCTTGTATATTTCAAAGAGTCAAAAACACGCGGCTGATCTCTTCTGGACGTCAATTCAGTTAAATAGACTCTTGGGTCATTCCGAAAACCCTCAAGACTATTCCCAATTGTTGTTTCGGGCCCGCAAAAAATCCGCTAACTGGGATTCCTCGGACCCAAAGAACTACTTCCATATTCCTTTCAACCTTCGTCGCGACATTGCTAATCAGCGTTTTAGTGTTTCTGGGCAACCAATGCTCTATTTTGGAAACTCAATACATGCATTGGTAAAAGAACTCGACCTGAATTGCACTGATCTGGAAATTGCTGGGTTTCTGCCGAGCTTTTCGATTTTCTACTACCACAAAGTGAATGAAATCAAGAACTATCTCTTTCAAGTTCTTGTGAACTCACTTCCTGTGATATTTGCCGAAGGATCGAAGATTGATTTCTATGACAATCGGCTGGAGCCAAATGCGACAACAATAAAGAGAGACCTCCAGCGATCAATTATGACGGAGATCTTGACTTTTCCAACAAAAGACAAAGGGAGTTTTGTTGAAGAGTATGTTCTTCCACAACTCTTCACATCGCTGTTGATCGAAAATGACTACAAGGGGGTGCTATTTCCTTCTACCAAGGACTATTCGGACATCACAGGGATGCATCAATTTTCTCAATATAATCACAATCTCGCTGTTTTTGTAGACTATGATGCAACGACCGACTACGACATGTCACTACTGAATTCATTCGATATAATCCTTTTGGATGGCACTGAGGCTTTTTCCTACTCAAGCAGCCAGGTTCTTGCTCTTCTCGAAGAAGTTGGTGAGAAGAATAGAAAATCAAATGGTTTCAACAATAACGACCACCTTTACCCCATGGTGAAGGCAAAGTTGCATATTGAATACATGGAATCGGCGGTGCTCGGTGGTCAAAAGTACTATGAGACGAAAGAAGGCAAAATTGAGTTGGAATTCTTCGCCAAACTCTCGAATATGCTGCTCGATCGAATTAAGACGAAAGTCTAACATCGGTTTCGAATGCTGTGATTGTTGCACAATTGCGGGTCAAGCCAGCGTTATACGGTATAACAGCTGTACTTGCGGGAAGTGTGAATTATGGGTAATAGTCAGATGAACGAACTTGAGAAGCATGTCTTTATCAGTGAGATCGTGATGCAGTCAAAGATTGCAGAGCGGGCGGCTAAATGCCTAGTGACTTGCGAAGATCACTTTGATCCGATCGAGATATGGAGCGCGATCCAATCGATCCTCGTCGCCGCCGCAAACGTTTCGAAGATTCTCTGGCCCCAGCGAAAGACGTCTGCAGCACGAGGCAAAATCTTGCGGACGCTACTCAGCGTCGATGACCGCAATCTGCTTTCTGATCGCAACTTAAGAAATCATTTCGAGCACTACGACGAGCGAATCGAAACGTGGTTCGAGAAAAATTGTTCAGCGGTGTATATGGATCCGAGAATCGATCCATTCGAATCCATCTGGGGACGCAACCATGCCAACCTTCATCGTGTGTATAATCCTAAGACACAGACTCTTACATTTCGCGGCGAATTAGTGGATTTGGCTGCGATACTGAAATCGCTCGAAGAAATTCGACGTAAGTGCCGCCACCTCGCGCTACCATAGACGGTAACGCTGCATGACAAGTCGTCGTAATCGACGCGCGGAAGCGTTTTTGATATTCTCCAGCTGTTCGTGGCGCGCGCGGCTGAAATTTATCGTTAAGCAAATAGGGGGAAGTTATATGAATATTGGCCATTTTCCGTTTGGGCAACCTGTTCTCCCGCTCATTCAGAAAGATCAAACACCAAAACGTGTTTTTGTTTTGGGAGTGTATGCGAGTGCTGTTCACGCGCGCTGGATAGGCGAAGATGGGCGGCAAAAAATAGGTGCCGTTGCGGTTGCTTCCGAACCAGAAATATTTTGGCGTGGGAGCAAAGAATCGGCGCAAGAAATAATTTCTAAAATTCAAATGCCATGCGGTGCAGGTCGTTTGTTGCCAGCAAGTAAGCAATTAAACGGACCATCAGGAAAGGCGCTAGACGAACTTTTCCTGGCTCCATTGGGGATTTTGCGTGACGACGCATGGCTATGTGATCTTGTCCCGCATAGTTGCATGAATGAAAAACAAATTGCTGCTCTAAATCGAGAATATGATACCGCCAAAGATTCCCTAAAATTGCCGGCGTATAATTGGCCGCTTTTACCTCGCGAATTGGCGAACATGGAACGAAGAGAAGAAATTGAGAAAGAACTAATAAAGTCAAATGCTGAAATTGTAGTAACATTGGGGGATCAGCCGTTAAAATGGTTTACACAATTTTATGGCACGTTTTCTGATTTATCAGCATATGGAGTAAATGAAGAGAGCTATGGCCGACTTCATCCATTCTTAGTCGCTGGTAAACAATTTCATCTTCTTCCTCTTGTTCATCCTCGTCAAGCTGGTCGGCTTGGGGCTCATTCTGCAAATTGGGCCTGTCTTCATGATTCATGGGTGAAAAATCGACCAGTTAGTTTACCAATCGCCTAACCATCTGCTCAACTGGATAACGGGTGCAATGTTCATCTTAAATTCAAATGGGTGTTTCACTGTTGACCTGTAAGCAGTCAACTGATAGGCTATCAGGGATTTATTTACATGGAAAACACCTTTGCGAGAGTCCTGATGTGTCAGGATAAAAAGGAGTTGAAAAAATTATGCAAAACGCTGACGGTTGAGATCAGCGACTTTGTCGATGTTATCGCAGGCTGCAAGGCGGGAGCGTTCCACCTCAATCACGCAATGCATTTTTTTGACTATGTGCCAGAACATCTGGAAACCCGTGAAAGCGACTTTGAAATATTAGATGCGAGCCTAGAGGTGCAAGCATCCAGTGATGGGCAGAAGGCCTTTCGTCGCCTATTTAAAACGCATGGACAGCGGCAATACAGGGTGGCGCATATGTTCTTTTCACGTGAGGTCCAGCACCCCTTCAGTGAGTGGCACATGGTCTTTTTCGAGATGGATGAGCTCAGCAGAAGAAACAATCACTGGTGTGGGGGCTCACATATACATATCACAAATTATTTATGGCCTAACCTCTACTGCCAAGACTTGTTGGAAGCTTTTTTATCGAGAAAAGAATTCCCATCGTCTAAACTACATTTGGCCTTCAACGACCAAGAGAGGCGAGGCTATGCCTAACCAATCATTCCAGTTCGTTCCGGCCTTGTCGAGCCAGCACCAAATGGCCTTTTTCCGCTTCGCTCCTCAAAGGCCGTCGCTGAATTATTGGCGATAGGGTACGTCGTGAGATTGGTAAGAGATAACGGATGAAATTCCTTCCAGATAAAGAGTCGCGATCCTCACTGTTCCCAAGTCATGCATGCATAACCGCGAGGTAATTCGTGAAGTGTTGACAGGGCACGTCCCGGCCAACTCAAGAAAATCCATACCCCGTTTGACCCCCATGGTGGTTGAACGGGGTTAACTGTTTATGCGAGATTTCCATCGTTGTTGTTTGTTAACCCTTGATACAGCGCGATGGAATACTTGCAGACCCTCCCCGGATTGGCCGATGACCGGCTGATGGCGTCGATTAGAATGATCGTCCGTCAAGAACTCGCCAATGTGTTTCCTTCCGAATCCCAGGATCGTCTCCTGACGGTCGCCGAAGCGGCAAGCATGTTGCGGCTTGCCGTCACCACCATTTACGGTCTGGTTCAGCGAAACCAGATCCCCTACATCAAGAAGACCAAGCGCCTGTACTTTTCCGAGCGAAAGCTGAACGAATGGCTTGAACAGGGAGAGAATAACGGGCCTGAAGCTATCGAAAAGGCGGTCGATACCTACCTGACCTTACGTAAGGCAAGCCATAAGCGCAGCAAGTGATTCGGCGGTACCCTGCCTGGCAGAACACCATCATGCTGCCATGCCATCATGTGGGCATGTCAGCATGTCTACATGATGGCATGCCATCAGGCAAACATGAAACCATGCAAACATGAAAACCATAGCGATCATTTCCCAGAAAGGTGGAGCGGGCAAGACGACCATTGCACTGAATCTCGCCGTCGCTGCTGAGCGTTCTGGTTGGCAATCTGCCGTCATCGATATTGATCCCCAAGCAAGCGCAAAGTGCTGGCATGATCTTCGCGGGAGTGACTCTCCGGTGGTGGTGTCTATCCAGGCATCACGTCTTCCGGCGGTCATTGAAGCAGCTAAAGAAAATGGCGCAGCTCTCGTCATCATCGATACGGCACCGCACTCGGAATCATCAGCGCTTGCCGCTGCGCGAGCTGCTGATCTCGTGTTGATTCCATGTCGGCCTTCTTTGCTGGATCTGAAAGCCATAACTACCACGATTGACCTCGCTTCCCTGGCAAAAACGCCGGCACTTGCCGTGCTCAATACGGTTCCGGGAAAAGGCGGCTTGCGAGCGGATGCGGAACTGGTCCTCAAAGGTTATGGACTTGACTTGGCGCCGGCAACTCTCGGGCAACGGGTCGCTTTTGTCCACTCACTTACAGTGGGCCAGTCCGTTCTCGAATACGAACCCGACGGTAAAGCTGCTGAAGAGATTGAGGCACTGTTTCGTGCCGTTTGCACACACTGTGGATGGATAACCTTGTTGCCTCAGAAGATCCGATCATGAAGAAAAAAAGCCTGGCAGACGCGCTGCTCCGGGAGGTCAAATCGACTGCTGTCGAGGCGCTAAGGCCGACAACGGGAAATTCGTATGTCGCACCTGTGAGGATCGGAAAAAAGGCCGTAACGGTGTGGTTCGAGCCCGATGTCGTCAAGCAGCTGAAGCTGATCGGCATCGAGCAGGGAATGACCATTCAGGACATGGTGGCCGAGAGCCTGAACGACTTTTTCGCCAAGCATCACAAACCCCAGATTGCCTGAAAGCCATGAAGGAAACGAGCCGATTCACTGCGATCCAATTGAGGGATGATGACCGATTGCGTTGTTCGATCATCTATGGGCAACCGTCAAGAATCATCCCGGGAATGCTTGGCAAGATTGCCATGGTCGAAGATGGTCGCCTGATGGGATACCACATCGTCAATGGCAACAGGGAACGTGCATTTCTGTTCCGTACCGACTTGTCCGGAGGTGCCCAGAAAATCAGTGGAGTGGTCCCGGCGGTAAGCCTTCTGGTGATGACCCGTTCGCGATTCCGCTCCGCCAGGTTGCTGGCTGCGCTGCATGAATTCGCTGAGGCTGGGGTGCCGCTTGAGTCGATGCCCGAGCATTGTTTTGCCCTGTTGAACACTTTGCTCGAAGGCCGGGGATGCAGCGAAAACGAGATCCGAAAATTCATACTCCGATGCCAAAGCTGAAGTCGTTCAGAGAGCTCATGGCAGGCCTGTCGGTGACTGCCATGTTCGCGATTCCTGCGATCATTCTCGACCGGCCTTTCGTCATCTACAACGCAACGGACAGCCTTCCGCATGGTTGGTATCTGGTCGTTCGCAAACCGGTTTACGAACGAGGCGACCTTGTGGTTTTTCCCGTTCCAGCTGTGGTCAGGGGTCTGGTGCAGCAGCGGCATTGGTTGCCCGTCGGAGCCTTCCTAATTAAGCCGATCGGCGGGAAATCCGGTGATGTTCTGGACACGAAAATGGGGCGCTGCCGCGTCAATAGCACTGATTTCGGAGCCGTCGATATCATCGATCGAAGAGGTGGCAGGTTACCTGTTTTTTCTGAAGCCCGGAGACTCAGAAAAGGTGAGGTCGCCGTCGTCAGTGCTGCCTGTTGCAGCTTTGATTCACGGTATTTCGGACCGATCAGAGAGAGGGACATCATAGGAGTGGCGGAGCCGCTCTGGCTTGAGGATTGCGCTACCAGGCAGGCCCATGATGAAGCCCATGAAGAGGCCCATGATGATGTACGGGAGGAGTGCGAAATGGCGAAGAAATAGGTAGTGCAAGATAAAGGCAATGGTGACCACGGCTTTGTAAGCCGTTGTTCCATTGCAGGTTATAAGGTTAATACGGTGTGTTGAATGAGTTGCTGA